>JAZRGW010000023.1:0-154130 GCA_045644425.1 Victivallaceae bacterium | reverse complement strand
GGTAACTTTCAAGCGTACTGTCTCCACTGTCGGGGCGGGTGTACTGCTTGAGATAGCATTGCCAAATTTGCTCTATCGTCAGAGTATTTTGTGAACGCAACTTTTTGGCAGATGCGATATGCAGTGCTATTTCCTCTTTCTGATCAGCGCGGAGAACAGGACGCAGTAACGCAGCCGCAGCTTCTGCCTCCTTGCGAGTAGTAACCGGCTTGTCATCTTTGCCGAGAAGCAAAGTACTTTTACTTTTGCCACCAGTTCTGACCTTCAAATAAAAGTGATTACGCTTTTTCTCAATCGTTCCTGTGCCTTTTTCACGATTACCAACGTGTTTTTTCATGTATTGTCCTTCCTGTAGGATTTCTTTTTTTCTGAATCTTTGCGATTCTTCCTGCAAAAAGGTTTATTCGTCAAATATTCGTCCCGCAAAAAACAGGAATTGGGAAAAATCAAGCTCAATTTTCGACAATATATGATTTAACTGTTAACCACTTGGTTCCTGGTTCGAGCCCAGGTGCCGGAGCCATTTTCATTTTTAAATGAAAAATGGGTACAAACCGCAGGCTCGGCAGATTGTGAAAACAATCTGCTTTTTTTTGTGTCAACAAAAAATAACCAAACTCCCCGCCGGGGTGGTTCGACACCGTCAGGTGTGCGTGATCCGTCTTATTGTCACTATGCCGATACAAGGCTTTGCGGTGCAGCAGACAGGGGATTTTTCCTGCGGCATTTGCAAAGTGTGATATATCAACCGACAGAGTTGCGGGCCAAAGTGATATTTCCGTATTTATCTTTAAAAGTCCGTAAAAAATCAGCTGAGATCAAATTATTTTCAGAAAAGTCCGGTCGTTTCGCCGTTTTCCAATTTTATAGCTTCGGCATTGGGAGTTTTTGGTAAACCGGGCATGGTGATAATATCGCCGAGGTAAGCAACGACAAAGCCGCAGCCGCTTTTGACTTCAATATCACGCACGTTGATCTTGAAGTTTTCCGGCACATTGAGCAGTTTCGGATCATCTGAAAATGAATACTGGGTTTTTGCGATGCAAACCGGATAATTGTTGTATTCCGGTTCGAGTGAAGCAAGTTTTTTGAGAACCGCTGACGGGAAAACAGCTCCATCTGCTCCATAACATTTACGGGCGATCTTGTTGATTTTTTCTTCAATGGAGTCGGAAAGATCATAAAGATAATCGGGTTGAGAACTTTTTTCCGCTTCCAGAGCAACTTTTTCCGCCAGTTCTATGCAGCCGCTGCCGCCGTTGACAAATCCGGTTGAAACCGAGCAGGGCATATTGTTTTCACTGCAGAGCTGACGGAAAAGGGCTACTTCCGCATCGGTATCTGTGCCGAAACGGTTAAGATTGACCACGGTATTGAGTTTGAATAGATCGTGAAGATTGCGGTAATGTTTTTTTACATTGGCAAATCCGGCAGTCATATCACCGTCACCGTGGAGTTTCATTGCTTTGATCGTAGCAACCAGCACTGCACAAGAAGGGGCAAGATCGGCTTTGCGGCATTTTATATCAATGAATTTTTCCGCACCGAGGTCGCTGCCGAAACCGGCTTCCGTGATCACATAATCCGCAAGCCGCAAAGCAGTATCGGTTGCCTGTACCGAGTTGCAGCCGTGGGCGATATTGGCAAATGGCCCGCCATGCACGATCGCCGGAGTTCCTTCGAGTGTCTGCACCAGATTGGGGCGGAATGCTTCTTTGAGCAGCACGGTCATCGCACCTTGAGCTTTCAGATCCCGTGCTTTTACTTCCTTTTTATCGAAAGTGTGGGCAACGGTGATGTTGCCCAGACGGTTTTCAAGATCCTCAAGAGTGGTTGCCAGACAGAATATTGCCATAACTTCGGAGGCAACGGTGATGCAGAAGTGATCCTCGCGGACAATACCATTGGATTTACCGCCCATTCCGATAACGATATGACGCAAAGCACGGTCATTCATGTCAAGACAACGCTTGAATGTGATCGTACGCGGATCAATATTGAGAATATTTCCCTGCTGCAGATGGTTGTCGATCATGGCACAGAGCAGGTTATTGGCACTGGTGATGGCATGGAAGTCGCCGGTAAAGTGCAGATTGATATCTTCCATGGGGATAATTTGAGAATATCCGCCGCCGGTGGCACCGCCTTTCATCCCGAATACCGGGCCGAGAGATGGTTCACGCAGAGCGAGAATGGAGTTTCTGCCGATTTTACGCAAACCGTCTGCCAAACCGATGGAAATGGTGGTTTTGCCGTCGCCCTGTCTGGTGGGAGTCATGGCAGTTACCAGAATAAGTTTGCCTTTGCGGGGAGTTTTTACTGCAGAGAGTTTAGCTTTGTATTTACCGTAAAGTTCGTAATCATCATCTTTTAAACCAAGTCCAGCAGCAATGGTGGAAATATTGCGGATCCCGGCATTTCTGGCTATTTCAATATCGCTGAGCATTTCTGGCTACCTCGGTGTAATTTGTTGTTTTGATTTTATTTTGATAATATACAATAAACCGTGGTTTATTCAAGTATTGCAGAGTATATCCTGCAGGATATTTTGATGAATTATGCGAGTTTTTATGTCGGCACCCGGAGATGGGAGAAAAATTAAAACCATCAGCGGATGCTGATGGTTTTGGTTTTTCAACAGTTTTATGATATTAAAAATTATTTGATTGGAGGTCTTGAAATGGTGATTGTTTCAGAAGTTCTTCCCGGTCTTTGAACCGTGCTTGGTCTCTGAACTGTACTTGGTCTCTGAACCGTACTTGGTCTTTTTACCGGTGGTTTTGCCACCGGACGGGAATGATTCTCCGGTCTATTGCCGTTTTTGCCGCCGCGATCACCATAGTTGTTGTTGATAATAACAGTTGTGTTGGAAACGGATGTTGTCTGATTCACAACTGCCGGACGTGGACGCGGTGCCGGGCGTGGCGGAGCCGGTGGCATTGGACGCCGTTTGAAATCCGGAGCCCATGCCGGAGGAACCGGTCGTGGTCCTCTGCCGCCCCAGACCCATGTGCCGTGATACCAGTACCAGTCATGGTAACGGGGAACCCATGTTTCTTTCCACCAGCCGTAATTGTATTCGGGAATTACTACTGCCGGGGCAACGACTACTGCCGGAGCCGGCGGCGGAGGAGGTGCGACCACATAACCCTGTTCCGGAGGGAAAAGGATATAATCCAAATTACAGAAAAATCTATCTATACCACCGGGATTGGGACCGTGGTCGATATGTCTTCCCGGTACGTGAGTGCTGTAACAGGTGCATCCGGCGAGAATGCACCCGGTTACGGCGATTGCAAAATTTTTGATTTTATTTTTCACTTGCAGCACCATACTGATTTTCTTCATTACTTCCTGCGGGGATGCAGAAAAATAATACGATTAAACCGCCGATCACCGGAATCAGTGCCAGAAGCTGCAGCCATCCGGATTTACCGAGGTCATGAAGTCTGCGGGCGGTGATGCCCAGAGTCGGCAGTATTGTGGCGATAGCGAATAATTGACCGAGTACCGGTATGCAGCATAATACGATCACCGGCAAAATGTAACGCCAGAAATCTTTGCTTCCGGTTCGTCCTTCAAAACAGCAGTAGCTGGTCATGACAACTGTTTTGATGTGATCGGCAACAGCTTTGATATCAGCACCTTTAAAAGCTGCCGGGATTTGACCGTAATCGGTCTCTTTTATCTGTTTGACAATTTCATCGAAACCCATTTTTCATTTCCTTTTGACAGTTTTGATTATTTGGGCATCTGGGCACCGTATTCCGCGACGGCACCGAAAAGTTTCAATGCATCTTCCTGCGGGTAGCGGTTGGCGTACATATCACAGGTGGTGGTGATGGTTCCCTGAAGCGGCAGACCCAGAACACTGCGCAGAGCATTGCATTTACCGGGATCGAGTTTGGTCTTTTCTGAGTATTTCATTGAAAGAAAAGCATTGAGATATTTGGCATTGATCCTGCCTGCAAAAATTTTGGGATCTTTGAGGTCGATATTGCCGTCAATGGATTCAATTCCGTCAACTTCTTCAAGATCTTCAAAGGAATCAACACGCACTTTAACAACCGATGGCGACATGGTCATCTGCACATCGGATTCCCGGTTCAGGAAAAAGATGTTGTTATCAAGTTTGGTGGTTTTCTTTTTGGGATTGCCTTTGGTATTGTCAAAGCCGGTCAGCACGTTGAGACCGATAATATTATTGTGGATATTGGCATTGCAATTTTCATTGTTACGGATGGCAAAACCCATATCGGCGAGGTCATTGAGACGGCTCCAGGTGAAAAGAATTGTGTTATTTGCACATTCCCAATCAATTTTGCCGCTGCCGTTGGAACAGCTGACATTGACCGAAAGCATACGGTTATTGACAAAAACATTATTGACAATGGCGATGCTGCCTTTATACCAGTTGAGGTTGACCGCATAGTTGGAACCATTGACAAAGGTGCAGTTGCGGATGGTGAGATTGCCGTCGCCGCGGGATGCTGTTGCAGAAGAAATGCAGTAACGGTTTGCACTTGGGAACTTGTCGGCTTTATTTTTCGCCGGACCTTCCAACCACATGCCGGTATCGAAACCAGCAGGTTTGCCTTTGACTGCATGGTAACTGGAGGCAAAACCATCATCGAAAATCAATCCATCAATAACGATATTGAAACCTTTGGGGGCTTTCATCGGATTTTTATCAAATTCGAGGTGGAGCAGACCCTGCGTGCCGACTTTTTTGTCGTTATTTTCATTTTTCGGCTGAAACATGGTTTTGTATTTAAGTGGATCACGTTTGGTGAAATCTGAAGAATAACCGCCGAAAATAGAGACCGGTTTTTCCATTTTAAACCAGCCGCATTTCATTCTGCCCGGGTAATTGCCTTCGGCAACATGGATCACATCGCCATCTTTGGCAATACTCAATGCCTTCCAGAGATTTTTGTAAGGAGCTTCTTTTGTACCTGCGTTTTTGTTTTTTCCTTTTGCCAGTGATACAAAAATATCTTTTGCATTTGAAGAAAGACACATACCGGCGGCAGCCAGCATAACCAGGATAACTCGTTGAAGTTTCATTTTTTCCTCCTGTAGGTTTGGGGTGGTTCTGTCAGATACTCTATCACAACTTTTATTCTTTTTCAAATGTTTTTTGAAATAAAAATATTTTTTTTGTAAAATTTTTCCTTATTAAGCAAAAAACTTCAGAATCAACCGGTTTTATCGTCATATTTTTTTGGAAGGCACTCCGATTACGGTACAAAAAAAAGCTGCTGCAAAAACTTGCAGCAGCTTTTGAAAGCAAAATGCTTGATTATTTCATCGGAGAAACGATGATTCCATCGCCGTAAACGGCACTTTCGATGGAGATACCGAAGAAGGTATTGTACCAGACATATTTGCTGCGATCGCCGGTTTTAGGAGTACGGGCAGAACCGCAACCGGTAACAGCACAAACCATCAGAGCAGCAACAGCAGCGAGCATCAGTTTTTTCATTTTTCATCCCTTAAATTTGTTGTTCGCCAAAACATGACCGGTTGTGTAACCGGACGTCCGAATCAGTTTTTTCAGCGGAGAATCAATCCATCACCATAGACGGCACTTTCGATAGAGATGCCGAAGAAGGTCTGATAGTAAACATTTTTGCTACGTTCACCTGATCTGGGAGTACGTGCGGAACCGCAACCGGTAATGGCACAAACCATCAGGGCTGCAACAGCGGCAAGCATCAATTTTTTCATTTTTCAATCCCCTTATTTAGGTCTTTGCAGGATGCCGTCGTGACATCCCTTTAAACTAAAAAATAGCATTGTTTTTATGAAAGTCAAGTGCTTTAATATTTTTTTTAATTATTTTTTCAGTATACAAACAGAATCCGGTCGATCCAGACGCCGTCTTTTGCTGTTGATCCGGGAACATACGATGGTCCGGTGAACTTGATCGAAACCAGCACTTCACACACATTTTCGCCGGTGATTTTGGCGATGTCATTCAAATTCTGCTGCATCAGCCAGCTGGAGTGACCCCAGAAGAAAATATTCGGCACAAGTTTGGTCTTGCCCATCGGAACGAGGTGATACTTCTCATCTTTGGCGATTTCTCCGGGCTGCAATTGTTTATACACCAGATTCTTTTTGGTGGAATTGTTGTAAACGCCCATTCTGAAAGGTTTCTTGTGAAAATCGGGTTTGCCGGCTTTTTCTCCGAGCATCATTGCTTTGCCGCCGGCAGCTTCCGGGTCATCACTCATTTTCAAGCCGCCTTTAGCAACATCTCTGCGGATGATGAATTCTCCGGAGGATAAATCAACCATATTTTTCCCCTGCAATGATTCCGGAAGCGGATTGTCTGCTGCTTTTCTGGTGGGCAATCCCACATGCAGTAAAACGATCCGGTCAATGAAAATGCCATTTTCCTGCTTGGAATTTTTTACATACGCCGGACCGGTGAATTTGACTGAAACGTAGACTTCGACCAGATTCTTTTTTGCATCATCAGCATTGTAAAATTTATTCAAATTCTGTTGCATTGCCCAGCTGCGGTGGGAAAAAAAGGAGATCCGTTTGCTCAAAGTGATCCTGCCGATACGGTAAAAGTGAAAATTTTCATCCTGCGGCAGATCTTTTTTGAGGAGGACTCTGCGAGCGAGGTTCTTTTTGGTCACTTCACAGTAAATACCCAACTGGAAATCATTGAACTTGTGAAGATCCTGACCTTTGGGATGTTTTCGCAATGCCATTGCTTTGCCGTCAAATGCTTTTGCATCATCAACCAGTTCCAGACCGTATTTTGCAAAAGACGAAATGCGGGTGAAGTTTTTGCCGGAAAGCTGTGAACTTTCAAATTCCTTATCCCGGGTGAAATTTTCCGCTGCACGAAGTGTAAAGAGGAAGCCAGATACTGCTGTCGAGAGAAGAATTGTCAATAAGATTTTTTTCATTTTTTAATCCTTTTTGTTTCAGTTCAAGGTCAAAAACATCAAACTTTTAAGAATATAGAACTGTTTTATTGATAATTCAAGTCTGTTCCGGAAAAAGCTATTGAAAAAATCCCGTAAAAGAGTTATATTATACCGATTTGCGATATGAGTTTTTCAGAAAGGATTTTTATGATGTCTGAAGCAGTTGAAAAAAGTGCCCCCTTGGATTTTATCCGTGAAATCGTCGCCAATGATGTAAAAAACGGCAAAAATAATGGTCAGGTCGTCACCCGTTTTCCGCCTGAACCCAATGGCTATATCCATATTGGACACGCCAAAGCTCTCTGTCTGGATTTCGGTGTGGCAGAGGAGTTCAACGGTAAATGCAATCTGCGTATGGATGATACCAATCCAACCAAAGAGAATACCGAATACGTTGAATCCATTATCAACGATGTCCGCTGGCTGGGGTTTGAACCGGCGGCAGTGCTTTATGCCAGTGATTATTTCGACCGGATGTATGATTGTGCCGTGGAACTTATCAAACGCGGCAAAGCATATATCTGCACTCTGACCAATGAAGAGTGGGAAGAGTACAAAGGCAATTTGCAGACCCCCGGCAAAGATTCTCCGGGCCGCAGCCGTTCCATCGAAGAAAACCTCGACCTTTTCGCCCGGATGAAAGCCGGTGAATTTGAAGATGGTGCGATGGTTCTGCGGGCAAAGATCGATATGGCTTCACCCAATATCAATATGCGTGACCCGGTAATTTACCGTATCCGCCGTATCCACCATTTCCGTCACGGTGATAAATACTGCATCTACCCGATGTACGATTTCGCTCATCCGCTGGAAGATGCCTTTGAGGGTGTGACCCATTCGCTTTGCACACTGGAATTTGAGATCCACCGTCCGCTTTATGACTGGGTTCTGGAAAATCTTGATTTCCCCAATCCGCCGCACCAGTACGAGTTTTCACGCCTCAATCTGACCTATACGGTGATGAGCAAAAGAAAACTGCTCCAGTTGGTCAAAGAAAATTATGTGGATAACTGGGATGATCCGCGTATGCCCACGATCTGCGGTATGCGCCGCCGGGGTGTTCCCGCAGCCGCCATCCGTAAAATGTGCAAAATCGTCGGTGTGACCAAATTTGACGGAACCACCGATGCTGCCGTGCTGGAACACTGCATCCGTGAAGAACTCAATGCTTCTGCCAGCCGTTATATGGCAGTGCTTGATCCTCTGAAAGTGACCATTACCAACTTCCCGGAAGAGGGTGTCGAGCCGCTGGATGCCGTGAATAATCCGGAAAATCCCGATGCCGGCAGCCGCAAGCTCAACTTTTCCAAAACGATTTATATCGAAAAAGCCGACTTTATGCTGGAACCGCCCAAAGGTTACTTCCGTCTGGCTCCCGGTGCGGAAGTGCGTTTGCGTTACGGATACTTTATCCGCTGCACTGATGTAGTCAAAGATGAAAATGGTGAAGTTGTTGAAGTACTCTGCACCTTTGATCCGGAAACCCGCGGCGGCAATTCACCTGACGGCAGAAAAGTCAAAGGTACGATCCACTGGGTATCTGCTGCGGATGCTGTGGAAGCTGAAGTGCGTCTTTACGACCGGCTCTTTTCCGTGGAAAACCCCGGAGCCGACGGTGAGGACTTCCTCACCCAGCTCAATCCGGAATCCAAAAAAGTCGTCAAAGGATTCATCGAACCGGAAGCTGCCAAACTTGCTTCCGGTACCGCCATCCAGTTTGAGCGGGTCGGCTACTTCGCCGTTGATCCGGATACTTCGAGCGAATTGCCGGTATTCAACCGTACCGTCACGCTGAAAGATTCCTGGAGCAAACAGCAGAAAAAGTAATTCCGCTGAATTTCAGAATCCACCGCTGCTGAAAATTATCCGCAACGGTGGATTTTTTTGAAATATTTTACAGCTGCCGCACAGAAGTATAAAAAATCGGTTCTTCGTCGGTTTGTGACAGGAATACGCAGAAAAATCCCCAAAACCGAAAGACGGAATTGAAAAAGACCGGAATTGCACCTATTGTTTAGTGAAACGCACCAAACACCAGTGTCCATATTGCGGCTCGTCCGCAGTTACTGTTGAAACGATCCGCCGCCGTCAGATTCGCGGCGAACCGCTTGGCTTTTGCCGGAAATTTCAAGCGAGAAATCAATATGACTTTTTGTCACAAACCCGCGATGAGGCAAAAATTTCGTTAACTGCGGATATTGTTTTGAGGCAGCATGAGTATTTTGCAGGGAATTTGAGAGCCTAACGGCACTTTTTCGCCGGGGTTTTCCAGATTTTTCAACCAATCGGAAACTTTCTGGGAATAAGCCTGATAATCGTGGCAAATGGCAATGATACCCCCCAAATTTTTCCATTCAGGGGCTCTTTCTATTGTCATCAGCCGGAAATCTCTGCCGCATTCCATATTGTATTCAGCCGCACTCATCAGAGTGGGAAGAACAAGTTCAAAATTCAATACCGCGATTTCCCGAACCGGTTTTCTGCCGCCGAAAAGGCGTTTGCCGATCTCCCGGAATTCACTGCGTGCCGGAGAATATTGGCGGCAGAAGTTGAGTTCCGCATCAACCGTCAATCCCATTTCTGCACAAACTTCATAAAAAGAGATGATGTAGTTGCTCAAATAAGGGCGCAGATCTCCCGGTCGGTGAGCGATCAGAGCCGGTGCATTTTTTCCGGAAGCAAGCAGTTTTAGCCCCTCTCTCATGGAGTTTTTGCAATCACTTATGATATACTCATATTCACTGTAATCCCGGTTGATGAGAAGTTGAGGCACGCCGCGTTTTTGCAGAAAATCCATCATCAGCATTGCCGACGGGTGAGGCAGAAGCCAGATAACTGCATTTCCCGGTTCAGAAAGTTTTTCCAGATAGTGCGGCACTTCACTTTCAGTACACCAATTTACCGGACCGATGCCGGAAAATATCTGATCAAAAGGATAATCTTCACCGTGCATTCCCACCACGGTCAGATGCAAAGGAAATTTTTCCTGCCGGATCAGAGAGTTTACATAAGTGCCGCTGCCCCGTTCGCCACGCAGATAACCGGATGCCGTCAGCTTATTCAAAGCTCGTAAAAGTGTCGTGCGTGAAACGTTATATTTACGCATCAACTGATGTTGAGAAGGAATACGGCTTCCCGGAGCATAGCTGCCGGAAAGAATCTCTCTGAGCAGAGATTTTTCGACATTGGAAGTTTTGGTAAACATTTTTATTTTCATCCTTATTAAAATATATTTCCGGAGTTTAATGTAATACAATGATACAACTTTGTCAAGCATGTTTTTAACTTTATAACAATAAATAGAGAAAGTATGCATTTGGGTCAATGTGATATAATAATACAACTTTTTTATTGAAAAAATCAGCTGTTCTATTGAAATTGACAGAAAATTTGCCTATATTATTGCCACAAATCAGATTCCCGATATACTGTTTTGAAATCAGGAGGTAATAAATGAAAAAAGAATCCGCAAATATGACGAATTTTTCAAGTAAAAAACATTTTTCCAATCCATGCTTCACGCTCATTGAATTGCTGGTAGTTATTGCTATTATCGCTATTTTAGCGGCAATATTGCTTCCGGCTCTCAACTCTGCCCGTGAAAGAGCCCGTTACGCCAGCTGCCGCAGCAATATCAAGCAGTGTATCACCGGCTTTCAAATGTATGAGAATGATAATAACGGCTACATTATGACCGTATGCAACGACGGATTGGCTGCCGCCGGACGTGAATGGGGCAGTTTCATGTGCGGCAATCCGCACCCGACCAGTACCGATCACCGGATGTCGCTCAACTATATTCCGATGGATAAAACTTACGGCGTTGCACGCTGTGCTTCAATGCAGACGGTGGATTCACAGCCTTCAAACTGGTACTATTACACCTATGCCGTTCCCAGCGGCGGCAGCGGCAGAGTTACGATTCTTGACAGTGAAATTTATTCAAAAGAGGAAAGCGGTTTTTATCTGCTTATGCCCCGGATAAAAAGTTATTCCGCACAATTTTTAATGGTTGATTCATTTGTAAACGGCAGTAACGGAGAAACTCAAACTTCGGAAATCTACGGAAACAGCAAGACAGCCCAGAGTATCCACTTCCGCCACAGCAATGTTTCCAATGTCGGCTGTCTGGATGGTCATGTGGAAGATGATAGTGCCGGGGAATTCACCGAGCGTCAGCGGCAGGTGAAAAGTATTGCTTATTACGGTTTTACCGTGGATAAACAGAATGTGTGGATTTATCCGAATTGACCGGTGAAATGAGATGAAGAAAATATTTTTTTCAGTGATTGCCATGATCTGTTCCGCATCTGGAACCGCTTCAATATCCATCCCCGAATTTGACGGTTCTTTTGAAAAGAGTCCGCTTGGTGTTACTTCCAGATTTGTGCATTGGAGTTTTTATACTCCGGTAGAGAGGATAAAAACGGAAATCATTGCCGATGCCCCTGTCGAATTGCCGGTACGCAAAGCTCTGCTGGTTGATTATACCAAAGCTCTGCCAAGTGATAACAGCCGGAGTTTTTATTCTGATTTTCTGGCTATTGATGCGAAAAAAAGTTACCGCCAGTCGGTTTGGCTCAAAACTGACGGTAAAAGTGATCGCGGTTACGGAGTGAATCTGGGACGGCACTTTTACGATAAAAACAAAAAATTGATAAAATACAGTGATTATCATTCAAAATCATTGATGTTCCGGAATCAGGGACCGGAAAAGTGGATACGCTTTGAGCAGATATTGACTCCGGCAGAGAATCCGGAAAAAATTTCTGCCGGAGAAATTCCTCCGGAAGCGGCATTTGTGCGGATTTATTTCAATAGTTACGGCTATAACCGCACTTACCGCATTACCGGACATGAATTCAAACTTGCTGTGCCGGATGAAAAAGATCCCGGCTGTTTTGCTGATTCTGCGATAATTTATCCGGTTTCAGAGAAAAAAAAGCCGGTACTTGATGGAAAATTGAGTGATCCGGCATGGCAGAAAACGGAGGAAAAATGGGCAGGGGATTTCCGCCGGACGATTTGCAAACCGGAATTTTCCGGTGAATTTCCTTCCGGGCAGACCTTTTTCAAACTCTGGAAAGATGAAAATTTTCTGATCGTTGCAGTTCGTTGTATCAGCACAGCTCCGGAAAAAATAATTTCAGCTCTGCGAGCTGCAAATGATGGAAAAATCTTTGCCGATGAGACCGTGGAACTTCACCTTGATATTACCGGAAGCCGCCGTCATATCTGGCAGCTGACGGTTAATCCGGATGGCAGTTGGGCACAGTATTTGAATAAAGTGCCGCAAAAATTTCCGGTAAAAGCGGCTGTGAGCCGAAATGAAAAAGGATGGAGTGCGGAAATTCAGATCCCGCTTCGCCAATTGTGGGTGGCGGTAAATGATGCCGGTGGCACGCCATCAGAACTTTTCTGGAATATAAATTTTGCCAGAACTCAACCCGGAGCTGTGGAAAAAGAGCAGTTTTCTGCATGGAATCCGACCGGATTTTATTTCTACAATCCGCAGGCAATGGGGGTGCTGCTTTTTGACCGACCGGAAAAGGTGCTTGAAAAAACAGCTGAAAATGCTGCAGCTTATGCCGCGTCGGTAAACTGGGAAAAACTTCAGCCGCAAATGGATAATCCGGCTCTTGAAAAAGAATTGGCGAATATCCGGCAGGCAGCGGGTATACCGGCTGCATTTTTGCAGGAATTATCCCGTTGCGGCAAAGAAATTCCGGCGGGAGCGTTTGGAGCAAATTTTGCATTTTTCCGCGATTTTGAAACAATCATCAACAAAATGATGGAAAATTACCGGGCACATAATTTCCGGTTCCCCGCATCCAAAGTTGATTACGGTTGTTTCTTTACCTCTGCGGCTCTCTGTGAGCCGGTAGTTGCCTCGGCTGTGGCTGATACAGCAGCCGGTAAAGATGAATTCCAACTTACTATGGCGACAGATGAAGTTGCTCCGCTGCGGTTGAGATTATTTGCCGGCAGTGATTTGAATTCAATCCGTCTGACCTGTTCCGCATTGAAACATGCCGACGGTACCGAAATTCCGGCTTCGGCTGTCGATATCCGCATTATTACACCGTGGGGCAGCGATCATCAGGCAGATATACTGGCAACAGATTTGCGGATACCATTCAAAGGATTTCTGAAAAATTATGCCGAAGCAGAGCGGTTCATTCCGTCGGTTAAAACCGGCAGTTCCCGGGATATTGTACTTTTGATCCGTACTGAACCCGGAAAGAAACCGGGCAGGTATACCGGTGAATTGACTATTGTTCCAGCCGATAAAAAAGCCACCATTTTGAAAATAGGTGTGGATGTGCTGCCTTTTGATCTGCCGCGGGCAGAGAAGAATGTGGGCTTTTACTCTCACAGTGTGATCTTTGATCCGGCTGCACCGGCGATCGGCACTCCGGGAGCAAAATTCTATAATGGAATGGAAAATGAAAAATCTTTTGCTGAATCAATGAAACTGCTCAATAAGTATGGATTCAATTTTGTTATACAGGTTGCATACCGCAATGGACCGCTGGATCCGGATTATTGTGCAAAACTGCTGGATCTGATGCAGAAATCCGGTATCCGCCGGAGTGCCCTGATGGGGGCGGAACATTTGATTTCACCAGCATCAATTGAGCCCGGAAATGAAAAAATGCTGGCAGAACGTAAAGAAATTCTGGAAAAAAGGATAAAAGCAGTTTCTGAAACTGCAAAAAAATATCAGTTTGAGAAGTTTTATATTTACGGATTTGACGAACCGAATGATGAAAAAGGAGTGCTTCGCAACAATATAATTTTTGAAATTTGCCGTAAATTTGGTGTGCCGGGAATCGTTTCATGTATATTTGAAGATATTCGCCGCAAGATAAAAAATATGGATACCGTGGTCATGAGTTATCAATCTATGACCTCTCAAAATCACAATCTGCTTCACCGGCGGGAAAATGATCTCAAACGGATGTATTACTGCAATCTGACCGGCGGATTTGACAGTGCAGTGCGGTTGAATTTCGGTTGGTACCTGGAAAAATCCGACTTTGATGGTGCTGCACCGTGGGCACTTTATTATCTGGCTCAATATTGGGATCCTTTCCGGGATTTTCATGCCAGCAAAGAAGATTATGCCAATAACTGCTGTTACATATTTATAACAGAAGATCAGCCGATCCCGACTTTGAAATTTCTTTCTGCAGCAGCCGGAGTATCTGATTTGCGTTATATTCAGAAGTTCAAATCCGAATTGGCAAAATGCAGTGATAAAGCGAAAAAAAACGAATTGCAGAAACGTTTTGATGCGATGTTGGAAAATTTTGAATTACGCAATATGCAGCATAATCAGAGCCGCAATTTCAAACTTCCACCGGAATTGTACGATAATCTGCGTAAAGAGCTGCAGCAGTTGATCATGGAATGTAAATAATAACGCTGTATAAAACTGAAAACAAGCATAAGCATAAGCGTAAGAAAACAACCGTTTATTCATACTGCATTTGAGTTCTGCCGTAATCGTGCCGTAAAAATGCCGTAATTCTTACTGCGATGAGCATGTTTTTGCAACATTTTACAACATATAACAGAAAATCCGCAAAAGTTGTAAACTCTTGCGG
Source organism: Victivallaceae bacterium (assembly GCA_045644425.1). Lineage (GTDB taxonomy): Bacteria > Verrucomicrobiota > Lentisphaeria > Victivallales > Victivallaceae > UBA1784. Next base: position 139,570 of record JAZRGW010000023.1, on the reverse strand, counting down.
ATAAGTGTCTAAAATGGTAGCCCGGGCGGGGATCGACAAGGCGGGCTTTGCCCGACGAAGAGCCGGAGCGCAGCGACGGCAACCCGTAAAACAGAGAGCATCCCATTTTTTGCACACCGCAGGATGTCAAAAAATAGCTGCAAAAAGAAAAATTCCTGACGAGCAAATTCATTTGCATAAGTCAGGAATTGCTTTTTGTGGGGATGCCAGTTGCTCTTGTAGAAAAAATGGTAGCCCGGGCGGGGATCGAACCCACGACCCACTGCTTAGAAGGCAGTTGCTCTATCCACTGAGCTACCGGGCCAAAATTTTGCATCTCTATAATATGCCTCATGAAAGCAGTTTTTTCAAGTCTTTCATAAGAGAAATTATCTTTTTTCGATCATTCCGGAATTTTTAGCTGCGGTTTTTCCTGTAATTCCAAGAGTTTTGAATTGTCGAAAGTCAATTCCGGCACGTTGTTTTTATTTATATATGAAACGATGAGAACCACGATGAGAACCACGATGCCAAGTACGATGATACCGCCGATGGCGAGCAGAGCGACTTCGATCTGGTGGAGAACTTTCCGCTGCGGATTTTCTGTATCCGGCTGAACAGATGCGGTTAGATTTTCCGGCAGTTCACAGGGGAAGTGCCGCCATGGTTTTACCAGCAGATCCTCTTCTTCTTCCGGAACATCGTATAATTCGCAGAGTTTACGCAAATACGCCAGTACATATACCGGGCGTGGGAGAGAGTCATAATCACCATTTTCCAGAGCCCGCAGGTGATGAGGGCGAATCTGGGTGGCTTTTTCCACATCTTCCAGAGAAAGACCGGCAGCACTGCGTGCCGCCTGCAGGATGCGTGAAGTTTTCATTTTATCTTCATCGGAAAACTCTTCAGCTTTCCGTTTCCGGTGGAGGAAATGCGGACTGCCTTTGAGAACCGGCTGGATTTTTCCGGATTCCGGAGTTTTTTCAGGTTGGCTGTATTGCGGCAGAACGGGTGGTTTGATCACCCGGTGCGGCGGATTTTGAGCAGCTGATTTTTTTTCAGGAACAGACGTTTGCACAGAACCCGTTTGAGTCCGGTCAAAATCGTTTGTACCGCTGAAAAGATCACCTTCATTTTCCGCCAGATCATCTCTGGTATCCATATCAGTACCGAAATCAAGCATTGTTATTACCTCATTATCCTATATCAATTCCATCAAAAATCAAAATATCCCGTTTATTGCCGCTTCCGGAAGGCGGTCCTACGATACCGCGATCTTCCATAAGTTCAATAAGTTCAGCTGCCCGGTTGTAACCGATTTTCAACCGCCGCTGGATGTAACTGGTACTTGCTTTGCGGTCAAGGATGACCACTTCCAGAGCGCGCCGCATGGTGTCATCATCACCCGGACGCATGTATTTCTGTACCAAAGGAGCGATGTCAGCACGATCTTCAGGATCGATTTTTTCCAGATCTTCGTCGATTTCCTCATCTTCTTCGGTACTTTCAGCCAGAACTGTATCATTGAAGTGCTGGGGAGCCTGATCGGAAACAAATTCAACAACTTTTTTAATGTCATCATCTTTAACAAAAGCACCCTGAACACGTTCAATTTCCATGCTGGAACTGGTCATGACCAGCATATCGCCCATGCCGAGCAGTTTTTCTGCACCGAGGGTATCAAGCACCACCCGGCTGTCTACCTGACTGCGTACCTGGAAACAGAGGCGGGTCGGCAAGTTGGCTTTGATGACACCGGTGATGATGTTGGTACTGGGGCGTTGAGTGGCGACGATAATATGGATACCGGCAGCACGTCCTTTCTGTGCGATACGGGTGATATTGGTTTCCACATCTTTTTTTGCTTCAGTCATCATCAGATCGGCAAGCTCATCCAGAATGATCACCAGCAGCGGCATTTTTTCGGGGATCGGATTTCCCTCATGGTCAAATTCAGGTTCAACCGGTTTGGGGCGGTTATTGAATTCTGAAAGTTTTTTTACTCCGACTTTGGCAAGTACATGGTAGCGTCTATCCATCTCATTGGCAGCCCAGCGCAGGGCAATGGGGACTTTGGATGAATCGTTGATGATCGGGGTGAGCAGATGCGGCAGCCTTTTGTAAGCATCGAATTCCACAATTTTCGGGTCAACCATGATCAATCGCAACTCTTCCGGGCTGAATTTGAAAAGCAAACTGATGATCAGCGAGTTTGAACAAACACTTTTACCGGTACCGGTGGCACCGGCAACCAGCATGTGGGGAGCTTTGGCAAGGTCGAGGATGATCGGCTTGCCGGAAACGTTTTTGCCCAGAGCCAGAGGTATTTCCGCTTTGGTATTTTCCCACTCGCTGCTTTCCATGATCGACCGCATAAAAACGGCTTCAGGTTTGCTGTTTGATACTTCGATACCGACGACCGATCTGCCGGGGATGGGGGCAAGTACACGGATACTCTGGGCAGCCAGATCCATGCGGATATTATCCTGGATCTGTTCAACTTTTTTGACATTAACTCCCGGTTCGAGGGTGATTTCATAACGGGTGACACGCGGGCCGGAAACGTGACCGGAAACTCTGCCGGGAATGGCGAAATTTTCCAGAGTCTGCTGGATTTTGCATTTTGCAAGTTCGATGGCATCGGAATTTTCACCGACAACATTGGTTCCCTGTGCGAGCATGGATACCAGCGGCAGCACAAATTCTCCGCGGCATCCCCGTATATTTTCGCCCTGTTGAACAACTTTCTGACCGACTTCGGGAGTTCCCATCATTACCGGAGTTGATGGATCAGCGGTCATATTTGCAGCTGCAGAAACATTTTTAACAGGTATATTCCGCATGGAAAAACCTTTATTTCCGGCAGAAAAAATATCGGCAGTTTCTCCGTCGCCGGTATTATCTTCATCAGCGGCGGGGAACTCTTCCGGAGCATCTTCGTCATTTTCCTGAGCATTGAGCAGGGCGGTAAGGCGGGAAATTTTACCGTTTTTTGCAGGAATGGATTTCTCTTCTGCGATATCGATCAAGTCTTTTTCATCATCACCGGTATCATCATCATCGGGGTATTCCGTTTCTTCTTCTCTGAGAGCTTTTCTTTCCGCCATCCGTTTCCGCCAACCGGAAAGCAAATCCGATGCGTCATCTGCCGCAGCGGCACCGGCAGGAAAAACATATTTCTTCAAAATATCGTGCCAGTCGGAAACGTAGACAATCACGCCGCCGATGGTGACGATTATCCATGCCACGATCATCGTTCCGATCGCTCCGATAAGTCCGCGTAAACATCCCGGTGGGATATTTTCTCCGATACCCGGTGCTGCAAAAAACTGACCGATCAATCCGCCGGAAAGAGCTTTCGCCGGTTCGCTGCTGTGACCGATACCGAGGTTGTGGGTGATCACGGAAAATGATTCCGGGGAAATGGCAAGCAAAAGCATGGTACCGATCATGATCATGGAAAATCCGGTGATGAAAGTACGGAAACTTCCGGCACCGGGGAGAAGTACCCGGATGGAACGCATCAACAGCATAAGGACAAATAAATATGCAGAAATACCGCATGAAAGCAGCAGTATATGGCTGAATCTTGCCCCCAGCGGTCCTATCCAGTTGCGAACCAGGGCAGATATGCCGCCATTGAGAATATTCCAATCCTGCGGAGAGTGTGAAATCATTGCCAACGCCGCCAGAAGCATGACCACACAAATAAAGATATTCACACCCGGGATCTTGATTTTCGCAGATGGTTCCCGGTCTTTTTCAGGTGGATTGTGGATCAAAACTTTATCTCCTTATTTACTTGCATTACCTTGTCATTAAAATATAATACACCATACGATGGATTGCAAGATAAAAAATAAAAAGAATTCCATAAAAAGAAACATTTTTCCGAAATGGCGGTTTTATGCCGGATCTGCCTTGACATAACCGGCTTTCAGCGGTATATTAGGTTTCAAGATCATCATATTCTGAATTGATATGTAAAAATAGGTCAAACCGGAGAATTTTATTATGAAACATTACCGTATGCAGGATTTCACTGTCCGTGAATTGCAGGAGTACCTCAAAACCAATCAGACCATTATTCTGCCTTATGCTCTTTGCGAGCAGCATGGGTTCCATCTGCCGCTGGATACCGATATCCGCAATGCGGAATTCTGTTCCAAAGCCCTGGCGGAAAAGCTCGGCTGTATCTGTGCCCCCGTACTCAACTACACTTTCAGCGGCGGCATGCTTCAGGGTACGATCAATGTGAAACCCAATACCTTTGCCAACCTTGTCGGTGAGATCATTGAATCTCTGGTGCTGCAGGGTTTCCGCAACATCATCATCCTGCCCGGTCACGGCGGCAGTGAAAGTTTGCTTCACCTTAAAGAATCTCTGCGTATTCTCAAATGGCTCAACCCGGCGTTGCGTGATACACTCATCCTTTTGACCCAGATCTGGGATTTTTCGCCGACCTGGACAAAATTTTTCGATGAAGAGGATTACCACGCAGCTGATGCCGAGGGTTCACTTCTGCTTCACTGGTCACCGGAAGTTGTTCGTGATGAAATCGTCATGGATGAGCCGGAAGTTGCCGCCCGTCTCCGTAAAGATCCCGACAGCTTCCAGCTCCGCGAATCTTTCACTAACCTCAAGCAGGAGATCATTCAGACCAGCCAGCGTGCCGATGTGAAAGTCGGTGTGATGGGTTTCCCTGAAAGAGCCTGTGCCGAAACCGGTAAGAAAATCGAAGCGGAATTTCTGGAAAATGCTGTTCCGGCAATTCAGAAAGCGATCGCCGATGCCGAAGAGGCACGCAAGACCGGCAAACGGATCATCCACGAGGATAATGCCCATTTGAAAATCCGTGCCATCTGACGGATCGCTGAAAATAAACCGTGCCGGTCAGCTTATCTGACCGGCTGAAAGTACCCTGACCGGAAAACCTGGATCGAACCAGCCGGGCAGGGTCGCTTTTTTTTCAACATCAAAGCCGGGGAAAAAGGTTTTGCCGCATGAAGCATACTTCGCTCCGGCTTCGGGATTGGATGGCAGAAAGTCGATACTTGCAGCCCGGTGGAGCTGACGGCAGAATTTTTCCAGTTCCCCAAGGTAACTTTTTCTATCAGTGACACCGGCCAAAAATGGTATACGCAGATGATAAGGAGTAGATGTTTCCCGGTCGAGAGCGAGCAGATTTTTCAGTACGATGTTACTTTTCTGCCCGGTCCAGAATAGTGATTCATCATCATTGATAAGTTTCAGCCCGAAAAAGAACATGGAAACTTTGGAAGCGACTTTCAGGAATTTTTCCTGCCGGGCAAAGCCGCAACTGTCGACAAGGGTGTGGATACCGGAAAGGTTTTCCAGCACTTCCAGAAGGAAATCACTTTGCATCAAAGGTTCACCGCCGGAAAAAGTTATTCCGCCGTCGAGCAGCTTGGCTCTTTTGCTCAAATAGGAAACAAGTTTTTCCGCACTCCACACTTTTCCGCATTGACGGGGAGCGAGGTTTGCCGGATGGAGGAGTTCGATTTCCGGTGATTGCCCTTCCGGAGAGTGACACCAGCGGCATCTTAAAGGACATCCTTTGAAAAAAACGGTTATCCTCATTCCCGGACCGTCATGGATACTGCATTCGGCTATGTCGAAAATTACTCCATCCATTTTGCTTATTCCGTTATCCCCGGAAAGCCTGCCGGTTGATGATCTGATCCTGATAGACCTTTTCCAGTTCCACAAAATATCCGCTCCAGCCCCAGACCCGCACGATCAGGTCACGGTAGTTTTCCGGATGAGCTTGTGCCTCGCGGAGCAGATCGGCATCCAGAGTATTGAGTTGTAATTGCTGACATCCGGAACGGTGGAATGCTTTTAAAAATCCCGTCATTTTATCCCGAGCTTCATCGCTTTTGAAGTAGACCGGATCGACTTCCATGGTGATCGGTCCGCCGTTGCATACTCTTGAATAGTCGATATTTGAGTAACTTTCAAGCACGCTGAGCATACCGGCAGCTTTCACCCCCGGGGCAGGGGAAAGACTTGAAGAAATATATTCACCTTCTTTTCTGCCGTCAGCAGTTGCGGCAAGGTAAGCAGGATGATTTTTATCTTTGGTCAAAATCACATAGTACATCGCTGAACCGGTTCCCGGACGGACTTTCTCACCGAATCTGGTCGGAACAGATTTTTCCAGCGTATCGGCGAAAGTATCAAAGAGCAGTTTGAGCATTCCGTCAGCTTCAGCACTGTCGCAGCCGACACGTTCTTCGCAGGCTTTGAGCTTTTGACGGATATCCTCAAATCCCTCAAAATTCTTTTCCAGAGCTTTCAGCAGCATTTCCGGGGCGATGGTTTTTTCTTCAAACACCAGTTTTTTTACAGCAACAAGAGAGTCGGCAGCCGTACTTGAAGCACAACCGTGACATCCGAAGTTGCGGTGGGTTCCGCCGGAAATATTCAGATCTTGCCGGTTTTCAAGGCAATCGGTACAGAATGATGAAAAGAGGGGATTGCAGACAAATTCCAGCCAGCGGGTACGCCGTTCTTTTTCCTCTTCAAAAAGTTCTTTCATCACTCCCGGCAAGCGATTTAAAATGGCGTTGAAATCATCTTTTTCCCGTAATCCGGCACGGATCGCCCGGTCGGCAGCAAGAGCAAAATTCATGGCAAAAAGGTTCGGTATATCCCTGCCGCCGGGGATCACAAACTCCCAGCACGCTGCCATAATGTAATTTCTGGCTTTTTCCAATGGATAACCGAATTTTACCAGACCGTCGATCACTACTTCATCGTTGCTGTACTGGGGGAATCCAAGACCGCATCCGGAAAGGCGGACGGCACTTTTCAGAACCTCCTGCGAAGTATTATCTGACAGACGCAGATTGATTTTCGGTTCGATCATCGCCAGATCAGCGGCAATATCCATCAAAAGTATGGTAAGCTCGTTGTCACCGTTACTGCCGTCGGGCAGGATGCCGCCGAGAACCATGGATTGACCGTTGTCGCCTTTCTGCACACCGTTGTAGAGGTCGTAATCTCTGCTGAGCATGATAAAAAATTCAGTGAGCAATTCGCGGGCGGATTCTTCAGTTTCCTTACCGGAAGCCAGGTCACGGCGGTAATATTCAAGCAGATATTGATCTGCTCTGCCGAATCCGGAATGGCAGCCGCCGGATAAACGGATCATAGCGTTGCAGAAAACGATCATCTGCAATGCTTCATGCAGAGTTTCCGCAGGATTTTCCGGCACTTTCCGTAAAATTGCCGCCATTTCCGTTTCACCGGCAGTTTCAGCCGCTTCAGCATAACGGCGGGCAAGATCAAGAGCCGCTTTGAGTGAACCGATGGCGGCGGAAAGGAAATCTTTTTCCTCGCTGGTGGCAGCCGGATCATTCAACCCTTTTTCCGCAACGGCGATACGTCCGGCAATGCCGTTTTTAAGCAGCATGCCGTAATCAGGGGAAAGATTTTCCAGTATATATCCGTCTTCGACCCGGGGGATGATGATTCCAAGAGTACGGGTGAATTGCAGCTTTTCTCCGGGAATGATCACCGGTTTTTCAATGGATGTATAACAACTGAATGCCTGAAATTGTTTCTGATATGTGGAAAGCTGACCGCACTTTTTCAAAAGAGCATCAAAATCCAGTGTCTGTGTCCGGAATTGATGATAGTACCCAGAACGGGTCTTTTCCCGCAACTCTTTCAGTCTGGCATCAAGCATTTTTACCTCCGCTTACAATAGTTGACTTTGCTGCTGATTCAGGCATAATATAGTCTGGAAAAATCTTTTTTCAAGCCGGATATAAGGTGTATGCATACTTTTTTCTGAAAAATAGTTATGTCAATCCGTTTTCAGAAATTGCCATATTTTTTTGAAAACAGGGCAGGGGGATCACTCTATTATTGTAAACAGTCCGGGAGAAAAATTTTTATTGGTAACAGTTCGACTATTGTATTTTCCGCTGATATGGGGTATATTTAATCCAGAGGCTTGAAAATATGAAAGGAAAATCTATGAAAAATCTGTTTATCTGTGCCGCACTTATGTTGTCGCAATTGCTCTTCGGAGCAGTGAAAATGAGTGTAAAAGCCGATCGCGGTTCATATCACTACAAAAGTGGTGAAAAAGTCACTTTTACTGTTACAGCCAAAGATGACGGCAAAGCTCTTGCCGGAAGCAAGATTACTTTAAAGTTGACTTATGACGGTAAAACTATCATCAAAAACGAAACGGCGACTCTGGATAAAAACGGTCAGGCAACCATTTCCGGAACCCTTGATAAACCCGGTTTTCTCCGTTTGAATGCATCACTTATCCACAACAAAAAACGGGTCGGTGCCGTGATCGGTGCCGGATTTGATGTGGAAAAAATCTTTCCCGCCGTTCCTGCTCCGGCAGATTTTGATAAATTCTGGGAAAATGCCCTGAAAAAAGAAGCTGCAGTCAAAGCGGATTTCAAAATGGAAAAGCTGGATAAATTTTCCACTGCAAAATCCACTGCATACAAAGTCAGTGTCGCTGCTCCCGGCGGCGGCAGGATCTACGGCACGCTGCGGATCCCCAAAAGCGGCAAACCGGTTCCGATGATGGTCACGGTTCCCGGTGCGGGACCAAATTATTCGAGCATCCCCGCAGAGGGAAGCATTGCCGGACTTTTCGGTAATGTGCATAAATATGATCCGCTTGATCCTGCAAAGAGTACCAAACAGCATTACATCGAGATCGCTGCCAAAGGTCACTATATGCACAAAAGTTATGAAAATCTGGAAAATAATCAGATGTATAACTCCATCATCGGTATCAACCGTCTGATCGAATGTGTCGCCGCATTGCCGGAGATCGACAAAAATAAACTGATCTATTCCGGCAGCAGTCAGGGCGGCGGCTTCGGGATCATCCTTGCCGGATTGGTTCCCGGCAGATTCAAGGCGGTCGTCAGCAACGTTACCGCCCTTTGTGACCTCAATGGTTTCCGTGCCGGCAGAAACAGCGGCTGGCCGAATGTGGATGAAAAAACTCCCATGAGTGAATTATCCCGTAAAAATATGCTCTATTTTGATGCTGCCAATTTTGCCCGCCGCATCAAAAATGCCGATGTCACAGTGATTATGGGTTACGCCGATACCACTTGTGCCCCCTCATCGACCAGAGCCATGTACAATAATATTCCGGGCAGCCGTAAAAAACTGGTGACGATCCCCTCGATGGGCCATCAGGTTTGGGGTGATTATTCCAGAGCGGTCAATAAAATAAAAGCCGACATCATCAAGTAAGCTGAATTAAAAATTATAGCCGCGGGGCTGTTGCAAAATTTGCAGCAGCCCCTACGTTTTTTCCGGAGATTGTCCGTTTCTGTCAGTAAATCTCCGTTCTGATATACAAAAAGCAGGGTATGTCAATTCAGGATTATTTATTGCCATAGGTAAAATTCCGTATTTTTTGTAATCGTCTGTTGAAAAATATTTTTCCGGATATTATATTTTTGCATTCATCGGATAATTTAATTCAACCAACTTAAAAAGGAGATGTGATGAAAAGCTGTAAAGAACTTTTGTTATGTCTGCCGGTATTGCTGCTGTTGTTTCTGCTTTTTACCGGAGCGGCACCCCGGAAAGATGCGAAGCAGGCTCTTTGTGCGGATAATTTGCGGCAGATCCTGCGTCTTATGCAGAATTATGCCGAAACTTACGGGGTGATGCCTCCGGTGTGGACAGAGGAAAAACCGCTCTGGACATTCTGGAGCGGCAAGATCGATCCGTATTACGGAACCCGTCAATTTGCCGCCTGTCCGGAAGATTACCGCAATGCTCATATGTATAAAGAGAAACCTGATCCGCTGGTTCCCCAGCTGCACTGTACCTCTGTTTCCAGTTACGGGATGAATGAAAGAATGCACACTTACAACAGTAAAACCCGGCGTGCCACCATGCACAATTTTATCAATCCGGAAAAGTTGATAATTTTCGGCGATGCCAAAATCCCGATGCTGCAGCCGGTTCAGAATCCCGGAACCAAACGGCACAGCAACCGTTTCCATTATATCACAGCCGCCGGTAATATCCGGCTTTACACCGAAAAAGATCTCGGCGGCAGAAAGCCGAATGGACACTTCAATGTAAAAAATCAATTATGGACACCATGGAGGTAATAAAAATGATCCGTAAAATTTCTTTGATCGGGGCACTTATTCCGCTGCTGCTTTCTGCCGCAGTCACCGTGCCGGAAGTTACTCTTACTGAACTCAAACCTGATGGTAAATATACCATTGAAACTCCTGACGGCCAGCGTTTGAATGGTTCGATTTCCGTTCTCAACGGTAAAAGCGGCAAATTTGAAGCGATCATGCCGGGGGAAGCATTTTTCGCCGATAATACCGGTATGGTGAAATTCAAAGCCGGTACCTCGGATGTGAGCGTGAAATTTTCTGCACGCAACCGGTTGATCCTCACTGAATTGACCATTGCCAATACTCAGGATAAGGAACTTTTCCTCGAACCGGCTCTGAATCTGACCGTACCCCGCACCAAAGAAGATTTCTTCTACGACGGATTCAGTAAGATCCCCGTTACCGGCAAAGCGATGTCGCGCGGCGGATTCAAAAGCGGCAGTGCCGTTGCCAATATTTCAGCCTTTGAAATGCCGGTATCTCTTGCCATTTACGGCGATGCCAAACGCAGTTTCATTCTCGGCAGTGTGATGTATGACAAATACTCATGGCTCGGTTCCGCAGTGGATAAATTCACATCTGACAATGCCAATCTCCGTTATTCCGGCAGAACAGCTCTCGGTCCGAAACGCAAAACCACTTTCCGTTTTCTCATTGGTTCAGTCGAAAACCGTTTCGGCTGGGAAGTCAATGCTATTCAGGCGATGTTTGACTCATTCCCTGAAAAGTGGACTCCCTACGTCGGTCAGGATAATAAATATATCTGGTATGCTCACGCCATGTACCGTGCATGGACTTACAAACCCAATTATGAATTTTTCCGCCGTCTTTATATGGCATGGGATTGGGCATACGCCCCCTACAAACGCAGCGGTGATATTTACGGACACAAAGAGTTGTGGAACTATAAACCGCTTGCCAGAAATTTCCGTCTGGGCTACATCAACCAGATCGTCGGCGGCGAATTCGGTCCTTTTGACTGGAGGAAACTTTCCGTGGAAGATTTCCACAAAAACCGCAAAGGTGTCTTCGATAAGTACGGTAAAAAGTTCGGTTTTGCCTTCTATCCCAGTGCCAGCGGCACTTTCTGTGACTGGGGATTGGTTCAGAGCAAATATCCCGACTCCTTTGTCTCCGATACCGACGGCGGCGTGGTTGCTATTTATAAAACCGGCTGGACAAATTATCACGATCAGGATGCCCGTGTTTTCCCGATGGGAACCAGTTTTGCCAAACAGTATTATAAAGACCTGAAACTGGTCTATGATGAACTTACTATGCCCGGATTCAGCTTCGATTGTTCCGGCAGCGGCTGCTACTATCGCGGACCGGCGGTAAAAAATTACGATCTGCCCGGCAGAGCTTATGATAAAAAAGGAGTCTATATCGACTCCAGTGTTGCCCAGACGGTGCTTTTTGAATACATCCGGGAAAAACTTGCTCCCACGCTTCCGGCTTACAAGCGTCCTTTTATTGCTGCCAACGGTACGATGAATGCCGACGTGATCATGATGGAAAAAACTCCGTTTGAGCGTGGTTTCCACGACAAAATGCCGCACTGGCGTTACACTTTCGGTGCTTTGCCTGCCATTATCCACGGCAAAGGCTACATGATCCCGCAGCTGATCCCGGATTGGCGTTCACTGAAAAAGAGTGAATTTCTCGTCCGTCTGGGCAAGATGATGGATTATGCGATTTTCACCGAATTCCGTTACGGCATGACCTCCAGTGCCCAGCTTTACAGCGGCAATGCCACAGCCCAGTATGCCATGCCGGAACTTTTGGAGTGTATCCGTCACGGCTGGCAGGCCGTTGTTCCGGTCGCTTGCGACAATGATGGCAAAATCGCCTATCAGGCACGTTACGGCAGAGGTGAAAACACCATTCTTTTCTATGGTAATCCCTATGAGGAACCGATGCCTGCCCGCTTTGCAGTAAGCAATGATCTGCTCGGTGATAAATCGTATGTTTTCGTGCGTAAAATGCGTGATGCCGGATCGCTTGAGCAGTCGGTTTACGGCAAAGAAACTCTTTTTGATTTTGAAATTCCCTCCCGTATTCCGGTGCTTTTTGAAGCGGTGTGCGGATTTTCCTTTCTGCCCGACGGCGATGTGAAAGTTTCTTCGGTCAAAGATCTGAATAAAGAGGTTTTTACCGTCAAACTCAAAAACAGTTCCGCTTTCACCGCATCGGTCACTCCCCGCAAGATCCGCAACTTCGCTCCGGCAGAGATCAAGGTGAACGGCAAAATCGTCAAAACTGACAGCGACGTGGAATTCGTTCCGGAATCTGTGGTAACTCTGACCTACAATTCCACCGAGTTCAGAAATACGGCGGCGGAATATCTTTCATTCCCCTTCCTGAATGAGAAAAAAGTTCCGGATTTTGTCGTGGTCGTGCCGGAAAACGGTGATAAAGATGCCCTGCTTCTGGCGGAAAACTTCCAGGAATATTTCCAATATGCGGCACAGAATAAACTCTGCAAATACGGCAATGTGGTGATTTCCGGCAAAATACCGCAGAATAAACCCTATATCCTCTTGAACTTCAAAGAAAAAGATCCTGCCAAATGCGGTATTTCCCGCAAGGGCAATGCGATCACCATTAATGCCCGTGACAGTTACTCCGGAGATATGATGGTGCGTGATCTTTCACATGTGATGGATAGACGTTTTGAGATTTACAGCGGCATGGGAGCCACTGACGGTTGTCCGGCGGAGGTGCTGGAAAAGTTCAATATGCGCGGCAAACACCTGCCGGTCAAACGCTGTTTTGAAAACGGGGGTGACAAATGAAAAAAGTTACCGGATTTCTGGCATTGCTGCTTCTTGCGGCAGGCTGCACATCTGAGCATCCGTCGGTGAAACACTCCGTCCGGATGGATAAGGAAGAAGTTTTGACACTTGCTTCCGACCGGAGCGTTATTGAAAATGAAATTTTCTGTCTTTCCCTTTACCCCGGACTCAGCGGCGGTATTGAGAATATCACGCTGAAAAATGGCAATATTCCGCTGCTCTGGGGTGGAAAACTTCTGCAGATTACCCGGGGACCGCTGATTGTTTATCCGCAGGCTTCCGGAGTGCTTTTCCAGGAAAAGTTCTGGCGCGGCAATGACGGAATCATTTCCAATATGACAGTGAAAGAATCCACCCCGGATTCGATCACCCTTTATTGTCCGGAATACGGTAATCTGTCAGCTGAATTGACCCGTAAAGTGACGCTTGAAAAAGATGCTTTTGCGGTCAATTTCGATGTGAATGTGAAATTCCGCACTCATCCCCGGCAAGGATATACTGCTCCGTGGCTGAATATGATGCCATCCGGCGAGGTGAAGTGGGTCGCTGCCATTCCCACTGTCGGCGGTGATGCGGTCAATGGTCTGGGGAATAAGACCGATTTTCCTGCAACGGGTATTTACCGTGGCGGCTGGCATGCTCCGAATACCTATTTCGCTCCGGAAAGAAATTGGATCGCCGTATCTGCTCCGGCGGAAAAGGTGGCAATGGCACTGCTTTTCAAGGATGACAGAAAAAAATGTACCTTTTACTCATGGTTCAGCAATAATTTCAGCGGTAAAGTCTGCCGCACGATCGAAGTGATCATGCCGCAGCTGGCTCTGGATAAGGATCTTGCCGGTTCTTACAGTTACAAACTTGCGGTTTTTCCCGGAATTTCCGATTTGCGTGAGATCATCGGTGAAACGGCAATGGAGTTGAAAATCAATGACAAAGAGGCAAATCTGACCTTTTCTGCTTACAAATCTGCACCGGCGAGAAAGGTGACGTTGAAAATCACTCAACCCGGCAAACCTTCCATTGCTCTGGGATCGGCTGATCTGCCCGCATTGATTCCCGGTAAAGCTTATACGCTGACTTTCAAACTGCCTGAAGCCGGGATGAAAGGCAAATTTTCCGGAACTCTCGGCAGTGAAAAATTTGAACTGCTTGACGTTATCAGGTAATGCGAAAACAAGTCTGGGCTGCTGTAAAAATATTTTTTTTGCAGCAGCCTGATTTTTTATGAATGGCACTGACCCGGAAGCAGCACCCCAAATAAAAATTTCAAAGCTTCTCAAAAAATCCCATAGTGCTGCTCCCAAAGAGAGAGCAAGCCGCAGGCGGCATCAAAATTTCAGTGTCTCTCAATTATCGATTTGCAGTAATCCGGCACGGTAATTCCCGGGGGTGATCCCGAAACGTTTTTTGAAAGCCCGGATCATGTAGTTGCTGTCGGTAAAACCGCAGGTGATAGCGACTTCGGTCATACTCAATGATTTATTTTCCAACAGCTTGCGAACTTTATCCAGTTTCAGAAAAAGGCAGTAATCCCCCGGCGGTACGCCGATAACTTTTTTGAATTGGTGGGAAAAACCTGAAGCACTCATTCCCGCTTTACGGGCAAATGTTTTCAGATCGAACTTCTTTTCCGGATTTGCCTCCATCTGGATAATTGATTGGGAAAGGCGGTAATTGAGATCATTTTCCAGCAGTTTCCAGTTACCTGAATCATCATCAAATACGGTGAAAAGGAAATCGGTCAGAGCGAGTTTCACTGCCAGCAAAGCACTTGGTGCAGTTGACCGCAGTGCAGTTGCCAGACGCCGCAGTTTATCTTCGGCACTGCTGAAACGGCTGGGGAGCAGATGGAGCTGATTGACCTCTGGCAGACGGTTTCCGGAAAAGAATTGCTTGTAATGTTTCAGATTAACCAATTCCGGATAAAGGGTATGGAAAAACTCCACTCCGATACAGAGGTTGTAGACCTGATATGCCCGGCAGTTGGCGTAGGAGTGGATCTCTCCGGGCAGGATGACAAAAAGATCGCCTTTGATGATGGTATTGGCAATCACTCTGCCGTCTGGAAAATGATTTAAATGAGTACCTCTGCCGTTATGCACCAGAGCTATTTCGATATAGTCGTGGGAGTGTGCCGCCGCGAACTCATCCTGATAGGTGTCACGCACCATCACCGGAAAAGTTCCCTGGGGCCACAGATTTTTAAAACGGATTATTTTCTTTATTTCTTCCATAATGTTTTTACTCTACAACCGAACTCAAAGTATTGCAAACTGATTTTTATATTTTTTATTGAAAAAAAGGCGATTTTGCAAAATTGTACTATAAATTTGCAATACAATTAAGGTATATGCGATGTTTTTGCAGTATAATTATATATCGGACAATTATGTGTAAGAATGACAAAAAGTTGGAGTTTTTTCAGAATCATGGATATTACCGCCTACTATTTCCCCAATTACCATGCCGATACCAAAAATGAGGAGTATCACGGCAAAGGGTGGACGGAGTGGGAGCTTATGAAGCTTGCCCGTTCCCGTTTTCCCGGTCATCAGCAGCCGAAAATTCCGGTATGGGGTTATGAGGATGAAGCTGATCCGGCAGTGATGGCAAAAAAGATCGACACTGCCAAAGCTCACGGATTGGATGCGTTTATTTTTGACTGGTACTGGTATGATGGACCGTATTTGCAGCGGGCGTTGGATGAAGGATTTCTGCCTGCGGTCAAAGATAAAGATTTCAAATTTGCCATCATGTGGGCGAACCATGACTGGTTTGACCGCCATCCCTGCGGCAGGGATGTTTACAATCCGAAAATGCTCTACCGGTGGAATAGTACCAAAGAGAATGTCGGTGAGATCTGGGATATGCTCATTGAAAAATATTTTACTCATAAAAACTACTGGTATCTTGATGGAGTACCGTATTTTTCCATCTATGCCACCAACCGTTTCATCAAACAGATGGGCGGAGTGGAAGATTGTGCCGAAGTGCTGAATTCTCTGCGTGAAAAGGTGAAAGCTGCCGGTCTTCCCGGTCTGCATATCAATGCTGTATGGTACGACAATCTGGATAATGCTCCCTCTTCTCCCTGTACCACTGCCGAGTGGAGTACCCGGGCGGGGTTTGACAGTTATACCAGTTACAACTGCCTTTTTCCCCATCCGCTCTGGGATAAGGATTTGAAAGTTGATTTCAAAGATTCCAACCGCATCTATCTGGAACTGGCGGAAAAAGCATTCAAAACCCTGCCTGCACCCTATCTGCCGGTGGTGACTGCCGGATGGGATTCTTCCCCGCGGACGATCCAGAGCGATGTTTATGAGCTTATTGGTTATCCCTATTTGCCGGTGATGGATCCGGATGCAGAGGGTTTCGGCGAATTGCTTGAAGCTCTTGCCGAATACGCTCCGAAAGCGATCTTTATCAATGCGTGGAATGAGTGGACCGAGGGCAGCTATCTCGAACCGGATGAGAAAAACGGCATGATCCTGCTTGAAACACTGAAAAAATTCAAAGAGGGATTGAAAAAGTGATGAAAAAGTTTTTTATTTTCACCTTTGCCTGCGTTGCGTTGCTCCTTTCCGGGGCGGAAAAAGTCCGGCTCTGGGAGGGTGATGCTCCACTTGCCAAAGGGAAAGAACCCCGGGATATTCCGATGCTGGAAGTTTTTCTGCCGCCGAATTCCGGCAAACGCACTCCGGCAGTGATCATCTGCCCCGGTGGTGCGTACAGCGGACTTGCCTACGGGCATGAGGGAACCAATTACGCGAAATTTCTCAATCAGCACGGTATTGCCGGTCTGGTTCTGCGTTACCGTACCGGAGCGAAGTCCAATGGTTCCTACCGCTATCCCGCACCGCAGCTGGATGCCAAACGTGCCATCCGTCTGGCAAGATTCAATGCAAAAAAGTGGAATATAAATGCCAAACTGGTCGGCATTATGGGATCATCTGCCGGAGGACATCTGGCGGCGATGACGGCGGTGAAAAATGATTTCGGTATCAAAGATGCCAAAGATCCGGTGGATAAAAAGAGCAGCCGTCCGGATTTTGCGATCCTCTGCTATGCCCAGACATCTATGGATCAGCGTTACGGTGAGTGCTGCGGTTCCCGCAATAATCTTATTGGCGGCACTGATGCTAAAATTGAAGATGTGGCGGCATATAAATTTGTCAATGAGGATACGCCGCCGTGTTTTGTCTGGCACACCTTTGCCGACGCATCCGTGCCGGTACGCAACGCACTGGATTTTGTCAATGCTCTGGAAGCGAATAAAGTACCGTTTTCGCTCCACATCTATTACAGCGGCCGTCACGGATTGGGTCTGGGCAATCCCCGCCACCCGTGGGCGGATGAATTGATTTACTGGCTTAAAGATATCGGTGTTTTAAGAAAATAAAACTTTCCAAAACCAAAAAAGAAAGGAAAAGTAAAAATGGAAAAGAAAAATTTTGCCGCCAGCTGGCGGGTGAAGCAATGCTTCACCCTTATCGAACTCCTCGTGGTCATCGCGATCATCGCGATTCTGGCAGCGATCCTGCTGCCGGCACTCAACTCTGCCCGCGAGCGCGGTCGTACTGCAAGCTGTATCAACAATCTGAAACAACTTGGAACTAATGTAGTCATGTATTCGCAGGGTAATGAAGATTACATACCGGGTTTTTGTCAGTCTCCAACGGTCACTACCAATTCTCTGCGTTGGTCGGGAACAATGACTAAATATGCCGGAACTATTGATATTTTCGGCTGTCCGAGTTCTCCTGCATCAGTGGAAGGCAAGGCAAAAGCCGCCTTGGCCCAAATCGACCGTATGAATGACACCGATTTGGCTAATCTTTATCCCTTCTTCAGCTATGCAGTTGCCGGTGGATATGGTGCGGCTGACACAACTTATGCTTTTGAATCAAGCACCCGCAAAGTTGCAAGTTTCAAAAACTATAATACCATTGCCTATGCGGTTGATGCTGAAATGGATGCTATCACTCATCCCTATTTCTCTCCCGGGTATATTTATCCAGCCAAAGCCAATCAGTCGATAAATCCCCGTCACAATGACAGTGCTAATATTTTGAAACTTGATGGTCATGTTGACTCTCTGAACCGCAATACGCTTCAGAGTTATGCTGACTCCAGTGCTACCGCTGGCAGCGAGGGGGCTTTGTTCTTCCTCGTTCAGAAATAATAAAGGAATCAGATTATTATGAAAAAAAGTTTTATTTTTGCAGCGTTGCTTTGCATTTCCGCTTTCTGTGTTACCGCCGCAGAAGTCGCTGAAGATGCTCTCTATTTTGCCGTTGATTTTGATGACACCACCGATGCGGTCAAGTCTGCCGGTCGTGCCGCCGCCGCCGAGTTCCGCGGAACCAAAGTTTTTGAAGAGGGTATTTTCGGTAAAGCCATCCGTCTTGGTGAAAAAGCCGGATGTCCTCTTTATTACACCAAAGATACTCTTGATTTTGATAAACCGGGTTCAGTTGTTCTCTGGTTCAAAGGTGACAACTGGCACGGCCAGAAAAGCGGCAGAGGTGTCGGTTTGTGGGGATTGGGCAATGCCGGTGGTCTGATCATGATCCAGACCGCCAGCGGTAAAGATGGGGCCTGTCCCTGCCGTCAGCCGCTGGAACTCTATCTGCTTCACTCCAAAGTGCGGAAAAATGTCCGCCATATCATCACTCCCCCGGCTCTGACCAAACTCTGCCAGGGTTGGCACATGGTTTCCGTGGCATGGGATAAGGAGTATATCTCACTGAGCTACGATGGAGCTCCGTACAAATCATTCAAACTGCAGCTGCCGCTTTCAAATGCTGAATTTGCCCATTGCAACCGTTTTTCAGTCGGCAGTAACTATAATAAAAACTTCCTTGTGGATAATTTCCGTATCTACAGCAAAAAACTTTCCGACGCCGAATTGCTTCAGATCTGGGAAGCCGGTCAGAAAGTTCTGGAAGATAAAGAGTGATCTGAATAATTTTTCCGGAAGGTGGTGCTGCAAAACTCAATGTTTGCAGCACCGCTTTTTTATATCAGCCAAAAGCTGTTTATAAAAATGTCTGAAGTTGTATTTTGTTGAACTTTTAAGATTGATAAATCAGGCATTGATGCTATATTATTTTCAAAGTTTGATATAGTTGAGAAAGGGATTTGATTATGCAGATGAGTTGGCAGCCGGTCAAAATGGGCTATTGTGTGGAATTGCTGCTGGATTTGCCGCCGTCAGCCGGTTTTATGTATCGCACGAGCAATAATATGGTTCAGCTTTTATCCGGCTCATGTGTATTTACACCTGCCGGATTTGAGGGTGAATATGAGAGTCAGGATTTGATCGTAGTCGGTGATGAGGCAAGTAAAAAATACATTCTTGCCGGTGCAGTCACGGCGTTCCGCTCCATGACGTACTTCAAACTGGTCAAAAGAGGCAGATTCCATTCAGTGATCATGCACCAGCCCCATATCAAGGAGGGGATGACTCCGGAAGAGGTGGTGGTCCTCACCGGTGATGATTGGCGGGAACTGATGATCCGGTATGCTGAAACGACTGCGAAAAAAATGGGAGTATCTCCCATCGCTGCAGAAAAAAATCTGACCGGATATTGTTCATGGTACTATTATTATGCCAATGTGACCGAAAATGATTTCAACGAAAATCTTGAAGCATTGGCAAAAGCTCACAAGGATAGTCCTTTTGCCCCGCAGGTGGTGCAGATAGATGATGGTTATCAGCCGTTTCAGGGTGATTGGCTCAAATGCAACAACCGGTGGAAATCTCCGATGAAAGAGGTTGCGGCAAAGATCATGGCGGCGGATATGATTCCGGGGATCTGGCTGATGCCGTTTCTGGCGTCAACAGCCAGTGAAACATTCCGGAACCATCCGGAGTGGTTCGTTAAAGATGCCGACGGTAATGCTTTGGCAATGAAAGGCTGGTCTCCGGAACCGGATCACCTCTGGTGTTGTCTGGATTCAACGATACCGGAAGTGCGTGAACATCTCAAATATGTTTTCCGGACTCTGCATTCATGGGGATATGATTACTTCAAGATGGATGGACTCGGTTTCTGCATGCCGGAAGGAAAATATTCTGATCCGTCGGTAACTCCGCTGGAAGCATTCCGGATGGGGTTGAAAGCGATCCGGGAAGCGGTTCCGGATTCATTTCTGCTCGGCTGCTGCCCGCCATTTATGGCGTGTCTGGGATTTGTTGACTCCTGCCGTATCGGACCGGATACTTCGCGTTACTGGCGTTGTCCTTATCCGGAACTGGTGAATTGCGACAGTAATCCCGGAGCCCCCTGTATGGTCAATTCCCATCACAGCACTCTGGCAAATTGGTTCATGTATGACCGTTATTTCCGTGCCGATCCGGATACGATGATGGCACGTGCGGATAATGCGTTTTATACATTGGGTGAGGCACGCATGTCGATTTTGACCGGTATACTTACGGGTGTGTGCATCACCAGTGACAATCTGGGTACGATTTCTCCGGAAAGGATGGCACTTCTGGAAAGATCGGCAAAATACCGTATGCGTAATGTCCGCCCGGGAAAATGGGTTCCGGATACCTGGGCACAGGTTTTCACCGGTACGCTGGATGGTAAACCGGCGGCGGCAATCTTCAATGATTCGGAAGAGACCCGCCGTTATGACCTTGCCGAACTGGGTTTTGAAAACGGCGTAATGGAATTGCTTCACCCGCTGGGTGCAATTTCCCGTGAATTGATCCTCAATGCCCACGACGGAGCCTTGATCGTCGCCAGATGAATATGGCTCCCGGAAGTTTTTGAGAAACGAAATGCGGGTAAGAAAACTTTTTGAAAAGGTTTCTTACCCGTAAAATATTTTTTATTTACCGAAAGAGATTTTTTCTGTTATCTGATATTTTTTACCCGGCTTGAGTATCACCGGAGCATAAAGAGCTTCCGCAGTGTGACAGATCTGATTACGCCAGAAATATAATCCGGAAGCTTGAGGGAAATCAAATTTGTAACTGTTGGAACCGGCTTTGAGTGAAAAGCGCGGTTCTCCGGCAAGTTCTCCTGCTCCATTAGCGGCATACCAGTTGAGAGAAGCTCCTTTTTTGAGATAGACGCCCGGATCGAGAGTTTTGCTGCCGAGTTTGATTTCCAGAGGAGTTCCGGATTTCCATGCACTGAATGGCAGATGTTTGATCCGGAATCCCAAGGGCATATCTTTAGCAGTCGGATTGATGAATGTATCGGTGATTACGATAGAGCCGTCAAGATTGAGAGAAATACGTTTTTCCATAATCAATCCGGCAAGCGGATTGCCTGAACCACCGGCATTGGTATCGGCTTTGACGGCAGATTTGAGGGTGATTGACGGTTCAGTTCCATCAATATCGATTTTTTCGATGGAATATTCCCGTTTTTCGCTCTGTGCCGGATCGTAAAAGATCACTTCTCCGAGAGTGCCGGATGGTCTGCCGGTGGGAATGTTTTCACCGACTGCCCACTCTTCGATCCTGCCGTTATGACCGGGATTGACGGTGATGTAGTTTTCGCCGTGAATCAGCGTGAGCATCACATGCTTTTTAAATATCCGCCACTGGATCGCTGCATTGCCGCGATTGATGGTGGTAACCGGAATGGTTTTTCCTGATTCAGCGGCTTTTTTACCGGTTTGGCGGAGTTCAGTCTGCAAGATCGCCGGAAAAGTTTCAGCTTTGCCTCCGAGTTTGATCACTGCACAACCACCGGCGGGAACTTCCACCGCAAAGCCGCTGCGGATATTTTCCGTTGTCAGGTCAGGATAATTTTTCTGATTTATAAGGTCGGTAGCGGTCGTTTTGCCTTCCTGATAACCGGGAATGGCGATTTCACAGACCGCTTTATCATCGGCGTAATTCAGAATGGAGAGCAGATAAACATCATTTTTCCGGTGAAGATGAGTTTTTACCTGACTATTCAAATCAGGATATTCGGTTATTTTAAGATTGCCTTTTTCGTCGAGGATCTTGATTTTTGCGGTATTCAACACCCCGCATTTTACTTCGGCGGAAAGATTATCGCCGTAATAAATATCTTCCACACCGGCGAGAATATCACAGGTTTTGGCAAACATGGTCATATATCTGCCGTCAAGAGTGTCAGTGGGGTAGATCATCAATCCCCGGGCATTCAGAGCGATCGAAGCGACGATATTCTGTTGAACTTTTTCCGGAGTGTAACGGGAAAAGAAGCGTTCAATCTCTTCCGACGGGTCGATCCACGGGAAACTTTCGGCAGTGGTCAGTGTTTTTGCGGCATAAGCAAGATGATCGTAGTAGGTTAAGCCGGTAGAGTAGATCATAAAACTGTAAAAATCAGTTTTCTTTTCCATTGCTCCGACGTCGACGGCATCCCAGGTATTGACCACATCTTTGGATGGACGCAATTCAGTGGAACAGAAGGAGAACTTCATATCCGGAAAATGCTTTTTCACTCCATCGGCGATTTTTGTCATAATGATTTTATTCTGATGGATCTTATAAAGCTGCCAGCTGCGGTTGAGCGGTTTTCCCGGCTGAATATCTTTGCGGGCGGGAACGTTTTTCAATTTGGCAAAACGGGCAAAGTCTTTCATACATTCCGGACATGTCCCGCCGGCGGCAATCGGTTCATAATCGATCACAAAACTATTGATGCCGGGTGAATATTTTTTACTTTTTTCAATTGCCCGGCGTAAATAGTCGCCGTAAAACAATCCTTCCGGGTCTTCCATCAGATATTGCGGGCAGATCGCTCCGGGATTGACTTTACCTCTGGCATCGTGGTAAAGCGGTACCCAGGGACGGGTGACTTTATTTGCCACATAAAATCCCAGATCATCAGTTCCGGAATTCTGCAATATCATGGTCGAGTGATCCGATGCATGGGAGTAGAAGAAAAATTCCGCATATTCATTGAGCAGTTTGCGGCTCTTTTCAGGATAGAGATACTGTTCCCAGCCCCAGGACATATATTGTTTCCCGGAAAAAGATTTCCACATTTCCAGCTGTCTTTTGAGCAGTGATTCATCGGGATTTCCGGCACTGGGGAGTTCTTTGATACTGAAACGGAATTTTTTAAGAGCCTGCCGTTTTGCCGGAATTTCCGGCAGGATGGATAAATAAATGGAGCGGTTACACAATTTTTCCCCGTTCACATCGAAGTAAAGAGGCATGGTCCAATTTTTTCCGGCACTTCCTTTTCCGGCTTCGATGTAAAGATCAAATCCGCTCCGCCAGATGTAACTTTTGGGCGAAATATTGAGTTTGTTGTAAGGAATAGAAAGTGTGTAACGGGTGATTTCCCCATTGTTTCCGGAAATTTTTTCGGTGGTAAAGGGAATATTCACTTGTGGAACCAATTTGGTACAGGCACGGATAAGTGAGATGTATGAGGGCAGTTCAAAGATGAATTTTGCCTGATTTTTCTGCAATTTCCACGCTTCACCCTTGAATTTGACGATTATCCGGTATGGATAATTTTCCGTCAAAGGATAGTTTCCCCGCTGAAAATCGGCGGGAAAAAGGTGCATTTCAGTTACACCTCTGGCAAAAAGTGCGGTGCCGCAAATTGCCAAAGCCAGTAGACAGATCAATTTTTTCATCGTCGGAAGACCTTATTGGATACGCTCTTTGAGTTTGAGGAAATTTTCCTGCATATCAGCGGCAATACTGTTGCTTTTTGCCGGGATCACATAGGCGGAAACGGTGTATTTTTCACCTTTTTTCAATTCCTTGCCTAAATTATACATGAATTCAACGGTCCAGTAACATTTGGAAGTAGTGGCATAGAGCAGGTTTTTGGGGAGCCTATTCCAGCTTTTCATATCTCCGGCCATGATCATCACCGCTTCTTTTACCGTATCGCCGGAAAAAGATATGCAGGGGAAATTACTGCTCCGCTGGATACCGAACCACTCCGACTTCTTTACCGGGCGGAACTGGATGACACCGTTTTTGAAATATCCGGTGCGGGTGTAGAGATTATTCTGGGGCAGCCGGAAACTCAAATAGACCCGGTCAGGTTGAAAATCTTTGGTCACTTCGATATCGTAGGTGAGTTTGAAGCCGGGGAAATCACCGGTTTCGATAGTTCTCACCACATCCATATTACGCCACTGGTATTTTACTTTCCACACAGTTTTGCCGTCTTTGGCTTCGGCAAGCAATTCGGTGCATTTACCTGCAGGAGTTGAGCTTTCACTGCAGGACTTTTTCACTCCTTTTTCGTAAACAGACAATCCGGCAAAATACAAATGGGGCTTATGTTTGTACTGAAATGAACTTATAGTGTAATTTCCTTTGGCAGTAGCCGCGATAAGCAGGTCGTATCCGCTGTAAACGGCGGTGTAATTATCCTTTTTATCAAATTTGTAAATATTTCCCTGGGCAAATAACGCCGCAGGTACAAAGGCGGCAAGAAATATTTTTTTGAAATTGAACATCTTGTTTTTCTCCCTGATTTATATTTTTCAAATTATTATTGCCACGGATAAACTGCCGGAGTACCGTTCCAGCTGACATCTGCCACAGCATTTCTCATGATCGCATGACCGTCACCTAAAGCAAGTCCGCAACTGTTATTGTGGCGGGCATGCAGGTCGAGAGTCGGACTGGTGAAATCCACCAGCCGCAAGCCGTAGCTCTTGTTATTTTTAATGAAACCGCCGGCAATATATTCATCCGCATTGAGCAGTGACCAGAAAAGCATTCCGGAACGGGTACTTGCCACTTTACCGTCAGCGAAAACCGTCAGACGGCTCAGATGGGAAAATTGACCGCGTTTGGGGATCTGATAACCGCTGTTGGTCACATCGTAACTGTTGCCGAGCAGAGTGTTGTAACGGTAGTTTGATGCCTCCCAGGTCTTGTTGCCGTTATCGTAAAATGATTTCAGTTCTGCTTCCGAAGGACACTGTGCCACCTGATAACTGTTGATATACTGCAGAGTGGGACCGACGATATTTATCCAGATGGTATTTCTGTAATTGGCAGTAATAAAATAATCATCGAAATCATCCGCGTATGAACTGTTGGCTGTACTCAGTTGCTTGAGGTTGTTGAGGCAGGCGGCACTTCTGCCTCTTTCACGGGCGGAGTTCAGTGCCGGAAGCAGTATTGCCGCCAGAATGGCGATAATCGCTATTACCACCAACAGCTCAATGAGTGTGAAACGGGATTTTCTGACATTCAGGAAACAACTGGAAAATTTATGGTTGCAAATCATCATACAGCACCTCCTATGGTAATCGTTTTTTTGTGGAAAAGTTTTTCCTGTGCTATAAATATAGCCCGGAAGAATTATTTTTTCCACTTTATTCAGAGGAAATGCTTTGAAACATTTGAAACAAAATTCAAACGCTTTTTCTTTCTTTGAAAATATAAGGTACTGTGATTTGCTGTTTACATGCCTGCTTGCGGATACGCTGTATAAGGGTTTCTACAGCATGAAAAGCGAGCATTTGAAAATTCTGACAAATTGTTGTCAGCGGCGGTGAGGCGAAAGCGGAGTAGGGCGACATTTCCAGAGAGAGGATCGACATTTCCCGGGGAATATCGACCCCCGCCTCCTGCAGATAATGCAGCATGGCAAAACCGTAGGTTTCACAGGCGACAAAGACAGCTTCCGGGTGACGCGATGCGATAGTTCCGGCAATTTTTTCCAAAGGATTGTCTACGGTATGTTCTTCGTGAAAACATTCCGTAAGCTGATGTTTCCGGCAGAATGTGTGAAATTCATCAACTCTTTCACAGGCGACGTGATTTTTTTTCAACGGAGTCGACACCAGGGCAATTTTTCTTTTACCTTTGGCAAAGAGGTATTCCATCGCCATATTTATGCCCTGTTTTTCATCGCTGCAAACCTGATAAATACCTTCCCGGAAATTCGGGACTGCATTCAGCACCACCAGCGGCAGACTGTGTTCTGTGGGCCAGAATTTTTCCAGTCCGGACTCCCAGATGGTGGAGATTACTCCGGAACAGCTGTGTTCGTGCAAAGAATTTATATTGCTGCTTGGAATGATTTCAAAACCTATATTCCGGGAATTCAATTCACTGGAAAGTGCGTCCAGAATCTGAGCAGTATAGCCCTCTAAAGAGGCAGGCGAAATGACGATGGCCACATGTTTTGCGTGATGCTCCGGCAATTGATAGTTGCGTTTCATAGCCAGAGTGACCACTTTTCTGCGGATGCCCTGAGTCACGTTGGGGTGATTATTCAAAGCGCGCATGACCGTCGCCGGGGAAATTCCCAGCTCTGCTGCGAGAGAACGCAGAGTGACTTTTGCTTTTTTTGCCGGTTTTTCAGCCATGATATATTTTGTGATTTTTTACGGAAAGGTCTACTTGCGGACAAATCTCTGCAATTCCCGTTCCGTTTCCCGTTTTTTCAGCGTTTCCCGCTGATCGGCATGGGTTTTTCCCTGACAGTAAGCGATTTCCACTTTTACCAGACCTTTGGAAAGGTAGAACTTCAAAGGGATCAATGTGCCGCCTTTGGTGCTGAGCCACTGACCGAGTTTAAGGATCTCTTTTTTGTGCAGCAGCAGACGGCGGGTCTGTCTGGTATTGTGGTTGAAGCGGTTGCCGAAATCGTATCCGGCGATATGCACATTGTAGAGAAACGCCTGATTTTTTTCGATCTTGATAAACCCCTCCTGCAGCTGGATCGCCCGGTCCCGGCAGCTTTTTACTTCAGTACCGACCAATTGGATACCCGCCTCAAAGCGTTCCAGCACATTGTAATCGTGGAACGCTTTGCGGTTGGTCGCCAGCACCGGATCTTTGGGGTCTTTTCTGGGCATAAGTGCTTATTCTCCCTGCAGGAAATTCTTTGCCCGTTTGGCAAATTCCTGCTGACGTTTATTATTTTTTCCGGTCAGGGATTCGTTGAATTTTTTCAGCAGTTCCAACTGTTCAGCTGAAAGATCTGCCGGGGTTTCAACGATGATCCGGATATGCAGATCACCTCTGCCGCCACCCCGGAGCGAGGGGGCTCCTTTGCCCTTGAGCCGCAAAATAGTATCGCTTTGAGTACCGGCAGGAACCCGGATTTTTGCCTTTCCGGAAATCGTCGGCACATCGACTTCACCACCGGCTGCGGCGACGGCAAATGGTATCGGCACTTCACAGAGCAGATCCGTACCTTCTCTTTCAAACACATTGCTGCTGCGGACACGGATTATCACATAAAGATCACCTGCCGGTCCGCCGCGCAAACCGGCATTGCCTTTGCCGGAAAGTCGGATCTGGGAATTGGTATCCACACCGGCAGGAATATGGAACTGCAGCGGTGCAGTGACCTTGATCCGGCTCTGACCGTGACACTTCGGGCAGGGTTTTTCGATGATTTCCCCGGTTCCGGAACAAGTCGGGCAGGGCTGGCGGACACTGAAAAATCCCTGGGAAATATTGAGCGTACCGCTTCCGCCGCAACGGGTACAACGTTTTTTCCCGGAGCCCGAAGCACAACCGGAACCGTGGCACTCATCACAATTTTCGTAACGGGAAACATTGATTTTTTTATCCACGCCATACATGGCATCTTCAAAATCGATTTCCAACGCGTAACGGAGATCTTCACCGGCCTGGGGAGCGTTGGGATCGTGACGTCTGCCGCCGCCGAAAAGATCTTCAAATCCTCCGAAACCGCCACCGCCGCCGAAAAACTGGCTGAAAATATCCTGGGCATTGAATCCGCCGGCATTTGCACCGCCGCCGCTGCGGGTGTAGGCATCGTGACCGAATTGATCGTACTGGGCACGTTTATCGGGATTGCAGAGGGTTTCGTAAGCGGCGGAAACCTCTTTGAATTTTTCTTCCGCTTCCTTGTTGCCCGGATTTTTATCCGGATGGTATTTTACAGCAAGTTTGCGGTATGCTTTTTTGATTTCATCAGCAGAAGCGGACTTGCTTACGCCGAGTGTTTCGTAATAATCAGCCATGATGGATCACTCCTTTTCCGGATTTTCCTTTTCCGCCGGCACTTCCGGACCGGCAGATACCATGACCCGGGCAGGGCGGAGAAGTTTTTCGCCGATCTTGTAACCGCAATTCCACTCTTTGGTGATGATACCTTCGGGAACAGAATCTGAAGATTCCCTGCCGACGGCATCGTGCAGGTCGGGATTGAATTTTTCACCGATGCTGGAAAATTTCCGCACGGACATTTCTTCCAGAGCTTTATCAAACTGGGCGATGATCATAGTCAAACCCTGTTTAATGGCATCAAGATTGTCGGTTTTTTCAGCGGCGGTCTGTGCCATGCCAAGAAAATCGGAAACCGAGAGGAAAGGGGTGAGCGTATCGGCGATGGCATGACTTCTGGCATCGCTGATATCTCTTGCGGCACGTTTACGGAAATTCTGATATTCTGCCTGCAGATAGACAAATTTTTCCTGCTGGGCGGCAAGTTCCGCCTTCAATTTATCCACTTCGGAAAGAGCTTTTTCCTCTTTTTCCGCTTCGCCGGAAGCATCTTTCCACTCCTGAGCTTCATTTTCCTGCGGAGGGAGTTCTGAAGTGATATTTTCCTGTGTGGTATTTTCTTTATTTTCTGACATATATTTTACCTTGAAATAAGATGGATTACAAACTATGCTGCTGAATTAGATAATATATATTAAAAGTGCAAAAAATCAAGTTTTTTTACTGATATATCACAAAAAACAGTGCGTTTTACAATTCTCCGGTTTCAGTTTTCATCCGTATTACTTGGTGTTGATCTGTTTTTTAACAAAATCGGGCTGACGCAAATATTTGCATTCAGCCCGATGGAAAGTTACCGGAATTCTATTCGAGAGTGAATGAAAATTCACTGAGCTCATCATGTTTCCACGCCAGATGACGGGTGGATGGCGAAAGATAGAAGAACGGCGAAAAGGTTCGTGCCTTGATGGTTTTTTTGTCGGGCATGAATTCGAGCAGCCGGAGCCATCCGTCGCCGCCGTTACCATGCCATCCGCCGCCGATCGCCTGTGTATTGAAAGCCATTTGAGCAACAGATTTTCCGGCGGAGTTTTTGTCCATTGAAAAAGAGATCCCGCCTTCCCATTTATCCGGTATGGCAATATGTCCGCAGACGACCATGCGGATATTGGCAGAGGGGTAGACCAGTTTCTGAAAAATAGCTTCTCCGGCATTGCCGCCCTGTTTATTTATGCCGTAGTTTTCTTTTTCGATGCGTTTGCCATGACGGTCAAGATAAGAGTGGGTCAAAACAATTCCGAAGTGGTTTTTGAATCTGGGTTCTGCGGCAAGTTTTTTCGCCCATTCAAGATTTTTATCGGTAGGAGCGAATTGCAGAGAAATGATGAGGAATTTGCGGTTGTCCGGGTGAGGGGCGGTAAATTCATAAGCGGCATTTTCCAAAGTTGCAATACCGAAAGCATTCCAGTCGCAGGCGATGAGTTGACGGCGGGTGAGGGGATTGCGGTCAGTTGGGAAAAAGGTGCTGAAATGAGACCGGCGGTTCTCAGCGGAATGGTATCCGTGATCGTGATTGCCGGTGCAGAGAATGTAGGGGATTTGACCGTCAAGACGTTCTGCGGCACGTGAAAAGGCTTTCCACTGTTCGGAACTGATAAGCTGGTCGTATTCGGGCCAGACCCGGGAAAGATCGTTGCGGTTGGTGAGGTCTCCGGTAAAAAGCACCTGACGGATCTTCATGGCTTCGATATTTTCGACGATCCATGCATTCATGATCTCAAGGATGCCGTGGTTGCGGGGGAGCTTGATGTAGCCCTGCACATCGGGAACGACGATCATTGTCCATGAATCCGGATTTTCGAGAGCCGGTTCAGGTGAAACGTTTTTATTTCCGGCGGCATGGGAAAGTGTTGAAAAAACAGTGCAAATAAACAGAATAACAGCAGAAATTCTATTGAACATAATAAAAACTCCTTAAAAAACTTGTGATTGAAGACTTGCTGAGAATAAATATACTTCACAGTCCGTAAAAAAACAATACTTTACTGTTATCAAAGGAAAATTTTTTTCAAATGCGTTATCAGATGCGGGAAATTCTTATCATCCGGCAATAAAGAGTCAAAAAACACATCCGGCTACGAAAAAAACGTAAATTTTCATAAAAAAGATTGAAAAAAAGACATAATGAACTATATTAAACGTCGTATCAGAATGTTATGATTCAGGGGGTGTTCCGGATTCGACCGGCGCTGGACTTGGGTTGATTGCATGCCGAGGATGACCGTTGGCCTCGTAAATCACCGGTTAAAACAATAACTGCGAACGAAGAGTTTGCTCTGGCGGCATAATCCCGCCACGTCGCTGTGCCTGATCGGGTACTAAGGTATAAGCGGCGCGTGTTAATACCCTGGCTGGAAGTTCCGGCATTCGGATTTCCGGCGAGATTAAAGAATGCCTGTTCTGAGGGATTGCCTGTCCATTGGCGAAACTGAGGACGAAAAACACTTGAAGATGGAACAAGCATGTAGAGATCTTCACAGCTCCCCGTTGGGACGCGGGTTCAACTCCCGCCACCTCCACCAGAACTTTCTAATTGCCAAGGACTTGACTATAAAGTCCCTGGCAATTTTCTTTTTATAGTGCTTACAGTTGCAGGCACTTGCGGCTTTTCTGCGGAGAGCAGGAGACTGCTATTCTCAATACTCAACCATACCAGCAACAGCATTTTGCACCACTTTTTCGGCAAAAGTCTCTGAAACGCTCTGGACGCAAGTCCTTGGAGCATTATTGTTTATTATCAATGATTTACAAAAAGTGGTAATACAAGGACTTGATGTAAAAAATAGACAGTGCAAAAGTTGGTTTTCCGCCACTCCTGCTCCGTCTTTCATTTTGCCAAAGGTAAGTCCTTATCTTCTCCGCTACTTGTTTTTCTACTCAATACAATGATTTTTCAAAGAGCATAGAACATCAAATCGGCATGTAACTTGCTACAATTGCACTGCGATCTCTTGTAATATCAATATCTTCTGTCAGATGAATATATTTTCTCAATTCATCTAGTGTTTTCCCAAAATTTCTATAATTGGCAGAATAATCTGAAGCAATTATCACATCGCCTGTTAAATTAGAGGATGCTGTAATTTTTTCCTTTATACGAATCAAATGAATTTCATTTTGTTTACAAATACGATACTTCTTTCTTTCCCGTAACATTGTTTTCTCGGAAGAATGCCAAACTATTCCATCATATTCAATGGCAGTTTTTATTGACGGAATAAAAATATCTAATTCCATTACTGTTTTCTGCCTTTTAAATAAATCTCTATATCCACTAATAGCATCTGGATAAGTTTTTTTGACATAAAAGAATATTGCTTGTTCTGGAAATGATGTTCTTAAATGAGCTGAGCACTTAGCACAGCCAATTCCTTGTGTTCGTGCATTAACCTGTGCTCGCCATTCATGATTATTTTTACAACGCCACCAAACATACTTGTTACTTCCGACAGTAACCATTTCTGGTGTAAGAGTCCCGTTTTTATCATAATTCCATTCTTCGGCGACTTTTGAATTGAGAGTAGCAAGATCATTATAGCCTTTCAAAACTTGCTTATGAGAACATATTGGACACCCTAACCTGCTTGCGATTGCGACTTGCCATTCATGTCCCTTTGAGCATTTCCACCAAACTTTTTTGCCACTTCCAATACTAAACATTTGTGGCGTTAAACTACCATTCTTCTCATAGTTCCATTCTGCGGCAAATTCTGGATTTGTTGTTGACAAATCATTAAACCCCTGCAACACTTTTTGATTGGAGCAATATGGACAACCAGCACCTTTATGTCTGTGAGAAATACTAGAAAACCACTCGTGTCCATTTATACATTTCCACCAAGCCTTTTTGCCACTTCCAACACTAAACATTTGTGGCGTTAAACTACCATTCTTTTCATAGTCCCATTCCGCAGCCAATTCTGGATTCGTTGTTTTCAAATCGTTCACTCCGGCAATGACAACTTGATTTACGCAAATTGGACAACCATTACCTAAGTTGTTACGACTATTTACCGCAGCTTCCCATTCATGCCCTTTTGCACATTTCCACCAAACTTTCATATTACTACTTGGTGCAACTTTGTCCGGAGTAAAAATCCCGTTTTTCTCGTAATTCCATTCTAGTGCTAATAATGGATTTTGTGTCTGAAGGTCATTGTATCCCGGAAGAATTCTTTGTCCAGAGCATATTGGACAACGACTCCCTCTGCTACGATGATAAACAGCAACTTGCCATTCATGCCCTTTCTCACATACCCACCATACTTTTTTATGACTTCCCGGAGAAATCATTTCGGGTAACAAATCTCCATTCTTTTCGTAATTCCATTGCTTGGCAATTTCGGGAAATTTAAAAGCAAAATCATTAAAATCAGGCAAGATTGACCGCCCTTGACAAATTGGACATTTTGAGCCTCTTGCTCTGGATTTAATCCTAGCTCGCCATGAATGCCCAATGTTACACATCCACCAAACTTTGATATCAGATCCAGCCACAATCATTTTTGGGGTAAAATCCCCATTTTTTACACTATCCCATTCTTTGACAAGATTGGGATGTGTAGTAACCAAATCATTAAAACCAGGCAATACTTTTTGATTGGAGCAATAAGGACAACCATTCCCTAAAACTCTATTAGACACAGTAGATTGCCATTCATGCCCACAGGAACACTTCCACCAAACTTTTTTACCACTTCCGTATGAAATCATCTGTGGAGTCAAGAGTGCATTTTTCTCATAGTTCCATTCAGCCGCAATATCAGGGTATTGACTTGAAAAACTACTTTTTTCTATTTTTGTTTTCATACTGATTCTGTTGAAATTAAATTTTGATATTGTTGTAATATAAATCTAAAAAATTTTTTTTCAACTACGAAAACTACTAAAAACTACAAGGACTTAAAAAAGAGCGTTTCGGAAGTGCCGTCAAGTCCTTGAAAAATGATAATTCCGCAAGGACTTATTTGCATATTTTGAGCAGAAAGTTTGTCGGAATATCAACTCTGCATTCCAGTAAAAGTGTGAAAAACTTCCGCTGTCAAGGATTGGAGTTTACTGCTATTCTCTTGACAGGCATTGCCCTGTAAAAACCAACTTTTTTCACTTCCATTTCTTTCACTTATAAGAGTCCGGAGCAGAGATTTTCGGTTTCGCCACCTGTTAACCTCCACCATTTTTCTGATTCCATTGAAAAATAATGCTTTAATTCTGCCTCCGGTATTTGTATTTTTGTGAAAGATAATTATGTTATTATTGAAACAATTAAAATTAAGTAAAGCAAAAATTTTAAATGAAAAATATTCTCTATGTAAATGCATGTGTGAAGCGTGATGTCGCTTCCAGAACCGATCGTTTGGCACAAGCTTATTTGAAAAAAACTCTTGAAACACAATCTTGCAAGTTGTCAACCGTAAATTTGGAAGATACTGTAATGCATCCGCTCACCGGGAAATCTCTGGCAGAACGGGAAAAAGCGATAGCCGATAATGATTTTTCCGGTACTGCCTTTGAGCTTGCCAGAAATTTTGCCGCAGCAGATGAAGTTGTTATTGCCGCTCCGTACTGGGATATGAGTTTTCCGGCTTCACTTAAACTTTACATGGAACAACTCTGTGTCAATAAATTGACGTTCTATTATAATGAAAAGGGAATGCCCTGCGGATTAACCAATATAAAAAAGGTGGTTTATCTGACTACTTCCGGCGGGTATATCGGAAAAAATAACTTTGGTTTTGATTATATCAATGGCCTTTTTTCTACTCTTTTCGGCATTGACGAGATCTATTTTTTCTGTGCTGAAGGTTTGGATATCTTTGGAAATGATCCGGAAAAAATAGTGTCAGAAACAATCAAAAAAATTTATCAGGCTTTTTAACTGATTTTTATAAAAAATCCGGAATTGCCCCATACACACCACCACCACCGCCGCCTGGAAGCGGATAATTGGCGGCATCGACAATATCATCCACTTCCAATTTTGTGATGTCGGCGGTTATTATTTCAATCATATTGAACTCCTGATTCTCTGATTTAATCGAAAAAATGCATTTTCAATGCAGAATCAAGCAGAGAGGCAGAATTATTCCGATCTTTACGGATTTTTTTGTATTTAAATCAAAAAACATTAAAAATTTTTCATATTTGCGAATAGATCAGTCGTGAATATGTTTTTTTCAAGTTCTTCCGGGAGTTTTTACAGCTTAATTTATTGATCTGTACCGGGAATAGAATTTTATGCGAGGTGTGACAAAATTGCTATTGAGTGTTAAAAAATTACTCTTGCAAAAAGTGGACTTATTGAGTATAATATGATAGAGAACAAAAGTATTTGTTTTATTTATGGTGCAAATATTATGAGAAAGTGTTATAATTTGAATGGAATTTGGGATTTCGCCTATTACGGCGAGACCCGTCCGGAGTATCCTTTTACGACCACGGAATTTATGCCTGTGCCCGGATGCTATGATCTGATGGAGCCGCATTGCGGCAAACGCGGTTTTGCGGTGACTTCCCGCAAAGTTTTTGCCGGTGGGCTGGTGAAACTTTTTATTGACGGGGCCGGACTTGACGGCGAGGTTTTCTGGGATGGCAAAAGTGTCGGCGTGATCAAATATGCCTATCTGCCGGAGAATTTCGTTTTTGATGCCGGTGAAGAAAAGGAACATGAACTTGCCATTGTTCTATGCAATAAGTACAATGAGGTTTTTGAGCCGTATTTCGATTTCCACGGTTACGGCGGTATTTACGGCGATGTTACGCTGACATCCATTCCAGCGGAATATATTCACAGCGTGATGATCTCCACCGAAGATTACCGTACCGGTAAAATCCGGGTTCGGGCAAGTGCCGCACAGAACTTTTCCGGTAAAGCACAGCTTATTTTCAATACCGGTTTCGTTACTGAAGCGGAATTCGCCGATGGGGCAATGGATGTGGAAGTTACACTGCCGGAATTCAAACTCTGGAGTGAAAAAACTCCGAATCTGCACTCATTGACCGTCAAGACTGCCGCCGATGAGGTTACTGAAACTTTCGGTATCCGCCAAATCGAATTATCCGGCAGAGATATTCTTGTCAACGGCGAAAAGATCAAACTGGTCGGTTTCAACCGTCACGAAAGTCATCCGCAGACCGGAGCCGCCATGCCGCCGCAGCTGATCGCAGCAGATTTGCGGATGCTGAAGCAGGGGGGATTCAATTATGTCCGCGGCAGTCACTATGCCCAGCGGAAAACCCTGCTCGATCTCTGCGATAAAATGGGTATCTATGTGTGGGAAGAAACTCTCGGCTGGGATTTTAAAGCACCCAAACTGCACTCTCCTGAATTTCAGGCTGCCCAGCTCGATCAGGCGGAAAAACTCACCATTTCAAGTTACAATCACCCCTGTATCATCATCAAAGGTTATCTCAATGAAAATGAAAGTGAGAAGCCCGAAACCAGAGTGATCATTCAGGCGTTGTATGACAAGATCCGTTCCATCGATCCGCATACTCCGATAACCTTTGCCAGCAACCGCTATGAAAAGTGTGTCTGCACCGATATCGTGGATATCGTGGCGATGAACCCTTATCCGGGCTGGTATGATTCAAAGTGGGGCTGTATCAACACCAATGACAAGGTCAAGCCGCGTTTGCAGGAACTTTCCGATGCGATGCCCAAAGATAAACCTTTCCTCATTACCGAGATCGGTGCTGAAGCATTGCTCGGTTTCCGCGATCCTCTCAAGACTTACTGGTCAGAGGAATATCAGGCGGAATTGCTTACTGAATGTGTGGAATACGCTTTGGAGCATGATGATTGTGCCGGAATAAGTATCTGGCATTTTGCCGATACCCGCAGCTATGTTTCCGGCCCCCATATTTTCGGGCGGGCAAGAGGATTCAACAACAAGGGTATCCTCGATGAGTACCGTCGCCCCAAACTTGCTTGGAACGCAGTGACTGCACTGCTTGCAGATAAAAAGTAACCAAAAGGAGAAATTGAAAATGGAAAAAAAACAGTCTTGCCTCCGTCATGACGGAGTAAAGCGTAGAAGCTTTACTCTTATCGAGCTGCTCGTGGTCATCGCGATCATCGCCATTCTGGCGGCTATTCTGCTGCCCGCTCTTAACTCCGCCCGTGAACGCGGCCGAGCGGCAAGCTGTATCAACAATCTCAAACAGATCGGCATGGGATTTCAGAGTTACAGCAGTTCTCAAGATGATTATATGCCTATGTCACTGGCAACGTGGAAAAGAGTTTCTTCGGATTCTGATAATATGTACTGGATGACTGCGATCGAAGTTTATGGCGGAGTATCTGACCGTAAAATATTTTTATGCCAATCACACCCGATCAAGTACGAAACACCCAGTGCTGATCCCAGCAACTGGGCAAACCATTCACAAATTGGCGGATATCCCTCTTATGGTATGCCTTATTACTCCATTGGAACAGTAGGACACAGTGCAGGAGCGAAAGTCAATCGGGCGAAAAATCCTTCAGCACTTTATTGTGCCATGGATAGCAGGTCCGGAAATAATGAAGGATTGGGATTTCATCAGGTAATCGAGGGTGTATGGGGTTCTTGGGATTCCAACCCCAATCCCATGCCAAGACACAGCAGTCGGGTGAATATAGTTATGCTTGACGGTCATGTGGAAGCAAAAGCCTCCAAACTCGATGCTCCCTATTCAGGAGAGGTTGGTTCCGGAGTGAATGTCAGCGGAGCCCCATTGAAACCGGAATGCTGGTATCTCCGCGGAGTTCGCGGTGAAAATTGATATTTTTAATACACAAGAATCAAAAGATATAGTCAAATTCGAAAAATACAAGAATTTTTAAACTAACAAAAAATCAGGAAAAAATTATGAAAATCAACAGAATTATGGCAATGGCAGCAGGCTTGGTTTGCTGTGGAAGTGTTATAGCGGCGGAAGAATTTTCCTTTGCCGCAGCTGAAGCGTGGCAGAATCCGAAAATGCTTGAAGTTAAAGGAAATTCTCTGGTTGTTAACGGTCCCAAGCAGCTCGTCGGTAAAAAACTTATCAAAGTTCCTGAAGGCGGCGATCTTAAAATCACCGGTATTTTCCGTGCTGTATCCGGTACTCCTGCAGATACCGTTTATATCGGTTTCCGTACCTATGATGCCAACCGCAAAGAATTTCAGCATGTCAATGTCCATCCGGTTGTCGGAACTGCGACCAAAGTTGTTGCCGATGCCAAAAAAGGCGATACTTTCATCATGGTTGCCGATGCTTCCAAATGGAATAACCGCAAATCCGTTGTCTGGGGTGCCAAAGATGATTTGAGCGATCTGCCCAACTACAATACTCTGCCGGCTGTCGACAAAATCGAAAAATCCGGTGAGGCGTGGAAAGTTACTTTCAAAAAAGTTCTTCCGGTGAATATTGCCAAAGATACCGGTGTGCGTATGCATGAACCCGGCGGTTACATGTACTATACTTTTGTCACCACCGCGAACAACTTTGCCAATCCGCCACGCAATACCAACAAAAAGGCGATCTGGCCCCATGTTAAATATGTCCGTTTTCTGGTGCTTGCCAACTGGAGACACAATAAAGAAGCCAAAATGGAAATGATTGATCCGAAAGTTACCATCATTCTCCCGCAATCCGGCAATAAATAAAAAAATGATACAATTCAGGCTTGCTGCAAATAAAAAAACGGCAGCCTGAGATGTAAGGCACTGTCTTATAATTATTTAAGATATTTCCTGAGAGAAGTTATGAAAGCGAAAAAATTTCAAATAGTGGTATTATTGTCTCTTTTTTCCTGGTTTTTACCGACTGTTGATGCAGGAAAAATATATTTCAGCGATATTCGGGAAAAGGCAGCAAAAGTGGTCAAACTTTCCCGTGAAGACTATAAGCTCGGCGAAGAATTGATGGTCGAAATCCGTAAATTGGCGGCAAAGAAGAAGCCTGCTGTGCCCGCTCCCATCATCTCTTTTGAAGCCCTTTCTTCCGCCGGAAGAATGTGGTTTACCGATTTCAACTATACTGACCGGCAGCTTTTCTGTTCCCGTGATCTCTGGGAAGGTGGTCCCAGTCAGTTTCAAAAACTAAGCCACAGAAAAACTTTCGATATTTTCAATCTTTACGGAATCAAGACTTTCAATTTTTATTCCTATGGCGAACATGCTATGCGGTACTATGAAAGTGTTGCCAAATTCAATCCCGATCTGAAAATAATTCCCACGGTCACACCTGCTGGTTACAATGGTAAACTGTCTCCTGCGAATATGAAAGTTATCGGTCAGAGTCCGCATACCATGCGTTTGGATGGAAAAATCCTCTATCTCTGCTGGTCATGGGTCGATATTCCCAAAACTAAAGAATTCATCAGGCAGCTTGAGGAAATGACCGGTCAGCCCGCCGCATTCATCTACAGCTGCGGCACAGTAAATGCCAGTGGTGTGACAGATCCATTCGTATCTTATATTTCCGGAAAGGGCGTTCCTGCGACCAGTTTACTTTTCTGGTTCGATTACCTCAGTGAAATTCTTACTTTCTGTGCCGGAGTGGAGTATTCCAACTACCTTACCGAAGATGACGGCAGGTTCTGTGCCAGATATTATCACGAGATCATCATGCCGCTTTTTGCCGCGGTTTGTGCCCGGGAAGAATACAATGGTAAAAAGCTCTGCGGTCTGGAGATACTTACCGGATACAACAACTACCGCGGACGGCAGCGGCTTTCCGCAGACGGAACCAAAACGTTACGCAGCTACCTTGAAATCGCCAATAAATTCAATCTGGATATCCTCAAAGCTTTTGAGTGGGATGAATACAATGAAGATTCCCATTTCCAGCCCACCGTCAATAAACCGATGGCGTATCAGCGTATTCTGAAATACTGGAATGACCGCAATCACAACCGGGAAATTACTCCGAATAAAGGTGATGATCTTTCCTTGCCGAATCTGATTCTTTCCCATCGCAAACAGGTCGCAGGCGGTCTGGATTATGAATTGGAAATTCTCCATGTGCCGGATAGCAGGGAGAAAAAGGAATACTCCGTACTGGCAGAGGTGATCGATGAAAAAGGCAGAGTGATTCTGAGTCGTAATCTGCAATTCAACCGTGCTGAGTTGAAAGAATATACCCTTTCCATTCCCGGCAAAGATTATATCAATGTGCAGGCTCTGATCACCCGTCTGAGCATTGACTACTGCGGGCATCGCCGGGTGATTCAGGAAGGTCTGCCCTTTACCGTGGTACGTCCCACTGTTGCCAACGATCAGACATGGTACTCCACTCCGCTGCGAAATGTGATTTTTCCGCAAGTTGCCGAAATAAATATCGGTAACCCGGTCAATCCCGGGGGAGCTTTGCCGGAACGTATCGAAATTCCTGCTGTTGCTAAACTGGTTTTCAGTGATCCGTTGAGTTCAGTAGAGATCATTCAGGACGGCAGAGACAATCGCTACAGCTATGATCCGGCAAATGAATTCAAACAGAATGATCCGGAATGGATGAACCTCATTCTGACTTTTTATCAGCTTGAATTCATTCCCAGCGGCAAATTCGATGCTGTCATTGAGGTTAAAAATGCTCCTTCCGCACTCCGTTTTGCCGCACCGAAAGATCCGAAATACACCTATCTCGCCAATGTCAGTGTTAAACAGGAGTCATTGAGTATCGCTGAAAATCCGGAAATTAAAAACACCAGTGCTTCTTCATGGAGAAATGCCCGCATGATCGTGCTGAAAAAGTCCGAATTTGACAAGGCGGTATTCAAAATCAAAATCACCTATACTTCCGGACAATTCAAAGGTAAAACTTTTGAATGGAGTTTGCCGCTGAAAGATCTCAACGCTGCCGGTGTCTGCAATAAAATCTTTGAAAACGGTCTTCAGGTCGCGCTGGAAATTCCCCAGCATCTCGACCGTCTGCCGTTGCCGGTAATGGATAGTAAAGCTGAATTTTCAACCACACTGCATACCGGTTTCCCCTCCGGAGTTTTTGCAGTGCGTGCAGTTACGCGTACCGGCAAAGTTTATTGGAGTGCCCCGAAAGTGATCGCATTGCCCGCTGCCGGAACCCAAAAAACCGTTTCCGGATTCAGCAACTATAACGGGGCTTGTGATTTGAAAGTTGATTCTTCACGCGTGCCGCATATCAGATACCGTTTTGATCCTGCGATCGCCGGAAATATCCTGACAACTGCCGCGGGCAGGGAATTTTATGCCAATATCGGCGGTTATGATCTGGTCCCGACTGGATACGAGGGGTATCATTGTTCTGTTTACAGTGTACCTTACTCCTTCCGTCGTGCATCCAAAGCCGGAGACGGCAGAAAAGTCGTGCCGCAGTATGAAAAACTTGCCGATGGCTCATGGGTGTTGAATTTTACCGGTAAAGGTGAATTTATCGGCTTTCCGCCGTCACTTTTCCCTCAGCGTGCCGGATATACGGTTAAATTTGAATTCATGCCGTTAGATGTGGATAATGATCAGGTGTATTTTGTTCATGCCGAACATGATATTGCCGGATTCCGTATGCGTACCGAAGATTACCGGCTGGTACTTGATTTCTACTGCCGCCAGTCTGCCGAAGCAAACAAGGAAAGCAAAAAGGAATTCAAGACCAATCTTGATCCGGTCGAAGGAAAATGGAACAAAATCGAATTCAAATATGATTTGAACCGTATTTATGTAACGCTTAATGGAAAAACCGAATCTTTCCCCTGTACCGGACTTTCCCGCTGGTTTGCTGTCGGCGGGTTTGGTGGTGATGGAACCACATCCAAAAACGGGAATATCCATTACTTCAAAGGTAAACTCAAATCTTTTGAAGTTATCCACAGTACAAAATAATATGGGGTGTTTGAAGATCATCAAATTTCAAACGCAATTATGATTACCGGGAAGTGCTTGCCATGCCGGAAATTGATGATATAGTTGCATATTTTAACAGGGAGTTTACAAAATGAACTTTTTTATACAGTTTTTGCATAAGCACAAACTTTTACAGAAATCTTTTTTAGGAGCTGCAGTTATGATAAATTTGAATTTGTTCTTTCAGGATGGAATGGTTTTACGATCCGGAAGTGATATTCCGGTATACGGCAAAGCTGCCCCGAATGCACAATTGGAAGTTTCTCTTGCCGGTAAAAAAGTTTCCGTCAAGGCTGCAGCCGATGGCGAATTTATGGCAAAGTTACCGACTCTTCCCGCCGGAGGTCCATACGATTTGACCGTCTCGGCTCCGGCAACCGGAGAAAAAAAGATCGTTAAAAATGTATTTATCGGGGAAAAACCTGCAATCATGGATATTCCTCTGATGAGTTTGCGGCTGATGTCGGCAAATATCGGAGAAGTGACCAATCAGATTCTGCGTGATTTAGATCGCTATCCCGGTTCTTTCGATGACGTTTGGCTGGCATCTGGATCCTGGAGCAATATGCGTGACCTGAAAGAGGTGGAAGCACATGCAAAACATCTGCTCCCGCTGGTGAATGAGTTCCGTAAACGCAATATCAAAGTGGGATTGCAGGTCATGGCACTGGGGCACTCCGTGAGAAGTACCCCGAACCCCAATGGTTATCCCTTTAAAGAGGAGTCATGGAGTATCGACAAAGACGGTAACAGAATATATGGTTATCTGTGTCCATCTTCTTCCGAAGTCCGGCAGTATCTGCACGATTCAGCGGCGATATATTTGCGGATATTGAAACTGGATTCTCTCTGGCCGGATGATGATATGCGTCTCGGAGCAAGAGAGAGAATGATCTGTTTCTGCCCCCGCTGTCTGAAACTTTTCAATGATAAAAACGGAACTGCATTTACCAGAGAAACGCTGGTCAATGAGCTTGAAAACGGAAAAAATCCTCTGGATATCCGCCGCAGATGGGTGAAATTCAACGCTGAAATGATCGAAGAGTGCTGTGCCGCATTCCGCAGGGCAGTTGATGAAGCACACCCCTCCTGCCTGTTGGCACTGCAAAGGACACGCTCCACCAATAAATATGATAACGAAGATGGTTTGCAATATTACCGCGGTCTTGCGGGGAAAGATAATAAAAAGATCGCAGTCAGAGCCGGCGGCGGATTTTACCATGACCTTTTTCCCAGAGATATGATCCGCAAGTCATTTGATGTCGGCAGGGAAGCTGCCCGGATGAAAGCCCTCGGCTTCAAAGGTGCGGTCTGCAACGAAGGTGAGAATTATCCCCATATTTCCGTTCAGAAAAGTCCGGGTACGCTCATGACGGAAGCGGCAATGGTCATCGCTGCCGGTGCGGAATTCTCCTCGATCTACTGGCATGGACCGGATAATATGGAATCCGAAGAAAATTACGATTTTTTCATGCGTACTGCTTCTTTGCACCGTCCTTTCATTAAAGCGGTGCGGGATACCACCGTCAAAACTGAACTTGCCGGTTGTGCCGTTTATATGGGCAATGAAGCTCTTGCTTTGCCTGAGTGGCAGGGCAAAACCGATGAAACCGAAGAGCGGCTGATGGAAAACGGTCTGCCCATGTCACTTCCCGGAGCGGCACCGGAAGTTTTCGCATTGAGTGAACGCTCCGCCCTTTCTCTGGGCAAAGAAGACTTGGCAAAATGTTTTGCAAAACCGGTACTGATGGATGTGAAAGCCTTTGAGATCATCAGTGAAAAATTCCCTGAACTGGCTTTCGTCAAAAAAGTCAAACTGAATGAGCCGAAAAAGAATTTCCATTTGATTTCCGATTGTGCCATTGAACTATTTCCCAACGGCAAAAGAGCGGAAAATGTCTTCAA
This sequence comes from Victivallaceae bacterium, assembly GCA_045644425.1. Lineage (GTDB taxonomy): Bacteria > Verrucomicrobiota > Lentisphaeria > Victivallales > Victivallaceae > UBA1784. The sequence continues at coordinate 96,909 of JAZRGW010000023.1, read as the reverse complement.
GATGCTTCGGCGGATGAGCAATGATGTGATCTTCACCAGCAAAATTCAGGGTGTTGATGATGCCGATGTGGGAGCTTCTGCAATAATTCCGACCGAATTCGGCGGCAAAATCGTACTGGTGCAGTTCCTGAATATCTGGCATGGCTGGACAGGTTACCGCAGAGAGTGTATTTTAGATGCTTTGGATAAGGTTGTTCCCGGAAAAATGGCAGTCAGAATTCTTACATCCGGTTATGCGGTATGTCCTTTTGCAAGGATCACTCCTGACGGCAAAGCAGCCGGAGTATTTCTGCTCAATTCTGCAGCCGGAGATACTCCTGAACTGCAGGTGGCTCTGCGGCGTCCGGCATACAAAAAGTACCGCTTACAGCGGCAGATGGCGGAACCGGTTGATTTGAAAGTCATATCTCAAAATGAAGAAGAAATAATTTTGGAAATCCCGTCGATCGCACCATGGCGGGCGGTGTTTATTGAGGGTGTTGAAGAAAAAGAAATAGAAAAATTACAAACGATACATTATCTTTCCAAAAAAGATAACACTATGCAGCCTGCACTTTTTCTGCCGGCTTCCGGAAATGATCCGCGACCGCTGGCAGTTTGTCTGCATACCTGGAGTTATGGTATAGACAAAGCGTATGAGCATTTTCTTGAGCGGTGCAAAGAGCGTAACTGGCACTTTATTTTTCCCTACTTCCGGGGACCGAATAATACTCCGGAAGCGTGCGGTTCGGATCTGGTTGTTTCCGATCTGGAGTGTGCTGTTGAATTTGTGCGGAAAAATTACAAAGTGGATGAGTCAAAAATTTATCTGGTCGGCGGTTCAGGCGGCGGTCATGCGGCATTGCTTATGGCAGGGCGGCGTCCGGAGATCTGGACGGCGGTTTCAGCGTGGTGTCCTATTACCGATGTGGCAAAGTGGTGTGCGGAAATCAGCAAAATGAAACCCAACCCGGAAGATAAAAGTTATGATTACAACATCATGTGTGCCTGCGGCGGTGATCCGGCAAAGGATGAAAAAGCAGCAGCAGAGGCACGGCACCGTTCCCCGTTGACTCATCTGCCGGGGGCGAAAGGCAAAGGAATAGTTGATATCGCCACCGGTATCCACGACGGACACCCCGGAGTTCCCGTATCTCATGCAGTACGTGCATTCAATGCTCTGGCAGCGGAAGAAGATCGGGTTTCCGAGGCAGATATGGCTTATATGGATAAAAATGAAGCTGTTCCAGAACATCTGAAATTCCGTGAGGCAGATGATCCGGCTTTCGGAAAAAGCAAGGTGCTTTTCCGACGGGTTTCCGGTAAGGTGCGTTTGACATTGTTTGAGGGTGGACATTCAATACTTCCTGATCCGGCATTTGGTTTTCTAGAGCGTCAGGAGCGTGGAAAAGATGCGGTATGGTGTTCCGGGGATGGGGTCAAACAGGAAGGTGTCGGCTTGACAAAATAAAAGGAGAACGCGGATGAAAAAATTGGTGATCATATCATCAATATTGTTTTCGTGTCCGCTTGCATCTGCGAAAATAAGTTTGAATTTGCTTTTTTGTTTCTTCGCCGTGCTGTAATGGAACATTGCGGATAACATTTGATCATGCTGAAGGAGTTTTGTTTATGAGAATAAATATTATAAATATTTCGGTGGTGTGTATCATGCTCGGATTTTCCGCATGTGCCGGACGTGGCGGATTTAAAAAGGAGGAACCAATGAAAAAAAACTGAATTTACTTTTTACAATATTCTGCCGATGTCGATTGATTCAGAGGATCAGGCGGCAAAGGATATGATCGAATATTGCCGGCGTACAGGTAATGAAATCGTGCTTTACAGCATGACCCTGCATCCCGAAGGATTTCCAGCCCGGAAAAAAGCTGACCGGATGATCGCAAGTTACCGTAAATTAAAGGCGGAACTTAATGGCAGCGGGGTAAAACTCGGTGTGCTGCTGCAAAGCATTTTGGGACATTGGCCGCGAACAGACAGCCATGAAGAAGCATGGATGCGTGCGGTGGATATTAATGGTAAAGCTTCCCGTTTCTGTCCACTTGATCCTGATTTTCAAAAATATATCATTTACTTTGTCACAGAATTGGCAAAGGAAAATCCGGTATTCATGCTTGGTGATGATGATGTAAGGGCTTATTCTCCCGCAGCAGAGTGTTTCTGTGCCCGTCATGTAGCACTTTTTAACGAACGTACCGGCAAAAATTTTACTGCAGATGAATTGCGTCAGGCGGTAAAGGATTCCAAGCCGGGAGATGTGGTTTTTGAAACTTTTCTCAAACTTCAGCGTGAAATGGTCAACGGTGTGGCATCACTTGTCCGGCAGGCGATAGATTCTGTCAATCCGGCGATACCAGCCGGCAGCTGCATGCCTGGATGGGAAAGAAGATTTAACGATCAGGTGGCAAAAGCATTTGCCGGGAAAAATCATCCGGCAGTCATGCGGGTTTGCAATGCCAATTACATGGAAGCCGGAGCAAAAATTTTTCCGATTGTTCTTGTTCGTTCTCTGGCTCTGCGTGCTGCTCATAAAGATGTGCCGGTGGTGTTGGATGAAGCGGATACATTTCCTCATACTCCATACAGCCGTTCTGCGACAAGTATGCATGCCAAACTCTGCACCAGCATCATGGCGGGAATGCAGGGAGCAAAAATATGGCTGGTCAATTCCCGGAGATATGGATTGCCCGTTTCCAGAAATTATACCGATATCATTGCTGAAAATCAGAAATTATACCAGACTCTTGTCAACGAAGTCGATAATTCTGAATTTACCGGTCTGATTCTGCCGGGTACCAGGAGATTTAAGAATTGGCATATTGCCGATCCCAGTGAAAAATTTATAGATGAAAGCAACTGGGCAGAAGTGATGTGTGCAGTATTCGGTATACCGTTTTACTGCTCTTTTGAACTGGATAGACCCGGAATTTACATGCTTGCCGGAGAAAAGGCAGTTGCCCGTTTTTCCGATGATGAGTTGAAAAAGATGCTTTCCGGAAAACTGTTGGTCGATGGGCAGGCCGCAGTTGCCATTACAAAAAGAGGATTTGCCGAATATCTTGGTGTTAAGGCAGAAGTCAAATCTTTCCGTTTCAACCGGGAATATTTTACTCCCGGTGATTTTATCGGCAGCGGCAAAAATCAATACACGCCTTATTTATCTGCCCTTGCCGGAGGAGCAGAAGTGTTGACCTGGTATGGATATTCTCCGTCTGCCGGATCAGATGAATTGGAAAAAGTTGCTCCGGCGACGGTGATTTTCCGAAACTCTCTCGGCGGGGTGATTTGTACCACAGGCTTTTGTGTCGGAGTTTTTACCAATGATACCCATAATCTGAAAAGAAAATTGTGGATGTTGAATGTTCTGGAAAGGATTGGTGGTAAAACTGTCGATTTCAGTGTGGAACATGAACAGAATTTTGCCGCACTCACCCGGAAAAATCCGGAAGGCGAGGTTATTATGGCAATACTTAATCTCAATTTTGATCCGGTTGAAAATCTCTCGATCCGTTGTTCCGTAAAACCGTCAGCAATCCGGTATTTGACTCCGGAAGGAAAATGGGAGAAGATTGATTTTCAATATACCGATGGTGTTGCAGTAACTGACCGCAGTATGGCATGTTATGAATTGACCATTTTAAAAATCAAATAAACTTTTTCCGGAACTGGCGGTATACCGCCATCTCATCGGGCCGCATGACCACATTTTCAGCATCCGGTGACCCCTGGTATTTGCGGAAAAATTTCAAATTTTTGAAAATTTTTTCTTAAAAACAGGTGCCGGGATACTGCAAACCGTTTTTCGGGGGTGCTGTATTATGAGGCAATTTCAAAAGTTCTGAAAAATTTCCGTTGCAGTCTGAAACAGGAGCATTTTTTGGGGTCCCGCTTGGATCAGCACCGTCTGATTGCCACATTCTGCTCGACGACGCTGTTTTTCTATCTTTTTTTGATTGACTTTTGCAATTACCTCTGTTATATTTATGTTTTGAAAACGGAGATTTATTTATGAAAAAAGAACTTGCCTTCGGAATGATGCGGCTGCCGGTGGATGCTGATAAAAAAATCGATCATATTCAGACCGACCGGATGGTTGATTATTTTCTGGAACATGGATTCCGCAGATTTGATACCGCAGAAATATATCATGATACATTTTCTGAAGTTGCGGTCAAAGAGTGTATCGTTAAGCGGCATCCCCGCGATGCTTTTGAAATCGCCGATAAACTTTCATCATGGCGGATCGCGGAAGATTCCACTGCGGAAAAGTTTTTCAACAATCAGCTTCAAGTTACCGGTCTGGAATATTTCGACCGCTATCTGGTACACTCGGTGGAAGAAAAACTTTATCCGGATATCATAGCGAAAAGATATTTCGACTTTGTTCTGGAAAAAAAATCAAAGGGTTTGATACTCGAAGCAGGATTTTCGTTTCACGGTAAACCGGAACTTCTGGATAAAATTCTTGCTGAATATCCTGAAATGGATTGTGTTCAGCTGCAAATCAACTATATCGACTGGGAAAATCCGGCAGTGCGTTCCAGAGAATGTTATGAAACTGCCCGGAAATACGGGAAAAAGATTCTGGTTATGGAACCGGTCAAAGGCGGTTTGCTGGCGGAATTGCCGTCAGCGGGAGCTGCCATCTTGAAAAAAGCTGCTCCTGAACTTTCCATTGCTTCGTGGGCAATCCGTTTCGTTGCAGGACTTGATGCAGTGGATACCGTTTTAAGCGGCATGTCCAATATGGAGCAGCTTCAGGATAACATCGCATTGATGGAAAATTTTGAACCGTTAAGTGACGAAGAACTGCAGACTCTCGGTCAACTCCGGGCGTTTTTGAATAGAAATCCGATGGTTGAGTGTACCGGTTGCGGTTACTGCCTTGCGGAGTGCCCGCTGGAATTGCCGATATCCGGTTTCATCCGCCTGCTCAACAACACCAGAATTTTTGGAGCGATCCCGCGGATAACCAATGGCTACAAGGCACATACGGCGAAACACTCTCCCGATGATTGCGTGAATTGTTCCTGCTGTGCCAATGTCTGCCCGCAGCATCTGGATATTCCGTACCATCTATCATCTCTGGCGAAATGGGCAAAAGAAAACGGTTTATGAAACCGGTGTAAAAAATCAGGGAAAATCCGGAGCAGATTTCCTCTGATTTTATTTTTGGTTCTCAAGCACAATTCCGTTGGTTGAACCGCAAAGGGTGTTGAACCGGGATTTTTCGTCGAAAGCGGTCAGATAAAAGGAGTTTGCATTTTCCGGAACTTTTGCCAAGATCGAATTACCTTTGACCGCAGCGGGGATTTTTTTCCATTCCCGTTTGTAATAGACCGGATCGGTGGAATCGGTGTAGCAGAGATAAGCTTCTTTGATCCCTTTGCCATGATCGAGGATCGTAGCTGTTGCAATGCCGTCTTTGTATCGGATATCGCTCAATTTCGGCAGATTTACTTCTCCTTTGAGGAAATGAGCCGCCATACGTTCACAACATTCAAAGTCAAATCCCACATGTGAATGCGGCAGTTTGATAACAATCGAACGGTTGTAGACTTTGGGACAGACTTTGAATGCTTTGGTGATCGTCGGTACGGTCGTATGTTTGTCATTGGTGCCGACGATCCAGTAAAGCGGTATTTTGATATCCTGATGGAATCTGCCGTTGGTAAAAATGTCACTCTCTTTGATGTCGCCGCAGTAGATTTCAATACCGGCTTTGAAACGGTGGTCGATGGCGGCGACCATTGCCCCGTACCAGCTGCCCCATGAAAGTCCGGCAAAGATGATTTTATCGGGATTCACATTCGGCTGTGACCGCAGAACAGTGTGGGAAAGGATCATATTTGCCACATTTGCCACATGGTCCTGCCGCGGACCGCCATCCAGCGGAACTTTTTTGGTTTTTCCTGTTTTCTGCGGAACCGGCCGGCAGTTGTACCAGTCAAGCATGATCACCGCATAACCTTTATCTATCCATTTTTTTGCATATTTCGGGTAAGCGGTTCCGCCGCCGCCGTGGATCATCACTACACCGGGAAAGCCGCCGGTGGGAACCGGTTTGTCGGGGAAACCCATATAAGCGAAAAACTCGGCACTGATTTTGGTTGATAACGGATTGGGTTTATTTCCTTTGATGGTTTTGTCACCGGGAGCTGTGCCGTAACCTTTGATCAGAATCGCCTGCAAACCATCTACCTGACTGTCGGGGAAATCAGCTTTGCGGTAAGTCGGTTTTACTTTCAGTATATCCAGATCCCAGTAAACATCCGGTTTCTGATGTCGTAAATCACCGGCACCCAAAACAGTTGCCGCTGCCAGAGATAAAAGTCCAAGAATTTTTTTCATTTTGTAAACAGTAAAACAGTTATTCAAAGCCACTACTGTCCGGTAAAAATTACCGGAGTTAATTGAAATTGTCGGGACTTGTTATATATTAAAAACGCTCAAATCTTTAATATTTAACACGAAAGTCCAGAACGATGTATTACAATAGCATATATTCTCAACTTTTCAACTTCGTATCCCGATATCGTTTTGAAAAAATCGTAAAAAGTCCGGCGAAGACCGATATTGCAAGCATTTCACCGCATGGAAACAATTTCTGACTTTGCTCATTGCTAAAATTTCCGGTAAGGATTCTTTGCGTGAAATTGAAAGCACTCTGCCTGCTGATCACAAACGCCTTTATCATCTCGGAATTGAAGTTGTCGCAAAATCCACGCTTCCAGAAGCGATGGATCGCCGTAATCCGGAAATATTCAAAGCATTGCTTGAAAAGATTTTTTAATGATGCTACATTATTTGCAAAAGGTATTGAAAAGGGGGAATAAATAAGATGAACCGTCTGTTTTTCGGAATAATTTTTTTATTTTCACTTGTTTTTCAAATTCAGGCAGCAGAGCAGGGGGGGAATAAAAACATGTCGGCAAATGGCAGAAACCTGGTGATATTGATCCACGGTTTTCATAAAGGAGCAGTGGATATGCAGTTCTGGAAAAAACACCTGTCTATGGAAAATACTGATGTGTTGACCCCCGATCTGCCGACGGTTTTTGAAAGTTTTGAGCGTTGTCTGGAAGTCCTGAGCGATGTTATTGCCGCAAAGGAGCCGGAAAAATATTCTGCCGTTTATATTGCCGGTCACAGCATGGGCGGATTGCTTGCAAGGGAATATCTGCAAAAAAGCAAACTGCCGAATGTGAAGCGTCTGGTGTGTGTCGGGACTCCGCATGCCGGATCGAAACTTGCGGATATCGCCCTGATGATCCCCGGTGCGGGAAAAATCTGGAAGCCGCTGCACGCCTTGAAACTTGCCGCAAGAAAGAAGCTGACCACTCCGGATATCCCCGGTTTGGAAATCGGTGTGATCATCAGCACCAATAACGGCCATTGGCCCGGGAAACTTTTTCTCAGCCCGGATTCCGACGGTTTGGTGGAAAGTTCCTCCGCTCACGCTCCTGATGCCAAAGCTGCGGTCTATGTGAAAGCTCATCATGTGGGCATGCAGTATGATAAAGAAACTGCACTTTTGATCCGTAAGTTCTTTATTGAAGGTCGTTTCTGAAAAAATTACCGATCAAAGTTCCAATTGGCGGCAGATGATTTTTCCATTGCCGAGTTCCTGTAAAAAATCCTCAAGGGATGCTGCGGCGTCACGGGGAATGGTGCCGGTAATATTTATTTCTGCGGCAAACTCCTCATTTTCAGAATTGAAGCCGATGGAATCCAGAAATTTTTTGCAGCTGGCATAAATATTGTAAGATACACAGAAACTGATCCGGTTCATCGGGATCAATTCGATGGTTTGAGCCGCTTCGATGGCAGCTTTTGCCGCTTCACTGTAAGCGTGGACCAGACCGCCGGTACCGAGTTTCGTGCCGCCGAACCAGCGGGCAACAGTGATAAGAGTATTGGTCAATCCGCTGCCCAGCAGAACCGCCAGCACCGGTCTTCCGGCGGTTCCGGATGGTTCGCCGTCATCAGAACAGCCGGAAATATTCTGCTGATTTCCGGTCGTAAATGCGTAGACGATATGTCCGCCATTATCATAATTTTCTTTTCGCCAGTGCCACAAATCTTTTGCCTCTTCCGGTGATGATACCGGAATGGCTTCTGCCAGAAAACGGGAATTTTTGACTCTGGTTTCTGCAGATGAGATTTTTTGCAGGATAAGCATGGTTATTTAAGTTTATTTTTCTTCAAAATGCGTATCGCGGTCAGCAATGCAGCGGTCACTGCAACAGCGATCACTGCGATTACCGGCAGCGGTAAACCGGATTTTCCGGAATTGCCGGATTTTTTGACCGGAGCAGTAAATCTGGTTACATCTTTCTGAACTTTGATCAACTCATTTTTGTATTCTTTGTAAAAAGGAGTCACATCAGCAAGTTCTCGGTCATCCGCATCGGTAATGATCTGCTTTGCATAATCATCGGCATCCAGCGGTATGTATGATTTATATTTTTTGCCGGCAAAAAAGAGTTCATCCCAGTTTGCGATGAGGGCATAATTTCTTTCCGGTGCATCCGGAGAAAGCAGATTTATTCCGCAGGAGTAATCTTCCGGAGGATTTTCCACTCCGAAAAATCCCGCCAGCATCGGCACGATATCCAGATGACTGCTTATTTTTTCATAAATTCCGGGTTTGATTCCGGGATAGTAGAGGATCAGGGTGGTTCGGGTTTGTTCATTATTGAATGCTGAACTGTGACCGAGGCGGCCTTTTTCAAAAAATTCCTCCCCGTGATCACCGGCGATTACAACAATGGTATTTTTCAGAAGATCTTTTTCTTCAAGAGTTTTGAAAACTTCCCCCAGACGCATATCCAGATGATGTGCGGCATTGGCAGCACGCTTGAATATGGCATCTTTATTATCCGCCGTGGCATTTACTGCATTGAAAGGATTTATGAAATCTTTGTAAAGTTCCGCATCTGCCGGGAAACTGTAAGGGTGATGGCAGGATTCAAAAAACATGAAGTTGAAAGCCGGTTTTCCGGAAACGGCACTTTCTTCAATAGATTTTATCAATCTTTTTACATTACGCTGATCTCTTTCGTAGGAAAAGCCGCTGTAATCGCTGTGCAGATCGTTCTGTTTCACGGAAGCAAAGACTGTCTGATCGAATTCCGGATAAGTGAATTTGCTGGAGGTGATACACTCAAATTCATAACCGTCTTCCTTGAGCCAGTCGATAAATAGCGGAGAACGGCGGGCGGCGAGGAAAGAGTGCCAATAACTGCCGGGCAGAGCGTAGAACATGGAAAAAACTCCCTGACGGGTGACATTGCCGCCGGAATAATGTTTTTTGAAAATGATTCCCTTTTTCGCAAATTTTGCCGTATTGGGCATGATTTCAGGCGAAAAAAGCCGTGCTGCCCATGATTCACAGGCAAGCCATAAAACATTATATTTTTTGTATTCTTTTTTCCGGCTGACCGGTACTGCCGGATATGCCTGTAAAGCGGAATCACGGTTGACTCTGATAACGAGAGTTTCCCTTTCCGGTTTCCTTACTCCCAGGGCTTTATAGAGAGAACCGGAAGTTCCTTTGATATAATAGGGAATGCTTTCTGCAGCAAGAAGCGGGGCTGAATCCATGGTATAATGGGAATATGTATAGGTGAAATAAGATATTGCAAAGGATAATGCCGCAAGCACCGGCAGAAATACTATGGTTTTCCATGATGAAAGTTTGCGGGAATGCAGTTTTTCCACTTTCGAAAAGAGAATGAAAATACCGGCATGTACAAGGGCCAGTATCACGATTCCCGCTGCCAGCATGGCGATTTCATTGGGACGCATCCCCATACCCTCAAAACCGCCGGGAGTGGTAAAAATATTTATCACATGGGGGTTTACATGATATCCGTAACGGAAATACAATCCTGCATCCAGCAGTAAAAACAGGTGTATGAAATATACCGGTACTACGGTTAGTATTCCGGTCAGGATTTTCTGCATTTTTTCCTGTTTACGGGTGAGAACTCCGGCAAGTTGTGAAATTATCACCGCTGGAAGCAGTTGGATGAATGGATAAAATATCAGCGAGGGCAGGATTATCAGCAGTGTCGCAATCCCCCATGACTGGATATGCAGGGTAAAAAGGGTATCGGACAAAATAAAAATAATGAAGATTGCAAGATAATATGGAACCAGAAATTTATTGAGTTTATTCATAACGTCTCCATGTCAAAATTATACATCTCATTAATATAATTTATCCATTGTTATATAACAAGTATAACTTTTGAAAAAAGTGTGATATTTTGTCCGTCACCGTCTATTCATGGATAAAAAATCAGCCGTTTCTCCAATTGCGTAAAAACGGCTGATATTGTGATTTATCAGAAAATTACTTGTCTGCAAAAAGCAGCAGTGCAGTATAGGCAGGCAGATCGCAGGAAATTACCAGATTGCCGTTGACCATTTCGGTTTTGACCTGAATCGCTTTTTCACCTTCCACATCGGCGATGAAAGCTTTCAGATTGCGGGCGATATCTTCCATGCTCCACTGGACGTCGGCAAAGGCGGCTTTGTCGAGAGTCAGACGGAATTTCTGCGTGGTTTTTGCCTCGTTATAACCTGCGAGACGGAACTTTTTGGTCTTGTTATCAGCCCATGCACAGGCAGTCAGAGGGCCATCATCTTCTTTGCCATTGGGAAAACGGATGGCGAAACTTTTATCCATACGGATAATACCGTTGGCTTCGCTGCACATTTTGACCATGGAAGCGGGAATGGGTTTGCACTCTTCCATATAACCGCCGGGGGCACCGAGAGAGAGGTCTTTGTAGTACCAGGTCAGCTGCATGTGGTGTTCCAGTTTTTTCTGGTTGGCTTTCTGCTTCAATTCCGGCTGTTTTGCAGTGAGGTAGTCCAGATAGCGGCAGCTCCACTCTTTGCCGTAGGGGCGGCACCAGGTGCGTTTGTTGTAGAGGTAGAAATTGACCATGTCACGGGAAAGGTTGAAACGTTCCAGACATGCGACCGGCAGCGGCAAAGCACGGATCGCTTCATAGTCGTAAGGAGTTTTTCCTCCGAAGAAACCGTTTTCGATCATTGTCCAGTCAAGATAAGCATTGATGGGACCGGTACACTCGTTGCCGACGACTTTGGTTTTGTAGCCGTTGGTACGGAGTTTCTGGGTCATGGCGGCGACCATCAGGAAATCTTCCGGACCGAAACCGGCACAATCCCAGCCGATCGCCCACGGTTTGTAGTAATCGACGACTTTAGTGAAGCGTTTGACAAGGAAATCCAGACATCCGGGCTGGAAGGTATCAAACATACCCCAGACCACTTCTTTGAGTCCGGTATCTTTTTCCACATGTTTGGGCAGCTGCACACGGTAGCCGCCGCCGTAGAGCTGGAGACCGCCGCCGGCAGTTTTTCTGGTCCAGTTGGCGGGGAAACGTTTTCCTGCGTAGTCCAGATTGCAGAAAGTACGCATGTAAGCGATGATGGATAAGCCTCTATCCTGACAATTTTTTACATGTGTTCTGAATGCTCCGGCGGTAAAGGGTTTTTCCCAGCCGTTGCTTCCGCTCCACCAGGAACCGGAAGTGGGGAATTCTTCATTGGGGGTATCGTGCCAGCCTTCCCAGATGGCACTGTTGGGATAAAGGCGGTTGATCCGGGAGGGAATCATACCGGTAACTGAACCCATCGGACCGGAAACGACGGCACGGGGACCGGGATCTTTGACCGGGAAATAGGGTTTGAGTTCCGGACGGTTGGAATAAAGGGCAAAGATCTGGTCACGCCACACATCGCGGAGCATGAATTTGCTGCGGTCAAAGAGTTTGAAGTTGACTTCAAAACGGAAGCTATCACCCTTTTTCACCCGCAGTGGGTTGCGTTCAAATGCCGCAGTGTAACCATTGGGGATATTGGGGCGGAAAGTGATGGTATCATCGTAGTTGTGGCTGGAAACAGCGAGATAGGCTTTTTCGCTTTCCATGACCTGCAGCGGCATGATCACGCCCTGATAAAGATCCATCTGGGTAAGATTGAGGTCGTTGGTATCACCGTTGAAAGTGAAAACAGTTTCTTCACCGGCAGGCAGAACACGCATCGGGAAAAGACCGAAAAGCTGTTTATTCCAATCTTTCTGGATAAGACCGTGACGGACACCGATTTTAAATGGTCCTCTGGCATCGGCAGTGGCGGTGATGGTCACGAGCTGACGGAATTCGCCATTGACCCATTTGTATTCTGCTGAAGCCTTGAAGGGCAGTTTTTTCCCGGCAGTACCTTTGGCATCGAGGTACTCCTCATAATTATTCTGCTGGGCGAAGATCATCGTGGCATTTTCGGCGGCGGGGATGATGGTTTTGCCGTCGATAGTCAGTGCGGCGAGGGTATTGTCAGCGGTATTGATTTTTGCCAGACCGCGGGCATCTTTCAACTCTTGTGCGGAAAATGCTTTGGCATTTTTGGAAGCATCAAAGGGTTTTCCCGGAGCGATGGCTTCACTGATAGTCACTTCATCGATATAGAATTTATCGGTGGATTTCAGATTTCCGCTGCAGATGTAGATAAGGAACTGGGAAGCACGTTTATCGGGGATAAAGGTGAGTTCCCGGTAAGTCCAGAGATCGCTGTTGAGGGCAAAGTGGAGTTCATTACCGATGATGTATGAACCCTGCGGACCGAGCTGCTGGAGCCGGGCGTAGACGACTTTGGTCGGGCCGGGTTCGCTTTTGACACTGGAACGGAACTGCAGGGAAAGTTTGTAAGGAGTACCGATTTTGAGACCGGCAAGTTTCTGATTGAGGATGATCAGCCGGTTGCTGGTATTTTCCGTATCACCGGTGATTTCCAGACATTTTTTACCGAAAGGAGTATCCGGACTGATACGGTGGATCTGTCTCCATCCGCCGCCCTGCTGATGGCTCATCCACGGGAAAACGCCCAGTTCAAATCCGCCGTTGATCACCACGCCCCGGTCAGCCGGATCGGTCTGGGCGATTTTGATATCATCGTACCAGACTCTATCGGTGGTTTCCAGATTAATGGTTTCGATGTAGAGATAACTTTTGACTGCAGCCGGATGGCTTTTGAAGGAGAAAATAAAATCCTGCCATTCATTTTTGTCATAGAAGTAACTGGTGTTGTTGTAACCGACGGTTTTGCCTTTGGCATCGTGCTGCTGAACACGGACTTTCAATCCTTTTTTCTTTCCGGGTTTGACCTGAGGCTTGTAACGGAAGGAAACGGAGTAAGTATTGTCAGCTTCCAGATTTTTGATCGGTGAACCGATGATGATATTGGCATTGCGGCGGTTCAGGGGATCACCGCAAACTTCCAGACAGGGATTTCCGTTATCCTGCACGATTTTGTGCAGTACGACCTTGCCGTCGCTCTGCTGTGCAGACCGCCACGGGGCAAGTTTTTCAAAAGTGCCGTTGATACCGAAATTATCGGCGGCACCGGCTGCCGCGGCAGTTCCAGCCGCCAGCATGAAAGCGAGTAATTTTTTCATTGTTTTCCCTTTCTTTGTTACGATGGAAGATTATAAATCAGATTTTTATCAATCAAAAGGTATCCGGAAAGTCTGATGTACCTGCAATGCTCCGGAAACTACCGGATCAGTTCCTCTGGGGGCATTTCGCGGACCGCAGAGGATGATTCCCGGGAGCCGGATCAAAGCTGTTGACTTCATTCAACGCCCATTGCAGATTCAATTCAACGATTTCCGGTATGACGATCGTACCGATGTGGATATCGGTGAATTGAACAAAGTAAAAATTTTCCATTGCCGATCTTTTCCTCGAATGAAATCACTTATCGGCACTGAGCATCAATGCTTCAAAGGCGGAGAGTTTGAATTTCAGGATGATGTGAGAATCATTTTCGCTGAAATCAACACTCATATTTTTTTCATTTTCAGGGGTTACAGCTTTGCAGATACCATTTTTGATATCTTTCAGACTCCACGATTCACCGGCAAAATATTTTTTGTCGAGCAGGATGGTGAAATCAGCATTCTGCACCTGATCATTGAAAGCGACCAGCCGGAAAGATTTATCATTGTTCCACGCACTGACGATCTTGTGACCATCAATATTGCTGCGGTTGGGGAAAGTGACGGCAAAACTTTTATTTACTGCAAATAAGCCGTTGACTTCACCGGCGACTTTGAAAAGGGTTTCCGGAACCGGTTTCGCTTCTTCCATATATCCGGGGCTGGCACCGAGAGCCAGATCGTAGATGCTTGCCCGCAGCTGGCAGAGCCGGGCTGTTTCGTTACGACTTGACTGTTCTTTCAATTCCGGATGCTTTTTGACGATATAATCAAAGTAGCGTTTATTTTCTTTGAGACCGTTGTTATTGAGCCACACTTTTCTGCCGGTGGTGTGATTGTCGAAAGCAAGGCGGAAAATATTCCATCTTTCCAGACAGACCACACTGGTCGTATAGGTGCGGGCGATTTCAAAGTCGTAGGCACTTTTGCCGCCGAGCAGACCGTTTTCCAGAAGCACCATATCGGCAAACGCCTGAGTGGGACCGGCACTTTCATTGGCAACGGCTTTGACTTTGCCGCCTGCGTTACGGAGCCGGGTATAGGTTTCGGCGATTACGGAAAATTCATGGAGATCGCTGCCCATATCCCAGCCGATGGCACGGGGCTGATAGAAGTTGATGGCGGTAAAGATTTCATCGAGATAGAATTTCCGGAAATCGGGGTTGGCGAAGTTATGCTGACCCCACGGAATGGAGTCGTAACCGACATCTTTTGCCACATTCTGCGGCAGTTTGACGGTGTATCCGCCGCCGTAAAGATGGAGTGCCCCGCCGGGGGTACGTTTATACCAGTTATCGGGGAAAGCACCCCGGTCACGTTCACGCAGATTGGCGAGCTGCCGCAGATAGAAGATGAGGTTGAATTTTCTTTCGCTCTGCAGCCGTTTCATATAGTCTTTGAGTTCATCGGCGTTGATTTTTTCTTTCCATGCGTTGCCGTTGCTCCACCATGAACCGGAAACCGGATAACGTTCATGGATATTGTCGTGCCAGCTGTAAAACCAGACATTGGCACCATCGGGCAGACGATCTTCCCGCTCTTTCATAAAGTAGGTGTGACTGCCGAAAATACCGGGGTAGAAGTGGCGTCTTTCCCGGAATGCAGGCGGGAAGAACTTGCCGAGAACCGGATCGGAAGTCTGCAGATTATCCTGATAGAATCTCCACACATCCCGGAGCATGACCTCTTTGCGGCTGAAAAGTTTCCAGTTGCTTTCAAAACGGAAAACATCACCTTTTTTCACTTTGACCGGATTCCGCTGGAGCGAGGGGATGTATCCTGCCGGGTAGTTGGGGGAAAGGGTGACAAAATCATCCAGAGAACGTGATCCGGCGATCAGATAGTGATCCGGACTTTCCAGAATGATCAGCGGATAAGCGGTATGCTGATACTGCTCAAGGATCCCCGGATTGAGGTCATTGGTATTTTCGCTGTAACTGAAAATCGTTGCTTCGTTGATGTCGCGGATTCTCAAGGGACGCAAAGCCCCGATATGTTTCTGCCATGATTTCTGATCAAAACCGTGACGGACGGCGATGCGGACAGGGTCGGAAAAATCCTGCAATGCTTTGACCGTGATGATCTCCCGGAACATTCCGTCTTTGAAATCGTACTCTGCCTTTGCCTGAAAACCACCTGCGGGAGTATTTTTACCGTCAAGCTCAAATGATTTGCCGTTATTGCTGACGGCAACAACGGTGGAAGCTTTGGCTCCGGGCTGGATGAGCAGATTTCCGGCGGAAAGTTTATGCAGAAGTCCGGTAGCGGTATTGATTTCAGCGGTCATATTATCCTGCTGAAGTTTTTTTACCGGCACTTTGACTGCTGCTTTCGGGTCAAAAGCAGCACCTTCACCGCCTTTGACGGTCAATTTTATTTCATCAATAGCTGCGAGATCATCCTTATCCAGAGCTTTGACGATGATATAGAGTTCAAATTTACCGGCGAGCTTGGAGGGCTGAAACATTTTTTCGTGATATTTCCAGCTGTCATCCGACAGATTTGCCTGAAAACCTTTGTAACTGATGGTCTGACCGGCAGCAGTGGATTGACGGATGGAAACTTCCACGCTTTTGCCTTTGATATTTTTCAGACCGGCACGGATCCTTGCAGAAAGCACATACTCTTTATCCGGATCGAGTACCGGCAGATCCTGGATCATGGTGATGAAGTTGTTGTAGCGGAATTTTTTATCTCCGGTAACGGTCAGACACTGTTTGCCGAATGCGGTATCGCCGGAAAGTTTGAAAAAGTTCTGCTTGAAAAAATTACTTCTCCACGGCGAAAGATCGTGATGTTCAAAGCTGCCGTTCTGCACGAAATTACCCTGATCGGCTTTCAATTCCGGAGCAATATCCAATGTGATATTGTCGATGGTGATCAGATCGCTTTTTTCCAATCCGGAACTCTGGATATATACTTGGAATGATGCCGCATTTGGGGCGGGGGTGAAAACGGTATTCAATTTCTGAAGTCCGGAACTTCCCAAATCGATATTTTTACCGGTGTAGTTGATGGTCACATTCTTTTTATCCGCCTGACGGATAACGATTTTTGCCCATTTTTTGCCGACATTCTTTACTTGCGGCAGAGCCTCGGCAGAGAGCAGATATCTTTTACCTTTTTCCAGAGAGGGCAGATACTGTACCATGGTGATAAAATTATTGTATTTATTGCCGGGATCACCGGAAACAACAATTTTACCGTCTTTTATGATATGCAGATTCCGGGCTTGAGGAGTGAGCCACGGAGCGATTTTTCCGGAGGAAAAGTCTCCGTTTTTGATCAGATTTTCAGCGTGCAGAAGTGATGCGGAAATCGCCGCTGCGAGCACAAAAAGGGTCTTATTAAACATATTTCAGCCTTTGATTAAGTGATTGTTTTCAACGAAAAGATGATTTACTGCTGAGTAACGTAACCGCTCAAACTTCCATTACTGTAATTGTAGACTGCAAAGTTTTGGTCAATACAGCCGTAGGCATAAATTTTAGCCCAGTTTTCTCTCTGGATTCCATCGGCGTGACCGTCAGCAAAAACAGCATGGCTCTTGTTGGAGTGAACGCAATAGGGAAGACCGGCTCCGTAACCGTCAACATTTTTTACTTGATAATAGGCATAACCCTGATATTTTGCTTCACAGCTGTTATTACTGCCGACGCAATCGACATGGGTCGGATATTCAGATGGACGGGTCAGATCTTTCCGGTTTGCAAAACCTTTGTAAATCTTCGCGTCATTCGTGTCGTCCCAGCTACCTCTGCTGGTGCTGTTGCGATTCATTCCGGCATGGTAACGCACGTTTACTCCATAAGTGCTGATCCCTGATGCCCCGGTCGGGGAGAGTGTAGTCGACGGACAACGGACAATCGCGAAACCATCCGGCTGATAACCGAGCTTGACGAATACTCTTGCCCATTCATATTTCGCCTCGGAATCAATATTTGCATGTCCATTAACATGATAACATTCATCCCAATCATTTGCATACGAATCCACCGCAAGTCCGATCTGTTTCAAGTTATTGATACAGCTTGCAGCTCTGCCTCTTTCCCTTGCAGAATTGAGAGCAGGGAGCAGAATGGCGGCGAGGATGGCGATGATCGCGATCACAACGAGCAATTCGATAAGGGTGAACTGCATTTTAAGGGAACACTTTTTCATTTTCTATTCCTTTCCTGTTGTTAAGGGTTATTTATCTGCAAAAATCATCAGGAAACCGTATGGAGGCAGGTCGCACTCCAGAACCAGATTGCCGTTGACGATGCTCTGTTTGAGAGTGATCTCTTTTTCGCTGTCGGGATCGGCAAGAATGGCTTTGTGTTTCTGAATATTTTCGATTTTCCATCCCATTTTTTCAAATGCGGCTTTATCCAGAGTGAGCTTGAAATGTTTCGTTTCATGAGCTTCATTGAATCCGGCAAGACGGAATTGATTGGTTTTGCTGTCAGCCCACGCACAGGCGGTCAGCGGACCGTCGGATTCCCTGCCGTTGGGAAAACGCAGGGCAAATGCTTTATCCATACGGATAATGGCATTGATCTCACTGGTGAACTTGATAAAAGATTTCAAGAGCGGTTCAGCTTCTTCAGGAGCAAATGATGATGAACCCAGAGAATGATCTTTGTAGAACCATGTCACATGGAGATCGTGAGCAAGTTTTTTCCGGTTGTTTTTCAATGAAGGATCTTTTTTCACTCTGTAATCGACATAGCTTTTGCTCCACACTTTACCGAAAGGCCGGCACCAGGTGCGTTTATTGTCAAAGTGATAATCGAGATATTCAACGGCAAGCTGCCATCTTTCCAGAGTGACGATCGGTATATTCAAGGCACGGGTAACTTCAAAGTCATAGGGAGTTTTGCCGCCGAAGAATCCGTTTTCAATGATCGTACAATCAAGATATGCGGTGATCGGACCGGAACACTCGTTGCCGACAACTTTGGTTTTGTAACCCTTTTCCTGAATTTTGCGGGTGACACTCGCCACGGCGAGGAAGTCTTCCTGATCAAATCCGGCACAATCCCAGCCGATACCCCAGGGGTTGTAATATTCGATCACTTTGAAGAAACGCTTGTGCAGAAATTCCAGACATCCGGGCTGGAATGTGGCAAACATACCCCACGGAACCTCTTTGATACCGGTATCTTTTGCAACGTGAGGCGGCAGCAGTTTACGGTAACCGCCGCCATAGAGCTGGGTTCCGCCGCCGGGGGTTTTGCGTACCCATTCGGCAGGGTAGGTTTTTCCGGCGAGGTCGAGGTTGCAGAAAGTCCGGATATAAGCGATGGTGTAGATGTCTCTTTTTTTCAGCTCTTCGATATGTTTTTTGAATCCTTCTGCGGTGTATTTGAACCGCCATTCATTTGAGCCATTCCACCATGATCCTTCGGTCGGGAATTCTTCATGAACTTCATCGTGCCAGCCTTCCCAGATCGTACTGTGTTTATAAAGACGGTCTTTACGGTGCTTGAAAAGACCGGTAACCGACCCCAGCGGACCGGGAACAGTGACTTTCGGACCGGGATCTTTGACCGGCAGATAGGGCTTCAGCATCGGATTATTGGAGTAGACCCGTAAAACCTGATCCCGCCAGACGTCACGGAGAACAAATTTTTCCCGGTCAAAATAGTTGAAGTTGACTTCAATGCGGAATTTTTCACCTTTTTTCACCCGCAGCGGGTTGCGTTCCATGACGGCATTGTAACCGGCAGGAGTATTGGGTTGGAAAGTGATACTGTCGTCGTAACTGTGGCTGGAAATGGAAAGGTAGGAGTTTTCGCCTTCCATCACCTGCAGCGGCATGATCACTCCCTGATAGAGGTCGAGCTGGGTGAGATTGAGATCGTTGGGATCGATACCCCAGGTGAAAACCGTGCTTTTGTCTGCGGGGATGTAACGCACCGGGGAAAGTCCGAAAACCTGTGTATGCCACTGATTCTTTTTCTGTGCCAATCCGTGACGCACACCGATTTTAAACGGTCCGACCGCATCTTTTGTGGCGGTAAAGGTGATCACCTCTTTGAATTCGTCTTTATCCCAGAGATATTCCGCTTTCGCTTTGAATGGATAAAGTTTGGAAGGTGTTTCTTTACCGTCGAGGATCTCTTCGGTTTCGTTGTTGTGAACGAAGATGACACTGGATTTTTCTGCGGCAGGCACGATCTCTTTACCGTCGATACTCAAAGAAGCAAGCACGTTTCCGGCAGTGAGTTTAGCCACACCACGCTTGTTTTTGATCTCCTTGACGGCGGCAGTTTTTGCCGGTTTTGAAGCATCGAAAGGTTTGCCGGGGCTGACTGCTTTGTGTACGGTTACTTCATCAATATAAAATCTGTCGGTGCTTTTGAAGTTGCCGGTATTGATGTAAATCGCGGTAGTTGCAGTACGGGCATCGGGAATAAAGGTCAATTCACGATAGGTCCAGAGGTCGCTGTTGAGCGGGAAACGCACTTCATTGCCGAGGATCCATTCCCCTTTGGGGCCGAGCTGCTGAACGCGGATAAAAGCGGTTTTTGCAGGACCGGGTTCCTCTTTGACACTGGAACGGAATTGCAGAGAAAGGCGGTAGGGAGTACCGACTTCCAGATTTTTCATTTCCTGATTGAGAATGTAGAGACGGTTGCTGGTATTTTCCGGATCGCCGATGATTTCCAGACAGTGCTTACCGAAAGGTGTGTCAGGACTCAAACGGTGGATCTGTCTCCAACCGCCAGACTGCTGATGGCTGAACCACGGGAAAAGTCCCAGTTCAAAACTGCCGTTGATCACCAGACCGCGGTTTGATGGTTCGCACTCTTCGACTTTGAGATCGTCATAACGGACTTTATCCGCGGATGTGAGATTGGCGGTTTCCAGATACAAATAGGAATTCACTGCTTCCGGCACGCTCTTGAAAGCGAAAACCATCTCGCTCCAACCCTCTTTGTCAAAGAAGTAATGGGCGTTATGTCTGCCGACCTGTTTATTTTTCGCATCGAATTGCTCAACTTTGACTTTCAGGGATTTTTTACGGTCGGGAGCAACTTTTGCCTGATAACGGAAAGATACTTTGTAGGTCTTTCCCGGTTTGATATCTTTGAGCGTCGTACCGAGGCAGAGGTAGGCATTGGCTTTGATCGACGGGTCTCCGGTCGCTTCCAGACACGGATTGCCGTTGTCAGTTACGATTTTGTGCAAAGTGACTTTGCTTTGTTTCTGGGCGTAACTTACCCACGGCTCAAGTTTCTCAAATGAGCTGTTGAATACCGGAGCTGCTGCCGCTGTCAGCGGCAGCAGTGCGTACACGCACTGCTTTAATAACAACTTCTTAAGCATTGATTTTCCCTTTCTTACTATATAATATAATACTGATTATTGATTTTTGCAATTCCATGCGGAAATTTGGATTTCAGAAGTTCCGCAGTTACCGGTAAACGAGACTGTACGGCTCTCGCCCGGAGCGATAGAAATGTAGTTGTCATTGAAAATGACCGATTTATCCGGCAGACCGGGGAAAACGAGTTTTACATTGACTGCCACACTCTTTCCGCTGTTGGTTACAGTGATGGAATTACCTTCTTTAACAGCTTTCAGCTCTGTTTCAGGCAGAGCGAAAGCCTTTTTGAAATCCGGTACGCCGTAGAGACGCTCATTGGTGCAAACGCCATTGAGGTAGAAAAATACCGCCGTGATACCTGCTGGCAGAACTTCATTGATTTCCGCAAGGAGCGTGGTGTTTTCTGCAAAAGTTCCCTCAAACTCCTTTGCAAATATCTCTTTGCCGGTGGCACAATCTATAGCTTTTACAGCGGCTTTACCGGTAAATCCCTCATCGCTGGTCAGATAGAGTTTACCCTGCAGTCTGCCATCGGCACAACACCAGGAATCATCTTCCAGAGAAAGCAGATTTTTTGCATTGGCACGTTTCATAGTGTAAATGGCGTTTTTCGGTACGCCGTAGTAGTCGATCAGATTGAATGAACAGGTCGGCCACGGTTCGTTGTACTGCCAGAAAATAACTCCGGATGCTTCCGGGTAAAGACGGCGGTAATGCTCGTAAATGCACTGTGTCGCATCTGCCTGGGCAAACATGGAAGCATCGCAGAACTCTTTCATGCCGTTGTATTCAAAGACTTTCAGCGGTTTTTTCAGGCTGTAAAACTCATTTTCCAGATGGCAGAAGTGATATTCCAGTGACGGGCCGTACATGAGTTCGATCTCTTTAGCAGGGATGAATCTTTGAAGAGAGGAAAATTCCGGCATGGCGTTGCAGCCGACTTCACTGGCAAAGTTGCGGAAATGGGTTTTCCAGAATTTGTGCTCCAGATAGTTCCACGGACCGTGATGTCTTTCCCCCGGACGGGAAAGGTCGGGACTGCTGGTGCGGAAAGGTATTCCCGGCACCATCTCTTTCGCTATCTCCCGGTAATTTTCGATGATCGGACTATCCGGAATTTCACCGTAATATTGCATCTCATTACCGCCGCAAATCAGTGTGAGGCAGGGGTGATTGTAAAGTTTTTTGATCACGGCAACTGCTTCTTTTTTCTTGAATGCAATAAATTCCTCATCTTTCGGAGCTTTACTGCAGGCGTGGAAAAACTCCTGATGCACCATGATACCGTAGCGGTCGCAGGCATCGAAAAAAGCGTCTTTTTCCAAAACGCCGCCGCCCCAGATCCGGAAATAGTTGATTCCCGCCATTGCCGCCGTCGCCACGAGATGCTCATAATCAGCAGCAGAGGCATTGCTCATTATCAAATCTGCCGGCACATAGTTTACTCCCCGTACAAATACCTTTTTGCCGTTGAAAACATAGGTGAGATCAGCCGCTCCACGGGCAGAACCGGGATTACGGAACATGGTGATCGTTTTGAATCCGGTACGGATGGTTTTGGTTGAACCGTCGATGGTCATTTCCAGATTGTAAAGCGGCTGATCTCCATAACCCAGCGGATACCAGAGATTGAGATCTTTGGGAAGCGGCAGATCAAAAATAAATTTATTTTCGCCGTGTTTCAGTTCAATAGCAGTCTCGAAAGAGGTGGATTTACCGGAAAAGTTATCCGGTGAAAGTTTGCAGAAAAAGGGAAGCGTACAATCACTTCTGGATTCAATTTCCACTTTGAGTACAGCATTTTCACCATCAAAAATCACTTGCTGTTCTGTTATCAGAGCCTGGTCGTAAGCGGTAAGGATCACGCTGTCGGTGATACCGGTCGGCACGATGCCCCGTGACCAATCCCAGCCGAAACCGATCTGGGTGCGGTGCAGTTTTGCAAAATCGGTCGGTTCATCGTCCAGATGGTTGGGACTTCCCTTCGGAGCCGGATCGAAGACCACTGCTACAATATTTTCTTCACCGAATTTGATTTCGCGGGTAATGTCGTAGGATTCGGGGATAAACATACCTTTATGCGGTCCGAGCCATTGGCAGTTGATGAAAACCCAGCAGGAGTAGTCCAGACCTTTGAATTCCAATTCAATACGTTTACCTTCCCACTCTTTCGGAACGGTGAAACGTTTGCGGAATGCCCATGAATATTTTTCAGAAAATTCCGTATGTTCCAGATTTCTTGCAAAATAAGGGTCTTTGCATTCGCCGTTTTCAAGCATGAATGAACGGTCACACCCCGGAACCGTACCGGTCAAAGCACCGGGAGCCGCATCGCCGCGGACAAATCCGGCACTCTGGGCACAGTTGCGGATCATATTTTTGATAGTCCGGTGCCATCCTTTCCACTGATGATATTCTTTTTCAGAAAGGAAGTAATCTGCTTCCCAGTCATTGCCGTCAAGATAGATTTGCTGCATCATATAATTTATTCCTCCAAAGGTTTGATACTTTCTCTTGTATTGATATGCACCGGCAAAACCAGTGCTTCAGTTTTGTTTTCATTGAGCAGATTGAGCATGAGTTTTGCGGCAGCTTCGCCCTGCTGGATTTTCGGCTGCCAGATTGAGGTCAGCGGTGGAGTGGTTATCTGGCAGATAATGGAATCATCCACGCCGATCACCTGCAGATCATCTGGAACTTTTCTATTCAGTTCCTGTGCGGCTTTCAAAACAGCCGCTGCCATGATGTCGCTGTCAGCAAATACGCAATCCGCATCCGGATTTTTCAGCAGAATATTTTTGATGGTTTTATAACTGTCTTCCAGGTCGATCGTGGCATTTGCGATGATCATATCTTTTTCCTGAATACCGGCACTTTTCAAAGTTTCTTTCCACCCGGCACAATTTCCGCAGAAATCTTTAATATTTGAGTGAGTAAGATAAATGAACTTTTTGCATCCCCGTTTGAGGAATGCTTCTGCGGCAGCTTTGCCGACAGCAGTACCATCGGCCCGTACACTGCTGGTACAATCGAGAAGCGGATTGCAGCCGATAAAGACTTTGGCGATCCGGTTCCACATGGATAACTCTTCCGGGAAACCGGAAAAATGGGTGGAAATGATGATCAGACCGTCGATTTTTCTTTTGCGTAGAGTTTCCAGAGCCTCGGCAAATTCCTCATCATTGCGGTAACTTATCGGCAGTACACTGTAATTGGTGTGCATGAATCCCTGTTCAATGCCGGTGAGTATTTTCGGAATGAATGAACTGCTTATATCATAGGTGATGACTCCGATGAGAAAACTGCGGCTCATCCGCAATGCTCTGGCGTTGCGGTTGGGTTCATAGCCGAATTTTTCAGCGGCGGCAATAATTTTCTGCCGGGTTTCCGGTGAGGCTTTGATACGGCTTTTTTTGCCGTTCAGAACCACCGATGCCAACGCCATGGAAACTCCCGCTTCCGCACTGACATCTTTCAAGGTTGGATAATTTGTCATTTCCGTCAATCCCCGCATAAAACGTTTAATTAATCGTTCGAATATAAGTATACAGCAAAAGTTAAAAAAAAGCAATAGTTAATTAAAAAATATGTTGATTTAATGCACTGAAGGATGTTTTTTTATGTAAATTATTGAAAATCTACAGAAATTTTAAAAGTTGCAAGAAAATTACTTGCATTTTTGGTTTATTAGGATTATTTTATTATCAGGGAGATGCAGTTGTAAGAATCAGACGAATGAGGGGGAAAGATTATGACAGATGATATGATCAGAGAGTTGCGGAATAATCACCGGGTTTCCAATACCCGGATCAAAGAGTTTTGTGCCAGTCAGGTACCGGCGGAAATATTTCATTATACCTTGAGCCAGATGCGGGCGATAGATACGCTTTATGCTCTTACCCGAGACACTGGCAAGGGGGTTCAGTTGAAAGTTCTTGCGGAAAAATTATCCATCACTCCCGCTGCTGCCAGTGAAATGGTCGATACCCTTGTCCGCAAGGGGGCGTTGCTCCGTAAAAGCGATCCTGATGACCGCCGTGCGGTGCGGCTTTATGTGGGTGAAGTTTTGCAGCAGCGTTTTGAAAAATGCGAAAATCAGCTGGATGATCTTATGGGACGTTTCCTGGAAACGTTGAGTGCCTCCGAGGTCGAGAATTTTGTTTCTGTCAGCCGTAAATTTGCATCTTTTACTGCTGATCCGGATAATTTCCCCGAGGTGGAGTTGTGATAATTTTTTCAGTATCCGCTATAGAAAAAGCTCCGGTCAGCAAATCAGGTGAATTGCCTCCGGAATTTCTTGATCTTGCTGCAGATGACGCTTTTTCCGCTTCGGGGGAGGGTAAGTTCGATCTTACTGCCCAGCTGGTTTCCGGTGGAGTACTGGTATCCGGTAGCGTTTCAGCTCCGGTGGTCACATCCTGCGGCAATTGTCTGAAAGAGATCTCTTTTATTCTTGATCCCGGCAAGGTTCAGATGTTTTTCGAGATAGAAGAAAATCAGGAACTGCTGGAAATTGATGAAGAACTGCGTGAAGAATTGCTTCTTGCCCTGCCGATGAATCCGCTTTGCAGTGCTGATTGCCGGGGATTGTGTCCGGAGTGCGGCTGTGATTTGAATGAAAAAGAGTGTTCCTGTTCTCCGGTCGATTCTGCCGCTGCGGTCTCTCCGTGGAGTTCACTTGATGATCTTGAATTGTGAATCATGGAAAAATTCATCGGTTACTTTCTCCGGCATCTGACCATTGAAAGAGGTTTGAGCCGCAATACCGTAATTTCCTACCGGAGTGATTTGACGTCACTTGTTCTTTATCTGAATGAAAACGGAATAAATTCGTGGCGGGATCCGGATCGGGAAAATTTGCTCGATTTTCTGGATTACCTGCGGGATAACGGGATGGAAACAACCTCTATTGCCCGGCATTTGGCGGCGATGAGGATGTTTTACCGTTATTTGTGCAGTGAAAAACTGGTGGAAAACGATCCGACGATACTTATGGAAAGCCCGAAATTGTGGCGTGTGCTTCCGGATCATCTTTCCATCGGTGAAGTTGATGCCCTGCTGAATATCTATCCGGAAAAAGGCGATGCTCTGGCTTTACGCAACCGAACTCTGCTTCATCTGCTTTATGCTTCCGGAATGCGGGTATCGGAATTGACCTCTCTGAAGTTGATGGATGTGGATTTTGAAACCTCTATGATCCGGGTCACCGGTAAAGGTTCCAAAGAGCGGCTGGTGCCGGTTGCACCCGGTGTATTGAGATTGCTTGCCCGCTACATCCGTACCGCCCGTCAGGAGTTGATCTATCTGGTTCCCGGAACACCGTTGCTTTTTGTTTCACGACGTTCCCGCAAGCTCAACCGCGAGCGGGTATGGGCAATCATCAAAGATGCGGCATTCGCAGCTGGAATAGACAAAAATATCCATCCGCATACCTTGCGTCACAGTTTTGCCAGCCATCTGCTTGCTAACGGTGCGGATTTGCGGGTGATTCAGGAAATGCTCGGTCATGCGGATATCGGGACAACGGAAATTTACACTCATGTTGACCGTGGAAGGTTGGCATCACTTCATCACAAATTTCATCCGCGGGGTTGAATCATGGCATATTTATTGAAAGATTTGCTGATAGATGTCCGCCGATTATCACCGGAATGGAGTCGGAAGCCGGAACTTATTGCGGCAGAGAAACTGGCTTGTGATCCGGCAGTGGTATCGGCGGAAATACTTTCCGCCTCGATCGACTCCCGGCGGGGCGAACCGAAAATATTGCTTACCATGCGGGTCGAAGCTCCCGGAATACCGGAAACATCCAAAGAGGAATTTGCCGCTTATCTTCCGGCAGCTCCCCGTTTTCCGGAAAAGAGTTCTTTGAAAAATCCTTTGATCATCGGCACCGGACCTGCCGGGATTTTTGCCGCTTACGTTTTGGCAGCCGCTGGATGTGAACCGGTGATAATTGACCGTGGTGAACCGGTGGAAAAAAGAGTCGAATCATATCAGAAATTTCTTGATACCCGCAAACTTGATACCGAAAGCAATTTGCTGATAGGCGAGGGTGGTGCCGGAACTTTTTCCGACGGAAAACTTTATACCGGAACGAAAGATTTCCGGGCGGCATGGGTCAAAAAAGTTTTGAATGAATGCGGAGCTCCGGAGGAGATACTCTGGCAGAAGCGTGCCCATGTCGGGTCGGATTTTCTGGCGGTAACTGCCGGAAATTTGCGGCGTAAGATCGAAAATATGGGAGGCAGATTCCTTTTTGGTAAAGAGGTGGTCTTCCTGAATATAGAAAACGGCAGATGTGCCGGAGTTGTTCTTGCTTCCGGAGAAAAAATTCAAGCTCCGGCAGTACTGCTTGCTCCCGGTCTGGGCGGCAGGGAACTGGTGCGGAATATCGCCAAGCTGGTGGAGTGGGAGTTGAAACCGTTCCAGATCGGCTGCCGCATTGAACATCCGCAGAATCTCATTGACCGGGCTATGTATCATACAGCAAACCGTCCGGCGGCTCTGGGGGCGGCGGAGTACCATATTATTTCCAGAAAGTATTCCCGGCATACGGCAAGTTTCTGCATGTGTCCCGGTGGTGAAGTCGTCAATGCCACTGCATGGGTAAAACGGTCGGTTTCCAACGGAATGAGCCGTTTTGCCCGCAGTGAAAAATTTGCCAACAGCTGTTTGATTTCGACCTTTAACCCCGGTGAATTGGGCAGTATAACGCAGATAGATGAATTTTTCCGGAAAATCGAAAGTGATTGTTTTCTTGCCGGCGGCGGGGATTACACTCTGCCGGCACAGGATGCGGCTGCATTTCTGCGGAAAGAGAACGGATTGAAAAATTCCGTAACATCCGCTCCAACGGGAATCGTTTCCGGCAGAATAGACCGGATCATTCCGGAAGAATTATTCCGGGCGTTGAGTTCGGCACTGAAAGATTTTGATCACCGCATCCCCGGATTTATCCGTCAGGGTAAATTTATCGGTGTGGAAAGCTGTGTATCATCTCCGGTACGTTTTATCCGGGATCGTGAAACGATGGCAAGTTCGCTGCCCGGATTGTATTGTGCAGGTGAGGGGTGCGGATTGGCAGGCGGTATTATTTCTGCGGCTTGTGACGGAATCCGCTGTGCTGAAAAAATGCTTTAATGATTCCTGACGGTGGCGTCTTGCGGTCAATCTCTTGTCAAATCATCGGACGTTTTCGCAGTCGAGTACAGTCGTACACTCCTGCTTATCCGCCTTGATTTGTCTGCGACCTTGCCACGCAATCCATCCGCCGGATAGATTAGAGTGTTCCCAGATCACCCTGACGGTGGCGTCTTGCGGTCAATCTCTTGTCAAATCATCGGACGTGGCGGAATACTTGTCGCCGCAACCGGTTACCCGCTGTGTTATCCGGCAGAATTCCGTTTTTGTTCGCAGATGTCCGTTATTCAGCTGAAATCAGTTTTTTACCGTTTAACGGCATCGAAACACTTTTTGAGGTGTTCCTCATCCGGCGGAATATTTACCGCTGGAGGATCCCTAACGGGCGGGAAGACGTTTTTGCAAACCTGATGGAAGAGCAATTATTTTGCGAAAATGTCCTCAGAATACCATTTTTTTACATGAAAATACTATGTGTTTCCTTTGAAATCAACTATATTATACTCAACCCGCAAGATTCTGCAATCAAAAATCATAGGAGTTTCAGTTATGTTGCTTGAGAAAAAAGTAAATCATTGTGAAAAGAGTTCCACCCCTTTTGAACTTTCCGGGAAAGGATCATATCTCAGCAGTGAGCAGAATAATCCTGCCCATGGGCAGGGTAAAGCACACTTTACCCTTATAGAGCTTCTCGTAGTCATTGCGATAATTGCCATTCTGGCAGCTATATTGCTTCCTGCACTCAACAGTGCCCGTGAACGCGGCAGATCGGCGGATTGTCTGAATAATCAGAAACAGATCGGGCATTTGATTTTCAGTTATACCAGTGATTTTGATGATTTTATGCCGCCCAGTATTGACCGGGCTAAATATTTTATGTCTCCCACTCACGGGAATCCGGGGTATTGGCATTGGCTGTTGGGCGGTTTGTATCTCAATTTGCCTGCTCAGACTGATGCTGCGGTATATACCGGTAAGATCCATGGCAAAGTGGAGTTTTTCTTCTGCGATTCTTTCCGTACCATCGAACCGTCTTTCTTCTACCCGAAATTTTACCAATTCAATAACTATGCTTACAATGGAGCTCTCTTTTTCGGTGGTTCATCGGCACCTTTCGGCTTGACTTTTACCGCACTTGCAGATACTTCCAGTACACAGTATTTTGTTAACAAGCTCTGGAAAGCCGACCGTATCGGCAGTAATACGATCATTCTCGGTGATGGTGTTGCAGATGAACATGCGGCGGCAGAAACTTATCCGCAGCCGTGGTTTCTGCCCAACAAGACCGATGATACGGTTTATGCGACCAACAACTATCTTTATTACATCGGGACCCGCCATAATAAGCAGGCAAATGTGCTTAATGCAGATATGTCGGCACACTCTCTCCCACGTGAAGAGATCACCAATAAGCGTACCGGTGGTTTTCTTGCCAAATAATCAGAGGTGATGTGTATGAAAAAGAAAATAAAACTCGTTCTTTTATTGTTGTCGTTTCTGTCGCTGCTTTCCTCCTCTGCCGCCGCATTGGAATTGAAGCTCGGCAAATCTGCGGTCAGCCACACGGTAGACGGTAAACTTGATCCTGATGAATTGAAAAACGGTTTCCGGATCCAGGGGGCGACTTCAGAAGTTACCAAAGCGTGGTCAAAACGTCCGGTCACATTTTTCCTTGCACGTACCGGTGATAAATTGGTGATATTTGCCCAGTCGCCGCTGCCGCCGGGAAATCAGCCGCTTCAGAGTACGGATGAAAATATTTTCAGCATAACTTCTCCGGAGGGGAAAAATATTCAGATAAAATACAATCCTGCCGGAGTTACAGGAATGCCTGCCGGTGGCAAAAGCAAATCGCTTTTTTCCGGCGGTATGTGGTCGATAGAAACTGCGATACCCGCAGCGGCATTCGGAATGGAACGTTTCTCCGGTAACGGTATCTGGAAAATCCAGCTTGAACGCAACTACCGTAATCAGAATGAAAAAACTTCCCTCGCTTCCGGCGGTGCTGCCGTAAAGTTTGTTGATGATGCACCGTTTGTGGATTTCTTTCTTGGCAAAACTGATGAACTTAATGGTTCGCTGCCTGCACTTTTCTGGCAGGTTCACAATATGAGTTCGGGGAACCGTGATTTGAATTTTACCATGGAAAGTTCCTGGGATGGGGCTCCGCGGGCATTGAATCTCAATAAGCTGCTCAAATCCGGGGAAAGACACACATTTTCTTTTATCATGAATGATTTCTGGCAGGGTGAAAAACGTTCAGTTTCTGCGGTTATCCGTGATGGAGCAAATGAGTATTTCCGTTATCAGGGATTTTTCGGTGGTCAGGGACTTTTTTATCTGGATTCCACCAGAAAATTTGATATTGGTGTATATCCATCACTCGGCAAGGTCAAAGCCCGTATTTTCAGTGAAGATACCCGGGTGATGAATAAGATCGCCAGTGTGGATTTTATTATTGCTGACAAGGATAATAAAGAACTTTCAAAAGCAAATGTAAAAATCAGCCGTTCCGGCTTTTACCGGGTCTGGCAGCTGCCCGCAAATATGACGGATGGGGTATTCAAACTCAATGCGGTTCTGAATATGCGTGACGGAAAAACAGAGATATTGAACCGTGAATTTCTGTACCGGAAATATGAGTGGCTCGGTAATCAGGCGGGATTGGAACGCGGAGTGATAATTCCCCCGTTCAAACCGCTGGTTTGTGATCGTGATAAAAAGAGTATTCACGCTCTGCAAACCGGTTACCGGCTTGGAGAAGATGTTTTTACCGGGGTTTATGCCAAAAATGAGAATATTCTTGCTGCTCCTGTGAAAATTTTCCTCAATTCCCGTAAAATGGTTTTCGGTGATTTGAATTTCACGGAAGTTGCTTCCGATCGCATTCAAGTTTGTGCTGAATCAAAAAGTCACACCGGCTGGAGTATCAATTACGATTTTGATTATGATGGTTTGGTGTGGATCACGCTGCGGTATTCCGGCAAAGAGGCGTTCCGGATAGAAAATATGTATATGGAAATGCCGCTGGCTGAAAAATATGCTGAACTTTATCAGGCGTGCTGCGGTTATATCCGCCGTAATCCATCCGGTTATATACCTGCGGGCAAGGGCAGAGTATGGAATTCTTTGCACAATTCCCCGTCTGATTCCATGGCTTACATCTGGCTTGGCGGTACGGAAAAAGGTTTGGCATGGTTCCGGGAGTCGTTGAGCAACTGGCAGGTTGCCAAAGGAACGGCGTCCCATGAGATAATACGCAAAGATGGTCAGGTCATATTGAAAAATAATATGGTCAATATTCCGTTGGAACTTGCTTCCGGCAGTGCTTATGAAATGGGTTTTCAGGCGAGTCCGGTAAAGCCGCCGATGAAAAACAGCCGCAAATACCAGCTGGTCAATGATTCTGCAGGGTGGACATCTCCCCGCAGTGTCGCCTGCGGTTTGCTTTCAAGCTGCATGATGTGGAGCGGTTCGGGAGAGAATACGGCAGTTTCGGTCTATTCTGCGTGGGAACCGTGGAACCGTGATTACAGTTTTATCCGTTATCTCAAATCTTTACGCAATTCCGAAGAAAACCGTGATGACATCGGTCTTTTTATAAAGAACTTTGTGGAAAAAAATGTTCCGGAATCTGCCCGCAAAATGCTGACTACCCACATGCGTCACGGAGCTTTGGTCCAGGCGGCAAATTCAGATAAATTCATGCTCTATTTCAACCCGCGCTCAGCGTCTTTTGATCAGGAGGAATTCCGGGTATTTGAAGATGAGTGGAATAACCGCACTTTCCGCACCGGCAAAGATGGCTGGTACTCTTTTAATCCATTTCCCAGCTACCGTGATTTCATAGCGGTAAAAATCCGTGAACTTATCCGCAACGGCATGGATGGGGTTTATTTTGATAATGTTTATGAAGCCGGTCATACAGACCCGGTCATGGGGGATTGTCAGGAGTTTGTGCCCGGTACATGGCGTCACCAATTTACATTTATGGATTTACGACGTCTGATAAAAAGGGTTGCCACGATTCTTTATCAGGAAGGCAAACTTATTGAGGATCGGCCGTGGATAATGGTACATGTTACAAATTCTTCACTTCTGCCGGTGATGTCATTTGCCAGCGGTCATCTGGATTGGGAAATTTTTTACGGAACCAAAACTTATCAGGAGCGTTTTTCCGATGGTTATATCCGTGCCGGTTCATTGGGTACACAAGCCGGCAGCCGTCCGACTGTACTTTTCAATACCAAAGGCGGAGACCGTAAAAAAATACTTGAATCAGCTCTCGCTGTGACATTCGGTTATGATTTGCCGGATTTCCTGCTGCACGGAGCCCCGGAAAAATGGTTTCAGGATACGGTCGCACGGACCCGTCTGCTGGGTTATACTGCTGATGATGCGGATGTTTATCCCGGTTATCTGCCGGAAAATAATCCGGTAAAAATCGTTTCCGGAAATGTAAAGATCACGACGGTCAAACGTAATGGTTATACCCTTATGCTCGTTGGTGATTTCGGCGGCGGCGGTCAGGTCAAAGTGGATTTGAGTGCTTTGAATATTGCTCCCGGAGCAGCTCTGGATGCGATGAATGGAGCATTGCTGGGGCAGGGGAAGATCTTGGAGTTCAATATCAGCAAACATTCATTCAAAATAATTCTGGTCGCCCGGAATCAGGCGGAAGCACAGAAAATTTACAGTAAACTGCTCGTTGATTTGAAGCGTCCTGCGGTGAGACTTCCGGTACGCAATGTAAAAATAGCCGAGGGGATCGTTCGCGGTAAACGTACTTTTACCTATTCTGCAGAAAATGCATTGACCCGCAAGACAAAAGAAAAAGTGGTTGAAATTGACGGTAAAAAAGTTTTTCTGCTGAAAAAAAATCATGGATTGACTTTTCCGCTTCCGGATGATATTGCCGGACTTGCCGGAAAAATGCTGGAAATATCCTACCGCTACCGGATCAAAGGTATTCCTGCCGGTATTCCGGTTGCCCGTGGATTCAAAGTAATGCTGGTTCACAGTGCCAATGGAAAAAATACCTATGGTCATACGCTTCCGGCGACGACTGACAACAGCGAATGGAAAAGAGCTGTTTTCGGTGCGAGATTGAGTCGTGATTTTGACGGAGGCTCTCTGGTCATAAATGCTCCGGCTGAAGAAATCCTGCTGGAATCAGTTGTCGTGAAAGTGCTTGATTAAATACCTTGTATAAGCAGGGAGCTATTGCAAAACTTGAAAGTTTGGCAATAGCTCCTTTTTCTTTTTTCAGTTTAAGATAAATGAGTACAGCAGGCAGTGTGAGCTGCAAAAAATATGCCTATTTTTTTACCGCATCGAAACACTTTTTGAGGTGTTCCTCATCCGGCGGGGTGGTCAGAAGACTAACCACGACCAAAGCGATGACCGATGCCGGCAGCGCGTAAATAAACGGATCGACAAAGGGCCACGGATGGGTGCTGATCAATTCGGTTTTGCCGAAAAGCCACTGACAGATTCCAAGCATTGCCGATTCTTTTCTATGCAGGAAAAGCAAGCCGAAAACCGATACTGCCGAACCTGCGGCGATGGCACTCCAGACTCCGGCTCTGGTGGCACGTTCCCAATAGAGTGCTGCGGTGTATGCCGGAAGAAACGCTGCTGCACAGATACCGAAAAAGATCGCCGTTCCACGTGCCACGATTCCCGGCGGCAGGATGAATGCGAAAATCAGACTCAAAATTATTCCCAGACAAACTCCGGTACGGGTGATTGCAGAAGAGTCGCCGTTACGGGAAAGTTTTCCGCAAATATCGTGTCCGATAGATGATCCGCTGACATGGAACAAACTTGAAAGTGTGGACATCGCCGCCGAGAGCATCGTTAACGCAAATACATACAGTACCGTTTGCGGCAGAGCTTCTCGGATGAAAATCGGAATGATCAGATCCGGATTCCCTTTTGCCACTTCGATAGCCAGCTGGGCTTTTCCTTCAGCGATACCTTTATCGGTATGGTAGAAAAACACATTTGACAATGCTCCGATCATATATGCCGCACCGGCGGTACAGAGGATGAAAAATGATCCGACCATCACTGCCCGGTTCAGTTCCCGGTCACTTTTCACGGTCATGAAGCGTACTGCCAGCTGCGGCTGTGCCAAAGCACCGATACCGACACCCAGCATCAAACTTGAAACCAATGTCCACCACCAGACGGAATTGAATTCCGGCATAACCGTCCACCCCCGGTGACCGAGAGCGTATTCCTGCGGCAATCTTTCTGCGACCAGCGGGGCCATATCGGTAAGTGCCTGATGAGCTTCGGTTACACCGCCGAGTTTGACGTAGCAGAGGATGAGCAAAAGCAGCATTCCGCCGACCATGATCGTCCCGATAAGAGCATCGACATACATCACGCCTTTCAATCCGCCGAAAATAACATACACCGCCACAACTGCGGCAAATATCAGCAGCACTATATTGTACGGCAATCCCATTATTTCCTGTAAAAATCTGGCTCCGCTGATGAGAACAACACTTGAGTAAAGCGGAAGAAAACAGAAGATCACCGCTGCTATCAGATACTTCATTTTATCGCTCTGAAAACGGTTGCCGATAAATTCCGGGAACGTTTTTGCATCCAGCACCAGACCGATCCTGCGGGTGCGTTTGCCGAACCAGATGAATGCGATAATGATTCCAAAAGCGATATTCATGAAGACCAGCCACATCAAACCCATGCCGAATTCTCCGGCGATACCGCCGAAGCCGACCAAAGCCGAGGTGCTGATAAATGCTGCACCATAACTCATCGCCATTGCAAAAGGATTCACTGATCTGCCGGCAAGCAGATAATCACTGCTGCTTTTGGTTTTTTTGAATCCTCTGAACCCCAGATAACTGATTACAGCCACATAGAGCAAAAGCAATGCTCCCATGGCAAAGGTGTTGATTTCACCGCTGATATTTGCCAGTATCATTTGCTTTCCCCATCTTTATTCCAACGGATCGCTCCGTAAACCACCCCGAAAATTGAAGCGGCAACACTGCCGAGAACAGCTCCGGCAATATACATATCACCCAGACCGAGCATGTTTTTTTCCCCCGATAATCTGCTTTGCCGGTTTGTCAGACCGCAAACATTATAAAAACAAAAAACGGACGGAGTTCTGTAACTCTGTCCGTTTTCACTTCACTGAACCGGTGTCAACGGCTTACGCCTTGACGTAGTTGCCGGTGCGGATGCAAGCGGCACACATTTTGACAGTTTTGACGGTTCCGCCTTCGTTGATTTTTACGTTCTGCAAATTGACTTCAAATTTGCGTTTGACGTTTTTAACGACGTGCATACCGATACCGCCGGCTTTGATCGCCAAACCTTTACGGGTGATGCAGCCGCCGTTACCCTTGGTTTTACCGCAGATGGCGCAGACTTTGCTCATTTCATCGACCTCATATTGTTAAATTAAAAATGCAAACAAAAAAATGGTGAGTTGGCCGGGACTCGAACCCGGGACCACCGCCTTAAAAGGGCGATGCTCTACCGACTGAGCTACCAACCCACCTGGAGCATCCGACATGTTATCGGATAACAGTTACATAAAATAACCGTGTTTTAGTGAAATTGCAAGTCGTTTTTTTAAAAAACTTCAATTTTTTGTTGATTTTCTTGCCTTCAGCTCCTCTTGAAGCTCGCAATCGGCTGCCAAAACCTGATTTTTCTGCTTTTCACGGAAAGCTTTGAGTTTGGCGGCAAGCTCCGGGTCGGAAGCAGCAAGGATGCTTACAGCGTAAAGTGCGGCATTTTTTGCACCTGCTTTTCCGCAGGTCACAGCAGCAACGGGAATACCGGGAGGCATCTGGACAGTGGCAAGCAGTGAATCCACCGCCTTAAATGGTTCAGAAGCCATCGGGATACCGATCACCGGCAAAATTGTATGGGCGGCGACCACACCGCCAAGGTGGGCAGCCATACCGGCGGCACAGATGATCACTTTGCAGCCGTTGGCTTCGGCATTGGCGGCAAATTCCGCAGCTTCATGGGGGGTACGGTGGGCGGACATGATCCGGGCGGTGAAAGGCACGCCGAATTCATCCAGCACATCAAAGGCATTACGCACGATCTCCAGATCGCTCTTGCTGCCCATCATAATTGCAACGCTCATTTTTAATTTCCTTTAACTATAGTACCGTAATTGTTATAAAAATCCATCCACCGGAAGAAACAAACCGTTATTGTTGGCTTATTCCGTCGGTGGTGTCTTGCGGACAATCTCTTGTCAAATACCGGAGATTGCCGAAGCGGGATATTTCAAGCCTTCGGAAAAAATCCGCATTTTTTCAAATCTTCCAGTTCCACCAGCAGATTCGGGGTGAAGTTTTTTCTCCATTCCGGATCATCGAGTTCCGCTGCGGAAAAGAATCTGACATCGTCGATTTCCTCTTTCTGAAACTCAAACGGTCCGGAAAGTTTCACCCCGAAAACCCGGGTGTTTTCCGATTCGATGGAGTTTCTGATCCTGCTGTCGAAAAGATGGAATAATTCGACTGCGGTTTTCACTCCCAGTTCTTCTGCCAACTCCCGTCTGGCGGCGGATTCAAAGTTTTCACCTGCATCCAGATGTCCGCCGACGGCAGTATCCCATTTGCCCGGCTGAATATCTTTATCCATACGCCGTTTCTGCAAAAGCAGTTTTCCGTTCTCCGGGTGAAGCACTGCCACATGTGCCGTGCAATGGATCAATGCCGGATTGCCGTGGCACTCTTTACGCGGAGCTTTGCCCAGATGGTTGCCTGCTTCGTCGTATATATCAAAATATTCAGCCATGGTTATTTACTTTCTGATTATGGCAAGAAGCTCATCCCGCTTGGTTTCCATCAGTTCTTTGGTATCAGCTTCCACGATGAGCCGCAGCAGCGGTTCGGTATTGGAAGCACGGATATTGAACCACCAGCGGTCATATTCGACGGAAACACCGTCGAGTTCAAACATATTGCCATCGGTGTATTTTGCTTTGATTTCAGCGAGAATCGGGGCAACATCGGCAACTTTTGAGTTGATTTCGCCGCTGGAAAAATATTTTTTCAACGGAGCGATCAATTCGTGAAGCGGCCGATTTTTTGCACAGATCAGATTTGCGAGCATGATCATTGCCAGACCCTGTGATTCAGCGGTGAAGTTCTGCTTGAAATAGTAGTGTCCGGAAAGTTCTCCTGCGAAAACCGCATCATTTTCCCGCATCTGATTTTTGATGAAAGCGTGACCGACCCGGCACTGGATCGCTTTGCCTCCGTTTTCTTCAATGCACTCTTTGACTGCTCTGCTGGAACGCAGATCGTAGAGGATCGTCGCCGGACCTTTGGCAAGAATATCCTGGGCGATCAATGCGGTGAAAAGATCCATCGGAATAATTTCACCGAGGTCATCAATAAAACCGCAGCGGTCGGCATCACCGTCAAAAGCGGCACCGAAATCGGCTTTGACCTCTTTGACTTTTGCCCGGATGGCGTCGAGAGTATCGGTTTTCAGGGGGTTGGCTTCGTGATTAGGGAAAGTTCCATCCATCACATCATACATCGGCACGATCTCAAAAAGATCTCTGATACCGGCGATCTCATACAATCCCATGGCATTGGCATAGTCGACGACCACTTTCAGTTTGCGGTCAAGTTTTGCAAAGGAACGGAGAAATTCGCCGTATTTACCGGTAATATCATAAGTGGAAACAGTTCCCTTTTTTTCCGGTTCCTGCCATGCTTTGCTTTCGGCGATCTTCTGGATATCCATGATACCGGTAGCTCCGCTGATGGGGACGGCGTTGGCTTTGCAGAGTTTGAAGCCGTTCCACTCTCCCGGATTGTGGCTGGCGGTGATCATTACGCTGCCGTCTGCTTTAAGCGTACCATTGGCAAAATAGCTTTGGGGGGTTGAGGATAATCCCAGATCGATCACATCGGCACCCTGATCGGTGATACCCCTGGCGATGCCGTTGAAAAGCTGTTGTGAGTGCGGACGCATATCTCTGCCGATCACCACTTTTTTTGCTCCGGTAAAGGTGATATAAGCTCTGCCGATGGCATAAGCGATATCCTCATTTATATCCGCAGGGTAAATTCCGCGGATATCATAGGCTTTGAAAATTCCAGACATTTTTTCCTCTTGCAGTTGGATTTTTTCAAAAACGGCACAAAGGAGAAGTTTTCCGCTTCCCCCTTGTGCCGGAATTTCAGATGATAAGCGACATCAAAAATTACTCATTGTGGCAGTCGCATCCGCATCCGCAGTCATCGCCGCAGGAGCAGTCTTCATCATCGCAGCTGAAATAATCTTTGATCTGATCGACGATACCCTGCGGGGTGAAGCCGAATTTCTCAGCCAGCACTTTGTAGGGAGCGGAAGCACCGAAGTGATCCAGACCGATATTCAGACCTTCCAGACCGGTGAAGCGTTCCCAGCCGAAGGTGCTGGCGGCTTCGATGGAGACCACTGCACCGCAATAGCTGGGCAGCACTTCTTCCTGATAATCGAAATCCTGCTGGAGGAAAAGTTCCCAGCTCGGCATGGAGACTACACGGACTTTGATCTCTTCCTTGCGGAGCAATTCAGCTGCATCCAGAGCCAGATTGACTTCAGAACCGGTTGCGAGCAGGATCAGATCGAAATCTTCATCATCGCTGACGACGAATGCACCGCGTTCAACGTTGACATTTTTGGCGGCTTCTTCGCTGTAGGGACGCAGATCCTGACGGGTCAGCAGCAGAGCCACCGGACCATCGGCTTTCAGAGCAGCAGCCCATGCACCGGCGACTTCGTGAGCTTCCGCCGGACGGATGACGGTGACACCGGGGATACTGCGGAGCATGGCGATCTGTTCGATCGGCTCGTGGGTGGGACCATCTTCACCGACGTAGAAGGAGTCGTGGGTGAAAATGTAGATCTGATGCAGTTTCTGGATCGCAGCCAGACGGATGGCGGGTTTCATATAATCGGAGAAGACGAAGAAGGTCGAGCTGTAGGGAATGGCAGTGCCGTTGGCAGCCATACCGTTGGCGGCAAGACCCATTGCCAATTCACGGACGCCGAAGTGGATATTGCGGCCGCCGTAGTTGCCCGGAGCGAAATCGGTGGCATCTTTGATATTGCTCTTGGTTGAGGGGGCAAGGTCAGCGGCACCGCCGAAGAGGGCAGGGACCAATTCAGCAGCTTTCTGCAGAATCGTTCCGCTGCTGGCACGGGACGCAACCGGTTTATCGACCGGAGCGACTTTGAGCAATTCTTCGAGGATATTTTCCGGAACAGTCTGATTGACATACTGATCAATCAGTTTGGCAGTTTCGGAATCGGCATCGCAGAACGCTTTGAATTTAGCGTTCCAGTCAGCGGCTTTGGCTTTGCTTTCAGCGACGCAGGCGGCACAGTAGGCTTTGACATCTTCGGCGACGGTGAAAGGAGCTTCGGTGTAGTTCAGATTTGCACGCAGAGCCGCCAATTCTTCATCACCGAGCGGTTCGCCGTGAGCGGAAGCTTTGCCCTGTTTGTTGGGGGCACCGAAACCGATCTGGGTTTTACCGATAATGATGGTCGGTCTGCCGTCGGATTTGACTGCTTCGGCGAGGGCGGCATCGCACTGGGCAACGTCATTGGCGTTGTCGCAGCGGATCACACGCCAGTTGTAGGCGGCGAAACGGGCGGCAACATCTTCGGTGAAAGCGATTCCGGTGCTTCCTTCGATACTGATGGTGTTGTCATCGTAGAAGACGACCAGATCATCGAGTTTCAAATGACCGGCAAGAGAAGCTGCTTCGCTAGCGGCACCTTCCATCATGCAGCCGTCGCCGGAGATGATGAAAATTTTGTTGGCGAAGAAATCGGTTTTATCCAGACCGGTGCGGGCGGCGAAGTAACGGTTGGCGATAGACATACCGACTGCGGAAGCAAAACCGCTGCCCAGGGGACCGGTGGTGATATCGACACCGTCAGTATGACCGAGTTCCGGATGGCCCGGGGTCAGGCTGCCCCACTGACGGAAGTTTTTCAATTCTTCCATATCCAGACCGTAGTTGAAAAGGTGGAGCAGGCTGTAGATCAGCATTGAACCGTGACCGGCGGAAAGAATGAAACGGTCTCTGCCCAGCCATGAGGGGCAGGAGGGATCGTGACGCAGATATTTGCTCCAGAGTACGGCAGCATAGTCTGCACAGCCCAGCGGCATGCCCGGGTGACCGGATTTAGCTTTTTGAATTGCCTCTGCGGAAAGTACACGGATGGTATCCGCTGTTTTTTTCGCCATTTTGCAGTCGAACATCTTTTTACTCCTTTTTTTTGTTCGTGTTGCTCTGCCGGAATGGAAAAATCCCCTTTTTTCCGGTTTTGCAACTGGTAATTTGACAAAAAATGTGTTATCTTTATTAAAGTAACACTAAAAGTGCAGAAAAACAAGTTTTTTTGAGAAAATATGAGCGAACGTTTTATAACATCGACCCTGAACCGGCGTGATCCGGCAAAAGAATCATCTTTGCGGCCGCCGACTTTTGCGGAATTTCCGGGGCAGCCCCGGGTCAAAGAGCAGTTGGAATTATTTGTCCGTGCTGCTAAAGAGCGTGACGAGGCACTGGATCATATCCTGCTTTGCGGGCCTCCGGGATTGGGAAAAACCACGCTTGCCTATATCATCGCCAATGAAAGAGGCACGAAACTGAAAAGTTCCAGCGGTTCTGCGATCGAGAAACCCGGTGATCTTGCCGGTCTTCTTACCTCTCTGGAACCCGGTGATGTGCTTTTTATCGACGAGATCCACCGTTTGAGTGCCACGGTCGAGGAATATTTATACAGTGCGATGGAAGATTTTTTTATCGACATCATGCTGGAGCAGGGGGCGGGGGCGCGTTCGGTGCGTCTGAATGTTCCCCGGTTCACGCTGATCGGTGCGACCACCCGTCTGGGAATGATTTCTGCACCGCTGCGGGCGAGATTCGGTTTGAATATGCGTCTGGACTATTATGATACGGAAAGTCTGAAAGAGATTCTGAAACGTTCCGCATCAATTCTGGATGTGGTTCTGGATGATGACGGAGCCCATCAAATCGCTTCCCGCTGCCGTGGAACACCGCGTATTGCCAATAATCTTCTGCGGCGGGCGAGGGACTATGCCCAGATCAAAGCTGATGGTGAAATCACCGGCAGTGTTGCCGCCAATGCTCTGGAAATGCTTCAAATCGACCGCGACGGGCTTGATGAGATGGACTTGCGTATTCTTGATGTGATAATCAGCAACTTCCGCGGCGGTCCGGTCGGATTGAAAAATATCGCCGTTTCCACCGGAGAGGATGAAGATTCTCTGGAAGATGTCTATGAACCTTTCCTTATCCAGCACGGTTATCTTGTGCGAACCTCCCGCGGCAGAGTCGCCACTCCCAAAGCGTGGAGTAAGCTGGGGCTGAATGAAGCAGTCGGCAGAAAAGGTGAGTTATTTTAACTCCACGTTTTTTGTCACTTGTCAAGCATGAAAATTCTGGTTTCAGGTTGTGTATTGTGCCACTGGAATTGAGTTATCCACGGAGCATTTTTTATTACCGGATAGAGCTGTTTCATCTTTTTTCCAGCAGGGGCATTGAAAGTGAAATTACCCTTTTCCTTGCTGCTGTGAAATGCGGCAAGTGATTGGCTCAAATCGACTGCGATATTGTCTTTTGAAAGCACTTCAACGCCTGATTCCAGAGCCATTTTCCGCAGCAATTCAGTCGGCAGGAGTCCTGCGGGGGCAAAGAAGATATTTCCTTTCCGCACCACAGCAGGAGTTTTATCGGTGAATTCTGCCAGAAGTTCATCGAATTTGCGGGGAACCGGGATCGGTGCGGCACTTTCATAAACACCGAATCCATATCCGGCAGCGAGTTTTTCCACCGGTTCAGTCAATCTGAACCGCAACTCTTTGCGGGAATTTACAAAGTCGAAATCCATGCCGGTTAGAATATTGGCTTTTGTTTTGGAAAAACCGCTTTTTTCCATGATTCCCGGAGCATAAAGGAAAAGGAGCCGTTTATTTTTATCTGCCGAGATCTTCTTTATTGCCGCAAACTCTTTTTCACTCAGGGAGAATGGATTGAGGAAAATATAAAACTTGTAATCTTTGAGTTTTTCATTGGCAATATCAAATTGCAGATATTCATCAAACGCGGTACCGATCCTGCCGATATTGGCACGCTGATAGATCGCCCAACGCATAAAACGGTCAGGTGCGGCACTGTTTTTCTGCCGCAGATAACCGACACTTTCATCAGAAATAAATACTGCAATATCTGAAGCACTGGCACGGTTTTTCGGCAATGCTTTTGCTGAAATATCCGCTAATTTTCTGATTTCAGTCACCAATTCAGGATCATCGAACCAGTTGAAACTGCCTTCACCAAGCGGGAAGTAGTAAAATCCGGCTCTGCCGCAGAGAGCTTTAGCCACTTCCCGTGCCTGCACCTGTATTGCGGCAAAGGGAGTTCTGGTGGTATGGGCGTAACCTGCAGGAAATTCCAGATGGGTACGCAAATCATTTTCGTTGATCCAGATTTTGTTATTGAGAGCCAGCGTATCAGGACTGGGCATATCGTAACTTCCCGGACTGCCGTGGTCACGGAAAATCGCTCCATAGTGCATCGGACCGAGAAAATAATCCACATACGAAGACTCAATGATCTTTTTCTGCCGGATATATCCGACCTGTTCAGCAAGGAAGTGTCCGCCGAGATCGACGATGTGACCGTATAAAGCTCCGGTAAGGGCTTTGTTGTTTGTGGCTTCTTTGATGATTTT
Source organism: Victivallaceae bacterium (assembly GCA_045644425.1). Lineage (GTDB taxonomy): Bacteria > Verrucomicrobiota > Lentisphaeria > Victivallales > Victivallaceae > UBA1784. Next base: position 54,136 of record JAZRGW010000023.1, on the reverse strand, counting down.
TGCGTAATATTCTATACCTTCTGCCACCACATCAGAGAGGGCAAAGGCATAATCTATTGCCGGACGGTTTTTCACCGGATCACGGAAAGCCCCGTTGCCGGAAGCGACCCGCATTTCGCGGGTGGGAATCCGGGCATTGTCAAAGGTCGCCGCCGGATCACTCCATGCTTTTTTCAGCTCCGCTTCGCCGGAGTAGTTATTTTTCAGCCATTTGCGGAAATATTTGAGCATTGCCGGACTGTAATCGGTGAGTGTACCAGGATTATGCGGATTGCCGCCTGACCAGTAGTGCATCCACTGTCCTTCTTCACCCTCGCTGGCAATGTAACCGATGACCCGGTCGGCATAGGGGGACTTTTTTACATATCCGATCAGATCTTTTATGAATTTGCCGAAAATATCTTTTCTTGCTTCACTGGCAAGTGACATGTGATTGCCTTTTCTGCCGTTGTCAAAGACGATGATATCATCCGGATTGGCTTCTTTCATCCATGCGGCAGTTCCGTCACGCATGGCGATCTTTACGATGAAAAATCCTTCGGGATCGCCTGCAAGCAGGGCATCGGCGATAGCATCCATTCCGGTAAAATCGGGGTTTCTCCGGGCATCCCATTTCGGCGTGAGATAAACGTGGTGCAGATGGATATCGGCTTTGTTGAAAATTTTAGCATGTTGGGTCAGATGCCGTTTTCCCCGGGCGGAAAATATGCTGTTTTGCGGTTTGCCGTTGATAAAAAGGGTGGGTACTCCTGCAAAAGAGGCTATTTTTGCTTCAGGCGTATCCGCCTTACGGGGATTGATAACGGTGATTTTTGCCGGATACGGCAGATTATTCCGGGCATTGACTGCTTTCAAGCCGGAAACGGAAAATTCCAGATCGTAGACTCCCGGAGCAAGAAATTTACCGATTTTGATATTGAAGTCAAATTCTGCGGCTTTACCGTCAGGCAGCACGCCCAGTTCCCAAGTGTAAAAAACTTCGTTGTTGCGTTTGAATAATGCCCTTACCGGACGGGAAGAGGTTTTTGCCGGAGGTGTGAAACTGATTTTACCGGAGTAACTTTTTCCCGCTTCCACAGTTTCAGGGAGCAGTTGTCCATCGATCAGAATATTGTCCCGTGGAGCATTCATCCGGTAACTTACATTGCCCCATACACCGAGCGGCGGACGGGCAAGTTCCACACAGTTTCCCCATTTTGAAGCATCAAACTCCGGAAGCTGCCAATTTTCCGGCACTTTTCCATCCCGGAAGAATTTCCAGCTTTTATCAGTGATTATTTTCCTGTTTCTGCCGTCGGAAAACAAAAGATCCAGCTCACCGAGCAATCCTGCTGCGTAACGTGCCTGGTGTACCACTGCACAAATGGTGTTTCTGCCCAATTTCAGAAATTTCACAATATCCAGATTCGGCGGAGCAGATCTGCCGAGTATTCCGACAAGTTTGTTCCCGTTGATGAAAATATTGCCGCTGTCGTCAACTGCTCCCTGGAACATCGCTGAAACCGGAAGCTCTGTCAATTCAAAATCTTTGCGGAAATAAACGGTCTCATTTTCCACCCGTTTATCGGTATACCATATCCAGTTTGCCCACCAGTTTTCCTCCGGGAAAGCGGTTCGGTAAAATCTGATCGACTCAAATTCGGGATTTTTCCAGTCGGGAAATTCCAGAGCGATCTTTCTCCACGGGGGCAGGGTGGAAAGGTCTAAAATATAAGAACCCGATAATTTTTGAAATTTTATCGGGTGCAGTTTCGGGAAAGATTCATTTTCCTGATCCCATATCCCGATGTTGATCGACCGCAGGTCATGTGCTGTGATCAGTTGTATGGCACTTGCCCTTCCCGGAAAACTCTGCTGGATCTCCAGCCGTGGCGAAGCCGGCATCACGGCAAAAGGGAATGTTTTCAATGACGTATCAAAAATTTCCACATTGCCGTATTTGAAAGCGACCTCTTTTGAACAATCCAGACCGTCAAGTTTTTTTGCTGTGACCAGCGGTGTGATGCGGATATTGCGGAAATATGCTGTGCCAGTTCCTTTTGCTGCTCCTGCCGCAGGCTGCAGCATTAATTCAAATGCGGTGCATCCGACAGGTATTTCACTTGCTGAAACTGAAATTTTCTGCCACTCCTGATCACCGGAAACGGCTTTGCTTGTAAATGCTTTTATTCTTTTTCCGTTTTTATCCAACGCTAGTAAATAGAGCTGACTTCTGGTGGTGACTTTTTCGCACTTGATTTCCGCTGATACTCTGAATGCTCCGGAAACTGCCGGTAAGGGAAGTTTCGCTGTCGCATAAGTACCGCCGGAAGCGGAGTTGTCGGTAATTTTCACTGTGCCGTCAACTCTTTCGATTTTCGCCCCTTTCCACATCAGCAGATCTTCCAGCGCCGGATCGCTGATGACTTCGATATTGCGGAAAAATGCTTTGCCGGTTCCTTTGGCTGCTCCTGCCGCGGGCTGCAGCTGCAGCTTTACTCCAGTTGTTTCGGCAGGGATGTTTTCCGATTTGAGAACCAACGACAACTCTTTCCAGTTTTGCGTGCCGAAAATGGCTTTGCTGCCGTAAGTTTTAAGGGTTTTGCCGTTTGTATCGACCAGATGCAGATAAAACTGGGTACGGGTGGTGACGTTTTCACATTTTGCTTCAAGCCGAACCACCAGCGGTTTACCGGGCAGAATGGGTATTGCGGCAGGGGAAAGAAGATATTTCCCTGAAGTTTCTGAATCATCCGACACAGAAAGTACCCCGTTATCCACACTGAAAGGCACTTTGCCCGCCCCGCGGCAATTCAGGTCGATCACAGCGGCATTGAGGGCAAGGAAAGCTCCACCGGCGAGGATTGCAGTTGCGATACTTTTCATATTCAACCCTTGTCAGAATGCAGTGCCTTCGACGTCAAAGCGGACAGCGTTATAAAAGTGATCGCCGCCGGTGACGGTATCTGCCGGATACTGATTGCCGATGACGTGACCGCCGAGATAGAGGGTGTTGCAGACTTTTCCGCCGTGGCTGCGGGGTTTGCTGTTGTTGTTGTGTTCACCTTTTGAACGGTAATAGTCGCTTACGATCACATGACCGGGATCATCTTTACCGACGAAGTTTCTTCCGACCCGCTTGACGGTGGCACGGGAAATGCCGAAAGATGATGCCATTTCTCCCGGCCAGAGCAGGAAAGTGTAACTCAGATCCCAGGTGCCGCCGGTCTCTCTGAAAACAACCGAGTCACTGGGACAGCGGAAAAATTGTTTGTAAGAATTGACCATACTTGCCACATCTCCGGGAGCTCCGCCGAGAAAACCGCCGTTGAGCAGCAGATTCGGGGCGTATGAGGGGTGTTCATCCACGGTTTTGGAACCGATATTCCTGTGATTGTTTTTATCAGCCAGAAGAGTCGGGGTGGTCGGCATCCGGTCGGCGTTTGCATCAGCATACATAAAAAGGGCGGTACCGGTCTGTTTCAGTTTTGAAGTGCAGTCTGCCATACGGGCTCTTTCTCTGGCACTGTTGAGTGCCGGAAGCAGGATTGCAGCCAGAATGGCGATGATTGCGATGACGACCAGAAGTTCGATCAGGGTAAAATGCTTTTTCATAATTTCCGGAATCCTTTCTATTGGGTGACGTTTTTTCGGTTACTGCATCTAATATACAACATAATAATTGAAATAACCTTGAATTTTGTATCAAAAAGATATATATTTGTATCGAATTTGATAAAAAAGGATACAATATCATGGGATTTTATTCAAAGAGTAAATATATTGATGAATTGGGGATACCTTTCCGGGTACATTTTTTTTCCCAGCGTCTTGAATTGATGCATCACCACGATTTTGATGAATTGGTCGTTATTCAGAGCGGCAGCGGTATTCACCGGACAGATATGATGGATACTCCGGTTTCTGCCGGAGATGTCTTTTTCATCCGCAAAGGTGAAAATCACATGTATATCAACAGCCGTCAGTTGAAAATCGTAAATGTCATGTTTGACAGCAGTACACTGGATATAAACTGGGAGCAGCTCAATAATATTTCCGGTTACAAAGCACTTTTTGAAACCGAGCCGAAATTCCGTAAAAAGACCGGATTCAGAGGCAAATTGACCATTAACAGCGATTTGTTGAATGAGGTCCATATCATTCTGCAGAAGATCCAGCGGGAAATGAATTCGCGGCAATCCGGCTGGTATCAGATGTCGCTTACACTGCTTCAGGAACTTTTGATAATTCTTGCCCGCAGTTACAGCAGCACTGAGATCAAAGAATCCCGCAAGATGATGCGGCTTTCACGCATGGTGCAGTTCATTGAGAAAAATTATGCATCTGAATTGACCCGGGATCAGATCATCGCTTCCGGCAATGTTTCCAATGCTGTCGGCACGAGGATCTTCCGGGAACTTCTGGGCAAGACTCCGATCGAGTATCTCAATTCAGTGCGTTTGAATCACGCCATTGAGAGACTGAAAAACGGTTCAGAGAGTATCGCTGATGTGGCACGTCTCTGCGGATTCAAGGATAGTAACTACTTTTCATCATCATTCCGCAAAGCGACCGGCTTTTCACCCCGCTGTTTTATCCGTTGGCAGGGTGAAAAGAACAGCGGAAATTTCACTTCCAAAGCTCAAGCGTATCCAGCAGTGCAAGATTCGTGTGATAACCCGGATCAAGATCGGGAACTGCCGGGATCGCTGCCGATGGAACTCCATCGCTGTTGCGGGTCTGCCATGCAAAATATCCGCATTCCGGAACAGTGAATTTTTCCCACAGAGCTTTGGAACAGAGCCGGATGATTTCCGATTGATCGGTATTGCAGAAAATTTCATTTTCCGCTGCTGCCCGGATGGTTTCCGGCAGACTCCACCACGGCATATCGCTATTGATCGCTTTTTGGGCAATCAGATCGTAGCTTTTGATGATCCCTTGAGCTTTTGTTGAAAAACCGATGGCAAAAGTGTCGGCAAGCAGCCGCGGAAAAAGTTTCCGGCACCGCTGCAGAAGTTCACTATCCTGCGGACGCTTCGCTTTTTCCAGAATAAAGAGGAATCTCTGGGCAAGACCGATAAATTCCAGAGTATGTCCGGGATCGCAGAGGAGTTTATCATTTTCCACCCACGGCGAATCATCTTCGTGGACAGCTTCAAAAAATTCCATTTTTCCGTCAACTTCTCTGGTGTGTATATCCAGTATCCGGCTGATGAAACGGCATCCGTAATCCAGAAACTTTTCATCTCCGGTGATCTCTGCGGCATTGGCAATACCGCCCAGTGCGATCATGAATGGACCCTGCAATATTTTTCCCGGCTGGGCAGCGACCGGGTTTGCCGGATCAAAGGGCTGCTGATCGGTGACAAATTTATTGGCGGCAACGGCATCGAGGATCTTTTGAAACCATTCTGCCATTTCATTTTGCAAACTTTTATCTTCGAGTGCGTATGCAGCGGTCAGCAGACCTTTTGAAACGAATATATCACTGTAATTTGCTTCACCCGGAACCGCTTCAGTACGGTTTGAACCATCCGGATTCAGCCAGTTGCCTTCCGGAGAGAGGATGAAAAACATCCGTTTACCGTTTTTCTGATAAACATCGTAAAGTTTATCACAGAGGATCCGCAGGGCATTTTTTATCCGGGCAGGGGAGTTCAATCCGGCTTGCAGATGACCGGCAAGCGATTCCGCTCCCCGTCCCTGGATCCATGAATAAACGAACTTTCCGGAACGGAACGCCATTGACTTATCGGGATTGTCAAAATTATCCTTCCCGGTAAAAAGATCGATTTTGGTATCCAGATAACCGTATCCGGGATGCTTTTCAAAACGGTCAAGCATCACAGACAACGTGGATTCAACGATGGTCGAGTATTGATTGATAAATTCGTTCCGGGTGTTCATTTTTTCTTTTTCTTTTTATTTGTTGTTAAAAGCCCGTGGTGTCCTGCTGGCTGATTATTTACGGTATTTTTTTACCGCTTTATCAACACATTTCTGCATCAGAAGTGCGGTTGCGTTGTTCATCTTTTTCGGGATGAATTGGATATTTTCCACCGGTTCATCAAAAAGAAATGCGTACCATACCAGAGCTTGCATATATTTTCCGGGATCATTCAGATGGGAAAAATCATGGTGCAGATGCCGTCCTTTGGCTTTGGTCGTCTGCCACAGGGAAATACCGACGGGGTCTTTTGAATAATCCGGCAGGGCAGGTTCCTTATATTCGGCTTTCAGGTCGAAAGGCTGAAATTTTTCCGGAGTTTCAGCCCGGAATATCTGTATTGCTTCACCGACCGGGATCATCCGCAAATTGTACTTGTCTGCCAGATTACGGTAAGCACTTTGAATTCTTTCATACATCCCCTGCTGATCAAATCCCCACTTTTTCAGCAGCGGAGCATCTGAACGGTATGCCCAGGTCTGATGCAGTACGATCTTTGCATTTTTCTGATGTTTGCGGATGTATTTGATCAACTCTCCGGCAAAAGGTTCAAAGGTCGCAAAATTCCAGCAGTTTGCACTGTTCTGCTGGATGGTCACGATGTCGAATTGTTCCGTTTGCAGAACGGTATTGATATTTCCGGGGGTGGAGATACCTTTTTCCGGATTTTTTCCCGAATTCCATACGGTGATTTTATATGGTTTGAATGAATTATCTTTTTCCGCCTTGAGCAGATGATTGTAATGCTTTTGCAGTGAACATCCGCCGATATAGGCACTGGTCAGGATCAGATGGTGTTTTTTTGCGGAATTTACCACCTGCGGCAGAAATTTTCCGACGCAAATGGAAAAACTGTTTCCGATCATCAATACCTTCAGCTCTTTTGCTCCGGCGATCATCGTGAAAAATATGCAGATAATAGATATGATTCTGGTCAACATGGTAAAAACTCCTTTTTGTCAATCTCTGATCCGGAAAATCCGGTAGTTGCGGCGGGGGATCTTCAGTGAGAAACTCCGGTTATTGTGTTTTACCGTATTTCCGCTTTCAGCATCGGTAATGCCAGCATCCTTATCGAAAAACTTCCTGTTGATAGTGACAGTAAGATCCTGATCTTTGAGTGAAAGGTTTGCTACGGCGACCAGATAATCATCCCCATTCTGCCAGGTGACGGCATAACACTCTTTGCCGTTGACCGTGACCGGATGGGTTTCGCCCCAGTATGGATAGAATTTGACCTTTTCATCACCGATTTTGAAATCCTGTTTGATTTTCATCAATTTGTAAGCTGAATCGGGTTTGCAGAATACCGGCCAGAGGGTATTGTCATGTACCAGACACATGGCAAGGTAATCCCGTGTTCCCTCATCGCTGCTGGCGTATTCCGGATCAAGCTGCGGACTTTTGGTCAGATTGCTCATTATACAGCAGCTCCAGCCGAAAGCCTGACCGCCGTATTCGATCGCCCAGCGGTCGGGATCGGAAACGTAATAGAGGAAATCTCTGCCGCCATCTTTGATGCTCTTGAGAATTTCTTCACGGTTGACGGTATATTCATCCATCAGTTTTGCACCGTTGAAGTAGGCGGAGTTGATATTTTCACCGGTTACGACACTATCGCAGAAACTGGCGATGGGAACGACCAGTGTGGCGGCGAGGTGGACACGCATGATGGGAATTCTGCCATGTTTTTTGTAGAAAATTGCACACATGCGTTTGAGTAAATTGCGTCTGCCGAACCAGTCATATTCGGGGTAACGTTTTCCGTCGATCTCATAATATCCCATATCGTGGCGGGCGTTGGTATCGGGTACGGGCCCCCATTCATCGAGGTTTGCCACACCGTCACAGCCGAGATTGGCGTGCTGTTCCATAAAGTAGCAGAAAAGGTCGGCATAACGGCTGCCCAGACCGGGCTGGAACTGTCTTTCTCCTAAATCTTTGCTGTAAGGAGCCGTATGGACCGGTTCTTTTCTCCATTCGAGGAAATATTTTTCCACTTCCGGCGGCTGCCAGAGGAAAGGAGCTTCGATCTTGGTATCGGCGGAATCGGCATTGTCGGTAGTCGGATCCCAATCTGTGATTTTTGTCTGATAGTCAGCCATATCTTTGTAGATGCCCAGATTGCAGAGGATCGGGTCGATGTAAATAGCAAACAACGCACCGTTTTTGCGGGCATTGATGACCCGATTGCGGTAGGCTTCGAAATTGTAAAGCCGGGGATAGTATGCGACTGATGCCATATTGCGGGTTTCCGGCGGTACGATGTCGTAAGAACCGCTGGAGTAGATTACGGGGGTATGGGTACCGTACTGGCGGTTGGCGGTCTGTGCGTAGTATTCATAGGTCATATCGCTGTTACGCCATCCGGGGGTACGGGGACGCACCGGGGTCGCCATCAGACCAAAAGTGTAGGTGGTGCGTTTGCCGATAAGTTTCGGTTCGGAAACGGGGGTGATGGTCAATTTGACCTGACCATTGTCACGGCTGACACTCAAGCCTTCTTTGCGGAGTTTGGTATTGTGCGGACTCCAATTCTTTTCGGATTCGCAGAACCAGAGCAATCCCCGGTCATAAGTTCCGAGCCAGACGAGCAGTTTGAATGGTGATTTCCAGACGACACCTTTACCTTCGGGCAATCTGCGGGTATTGCTTGAACGGGGAACATTGAGGGAATAGCCACCCTCTCTTGCTCCGGTGTAGTGGATGAATTCGGCATATTTTTCCGGAGCGGTGAATGAGTACTGGAATTTATCGATCTGCACACTGCCGCGGGGGTCAAAGGTGAAATCGACTTTGATCATGCCGTCATATTCGACAGCGGCACGCACTTCAATATCCACATCGGGGGAATTTGCACGGGTGAAAAGCTCCACGATGCCTTTTCTTTCCCGCAGAACAATTTGATTTCCGGTTTTGAAGTTGACCTTTTTACCGTTGACAACGGCGGTAAATTCCATAGGAGCTGCGAGGAAATTATCACCGAGGATCTTGACTTTTTCCAGAAGATTGAATCGGTTAAAGGTATAATCTCTGCCCCAGACGGACGCGGTGCTTCTGCGTAACTTGACCGGTGAAAATGGCGGCAGGATAAAGTCATCATCCAGAGCTTCGATACCTCTTCTATTGGTCAGCCAATCCTCTTTTTGAGAATCTTTTTGGGTGAATGGCGGCACCGGACGTACGACTTTGGTACTTTTCTTTGCTGCAAATGCTTTGGCAGCGGCACTTTTATCCAGTTCTTCAATAGTTACGGCATCGAACCAGATATCGACGGTTGTATCGTTATTGACAACGAGTTTGTAAGCTCCGCCATCGGTGTTGGTAGTGAAAACACCGGAAAATTTATTCCATTTACCATCGCCGTAAACATTTTTTCCGCCGGTGTAACAGATCCGGAAAGATTTTCCCGCCGGAGCATAATTGCCCACGGAAAAAGTGATGCCGGCAGCTTTTTTGAAGTGGCATACATCTTTCCGCATCATACCGGAGATCCGGTAGGCGGTATTGTTTTTCAATGGCAGAGCGATATCACTATTTTTTCCTTTGCCGGGAAATTTGTAACAGTATTTTCCGTTGAAAGGTTCCTCCGCTGCATTTAGGAACGATTTTTCCTCAAAATCCAATTTGACAATACTGCCTTGCTGTTGAGCAGAGAGCAGTACCGGTACAACGAAGGCCGCAATGAAAAGCGATTTTTTCATGGTTGTAAAAATTCCTTGAGATAATTACTTTTTGATGATGAAAATATTGTAGTTGCGGCGGGGCATTTGCAGTTTGAAACTTCCACCGTTGGCGTTCACTGCCTCATTGGTTTCCGCATTGACGATTTTTGCACTGCCGGAGAAAAACTCCTTATTGAGAGTGACCGTCACATTCTGGGCATTCCGTGAAAGGTTCGCCACCGCGACCAGATAATTATTACCATTCTGCCAGGTGACGGCATAACACTCTTTGCCATCGACAGTGACCGGATGAGTTTCGCCCCAGTAGGGATAGAATTTGACGTTTTCATCACCGATTTTGAAATCCTGCTTGATTTTGATGAGTTTGTAAGCTGAATCAGGCTTGCAGAAAACCGGCCAGAGGGTATTGTCATGGATCAGACACATGGCAAGATAATCCCGGCTGGCGGCATCGCTGTGAGCGTATTTTTTATCCAGCTGCGGACTTTTGGTCAGGTTGCTCATCACACAGACATTCCAACCGAAAGCCTGACCGCCATATTCGATCGCCCAGCGGTCGGGAGTGGAGGCGTAGTAGAGGAAATCTTCACTTTTGCCATTGATGCTTTCCAGAATTCCTTTCCTGTTGACGGTGTATTCATCCATCAGTTTCGCACCGTTGAAATAGGCGGAGTTGATGTTTTCACCGGTCACGACGCTGTCGCAGAAACTGGCGATGGGAACGACCAGTGTGGCAGCAAGGTGGACACGCATGATGGGAATTCTGCCATGTTTTTTGTAGAAAACGGCACACATGCGTTTGATCAGATCACGTCTGCCGAACCAGTCATATTCGGGGTAACGTTTTCCGTCACGGTCATAGTAACCCATATCGTGACGGGCGTTGGCATCGGGTACGGGGCCCCATTCATCGAGGTTTGCCACACCGTCGCAGCCGAGATTGGCGTGCTGTTCCATAAAGTAGCAGAAAAGATCGGCATAACGGCTGCCCAGGCCGACCTGGAATTGTCTTTCACCGTAACTTTTGCTGTAAGGAGCCGTAGATACCGGTTCTTTTCTCCATTCGAGGAAATATTTTTTTACTTCCGGCGGCTGCCAGAGCATGGGTGCATCGATTTTGGTTCCGGCGGAATCGGCGTTATCAGTGGTCGGATCCCAGTCTGTGATCCGGGTTTGATAATCGGCCATATCCTTGTAAATACCGAAGTTGCAGAGGATCGGGTCGATATAGAGAGCGAATAAAGCACCTTTTTTGTGTGCGTTATCCACGCGGAACTTGTAGGATTCAAAATCGTAGAGACGGGGATAGAAGCTGACCGCCTGCGGATTCCGCAGTTTCGGGGCATTGGGTTTATAATCATAAGAACCGCTGGAGTAGATGATGTTTGTATCCGCTCCTGAAGCACGTTTGGCTTTGGCGGCAAAGTTTTCGTAGTTCATATCGGTATTACGCCATCCGGGGGTACGGGGACGCACCGGAGTCGCCATCAGACCGAAAGTATAGGTGGTGCGTTTGCTGAAAAGTCTCGGTTCGGAAACCGGAGTGATCTGCAATTTGACTTCGCCGTTTTTCCGGATGACAGCCATACCTTCTTTACGTTTGCTGCGGTCATGGGGACTCCAGAATTGTTCTGATTCAGTGAACCAGAGCAATCCGCGGTCGTAAGAACCGAGCCAGACGAGGATTTTGAAAGGGGATTTCCAGATGGTTCCTTCGCCATCCGGAAGTTTGCGGGTATTGCTCAAACGGGGAATATTGAGAGAATAACCGCCATCTCTGGCACCGGTGTAGTGGATGAATTTTGCATATTTTTCAGGGTAGGTGATGGTGTACTGGAATTTATCCACCTGCACCGTACCTTTGGGGATGAAAGAGAAGTCGACTTTGATCATGCCGTCATATTCGATCGTGGAACGCACTTCGATATCCACATTTTCTGACTTGGCACGGGTGAGGAATTCCACCACACCTTTATTTTCCCGCAGGACGAAATTTTTTCCGGTCTTGAAGTTGACCGGTTTGCCGTTGACCACAGCGGAAAATTCCATCGGTTTGGCGAGGAAGTTTTCACCGAGGATCTTTACATTTCCCAGCAAATTGAATTTATTAAAAGTGTAATCTCTGCCCCAGACAGAAGTTGTTTTGCCACTCAATTTTATCGGAGAAAAAGGCGGCAGGATAAAGTCATCATCCAGAGCTTCGATACCTCTTCTGTTGGTCAGCCAATCCTCTTTTGCGGCATCAGCTTCGCTGATCGGCGGTACCGGACGAGTGACTAAAGTATTTTTTTTTTCAGCAGCTGCAACTTTTTTAACTTCCACTGCAGCGGGGGTTACAGTCGCAGCGGCACTTTTGGCAGTTTCGGCAGCTTTTTCGCTATCGAGATGAGCGGGAGTCTGGAAAAATTTTTCAGCGGTGTTTTTCCACTGATCCGGAGCTGCTTTGAATGCGTGCAGAAAGATCGCATATTCGGGGGATTCCATCGCTTCTTTCCATGACGGCCGTTTATGGTAGAGGTGATATTTATGATAACCTTTATGATCCCAAATCGAATTATGACGGATCTCAGTCGGGATATTTCCGGTGATTTCCGTGACCACTGCGGTTTGGGCAGCCGGATCATAGATAGCGATTGATTTTGCTTTGGAAAAAATTTCCCAGTTGCCGGAGTTGGTGAATTTGCCGGATTTGACCGCATTGCCGGATGAATAGGCGAATTCGGTAAAAGAGGGCTTCCACGGGGCGGTGAAAAGATAGAAGTAAGAAGGACGTTTTTCTGATGCGGGATCTTCCAGTTTATAGCTCACCTGCCAGAGCAGACCGGCGGGAGTGAGGGTATAACGGGAGGAAAGTTTGAGTTTTCCGGCACTGATGACCTTTTCCAGCACGATTTTATTTCCGGAAAGATTTCTGCCGACTTTGGCGATTTCGTTGCCGTCAACGGTTACTTTGAGTGAAATTTTTTCTTCTTTGCGGGCGGGAGTAAACTGGGTTCCGGCAGAGGAACTTGAACTGACGAAAAGTTCCTTGCCCTGATAGGCAAATCCGCTGATCCTGCCGTGAGCTTTGGGCAGTACGGTGAGGGTATAGTCACCGGATTTCATTGCCACTATACCGGCGGCGGGCCAGATCTGATCTGCCGATACAGCCAGTGCGGCTGCAAAACAGAGCGAAAAAGTCAAAAAGAATTTCTTTAACATCGTTTTACTCCTTATGTTATGATGTTTGAATTTTTCAGTTGAAGATGTGATTATTTTGTTGATTTGAGCAGTTTTTCAGCCTGTTCTTTCCAGTTGTTGTCATCTGCTTCAAATGCTGAAAAGTGCATGGTATATTCCGGAGATTCATACCCGGCTTTCCATTCCGGTCGTTTGTGAAAGAGGAAATACTTGTGGAAATTGGGCAGATCCCAGATGGTGTGTCTGCGGCTTTCCACCGGAATCGGGGTGATGATTTTGCTCACAGCAGCAAATTTCAGAGTTGGAGCATAGAAAACAAGGGCATCCATATTGTCGCAGAGCAGCCATTTTTTTGAATTGGTCAATTCTCCGTATTTGATGACCCCTTTATTGCTGTAAGCATAAACGGTAAAAAGTTTGCTCCACGGCATCGTGAAAAGGTAGAAATATTTTGCTTTCTGATTGGTGCTTTCGATTTTGTAACGCACACTCCAGCTCAATCCATCGGGAGTTAACGTATATTTTGAAAAAATCCGGATATCACCGTAAAGGCCGGTACGTTCAAGGGTGATCTCTTTGCCATTGATCTCATTGCCGACTTCCGCCGGGATTTTTCCATCGACCGTGAGTTTCAGTACGGTATCTTTTTCTTTCGGGAATGGTGCTTCGTAAAGCGTACCGAGCTGGGTTGAACCGGGGAAAGTGAAAAACTCTTTTCCCCTGCAGGAAAATTGCGAGATCCTGCCGTTGTTGCTCAACTTGGAAACTATTGCATAATCACCGGAAACAAGTTTTACATTGCCTTTGGGGGCATTGGACCAAAGCTGCTTTACCTCATCGGCGGCAAGTGTCAGAGAAAAAACAGCAGCGAATAAGAAAAATATTTTTTTCATGATAACTGAACTTCAAAAGAACATTGATTACTGGATTTTACCGCTGCGTGTTTTACTTCTCCCTGCAAAGTAACAGCTTTTTGTTGTGCTTGTTGCGAAGTTGCCTAGCGTTCCCGTGTAGTCATAGCAGCCGGGATATGTATAACCTGCTTTGTCATTACTTTGTATAGCGACCGTGTGTCCGTCAGCCATGACAGCATTTCCCAGACGATTGTGAACACCGAGAAGTTGTCCCATTCCAACAGATTCATAAGATGCCATCTGATAGTTTCCTGTTCCTCTGGTGGCTTCTGTCGGAATTTGGCTGTCGCCGCCATAAATAGTTGCTGAAGTCAAAGCTACTTCCGTGATTTTAAGAGATGTTTTTGCATCAGGAGCGTTAGGGGATGCTTCTGTAAAAACTGCACATAACCCCCCGTAATTCAAACCGTAAGCATAGGATGTTTGAGGACCGAATACATTGGTATCCCCATCTTTTTTTAAACGGTCACTGGTCGGGCAGTTGAGAGAACCTTCACTCATATAATTTTGAAGGAAATACCACGGGTAACTCACAGCTGTTCCATCAAGATTGAGATTTTTTGTAAGATTGAAATATCCGTCATTTGCGTCGACGTACATATTACCTGCCGTTCCGAGCTGTTTCAGATTGGAAATACAGCTGGCGGCTTTGCCGCGTTCGCGGGCAGAGTTGAGTGCCGGCAGCAGAATAGAGGCGAGAATGGCGATAATGGCGATCACGACCAGCAATTCGATCAGAGTGAAGCCGTACGGCTTCATCCGCAACGCGGATGAAGCAATAAGCATTTCATTGTCAGAATTTTGCAAATCATTACGGAGGCTCGGTAACTTTTTCATTTGTTTTCTCCAATTTATTTGCGGGCTGTTTTTGAAATTGCAGGAATAAACAATATTCTCAAACAACCCCTTGTTTTTTTGTTGATCACACTGCAATATAGCACGCAATATTACGGTTGTCAAGAAAAAATCAGAAAATTTTTATAATAACTTTTTTATACTGTCAGGTATATTCATTAGAAAATAAGTTTTCTTCCTTGAAAATTGCTGTAAAAGGCAGTAAATTATTCAAAATGGCAATGATTGGTCTTAAATACAGTATAAGGAAATGGAAATTGCGTAAAAGACCGCTCAAAATAAACTGGTATCTTTTTGAATCGGAAAATCTGCCGGAAATCACCGGCGAATTGAGTGTGGATGAATCCGGAACGATCACTGCCGGAAATATGACTCTGACCGGGAAAAAAATCACCCTGCCGGAATCCGGAGCGACCAATCTTTATCAGTATTTTGTTTCCCCGCCATCCAAAGCACAGCGAACCTATCTTGCCGGTGAATTTGATTCCGCTGAGGCCGGTGAGATCCTTGCCGGATTCGGTGCGGAGTGGAACTGGAAGTTCTTTTTCAACGGCAAACTCATCCTTGATGCCATGAGTACCGGCAATCAGCAGATGCCATTTGCTGAAACCAATCATCAGGTTTTGCTTGATTGCCGCAAAGGCAGAAATCAGTTTCTTTTTGAGCTTTATGGAGTTGGTTTCCGTCCTCACGCTCTGGGTAACGGTATGGAAATGGCATTTGCGGTTTTTGAAACTCCGGAAAAACTTTTCCTGCGTTACCGTCCGCTGATCTCTTTTCCCGATGCTTCAAACGGTGCGGTTTCCGTTATTTTTGCCGGCAGCCGTAAAAGTGCCGCGGCGGTGGATTACCGCAAAGTTGGTGAAAGCAAGTGGCTCCGGTTGTACGACAATCTCGGCGGTCAGATCAATATTACAAAAGTTTTCCACCAGATCCGTCTGGAAGATCTTGAAGCTGATACCGAATATGAGTATAAAGCGGTATTGATCGACCATTACCGGAGCATGAGAGAAGAAATTTGTGATGAGGTGAAAACTTTCCGTACAGCCCCGGTTGAAGCAAAGGAGTTCAATTTTTCTTTTACCGCCGATTTGCAGTGGATCGGTTACCGGCAGAAATTCATGGAAGGAGTTCTGGGCAAAAATTATCCGGCAAAAATGGATTTCTGTGTTTTCGGCGGCGATCTGCTCTGGACAAGCAACTTCAACCTGCAGTTCATGGATCAATTCATCGAACCGTATCTGACCCTTACCGGCAGCAAACTGCCGCTGGTGCTGGTACGCGGCAACCATGAAATTTACGGCAATGAGTCGTTCCGTTACTTTGAGGGATTTTCCGCTCCTTATCCGGGCAGGGATGGTTATTATCTTTTCCGCTGGGGTGAAGTCTGTTTCATCGTTCTGGATTTCTGCGACGATGCTCCCCGCATGGAACCGCCCTCGACCCGTTACCTGCATGATTTTGAACCTTACATCGCCGCTGAGGCACGCTGGCTCAAAGAAGCGGTCAGAAGTGAGTGTTGCCAAAGTGCGAAATATCGTATCGTGCTTGCCCACGGTGCGCCGCTGGGAGATACACAGCAATATATGCCGTCGCACGCATGGCAGGTGCTTGATCCGGTTTTTTCCGGCAGTGATCCGGCAGTGAAGATCCACCTTTATCTCGGCGGTCATGTTCATCGCCCGTTCCGCAGTGTGCCGTTGAAAAATGAGTGTTTCTGTCTCAATGATCCGGCTTCACTGCCGCAGGGTAAATTCAACCGCTGCGGTGAAAAATATGCTTTCCCGGTGGTGCTGGTCGGCGGACCGACTGACACGACTCCGGAAAATATGTGTTATACTTCGCTGAATATCAATGTGGCATCCGATAAACTCACGGTGCGGGCATTTGATTATTTCCAGCAGGAGTTTGACCGTTTTACCGTTACGCCGGATGGAAAGATTGAAAATGAATATAACAGAGAAGATTTCAAATTCTACAACTATTGAAAGGAATAAAAGATGCTCAAGAATGCAGTAATCAAACCGATCACCGGAACATTTGTCAATATGCTCATATCTGACACCGGTATCGTGAATGCCGGTCTGAAAGATTGGGAAAACGATTTCAAGATGATGAAAGCTATCGGTATGGATCAGCTTTTTATCATCCGTACTGAAACTGAACAGAACGGAATCCATCTTTCCGCCGAAGATCCCCGTTCCACCACCTGGCCGGAAGATGAGTCACTTCTGGATATGGTCTTCCGTCTGAGTGATAAATACGGCATGACTGTCTATCTCGGCGGACCGGTGGGAATTTCCAATCTCCACTCCGGCGACTGGCTCAAAGAGGTTGATGATACCAAACGTTACTACGACCGCACTGTGGCAAAATATGCCCATCACGAGTGTTTCAAAGGACTTTATGTTTCACTGGAAGCTTTGCCGTGGCACTTCAACTTCCTCGACATCTGTATTGAGGTTTTGAAATATATGCGGGCGAATTTCCCGCAGATGAAAACCTTTATGAGTCCGAGTTTCGGTGGACCTATGGGAGATATGGCAAGCAGTTACTCCCCGGATAAATGGGTGGATATTTACGGCAGATATTTCTATGAGAAAGTTGCCGGACTTCTGGACTATTGTGCCCCGCAGGATAAGATCGCTGCTCCGGCATGTCAGTATGGTCAGATCCAGGATTGCGGTCTGGCTGAGTGGTATATCAAAGTCGGCAAAATGTTTGAAGAGTATGGCATTGAATTGTGGAGCAATATTGAAACATTCCAGCGTCCGTTCCCCGGTCACGGCGAACCCCGCGGAGTTTTCCGTCAGGTGGATTACCGTTCACTTTATACCAAACTTACCGAGGCATCACCGCTGGTTAAAAGGATCATCACCTACGAATATTTCTCATGCATGAGTCCGAATACCGAATGGGGTTCGGCACGCCGTCTGCTGGCACGTTATCTGGAAATGATCGGTAAAGATCCGGTTCTGATCGACGAGATCTACGGCTGAAAAACTCAAAAATTCAAATGGGCTGCTGCAAAAACTGAAAGTTCTGCAACAGCCCATTTTTTTATACCCCCGGATGCCTGCCGGCAAATTGACTTTTACGGCAGGTGCTGTTTCATGACCGTACTTATCAGCAACGCTGCAATGATTACGGCAACAGCACCCAATGAAAGGAGCGGAGCATATTCTTTGTATGCAGCCGGTTGCGGGTCGCTGTGGTCGGTTTTTTCCAGAGTGTTGATCTCTTCCATGACCCGTTTCATCCCGGCGGCATCGGCAGCAGCATAGTAATTGCCGCCGCTGATTGCGGCAAGTTCCTGAAGCAATTTAATATCCGGCATGCTCTGCACTCTGGTCAGGCGGTTGAATGGCGGAGTAATGGCATAACTGTTTTCCGAACCGATACCGACCGTGTGGATTATCACATTGAATTCTTTTGCTGCTTCGGCAGCCGCCTGCGGCGTGACCCGGTTTTCGGCGGTGTTTGCACCGTCGGTGAAAAGAACCAGCACCCGCCGCGGACTTTCAGATTTTTTCAGATGTCCGGCGGCACTGCCGATAGGTGAAGCGATCCCGGTTGCATCGCCGAGTTCCCCGGCCTGAAGCGTTTTCAATCTTTCCAGCAGCAGGGCGTGATCAAGGGTCGGCGGTACAAAACTGTAAGCAAGATCGGCAAACCCGATAAGACCGATGCGGTCATTGGGACGGGCTTCGATAAAGCTGCGGATCTCTTTTTTTGCGGTTTCCAGCCGGTTCAAAGTTTGAGAATCATTGATCTGCCGGATAAATTTTTCCTCGCTCATCCCCGCCGGACGGTCGAAACACTCCATTGATCCGGACATATCCAGAGCCAGAATAATATCCACTCCCTGTGCCCGGACCATTTGGCTCCCTTCCGGTTTGCGGGGGCGGGCAAGAGCTGCGACCGTCAGGATCAATGCAGTCAAAAGAGCGATTTCAATAATGGTAAGCCGTTTTTTCTTTCCGGAAGATTTTTGCAGCGGGATGACGGTGGAAATTTTTACTGACGGCCGCTTGCGGCACGCCATCAGCCATCCGAGCAGGAACACCGGGATCAGAAGCAGAAACAGCCAGGGATATGCAAACGTGATCATTTGTTTTTCTTCTCCTTTTCGATCGCGGCGGCGGTGGTTGAACGCACCAGATTTCCGGCTTGGGCAGCGGCATTATCCAGCATTTCATTTCCGGCGTTGAATCCGGCAAATTTTATCAGGTCGGCATGATTGAGAAAACCGGTCAGGTAAATTCTCTCATCAGCATTGAGCAAATCGGGATTTGCGGAAAGTTCCCGCAGAAATTCCGCTGTTGTCCGCCGGGAAACGGGCAGACCGGAATGGTTTTCCAGATAGTTCCGCACCACATCACTGAGGCGGGCAAAACCGGTTTCCACTTTGATATCTCCGGATTTTACCAGAGAACATATCTGGCGGATTTCCAGCAATGTTTTTTCATCCAGCGGCAATTCTGCAATATTTTTCCGGCGTTTCAGCATAATGATTATGACTGCTGCCGCAATGATTGCAAGTGCGATGACCGCATAAAATGCCCAATGTTTGTAAAACGGAGTATGATTTCCGCCATTACCTGCGATTTCCCCTGCATCGGGCAATGGGGCGAGGCGGAGTTCGCTTCCGGGTTGGATATTTTCCGGTACGGCACAGAGCAATTCCGGCAGACCGACCCGGATTTCCGGCGGATTTTCACCGGGGAATTTTTCAATATTTGCGACGGCACTCAAAGTATTGACTTTGCCGGGGTCAAGAATGCGGAATTTTCCGGAAACGAGCCACGTTATCCGGTCGAATTTCCATGTGGAAAATTTCACTTCGCCCTGCGACAACTTTTTCCCATCCTGAAAAAGTTCAACATTTTTGATCTGCATGGTCACGGGAAGTGTCAGTGAGAAAGAAAATCGGGTTTCTGCTCCCGGTGAAATGGTTTTTCCGGGGAAAACTTCTGCACTTTCCGGAATCTGTAAAACCGGCGGTTTGAAACACGCTTTGAGCCATCCGGCAAAGATGACTGCGGTCAAAAGAATGATTATACCGCCGAGGATGAATAGAATTTTTTTCCACATATTTTCACCTCAGCCGTTTTTGTCTTTCCGCGAAAAATCCGATCAGCGGCTTCAGAACATCTTTGCTGCAATCAACTTTTATAAGATCGGTTCCGGCTCTGCGGCAGACGGAAAGTTTTTCATCCTGAAGTTTTTTCAGTTCTTCATTCAGAAGTGCGGCATTGCCGTTGTATTCCACGATTTCCCCGGTTTCGGCATCTTCAAAAGTTACGGGGTTTTTCAGCGGGAAATTTTCATCTGCCGGATCGGATAACTCAATGGCGACCACATCCTGTTTGGCTTTGAGTATCCGCAAAGAAGCGGAAAATTTTTCCGGTTCGATGAGGTCACTGAGCAGGAAGACCACACCGCGTTTTTTCATCAGCCGTGAAGCTTCCTGCAAAGCGGCATTTATATCAGTACCTTTGCCCGATGGTTCAAATGCGAGCAATTCCCGGATCATTCGCAGAGCATGCATCCTTCCGGAGCGCGGCGGCAGATAGAGTTCGATTTTATCGGTAAAAAGGAGCAATCCGACTTTGTCGCCGTTTTTTCCGGCACTGAAAGCCAATAGAGCAGCCAGTTCAGCCGCTGTCTGCCGCTTGCTTTTTGCGGTTGAACCGTATGCTCCGGATGCAGAAAGATCTACCAGCAGCATGACCACAAGTTCCCGTTCTTCGACAAACTTTTTTACATAAGGCTCACCCATGCGGGCGGAAACGTTCCAATCGATCATCCGTACATCATCATCGGTGGTGTATTCACGCACCTCATCAAATTCGATGCCTCTGCCTTTGAAAACACTGCGGTAAGCTCCACCGGTGATTTCTTCGACCAGATGATCGGTACGGATTTCCAGAAGCCGTATTTGATGAGCAAGTTCAGCAAGCTGCATGATTAAGAAACTTTCCCTGATAAATTTAAGGTGTACGCAATGCTGAAAGAATCCGCTGGATTATCATATCCGCATCGATATTTTCCGCTTCGGCTTCGTAAGAAAGCACCATCCGGTGACGAAGCACATCCGGGGCAATATCTTTTACATCCTGCGGCAGCACATACGCTCTGCCCTGCAGCATCGCATACGCTTTGGCAGCCAGAGCCAGAGCGATCGAACCGCGCGGGGATGCACCATAGGAAATGAGCTGATTCAATTCCCGCAGATTGGTATCTTTCTGTCTGGAAGATAGACGCAGATGCTGACCGGGGCGGGTGGCGATGACGATATCCAGAATATATTCCACGATTTTCTCATCCATATATACACGGTCGGCGATATTGCGTGCTTTCACAATGTCATCAAGAGTTGCGACCTGCGAACTTTCCGGCGGCGGCACGGGGTGAGCCATGCGTTCGATCACCGAAAATTCCTCATCGCGTTCCGGATAATCGACTTTGAGTTTGAACATAAAGCGGTCAAGTTGTGCTTCCGGAAGCGGATAAGTTCCTTCCTGTTCAATGGGGTTTTGGGTGGCGAGAACCATAAACGGTGCGGGCAGGGCGAATCTTTCACCGGCGATGGTCAATTGTTTTTCCTGCATGGCTTCGAGCAATGCACTCTGGACTTTTGCCGGAGCCCGGTTGATCTCATCAGCCAGCACGATATTGGCAGATACCGGACCGATTTTGGTCTGAAAAGTGCCGTCAGCGGCGTTGTAAATACGGGTTCCGATCACATCTGCCGGAAGCAGATCGGGGGTGAATTGCAACCGGGAAAAAGAACCGGATAAACTTTGAGCGAGGGTTTTGACTGTCAAAGTTTTTGCCAATCCCGGCACACCTTCCAGAAGCACATGTCCGTCGGAAATAAGTGCCAGCAGCAGCCGGTCTACAAGTTCTTTCTGTCCGGCAACGATTCTGCCGACTTCATTACGTACAGCCTGCAGCGGTACGCTTGCCTGCTGCAGTTCCGCTTTCAGTTCTTCCAAATTTCTGTTATCCATAAATCTTCTCCTCCTGCTTCACAATATAGTATGCTTTTGCAGAATCTCAAGTGTGTTTACAGCGGAATTCCTACCGGATGTACCAGAAACGGCATATTTTTACCGGTTTTCAGTTCATCGGCGATTTTTTTCCGGTCAACGATTGAACCCATTGCACAAGTTCCAAGTCCGTTTGCCTGAGCTGCCAGATAAATATTCTGACTGACATATCCGGCATCGACGGCGGCGAATGCCTCTCTGCTCTGTTTCACCCGGTCAGGAATCAGGATCAGATAACACGGTGCGGAAGATTTGCCGCAGGCGTTACGCAGGTCGGCATCTGTGATCTTTTCCAGCAGATGTTTTTCCGGATTGTAAAAATAAGCTCCGTCTTTCAGTGCGGCATAGATCATTATATCCCGTTTATCCATCGCACTGGGGGCGGTGCGTTTGCCATTGGGGCGGTTTACGCCGTTGGCACTCCAGAGCATATCTGAAAGCTGCTGCAAAGTCAACTCTTCATTCTGGAATTTACGGATTGTGTGCCGGGAATTCAGTGCCTCACGCAAACTCATGCCGCCGTTTTTCTGCGGAGCAGGCAGTTTGATTTCATCTGCGGCAAAAAGTGCGGTCAATCCGGAAAGAGCCAATACGGTCAAAATTTTTTTCATCATAATCTATTTTCCCTTTGTTTTAATTTTTTCCAGTACTTCCGAAACCGCCGTCTCCACGGCAGGTTTCACCGAGAGAGTTTGTTTCAAGCAGTTCCACTTCCGGCAGTTTGGCGATCACCATCTGGGCGATCCGGTCACCACGGCTTATTGCGAACTTTTCTTTACCGGCGTTGAACATGATCACCCCCACTTCACCGCGATAACCGGCATCGATCGTACCCGGTGAATTGGTCAACATGAGATCATGTTTCAAAGCCAGACCGCTTCTCGGGCGGATCTGTGCCTCATAACCGGCGGGCAGTTCCATTTTGAATCCGGCAGGCACCAGCGTGCTTTTTCCCGGTTCGAGAATAATATCAACTCTGGCACGCAGGTCATACGCCGCATCATCCTCATGGGCTTTGCGGGGGAAAAATTCACCGCAATTATCAAGCATATTGATTTTTACCTGTATCAATTTTGACTCCTTTCTTTTATCCACGATTATATAGTTTGTGAGCAAAAAAATCTCGTTTCATACACTAAAATAATCTTTAATTGTGACTTTTTCAATAAATACAAACATTTTTTTCTTGAATATTGCTTGAATTTTGCTTCAAAAAGATATATATTCACCGCCAGAAAGCAGGTTCTTCTCGGAACAATTTTTGCATCGGGCTCTCTTTTGAGCTTATTGTACATCGTGTGGCCGCGAGAGTATATACCCTGCTTTCTTTTTTTTGGGCTCAAATTACGGGCGGCATACGGGCCTTGCATTCGTCCTGCGGCTCAGTCACATACTTGTTCCCGGTATGCTCCTTCGCCGCCTTCCTTGCAAAACCCGTCTCCGCCGCGTACATTGAGCCAAAAACATCCGGGCGGCATACGGGCCTTGCATTCGTCCTGCGGCTCAGTCACATACTTGTTCCCGGTACACTCCTTCGCCTGTTCCGGTGCAAAATCCGCCACAGCCTCACACTGCCTCCAAAAAAGGGCTTTGCGGTGGTTTGGCTCCGGCGGGCTGCCGCCCTTTACAGGGGATTTGCCCCCGTACTCCACGATGCGTGCGTGTGGTTTGTACCATACTTTTTATTTATTACCCCCGTTTCTTTTCTGTTTGCCACACTCTCTCAATGCTTTCCGAAAAAACTCAAAATATCCCACTTTTGTATTAAAAACGATAGAATAGCTCATATTTGTAGTACTGTATCGTATTATAAACCAGTTGAGGTATCGCACCTTTTTATACACTTATAATACTGTTCCGTATTGTAAAAAATATCAAAAGATAAAAAATCTGTTTTTTTCTTGAAAAAAAGAGTTTTCCGGTTTGCTTTTGCAGTAAAAAGATGGTATAATATATACCAAGCCACCATGACCCTAACTAACATCAAGGAGGTTTCTATCATGGCTAAAGACAAACATTACACAGGCGGTAATACCGAAGGCGGAATTACCAGCAGCTACGCCAACAGTGACGGCGTCCAGTTGAAAGTTCCCTACAGCTTCATGGGTTCTATCTATGATGAAGCTGAACAGCAGGCGGCTCTGGCTGCCATGGCTCAGGATTCTCTGACCATGGGTCCCAAAACTCAGGAATTCCAGAATAAATTTGCTGCTAAACACGGTGCCAAACATGCTCTGGCTTGCAGCAACTGTACTACCGGTATGATGGTTGCCACCCAGATTTTCGACATTGGCAAAGGTGATGAAGTCATCGTTACCCCGAATACCTTCGTTGCCACCTGTCTGCCGATCCTGAAAGAAGGTGCCACCCCGGTCTTCGCCGATATCGATGAAAGAACCTTCAATATTGATCCTGAAGAAGTCGCCAAAAAGATCACCAACAAGACCAAAGCGATCTACGTCGTTCACTTTGCCGGTCAGATGGTCGATATGGACCCCATCATGGAACTCGCCAAAAAACACGGTCTGTATGTTCTCGAAGACTGTGCCCACGCTACCGGTTCCAGCTACAAAGGCAGAATGGCAGGTTCAATCGGTGATATCGGTAGCTTTTCCTTCCACTCACTGAAAAATATCACCACCTGCGGCGAAGGCGGTATGATGACCACCAACAACGATGAATTCGCCAAAGGCATCATGGGTCTGCGCTGCATGAGCAACCAGCCCTGGAGCTGGAACGATGTTCTGGAAGATCCCAGCAAACCCGAATGGAAGTTCGGCAGCAACATCACCTGCACCAAGAGCCCCGACCTGCTCGAATACTGGCTGCCCGCCCACTTCGACGTCCGTCCCTGGCTCGGCAAACACTGGGGTAACAACTACCGCATGAACGAAATTCAGGCTGCTGTCGGCTGCTGCCAGCTCGATAAACTGGATATGCTTATCAACAAACGTCGTGAAATCGCTCACAAAATCACCGAAGGTATCTGTGATGTCAAAGGTGTCGAAGCGGTCTACGAAGATCCCAACTGCTACCACAGCTATCACCTCTACACCGTCTGTGTGGATGAGAAAGAACTCGGTGGTACCCGTGATGAATTCATGCGTGTTCTCTATGAAGAAGAAGGTGTGCAGGGCATCCTCCACTACCAGCCGACTTTCCACTTCACCGGTCTCAAGAATATGGGTTATGATCCGGATCAGTGTCCGAAAGCCAGCAGATATTTCTACAAACGCAGCTTGAATATTCCGATGCATCCGCGTTTGACCGAGCAGAACGTTGCTGATATGATCGAAGGTATCAAAAACGCTTCTGCCAAAGTCCGCAAACGCCACAACAAAGCGTAATTCAGCGGTTTACAGCAAAACTCCTGCACTTGACGGTGCAGGAGTTTTTTTTGCTGTTATGCTTCTGTCAGACTTGAAATGGCTGATATTGTCATGTATAGTATATTGATTTCATCTTTTTTACAACTTCAGGAGACGATAAATGAAAGCTTTTATACTTGTTGCTGTATCAGTGATTTTTGCTTTAAGCGGTTGTTCATCTTTCAGACAGTCAGAGTGCGGCAATGCCGTGAAAAAAGACTCCCTTAAAATCGGCTGGGCTTCGGCAGATATTTCCACTGCTGCTCCTGTTCCTATCGGCGGTCAGATGTATACACGTATTTCCAAAGGCGTAAAAGACCCCATTACTGCCACGGCATTGTGGATAGATAACGGCAAAGATAGTGTCTGTTTTGTTTCACTGGATATGCTTTTGGGGACTAAAGGTATTCAGGATGGGGTTTTCGCCCTGCTCAAAAAGCGTGATCCTGAAATACCACTGGATAAAATCATCATCAGTGTCACCCATACTCATGCCGCTCCGGATATTACGCCGGAAAAGGCTTTGGTCAGTTTGGATGAATACAGCGGCGATCTTTTCCAAGCCCCCACATCCATTAAATTCACAGAAAGTTCAGAATATTGTAAATTCCTTTTTGAAAAAGTTGCCGATATCATCTGCGCGGCTTATAAAAACCGCAAAAATGGCGGTATCGCCTACGGTTACGGTGATGCGGCAGTCGGATATAACCGCAGATCAGTTTATAAAGACGACGTTTCCAAAAGAAAGGGCAGCGGGAACGATTCTCTGCATGGTATTCACGGTCATGCAGTGCTTTACGGCAACCCTGATGACGAGATGTTTGCCGGATTTGAAGGGGCGGCAGACCCCACTGTAAACTTTCTTTTCACCTTTGATGAAAACAACAAACTTACCGGTGCAGTTATCAATAGTTCCTCGCCTGCGCAGGATTCTTCGAGACTCAATAAACTTTCGGCTGATTACTGGCATGAGACCCGTGAGATGATTCGGGCAAAGTACGGCAATATCCATATTCTGCCTCAATGCGGAGCCGCTGGTGATATCGCTCCGTGGCAGCTGCTTAACAACAAAGCTAAATTCCGCCGCAATCTGCTGAAATACGGCAGAGTAAAAGAGCTGTTTCAGAATGAATTACAGCGTATTCAGGCGGCGGAAAAGATTTTTGCCGCTTTTGAAGAGGTTTATCCATGGGCAAAAAATGAGATCATCACCGCCACTGATATCCGTCATGAGGTGAAACATCTTGATCTGCCTGTCCGTAATCTGACACTGGCTGATTATGAAGATGCTGTTGCCAATTTGAAAAAACTTGAGAAAGTCCCTTTTGTTAAAGAAGGCGATGATCCCGAGGCGGCTTTGAAGACCAATTCTCTGCTGGTCACTTCCCGCAGACGATATCGGGGAATCATCGAACGCTGGAATATGCAGCAGAAAAAAGAGCCTTTCAAAACTCAGATACATGTTCTTTGTATCGGTGATATCGCTTTTGCTTCAAATACTTTTGAGCTTTATCAGGACTTTCAGACTCAAATCCAGGGACGCAGTCCGTTTATCCAGACCTTTCTGATCCAGTTATCTTCGCACAATGGACTCCACGGCGGCTATCTTGCCACGAAGCGTTCTGTGGAAAATAAAGGTTATGGTTCTGACCGTTTCAGCAACCGCGTCGATTGGAAAGGCGGGGATATTATTGTTGATGAGACCGTGAAAATTCTGAAAAAGTTCTGGAAAGAGAAAAGCCCCTCTGTTTTTCCTTCACGCAAAACTGCCGGTATCGTTCTTGATGGTTCTCTGGATGATGCTGATTGGAAAAATGCCGTTGCTGTAAACACTTTTATCGCGGCAACAGGCTGTAAACCGCAAAAAGAAACAGTTGTAAAAGTTCTGCATGATGATAAATTCATTTATGTCGGAATTACTGCTTTTACCGCTGATATCAAAGAGGGTTTTACTTATTGTGAAAAATTGAAAAAACGCGATGCCTCCGTCTGGAATGATGATTCCTGTGAGATCATACTTGGAAAAAAATCTGCCGACGGCTATAAAGTTTTCAACTGGTACGGAATTTCCACCGCAGGTGTTCTGTTTGATGCACAGCGTGGTCACGGAATGAATACGGATCATAAATTCAGCTCTGCAATACAATACAAAATCAGAAAATATCCGTCATATTATACCATGGAAATTGCCGTTCCCGCATCTGATTTCGATCAAAATACATTTTCAGCGAATGATATTTTCAAAATCAATATCAGGCGTGCCTGCCACTATCTCGGCAGTGAATATGTTACAGTCGATGGAATAGCTCTGTGGAATTATAATGATTACCGTTCGCTCCGGCTTAACTGAAAATGAAAATATCCCGGTCAGATCTATGTGAAAAATCACTGTAAACAGCTGGTAAAAAAACAGCCGCACTTGTTTGAAGTGCGGCTGTTTCTGTGTATATGCAGATTTTATTTGCCGAATGCTTTCAAGCCGGCGTCATAAGCATTGATATTTGCTTCCACTGCACCGGGTTTTTTGCCGAATTTTTCTTCCACGGCTTCTTTGAATGCTTTGGAAAAGTCTTCCTGATCCGCTTCATTCATGCCGTTGGCAGCGAGTACTGCGGCGAGGGCACCGATAAGTACACTGTTGGCGAATTTGGAGTTGCCGAGCTGATTACCGGCGATATCCAATGCGTCGATACCGTAGGTTTTCATCGTGGCGGGCAATTCCGGCAGTTTTACAGCGGTATGATCGTAGATGAGGATACCGTCTTCACGCAATTCACCGATGTATTTATCGAAAGCCGCCTGGGTCATGGCGATAAGCAGATTTCCGCCCCGGTCGATGATGGGGGAGGGGATCGCTTTACGGCTGACAGTTACGGCACAACAGGCGGCACCGCCGCGCTGTTCCGGACCGTAAGAGGGCATCCAGCTGACATTGAAGTTACGCAGACGTGCCATATTTGCGAGCATGACACCCAGACTCAAAACGCCCTGACCGCCGAAACCGCCGATTTTCACCCGCAGTTCCTGATCGAAAAGATCTGAAGAGTTGCGGAAATCAGCCGGAACCGCATTTTCATTGCGGAGCGGGAAGAGGATCTCACGGACTTTTTCTTCCTCGCGGATGACCGGCGGCGGCAGCTGACCTGCGGGAAGTTCAGCGGTCTTATCCCGCAGACAGCCGAGCGGGAAGTAGTTCAACATCTGTTTTTCGATGAACTCATTGACCTGATCGGCACTCATTTTGAGGTTGATCGGGCAGGGAGCGACCACTTCGATAAGAGAGAAGCCTTTACGTTCTTTCAGATTCTGGATACCTTTGTATACCGCTTTTTTCGCAGCGGCAACCCGTCCCGGAGTGGTCAATGCGACCCGCTCGATGTAGACCGGTGCGGTGAGGGAGTTGACGATTTCGCAGACCGGAGTGGGGTATCCTTCGGTTTCCGGATTACGGCCGTAAGGACTGGTGGTGGTTTTCTGACCGGGCAGAGTGGTGGGGGCCATCTGACCGCCGGTCATACCGTAGTTGGAGTTGTTGACGAAGAAGACCGTCATTTTTTCTCCGCGGTTTGCTGCCTGCAGGAATTCATTGAAACCGATAGCAGCAAGGTCACCATCGCCCTGATAACTGATCACATAAGATTCCGGATTGGCACGACCGACGCCGGTACCGACGGCGGGGGCTCTGCCGTGCGGCACGGAAATACTGCCGACATTGAAATAGTAGTAGGCAAAAACCGCACAACCGACCGGAGCGATCAGAGAGGTGTTTTCCTGAATACCGAAATGTTCGATGGCCTCGGCGACCAGTTTATGCAAAATACCGTGACCGCAGCCGGGGCAGTAATGCATATTCTTTTTGATCGGTCCCGGACGGCGGTGGAAAGTATCAAAAAAGACTTTTGAACGACCGAATTTAACTTTTTCGCTCATGATATTATATCTCCTTCATCATCTGACGCGCACTTTCGCAAACATCGGCAACAGTGAGCAGATTTCCACCCATGCGGTTGCAGAGCTTGACCGGGCGTTTGCATTCAATGGTAAGCCGGATATCTTCGATAAGCTGACCGGCAGAATGTTCACAGCAGAGGAAGCCTTTGACGTGTTCAGCGGCACGCTTCAAGCTGTCCTGCGGGAAGGGGAAGACCATTTTCGGACGGATCAGACCCACTTTAAGTCCTTCACCGCGGAGGATCTCCACCGCACCCTGTGCTACACGGGAACTGATACCGTAAGCGACCAGCACCAATTCGGCATCATCCACTGCGATCTCTTCGACCCGCTGTTCGGTTTTCTGGATGAGGGCATATTTTTCCTGCAGGCGGATATTGAGAGCTTCCAAATCATTGTATTCCATATAGATACTGGAAATGATGTTGGCTTCTCCGTTGATTCTTTTTCCCATCTTCCATTCCGGATCGTAATCATACTTGACCGGTTCGGGCAGTTCCAGACTTTCCATCATCTGACCGATAACACCGTCGGTCAGCACATAGGCGGGCATCCGGTATTTTTCCGCCATCGGGAATGCTTCATAGACCATGTCGCACATTTCCTGCACGGAATTCGGGGTGAATACCAGACAACGGTAACTGCCGTGACCGCCGCCTTTTACAACCTGGAAGTAGTCGGATTGTTCCGGTCCGATATTACCCAGACCCGGACCGCCACGCATCACGTCGACGATAACAGCGGGCATTTCGTATGCGGCAAGATAGCTCATGCCTTCCTGCTTCAAGCTGATTCCCAGACCGCTGCTGGCGGTCATGGTGCGTCTTCCGGCTGCGGCACAGCCGATCACCATATTGATCGCACCGATTTCAGATTCAGCCTGAACAAATGTACGGTTGAGTTTGGGGAAAAGCAGAGCCGCCGCCTGGGCAATTTCACTGGCAGGTGTGATAGGATAACCGAAATAGCAGTCGCATCCTGCGAGCAAAGCACCGTAAACAGCCGCTTCATTGCCTTTGAGCAAAAGACGTTTATTGTAAGCCATTATTCCACCTCCTCATAGATGGTGATAGCCCCCGGTTCCGGGCATTGATAGAAACAGGAACCGCAACCGATGCAGTTGCCGGAATTTTCGACGGTAACGGCGAAATATCCCTGAATATTCAGTTCTTTGCCCCGGGCAATCAGTTTTTTGGGACAGACCGCCAGACAGCGATAGCAGCCTTTGCACTCGTCAGCGGCGATCTCGATCCGGAATTTTTTAGCCATTGTTGAATCCTTTCGTTAAAAAACGGGAAATTATTCCTCTTCAAGTCCCATAATATACAGTAAATAATCTTTTTTTTCAAGAGGAATGTAAAAAAAACACTTTTTTTTGGAAAAATGATTTGACAAATACATGAAACGGGGTTATTTTATGTACCAACGCAAGGCGTGATAGCCAAGAGGTTAGGCGGCGGTCTGCAAAATCGCTCAGATCGGTTCGATTCCGATTCACGCCTCCATTTTTTTGCCCTTTTTCCAAGAATCGTGAGTAATCCTCGCAAAAAGCAAGCAATGGTTTTTCCAAATCTCTGATTTGTTCTCCCATTGCTTTTTCTTTTTGCTTTGGTCATTTTTTGCTGGGCAAAAAATCGGATTACTCACTTGTTTGTCGGTTGCCTTCGTTACACTCAGGCTCTTCGTCGGGCTTTCGCCCTCCTTGTCGATTCCGATTCACGCCTCCATTTTTTTGCCCTTTTTTCAAAGTGAGAATTGCTTTGATTCCCGATTTGGTTTGCCGCTATTACCGCAGTCTGCATGGTTGGTTTGCATGCTCTTCTCAAGACCCAACCGCAGTATTCCCAGAATTCCCAGTTGGTTGCTCCACCCTACGGCTTGCAGATTGCGGCACTGCTCCACCGATTGCCTGATCTTTTTTCAATAATGATTTGACATTGCCGTAAAATCATGTTATATTAATCACATTGTAACAATGGGGTGCTGTTGTCGCGGTGACAACGGCTGAGATCAAACCCTTTGAACCTGAAACGGGTAATGCCGGCGTAGGAATAAAAAATGAAAAATATTTTTGTTACACCTCTATATCATCGGGTGCATCCGCACCGGAATACCCAGCAATGGAGCAGGAAATGCTCCGGAAAGGATTTCCGGTATGTCAGCGGAAAACATCATCTCTACAGCGATCATCAACAAATTCAGTGAAAAGCTCATCGACGGTTTGAAACTCGATGTCGCCCTTGTCGGCGGCGGGCCGTCAGCTCTTGTTGCTGCCCGTTATCTGGCGGAAGCGGGATTGAAAACAGCTGTTTTTGAGCGTAAACTTGCTCCCGGCGGCGGCACCTGGGGCGGCGGGATGCTCTTTAATGAAGTTGTTGTGCAGGATGAGGCACTGGATATTCTTGACGACTTTAATATCACTCACAAGAAACTGGAAAATGCCGACGGTTATCACACTCTTGATTCTGTTGAAATGGCAAGCGGACTTATTTTCGGAGCCGTGAAAGCCGGTGCGAAAATTTTCAACTCGGTCAGCGTCGAGGATCTTGTTTTTAAAAACGGCAAAGTCAATGGTCTGGTCATCAACTGGACTTGTGTTGAGCGTCTCGGTCTGCACGTCGATCCTTTGACTGTTATTGCTGAAAACGTGGTTGACGGCACCGGCCATCCCAGCGAGATCCTCAATCTTGCTGTGAAAAAAGCGAAGATCCAGCTGGATACTCCGACCGGTGATATTATCGGTGAAAAACCGATGTGGGTGGAAAACGGTGAAGCATCCACCGTGGAAAACACCCGCTGCTACTTCCCCGGTCTTTATGCCTGCGGAATGAGTGCCAATAATGTTATGGGCGGTTACCGGATGGGACCGATTTTCGGTGGTATGCTCATGTCCGGAAAAAAGGTTGCCAGGCTCATCATTGAAAAAGGTAAATGAAAATGCGTACTTTATCTGAACGCATTGAAATTTTTCAAAAATCCGATCTTTACCCGGTGATAAGTTCAGAATTCTGCAACGGCCGCAATGTCTGTGAAATTCTTTCCGGCATTGCGGCAGCCGGGGCGAAGATCGTGCAGATAAGGGAAAAGAATATTTCCGACTCGGCGATGTTTGAATTGGTGCTGAAGTGCAAAAAGATCACCGACCGTTATGAAATGCTTCTGATCGTGGATGACCGTCTTGATATTGCGATGGCAGCCGAGGCAGATGGAGTTCATCTGGGGCAGGACGACTTTCCGCTGACTGAAGCGAAAAAGCTCGCTCCGGAACTCTTTTTCGGGGTGTCGACTCATAATGCCGGAGAGATTCAAAAGGCACTTGCCGACGGATGTTCTTATTTGAATATCGGCCCGATGTTTCCGACCAATACCAAAAGTGTTGCCTGCGGGGCATTGGGATTGGAGAAAATCGGGGAACTTAAACAGCTGGTGACTTGTCCGTTTTCTGTAATGGGCGGAATCAAGGAACACCATTTGCCGCTTCTTTCTTCCAGAGGTTTCAAACATATCGCCATGGTTACAGAGATAACTCAGGCTCCTGATGTTGAAGCCAAAGTAAAAAAATTGCGTCAGATAATGCTGGGAGCTTATCATGAATAATATCAAACCATCGGTTCTGACCATTGCCGGGAGTGATTCCGGCGGTGGAGCTGGTATACAGACTGACTTGCGGAGCTTTAATGCATTCAAAGTTTACGGTTGTTCGGTGGTTACTGCGGTAACTGCCCAGAATCCGGATGAAGTCCGCCGGGTGGATATTATGCCGGTGGAATCGGTCAGAAGCCAGCTTGAAAGCGTACTGGATGCTTTCCCTATCCGTTTTGCCAAGACCGGTATGCTTGCCACGGGAAAGATCATTGAGTGTGTCGCTGAACTTGCGGAAAAATATGCTTTGCAGTTGATCGTTGATCCGGTAATGGTTTCCACATCCGGGAGCAGATTGCTGGAAGATTCAGCGGTT
Organism: Victivallaceae bacterium; assembly: GCA_045644425.1. GTDB lineage: Bacteria > Verrucomicrobiota > Lentisphaeria > Victivallales > Victivallaceae > UBA1784. Next base: position 21,240 of record JAZRGW010000023.1, on the reverse strand, counting down.
TTTGCCATGCGTGAAAAACTTTTCCCGCGTGCCAAGTGGATAACTCCCAATATTCCCGAAGCAGAACTTATCTGCGGCAGGAAATTGACAACTTTTTCCGCTCTTGCCGATGCCGCCCGGATGATTTATGACGGGTATAAGTGCAATTGTCTGCTGAAAAGCGGTCATGCCATATCTTCGGCGATGGTGACGGATGTGGTCTGTTATCATGGGGAACTTTTTGCATTGAGTTCTCCGTTGGCAAAAGTTGCGAAAAATACTGCTCACGGGACCGGCTGTACTTTGAGTGCGGCATTGGCGGCAAATTTTGCATCGGGAAAAAATTATCAGGAAGCGTTGATGGCGGCAAAGGCATTTGTATACGGTTCGCTTTGTGAGAATGTGAATTTGAGTGATACAGTGACACAGATGTATCCGCCGGAAAAAGATTATATTGATCAAGTGAGGTTGGAAAGACTATGACGCAGATGGAATATGCCCGTAAAGGGATCATTACTCCGCAGATCAAATATGTTGCCGGAGTGGAACAACGTTCTGAAACGTTTATCGCAGAAAGAGTTGCCGCCGGAACCATTGTGATCCCGGCAAATATCAACCACAAAAATCTGATTCCATGCGGCATCGGCAGGGAGCTTAAAACCAAGATCAATGCCAATATTGGAAATTCCGCACTGTCAAGCTGTCCGGGAGCAGAAAAGAGCAAACTTGCCATTGCTCTGCATTACGGAGCGGATACGGTGATGGATTTGAGTACCGGCGGCGATATAACCGCCATCCGTCAGTCTATACTTGAAGAATCTGCTGCTCCGCTGGGAACAGTGCCGGTCTATGAAATTGTTGCCCGTTACGGGAGTGATGATTTCGGCAGAGATAAAATTCTTGATGTCATCCGGGAACAGGCGGAGCAGGGGGTGGATTATATGACTATCCATGCCGGTTTGCTGCGTAAATATGTGCCGCTGGCATTGCAGCGTAAACTCGGTATCGTCAGCCGCGGAGGAGCATTGCTGGCAGCATGGATGCAGAAAAACGGAAAAGAAAACCCCTTCTATGAAGCATTTGATGAGATATTGGAAATCTGCCGCAAATATGATGTGACCCTTTCACTGGGTGACGGTTTGCGGCCCGGATGTCTGGCAGATGCTTCTGATGAGGCTCAATTTGCTGAACTTGACACGCTGGGCGAATTGGTTTTCCGCTGCCGGGAAGCCGGTGTGCAGGCGATGGTTGAGGGTCCCGGCCATGTGCCGCTGGATCAGATAGAATCCAACATGGTTCGGGAAAGAGAAATTTGCGGAGATGCTCCCTTTTACATTCTCGGACCGGTGGTCATCGACTGTGCTCCAGGCTATGATCATTTTGTTGCCGGAATGGGTGGAATGGTGGGAGCGTATTACGGAGCGGCGATGCTCTGTTATGTGACGCCGAAAGAACATCTCGGCTTACCCAATGCCGACGATGTCCGTCGTGGAGTTGTGGCATTCAAGATAGCGGCTCATGCAGCAGATGTGGCATTGCACAAACCCGGCAGCCGTGATCGTGATGATGCGATTTCCGATGCCCGGGCGGAATTTGATTGGGAAAAACAGTTTGAATTTGCTCTTGATCCAAAATGGGCAAAAGAACTCCGTCAGGAAGCGTTGAATGAAAGTTCCGCACCAAATCAGCATGGTTCGGAATACTGTACTATGTGCGGCCCGGATTTCTGTTCGGTGCGATTGAGCAAAAAACTGAAATCCCTTTGATGCCGTCGGAATATACGGATAAAATCCGCAAAATAATTTTCAGGCGGGTGTTGTGAAAAAATTGAGTTTCGCAGCACCCGCTGTTGTACTTACCGGATGCAGCTTTCAATAAAATCCAAAAACTTTTTTGCTACCGGGGTGGGGGTTTCTCTGAAGCCGATAAGCAGTGAACGGTTGAGATTTACCGGTAATTTCAGAAAAAGCACATTATCAACAACAGTATTTTCTTTGCGGGTAAAGACCAGACCGGTTCCCATCCCGGCGGCGACAAACTGCAAAATACCCCGGAATCCGATAACTTCATGAGTGACTGTCGGCAGAGAATTGCAGTGAGTTATGAAAATTTCATCCCATTTCTGTCTCAAATTCGGAGTATCTTCTCTCGGGGGCAATATCAAAGGGATATTTTTCAGATCTCTGATTGTAAGATTTTTATTTTCAGCGAGCCGGCTCTTCCGGTGAACAGCAAGTGAAACCTGCAGCGGCAGTAAAATTTTTGTTTTGAATCCTTCCGGCATGGCAATATCATTATCGCCGGCGAAAATTGCAAGATCTGCTTTTCCGTAAGATAAACAGTCAAAACGGTTTACAGAATTAGGCATATCGGAAATTTTTAATTTGATTTTCGGGTATGTCCGGGTCATTTTTTTAATAATATCCCCCAGATTGATATAATCATAAGCGATATTACTGGCTGCGATAGTCAAAATACCCTGTTCACCCCGGGCACTTTGAGATGCCTCCTGTTGTGCTTTATGGATAGTTGCGGGGATATTTTTTATACAATCGTAGTAGGTTTTTCCTGCGTAAGTCAACTTTATTTCCCATTTGTCAGAACGGTCGAAAAGCTGAAATCCCAGAGTTTTTTCCATTTTTTTGATTTCATTGCTCAATGTTGCCTGTGAAATATTCAATTGAGCTGCAGCTTTTGCAAAATGCAAGACTTGAGCCAAAACCAGAAAATTTTGAATTTGTTTTATCGAGATCATTATTGATTTCCTTTTTTGAATCACTAATCGCTATTTTAATATATTGATATAAATCAAAAAATCAAGTATATTAATGACAATGAATACATAAACAATAGATTTACAGGTTTACAGATATGTCGATTTTTAAGTCAAAAAAGCATCCATACCGAATCGTAAGATCGCTGGAATATTTTTTGTGGTTGATTTTGCTGTTTGCATTTGTTTTTTCAATATTTACTTTATTCAATGCCCCGGATCAGTTTTATCAAACGGTATTCCATTCTCCGATGGGTCATATATCTGTAATGATGCTGATTTTTTCTCTTGCGTACTTTTTATTTCTCTTGTTTTCGGTATTTTTTTACCGTGAATGGAAAAATTTTTATGATGATTCCGATTTGCCTTCATGTACAGTACTGATTCCTGCATACAATGAGGGGAAACATGTTTTCAAAACCATTATCAGTGTACTTGAGAGTGTTTATCCTGATGGAAAATTGAAAATCATCGCCATCAACGACGGTTCCCGGGATGATACATTATTCTGGTTGAGAAAAGCGGAAAAAATTTCCGGAAAAATATCGATCATTGATCTGGAAAAAAATCAGGGCAAAAAACATGCTCTTTATCTTGGGATAAACCGGGCGGATTCTGAAGTTATTGTTACAGTGGATAGTGATTCTGTAATAAAGCGGGATACTTTGAAAAAGATAGTTCAACCTTTTGCAGATGACCGGATTGGAGCAGTTGCAGGGATCATCACCGGAAAGAAAAAATCATTGTGTTTTCATGTGAAATTGCTGGATGTGATGCTGATTTTCGGTTGTGAATTTCTACGCAGGGCTCAAAGTATAACGGGGAATGTTTTCTGTACCCCGGGAGCTTTGAGTGCATACCGTAAAAGTGCTGTGGTGCCGGTAATTGATGAATGGCTGCAGCAGGAGTTTTGCGGAAGTCCCGCCAGGATCGGCGAAGATCGTGCCATTGCCACGTTGCTGCTGCGTGAAGGACACCGGATAGTGCATCAGAATCAGGCTCTGGCGGAAACCTGTTTGCCGGTCACCTATTGCGGAGTATGTAAAATGCTGCTGCGCTGGGTGAGAAGTGATATCAGGGAAAATATTCTGATGATGCCGTTCGTGCTGAAAAATTTGAGTCATCCATCCCGGCGGTCGCTGAATTTGTTTATTCATTGGCTGATGTTGTCGTTGAATATGTATCTGCCGTTGCTGTTTTTTCCGGTGGGGATATATTGTCTGTGTATTACCGGAGAGATTACATGCAATTTTGCGATTATATTTTTATCGGCAGTGCTTTGGAGCATTATTCCGGCAATAGTGTATTATCGCTGGAAAAGATCTTTACGTGAAAGCGTCTGGGCATTTTTATTTGGTTTCTACTCGCTGCTGTGTCTGTCGTGGATCAATATCTGGGCGGTTTTCACCATAAACAATTCAAACTGGTTGACCCGTGAAATAAAAAGCAAACTTCCGTCAGCAGATACCCGGTGATTTTGTTATTTCAGAAAAACTCTGTTTTTATTAATCCGGTATATTCTGCAAATAAAAAATGCGGTATCGTAATTGATGCCGCATTTTTTATAGAAAAGTTGTTATTCTTTATCTTTTTTCATATTGTCGCGGATCTCAAAGATATTGTTCCGGATCTCACGCAGAATATCCAGCATGGAAAAAAGCAGAAGTGTAAACTCAAAAGCGATGTGCAGCAGGATCGGACCGAGAAAAACGATACCGATACCACGCAGAACGGATAAGGTTTCTTTGTCGTTTAAGCCGTTTACCATTGTCTGCAAACCATAGTTGGAAATGATCAACGATCCGATAGCAGCATTTGTGGATGATGTGCTTGTACCTTATCCGGATAGATATAAGGCGATGCAGAACCGTGATAACATTTATAATGACTATAAGAAGTGGTGCAACGAGAGCAACAGTGTACCGATGTCAAGCCGCTGGTTCTGGCCACGCCTCCGTCAAAAAGTCAATGTGACGGAAGTCCGGGAAGCTTTCGCCCGGAAAGCATCAATCACCCTGAAAAATTAAAATCCACCCTCACTTTTCCCCTCACCTACACAAATAAAAGTGTGGGTGAATTTTTGTTGTGCGATGCTCGTAACTAAATTATCATAAAATAGTTAAGTTATTTTAATACTGTGGGTGACTGACTGTGTTTGTATGGCTGAAAACATTACAAAAAGCATGTATAGATTGAGCAACACAGCGAAAATGTATAAGCGAAACTGTGGGGGAAACATAAAAAAACGCTATTTTCTCAAAATAGTTAAAAATAATACAAAATACTATAAATAAAACAGTTATGAAAAATTTTCCTAAAAACTTTCCGCTACGGACAAAAAGAAAGAGCATCAACACAAACTGTTGATACTCAATAATTTACTGGTGGAGCAGATGTGGATTGCTCCGCCTTGAAATTCAGCTCAAAAAATGCTGAAAATCCGTCATTTACCCTGAACTTTGGCACGTTATGGCACAACGTCACCAGACTTCCGGCATTGATTTTTTGGGGAATAAATGGGGAAAATCATCGTTTGCGGGGAAAAAACGGGGAATTTTGAATGCCAAGCAGCCAATCTCCAAACGGGAATCAAACCATCATCCCTGTTGATTTGGAGACTCTAAAATATAGCAGAAATCTGCCGTTTTTCAAGTCAAATGGGGAAATTCCGGGGAAGAAAATTCCCCAAAAAAATGAATTCTGTAAACGCTCGCATAGAAGCGTGCGTCTATACAAAATTCAAGTTGGATTTGAAAATTGTTGGCCCTGCAAATATTGTCAGCAGACAAACTATCTTATGACAAAAAATATCTCCGACAGCAATTTTTACGCTGAAAATCAAATTTTTATGAGGTTCGATCGTGCAAAATCAATATCTTCCGGTAATAGCAAAATCTCTTGAAGTCATAAAACGCTTTGAGGAAAAGTTTGGTTGGTTCAGTATCAGAGTCTACCACTTCCCGCAGATTGACGGGTTCAGTACTTTTCTCGAATCGGTACAAAGAACGCTATTGCGTCACAGGACCATCGGGTGGTATATGTGGGCAAGAATCAGAGGGATAGATAGACTTTTGCTTATCTGTGGGTTCGTTAACCAAACCAATTACATTTACACCAGTAATTTTACCTGCATTAATAGTTGCGTTTCGTGCTGCATCTTCAAAGTTTGCAGGCACGGTAATCAAAACATCTGAGATGTCTCCAATTGTCTGTTGGGCATCCTGTATCAGTTTTTTAATGATAAAAGAACTGATTTCAGCGGGAGAATAATTTTTCCCATCTACGCGCACTGAATAATTTTCATCACCCATTTGCCTTTTGATCCAGCGAACAGCTCGTGTAACATCATCTTGGCGGCTTCGAATAGCTTCTTTCCCTGAAGTGTGGTCAGTGGTCGGCGGTCAGGAAAATCCTTATGCCTGGGGCAATTGTGCCCACTACCGCAACTGGTGGAGCAAGCCCCGGCCGGAAGAATCCCGGCGTTGATCGACGGAGTTGATAACTATTGAATGAAGTTCGGCGATACTTTTCATAGATCCTATTCCTTGAAAAAAATGAATTTACCTGATTTACAGAATATATATCCGGAATACAACTTTTTTTCACCAGTCAGAAGTGTTCCCGACGGGGAAATTGATGATATTCTTTTTTTATGGGGTGATTATTTGCTTCAGGCGATACCTGTTCACGCTTCCAGTGAGACACATTTGCCGCCATTCATATCGGTAATTTCCGGGATCAATTCCCGGCGGTCAGAGTGAAAGCTGCCGAATGTGGTTTCAGAATCAATTTTGCAGTTGAGCCGGAAGCGATCTCTTCCGGAAAGTTGATGTTTTTTGACTGGAAAACTCCAGAGTTATTCATCAAACAATTTCAAAGACTTTGTTTTTTCTTTTTACGGTATCCTGTTTGCTAATCAAATATTACACAAGTATATTTTCTTTTGAAATTCATGTTGTAGGGTATTGTTGCTTTTTTTACAGGTCAGACAAATGCGGGTGAAAAATAAATTTTTTCCGGAAGAATATCGTGCTTTCTGCAATGGCGAGTTATCCATCTGCGTAGAACGGTTCGGCGGGATTAATTCAGTAAATCTGCTGGATAAGTATGAATCCGGCGGCAAGATCTTTCCCGACCGTTTTGCCTTGCCGCTTTTCAGCCGCAATGGTTTCTCAGGCGGCCGCCCGCTTTTTTCCTCGCCCATCCGCTTTTTTTCTGTTGACCGGCAAATGCGTGAAATTCCCTTTTGCCCGGCAAATGCGGAACTGTTTCCGGATGGTTTTATCAGTAAAAATTACTCAATATTTCTGGATAACGATTCTTTTGGCGTACATCTTGTTCCGGAAATTCAGAATAAAGCGGTGTTTGCCGTTATCAGCAAATATCACTTTTTTACCGGCGAACTTGAATCCCTTAAAAATCAATTGGCCAAACCTTACAATGCGATCCAGTGGATGGATGACTGTTATCGGGGGGATTCATTTGACCGTGGTTTCCCCTTTGAAGATACCACTCAAAAAATCAGCCGGGCAGAAGTTGTTTTTAGGGACAATTTTTTGATCATCAAATGGGATTTGGAATACAACTACTGCTGCAAAAAACTGTATATGGCAGTTTCTGCGGATCGGAAAATAACATTCAGTCAAGATCAATACTTTTACAAACTTGAAGTTCCCGGAGCAGCGGCGGAAACAGCTTTCGGTTTCGGTATTGCTGAAACTGAAAATCAGGCGAAGAAAAATGCCGGAAAATTCACCGGGAGTTTTTCTGCGGTTAAACGCCGGAAAAAGCAACGCAAATTTCCCCGCAGTGTAAAAATCAAGGTGGATTCAATTCCCTTTGCCGCTGAATTTGCCGCCATGTTTCCGCATTATCAGAGTGCAATGCTTATGGCGGAAACATCCGGAGAAGTAACGAGCCGTGCCGCGACCGATAAATTCGGTTATTTTGCCATGTGGGATCAAATATATCCTGCCCGGGATTTTTTACTTGCCGGGCTTCCGGAAATAACCCTGAAATCGTTACGTTATATGTTTTTCTATCCCCATGCCAAAAGCTGTATGTGGGTCACGTTTCATCTGGTGATTACCCTCAACGAGTATCTGGCATTTACCGGCAACCGGAAGTTTCTGCGGGAGGTGAAATCTCTGCTGATCGAGTTTTTCCAATTCAGTTCCTTATTTACCGATAAAAAGAGCGGTTTGGTCAAAGATACTCTGGTTTACGGTGTTGATGTTTCCCGGGAACTCGGGTTGGAAGGATTTTTTTACGCATCCTGTGTCAACTCCTGGCACTACTGTTACTGCCGGTCGCTGGAAAATATGTTCAGGTATTTGAAGTTGGATCATCTGGCGGAAAAATGCCGGGAAAATGCCGGGAAAATTGAAAAATCTTACGAAAAAGTATTTATGGACCAGAAAACCGGTTATTTGCGTTCAGCAGTCGATGCAAACTTCAATGTGCCGGAAGTGGAAATTTTTCAGAATGTCAATACTATCGGCCTTGATTATATCCACGGCGTTTATCTTTTCAGAAATATCGTGAAAAAGTTAGCAGCTTATCAGGCGACCAAACTTTATCATCCGCTTGGACATACTGCTGTTGCTGCAGACAGTTTGATTCCCTGCGACATGTGGCGGGCCACCCACATGAATCAGCACAACGGGCACGAATGTAAAGTTGCCCGTTTAGGCGGCCGTCCGGCTGAAGCCTTGCGGGTGATGCAGGGATTCATGAACCGGGCTGAAGAGTATCAAACGGCGATTGAGACCTTCAATTTGAGCGGATTTCCCGGAAATTGTGTGCAGACTGCCAACTGGCAAACCTTTGCCGCTACAGCGGCTGTGCAGGGGATGCTTTGCGGGATAATCGGGGTGAATTATCATCAGGGGGGGATAAATTATGTGCCGGCGGAATTTACCGGCAGGCACGAGGCATCCAACTTGCATTTCCGCAACCGGATATACTCGTTCAAAGTCAGCGGTAAAGGGGATTTTGCCCGCATATCGATCAACGGCAGACGCTTGAAATATTCTCTGCAGATACCGGAAGACTGGAGTGATGAAAAAATATTTGACTGTTCGGTCAGACATACGGTGAAATTGCCGGATCATCCGGTATTGCTTTGTGCCATAGATTTGCCGGTCTGCCGGTTGAATGGTTCCGGTAGCAAGTTGTGTTTTCAGGCCGGAGATAACATCCATGCTCCGGTAAAGGTTTATTCACCCCGCTGCCCGGTGATCATGGTTGCCGGAAAGAGAGTTACTTTAGAATGGAACGACACCGAAAATATTGCATGGTTTGATCATATTTTCAAGAAAGGAGATTGGGTCGAAATAAGATTGAACTGATAAGTTTTGATTACAACAAACAATGAAAGAGGATGAAAAATGAAAAGAATGAAAAAATTTACATTGATTGAACTTCTGGTAGTTATTGCGATTATCGCAATTCTTGCGGCGATTTTGCTTCCGGCTCTTAATTCAGCCCGGGAACGGGGCCGGGCGACAAGTTGTCTTAACAATTTGAAACAACAAGGTTTTTTCGCCTTGCAGTATATGGAAAACAGCGACTATTATCTGCCTTCTCAATACAAAGATGGTACCAATACCTTTTATTACATCAGACTTTTGCAGGAAGCTGGAGTCATTAATCCTCTCGGAGCAAATGGAACAATTGTTGACGGATTGGGGAACAATAGCCAGCCGAATTATTCCACACAGCAGGGAAATTTTGCTCTTTTCCTTTGTCCATCCGGCACACTCAAAGCTGATTTTCCCTCTCACTATGCCGCAAATTACTGGACGACCCGTATTGATTTGGAAGCATCAACCAAAGTTCCCGGGGTAAAAAAAATGAAATATCCGTCATCTGTTATTCTCATTGCCGACACGTGGGGTTCGGAAAGCGGCAACGGACCGTGGATGCTGATGGATAAGGAAGGCACGGATTATTTTATGTCCTTCCGGCATAACGGAGAAAAATCGGCCAATATCAATTATGCCGACGGTCACTGTGCTTCTGCTGACAAAAGTGCAATTCCGGCTGTGAATGAGGGAATTAAAAACACTCCGTGGTTTGATGAAAAAAATTAAACTTCCCGGCTGGAGTTATTTTACTCAAGAGGTTTGATTATGTCAATATTGAAAAGACTTTGTTTGGTATTTTTCAGTTTTGCGGCGGCAATGCTGCCGTTGGGAGCGGTGGAATATATTGTTCCATACATCGAGAATACTCCGGTGATCGATGGCAGAATTTCGGAAAATGAGTGGCAGGGAGCCGCCGGATTTGCCGGATTGTATCACCGTGACAGTGAAATGTTTTTAAGTTTTCGCCGCAGTCGCTGGGCAGTTGCCTATGACCGGCAGAATCTTTATGTCATGATGCAGACAGAGATGCCGCCGGATGGCAAACTGACTGCGAAAGTACGCAAAAAAGACGGCAGCGTTTTTTCGGATGATACGATCGAACTTTGGATCGCTGATTCCGAAAAAGCCGGAGAAAGATCTTATTACTCCTTTTTGGTAAATCCGCTTGGTACAGTCAGCGACACCCGGTTTTCCGCTTCCGGCGGCATTGCTGATCCGCGGTGGAATGCTGCATGGAAACATGCTTCAACCCGGGATAAAGAGAGCGGTTCCTGGATTTTTGAATTGGCGATCCCGTTGAAATCTCTCAAGTTTGACGGTGACACCGCCGGAGAAAAAGTTTCTTTCATGTTGTGCCGCAACTGGCAGAAACCATTCAATCAGACTCCATTTCTGCAATTTCCCCACCCGTTTACCCACTACCAGAAATATCCGGTGTTTACCTTTGGTAAAAGAGGCGGGAAAGCGGTGATGGTGGAGTCCGTAAGCGGTCTTGCCGACCGGGATTTTGTTCTCCGTGGTACTGTTTACAATTCAGGGAGTGAAAATTCTCCGGTCAAGGCTAAAATAAAATGGACTCATTCCGATATGCCGGATCACGAGAGCGAACTGGTTTTGGATGCCGCTCCGGGAAGAGTTTCCGCCTTTGAATTCAAGACATCCACTGATTACATTCACAACCGTGCAAAACATACTGCCCATCTGATTTTGACAGATGGTTCCGGTAACGTGATCTATGAGGATAAATACGCCTGGAAACTGCCGGGCAATCTCATTGATGAATGGAAAATCGACAAAATTGATACTTCCGCTCAAATCAGTTATTATCCGTCAACTTCCACGCTTGGCTTCCGCATTGATATATATGACAACAACAGCGATAACATCAAAGTTGCCGTGAGTAAAAAAGGCGGAACGGAAATTGTCATCAAGGATTTTCCTGCCCGGAAGGGGGAAAATATGCACTATTTCCAGCTGCCGGAACTTGCTGGAGGAGAATATGTGGTGGATTTCACTCTTTCCGGCAAAGGAAAGATCAATCAGAAACTTAAGTGTGAGTTTATCCGTAATGTTTTTCCGTGGGAAGGCAGTCAGCTTGGTATTACCGACAAAGTTTATGCTCCTTTTACCGATTTGAAATACGGCAGTGATTTTGTAAAAACGGTTACTTCTTTGATCACCTTCAACCGCTTCGGACTTTTCAAACAGGTTAATGCAGACGGCAAAGATCTTCTGGCCGGGGATTGCGAGTTTTTCTGCGAAGTTGACGGAAAACCGGTCGCTTTGAAAGCAGTTTCCTTTGCTTTCAGTTCAAAAAAAGCTGCCTCCGGAACTTTTGAAGCAAATATCGCCGGGCCCGGATTTTCGCTTGACAACAAGGTTGAAACCGAATATGACGGATGCAGTAAATTCACCTTGAGCATAACCCCGGAACCCGGCCGGAAAGTGGTACTGGATAAATTTTATCTGGATATTCCTTTGAAATCAGAATTGATCAAACTTTTCCATGTTATCAGTGCCGGGGCGATCCGCAGTAATCCGGCAATCAAAGTTCCTGATGGCGAAGGCGTGATATGGCGGAGTACGGATGTTGCCAACGGCGATATGTTCGGCAATATGCACTGCTACTTATGGCTCGGTGAAATGGCCCGGGGGCTTTGTTACTTCAACGACAGTGAAAGAGAGATGAGTCTGAATGAAAATATCGCATCCCAGGAACTTCTCCGGAAAGATGGAAAACTTATCCTGCGGATATATTTTGTCAATAAGAAAACTCCGCTGGAAAGAGCCCGTACCATCATTTTCGGGATGCAGGCCTCTCCCACCAAACCGATGCCGGCTGATTTCCGGAAGCCGGAATATTTTATTCCACCTCATGGCGGTTCTGCTTATTACGCCGGAGGATTTACCGGCATGTCCAAATATCCGACCAACAATGACTGGGAAGTTACCGACCAAATGGTCATTGCCCGAAAAACCGGCAAACTTCCGGAAGGATATATCCGGCAATGGCTGAAAAAATATTGGGAAGGTCATCCCCGTTATCAGAGCATAAAGGCTCACATTTACGCCGGATTTATCAGCTTCATGATCCAGCGTCCGCAAAGTCCGACCATGTTCTATTTTGAAGAGTACGGTATCGATCAATTCATTCCGGAATTTATCACTTATCAGGATGAATGGGGAGCCGTTGACTTCACCCAGCGGAAATGGCTGAAAAAGGAGGATATTACCAGTGATGCCGCTGCCGCCAATTCCATAAAGATAATTCCGGTAAAAAGTTATCAGGATTATGCGTTGCACTATGCTGCCAAATATTTTGAAAGAGGTATCGGGCTGTATTTTGACAATGTATATCCGAAAAGTAATTTTGACCGCCGTTCTTCGCAGGCATATACCCGGAGCGATGGCCAGATCCAGCCGTGCAGTGAAATCTGGAATATGCGTGAATATCATAAGCGGATGTGGGTTCTTTCCCGGGAAATGCAGAGTAAAACTCCATGGCCGCTGCAAATTTCTTTGCATACGACCAACAGTATGTGCATTCCGATTTTGAGCTGGACAGATACTATGCTTGACTTGGAATGGGGCTGGGCCAACGGCACCAAACCTTTCCCACCGGAATTATTGGAAATCGAATCAACAGCCCGGCAGATCGGTGCATATCCTCACGCTCACTTCCCCTTGATCGGCAATGCCAATACCCACCCGACCGATCCGACTTATATGCGAACGGAAGTAACGCCGGAAATCCAGCAGACTGAATGGGCGATGCGTGTTATTTATGAGATACTCCGGCAGAATTTCCGCGGCATGAATTTTGATGCTCTGGATAAAAAACTTTATGATTTCGGCTATCCGGAAAAGTGCCGGATCTTCAACTACTGGGATGATGATTACCCGGTCAAAGTGGATAATGAGAATATCAAATCCATCACGTTGGATAACGGGAAACAGATCATGATGATCTTTGCATCGTGGTCAGAAAAACCGGTCAGCGTCAAGGTATCTGTCAGCGAATCTCTCGGCTGTTCTGAAAACGGGTTTACGCTTGATTTCACCAGATACGGCAGTCGGATAATTATCATAAATAAAAAGTAACAAAAGAAAGGAAAATCACATGAAGTTCTCTAATTTCTCTGCGGCAATTTTGATGTTCTCGGCAGTATCTTTTGCCGGTCATGCTGCCGGTGCGGCTGATCCGCTGGAAGAGTACATCACTTTTCAAATCAGCTTCGATGAGTCATTGGATGTTGACATTGCAGCCGGCAGTGCCGATTTGCAGCAGCAACCGCATGAAGATGTGCGTGATGGCTACTCATATGTTGATGGGATCAAGGGGAAAGCGTTATATAACACTGATCCCAGGGGGTTTGTCCGCCGTTATGCGATGCAGGATAATTTGAGCTTTGAAAAGCCCGGCACGATTTCCATGTGGATCAAGCCGGTAAAGTGGGATAAACTTTCACCGGAGTCTCCCAAACAGCCTAACGGCCGTTACAATACGATCACGACGCCGTTTTTTATGACCTCCTGGGCTCAAAATGGTTATATCGTTCTTGAACGTGCCTGCCCGGAATTATTGGAAAATCCGGAAAGGATCCGTCTGCTTTTCCCCGGTTTTAAAAATGTTATCGGTTACTATGAAAAGCATTTCACCTGGGAAGACAACCAGTGGTATTACATCGTGCTTACCTGGAATGGTTATGATTATTCAGCCTATATCAATGGCGAATTGGCCATTGCGGCAGCTCACAAAGAGAAGTTGAGATCGCAGGATATGGCCGCCACCTTTGAAGTCCGTCCCAATGCCGGAATGGTTCTGGATGAGTTTACCATCTACAGCAAGGCTTTTTCGCCCGAAGAGATCAAAGCCATGTATGATCAATACAAAAAGTGATCGATCGCTTTTTTGATCAAATAAGTTCGCCGCCGTCAAACATTGAAGTTTGCGGCGGCGTGGTTTTTATCGGGGGCTTACCCCGCAGCCAGTGGCTGTAGACAGCCTCCTGCTTCCGCCGTTGCCGAGGTTTTGACGGGACAAGCAAGTGTCATGGAAAACTTTTGATTACCATGACTTCGCTCCCGGCAGGATGTTTCGCCGCTTGACCGCATCCGGGTACGATTCGGTGCGAAATTTTTTTATTGTTCCATTCGGGCGGGCGATGTTCAAGCGAAATTCAAGTGGAATTTTTTTCTGGCCGCAGTTTCAACATCGCAATATGATGCTTTGTCGGCAACGATTTGCAAAGTTCCACTGCAATTCAGGAACTCCCGGCAGGCGATTTCCCACGGCAGGAATTTTCCGTAAGCGTGATCACTGACCAGTTTCCCGTTCCAGAAGGCTCTGGCCACACTGCCGTCATGTTGAAAGGTGAAAATAATATCTTCAACGTCCCGGAGCATGGAACCGGTTAATTTTGCCGTTAAAATGATGCAGTCATTATTGTATATCTTATCCCACTTGACAGTGGGTGGGACAAAATCGAAATTTCCATTCAGCCGGTATATTTTCCGTTCAGCATCAAAAAATTCACTGTATGAATTTAATTCAGTTGAATTCAATACCGGCTTTAACGGGGTAAAAAGTTCCATACAGAAGTCATTTTTTTCAGTTACGACGGAAATTTCCTGCAGGTTTCCGCTTGCCGGAGAGCTGCTCCAGGCGAAAGTATTGCCGATGTCCCACAAATTTTCTGCATATTTTTTTGTGACCAGAACGATCCGCAGATCATCCGTTTCAACGCAAACCGGCATTCTTTCAGTTTTTGCAAGCAGAGTTACCGTATTGGGCGATTCCCGCAAGATCAATACATTGCCGCAGGCTTGGATATTGGTGGTATCCGGAATGACCAGACGGATTTCGGCCATTACTTCATCAGATTCATATAAAACGACTTGAGTTTTGCCGTTGAATTCCCGTCGGTCAAGCAATTCGCAAGTGGAATATTCCAGAAAATTTTTCCGGCATAATTTTACAAAAAACGGCATGATCTTCATTGTATCCGGCGGCATTTCCAGCTGGATTTTTTTTGGGTATTCATGCCAGACTTCACATGCAAGTTTGGATGGCGAAGCGGTAACTTTTATATCCCGCAGCCATTGCTGTTGGCTGTTGAAAACATTCCGGATAAAAAGGAAGTTGCTTTCGCTTAAATTTAGCCCCGGAGTTGTCCGGGCGGTCGCAATAACCGGTGTGTTGTCTGAAGAGGTTTTCTCATTGTTCACCTTGCCGTATTGTGAGAATAAATCTCCGGTATTGTCAGCTCCCGGATGTGCTGTGCCGCAGCTTCTGACTTCAGCCCAACAATCATCCGGAGAGCTTCCAAGGATCTCCTCTCCAAATGAGCGGAAAAACCACCCCCGCAATTTTGCGGCATAATATGATTTCCGCAGTCTTCCGGCGACCGTGATCGGGGCTTGATAATTCAAATCTTTTTCCTGAATCATGCTTTCATTGCAGTTGTCGGGATTTTGACCGTCACAGAAAACATAAAAATTGATTCCGGAACATCCTTCGGCAAGGTGGTGGATAATACTGGCATCAATGATTTCCGGCTTGACCAGCGGGCCCTGAAAAGAGTTTGTGTTGCGGTAAGCGGGGGTGTCGAAGTAGCGGACAAACATTCCAGCGCCGGTTTCTATAGTGATTTTAGGTCTTGATTGCGAGTCATCGGGGCGGGAGTCAAAATTGCACATTTCGCCATCACAATTAAAACAATTCACCGGATAAAATCCGCCGGTATCGACCAAATTTTCCATGAATTTATCTTTATCCGGGATATGATTGATATCCAGCAGCGGCAAATTTATTCCCCGGGAACGGACTTTATTGTAAAAGAAAAGCAAATGCTTTGTGTTTTCTTCACAATCAGCCGAACCTCTGGCAAGATCATCGCCCTTGCATCCGGCAGAACCGAGTTCATTTTCCAGTTGCATCATAATTATCGGGCCGCCGTTGGTGTGCAGATGTTTTTCGGCGATCCGGAGCAATTCATCATACCATGCTCCTGCATAATCCAGATACCGGCGGTCATTGGTTCGGACTTTATTTCCAAGTTCATCAATCAGCCATTGGGGCAGACCGCCATTGCGGAATTCGCCATGCACAAATGGCCCGAGCCGGAAGATGCAATACATTCCGCATTCAGCGATCAGGCTTAAAAAGGCGTCGATATCTTTTTCACCGGAAAAATCAAATTGCTTATCCTGGTTTTGATGCCATGCCCAGAGCGTATAAAAAGTGATCGTATTCATCCCGGCTTTTTTCATCTGCATGATCCGTTCTTTCCATAATCTCCGGGGGATCCGGCAATAAGATAAATCTCCGCCGTATATCAATGTTTTTTTTCCGTCAATGATCATGTGATCTCTGGTCAATTCAATACTCATTTTTTCTTTCCTTGAGTTATTTTTTCTCTTCCGGTAATATACATAAATAAGGGCAAAAGGCAAGTGTTTTTCGGGAAAAAAATAACAACAAGTGTTTGAAATCATTTGACAGTGATGCTATCTTATTTTTCTGGCGGAGGTGTTTTATGGAAAGCAAATTAAAGAAGATAATACTGAACTATATCAATGGTATGCATCTTGCATCCGGCGACAAGTTGCCGAGCATTGCCCAGATCCAGCGTAAAACCGGAGCAAGCCAATATAAAATATATCAGATAATGAAAGAGATTGCCCGGGAAAAGAAGTATGAGGTAATTCATGGTTCGGGGATTTATGTTCCCGGCCGGAAAAAGGTCTGGAAACCGTTTGAATACAGTGTGGCATTGATATCTCCTGGCAATTTGCTCAATTCCGGATTGGTCAATCATCTGCATTACAAATTGATCCAGCATAAATTAAGTTTGCTGCCGTTGAATGTTCCGCATGATGATCCGGAGTATGAACAGGAGATATTGAATTTCTTACTGAAACGCCGGATCTGGGGAGTTATTCTGGAACCGCATCCACGTAATCCGGGGAGTTTCGGCATGATCAAGCGGATGACATCGCAAGGCAGCCGCTGTATTTTGTTGTCGCATCTGCCGGAATATAAAGGGAAGCTGCACTATTTCACTTTGCAATATCAAACATTGGGGGAAAAGGTCGCAGAATTTGCGGAAAGTAATAATTTCAAGCAGTTGTATTTTTTCAATCAATCCCCGGTGAATTTGCACTTTCAGCAGGTGGAAGCCGGGCTGTCTGCCGAGTGTAAACGTAAAAACATCGCATTGAAAATTTTCAAGAACCGGCTTTGCTACAATGCTTATACCGAAAGTTGGCAATGGGCCGAAGCATTTTCTCCGGAATTTGAAAAAGATACTCTTTATGTTATGGAAAATACCGATTATCAGGCTTCGCATTTATACAATTTGTTGCAACGAACCAATACAGCCGGGGCCGGGATATTGACCTTTACGCGACAGCCGGATGAAATCGATCCCCGTTTTCCATGTTTATATATGGATGAATACAGAAGATTTGAACATATCTCTGATAAATTGCTGAATACTGTGATCTGGACTAAAACCGGGGTGGAAACCAGCTTTCTGCCGGAATTGTATATGCCGGGAAGGAAGAAGGTGGGAAACGCAGGATTTTTTTAACCGGAGCAGAAAACAACTTTACCTCCGGTTGGAAGCCGATGCAGAATACTGCAAACTGTTTTTGCCGTGAAATTTGTTTGGGTGTATATCCGGACTTTGTGGGAAAAAGGGCTGACATAAACCTGGAGGTTGGAAAAATTCAGCAACAGAGAGAGTTTGAGGAAGGAGAGGGGCGCTGAATTGTTTTATGGTTCAGTTGGAGATAATAGCAAACAGAACCCAAGTGCTATGAAAAATCTCTGCTTATGCTCAAACTCACAGTACTTTTGGTTATAGTTAAGGCAAAACCGCCCTCAAAAAGAGTTGAGCCGAATTCCTGTCATATAGGAGGGTGCAAAAATTCCTTTCACCCTCAAAAAGCTCCGAAAAGTATCTTTTTCAAATATAGCATAAATGACGGGAAAAAGCAATCCACCGTTTTCTGGCAATCTGCGTATCTATAAGACTCCATCAGATACTCGATCTTATCCTGCATTGTTCTTATGATCTGGCGGAGGTCTCCGTTGATGTCTTTCATTACAGCACGCAACCGCTTAAATGTGTCGGTCTGCTTTTTCATGTGTCATCATCTCTGTTATCGTTCATATTATCAAGCCGTTATGCACGGCAGTATAATAATATACTGCGAACAGAGATGAATACAAGTTTACTGGACAACATTGTCAAAAACTCTTTTCCTCCCGGAAATGATTTTTTGAACTTTCCATCAAAAAGTAACCTACACAGTCATTCTTTTTTTATAACTAGCAAACAGCTTTTTTGTTAAAAACTTTGAAGTTCAGAAAATTGCACTTTGTTCCCAAGCATGTTCCATTGCTCATTTGCAAAAAAGCGCTGTTTATATTCGGTCATTAAAGCTATTTCTTCAGCGTTGGGGAAACGACTCTGAGAATCTGACGAAACTATCTCTTCAGATAGTCGTCTCTTAAATTCTTCAAATGGCATATCGCAAAAATCGGAAATACTTGTAACCCTTTGGTGGACAGATTGTATACCATGGCGCTTCATTTTGGAAATTTCTACTGTTAGCAATTGGTCAATTGCAGAAAAATTTGCATTCCATAGTAAAGATGTGTGATAGAGATAATACTTTCCATAACTATATCCAGCTGCACCACAAACCTTTTGACCATTTATTAAAATATCGTTACGAGAGTTGAAGCTTGCTGGAATTCCCAAATTACATAGCGCATTTGTCAATTTTTGTGTTTCTAAGGCTAGTTGTTTAGATATATCGGATGAATTTATGATTAAATGGGAGAAAAGAAATGTCCCTTTGTCTGTGTATATTGTTCCACCACCAGAAAAACGGCGACGGATAGCAATATTACGCAATGTGGCTTCATTAAGGTTTATTTCCTGTTCTGCTATTTGATTGCGTCCTAACATTAATGTTGGAGGAGTTGTCCAGAAAAAATAAAATTCATCTTGTGGAGAAGTGACTGCAATAGCATATTCTAAAGCAAAAAAATCAGCAGCATCAGAAAAATTAGACACATCAAGTAGAATCACTTTTTGCCTCCAGATTCCAACATTTCAGCTGCATGATAAGAACTGCGTACCATAGGGCCGCTCATAACATGAGAAAAACCCACATTATATGCAATCTTTTCATAAGATGCAAACTGTTCTGGTGTTATATATTCAACTACTGGCAGATGCTGAGGTGTTGGACGTAAATATTGTCCAATTGTTATTCCTTCGCAATGAACGACAGATTCACGCAGCAACTCAGCAACTTCATCTGCAGTTTCGCCTAAGCCAACCATAATGCCTGTTTTTGTAATAGAATTTGGGTTGAGTTTTTTGGCCATTGCCAAAATATCCATGCTTCTTTGGTAATCAGCTCCAGGGCGAACTTCAGGATATAATCGTGGCACAGTTTCAAGATTATGAGCTAAAATATCAGGATTTGAGTCCATGATAATCTTTAGGGCATCCATGTTTCCTTGTAAATCTGGAATAAGCAATTCTACAGAAACTCCTGGAGCATTTTTTTTGATTTCATTTACCACATTTGCAAAATGAGTTGCACCGCCATCAGGAAGGTCATCTCTAGTAACAGAAGTGATAACTACATGTTTTAGATTTAATGTGATTGCAGCCTGTAGTACATTTTTTACTTCATCTGTATCTGGCGGTACAATTGTTCCATGTTGAACATTGCAAAAACGACAACGTCTAGTACAATTTTTACCAAGAATTAAGAATGTAGCAGTGCGGTTTCGAAAACATTCACCCCGATTAGGACAATTTGCTTCTACACAAACAGTATTAAGAGACAGATTGCTCATCAGACTTTCCATTTTTTCAATATCATGACGACTGCATGATGAGCGAATCCACGATGGTTTATTTATATCCATAAAAATAAATCATTCCAATTTTTATATTATTCTTTCATCAAATTTTTGTAATCTTGAAGGATACAAAAACGTGCCGTTTTCAAATATAGCATAAAAGTCAGAAAAAGCAATCAGTAGTTCTCTCTTTTCTGTTGAACGCCAACAAACGCCCAGAAACGGCTTTCTGTGCCGAGTTTTGCCGAAATCGGGACACGCGTTGCCCTGCACCTGACCATGCTTGCTCCGGAAATCATCCACAGAGCAATACGCGGAACATTGCCACCTGACATCAGCCTTGCAAAACTTTATAAACTCCCCGACCGCTGGGATGAACAGTTAAAGCAAGTCGGGATTGTAACAGAATAAGATAAGCAGCAGACAGTAGCGGTAGGAAAAATCCTGCCGCTTTTTTTATTCTCCTTTCAAAGCGAAAGTTCCGCGAGATTATCAGGAAGATTTTCTACAAATGATCGGATTTCATCCCGTACCCGTCGATAACAGGCAGATTTTTCTTCTTCTGTTTGACACATTTCGGCAAGGTGCGGCGGATCATCAAAGCTGAAATGAACTATGCGGCTTTCATCAGGAAAGACGGGACAGCTTTGGCGTGCATTATCGCAAACAGTTATAACCCAATCAAAATCCAAATTAGGTAATTCCTGCAGCAATTTAGATTTTTGATTTGAAATATCCACTCCGGCTTCTGCCATTACCTTTACTGCACAAGGGTTTAATCCATGCTTCTATTCCAGCGGAATAAACATCTATTGTATCGCCTTTTAACGCTTTTGTCCAACCTTCTGTCATCTGACTGCGACAGCTGTTGCCGGTGCAAAGAAACAATATTTTAATCATAAGGCAAATTTCCGTATTATAATCAGATGAACAGATATTGAAAAATATTGAATAAATACCCGACAATGATAATACCCAACACACAAGTTCCGGTAAAAATCACCAGCAACGGTGTTTTCATGACTTTACGCAGCATAATGATCGAAGGCAGACTCAAGGTGGTTACAGCCATCATAAAGGCAAGAATCGTTCCAAGCTGCGCACCTTTACCGAGCAGAGCTTCCGCAACGGGGATTGTTCCGAAAATATCAGCATACATCGGAGTTCCGGCAATCACACCCAAGATTACACCAAAGGGATTTTTACCGCCTAAAATCGTTTCAACC
>JAZRGW010000022.1:0-11727 GCA_045644425.1 Victivallaceae bacterium | reverse complement strand
CCTGATGTTTTGCGGCGGTTTCTTTTCAGCGTAAAATAAATTCACTTGGAAGGGTCAGCAGGCAAAAAAATCCATTGCTCAAACCTGATGTTTGAGCAATGGCAGATTTCAAGTTCAAGTATTGCAGTTACGCCGTAAGAGTTGCGGCGAGCGTTGCACGCCGCCGCGAGGGGTCTGGGGAATTTCTTCCCCAGAGTGGCACTCGTGGTGCAAATTTCATCCCTCCTGTCGCCAGAAAAGGCGGCAGAGGGTGAAACTTTGCGACACATGAGTCGAACCATCACAACACACGCATACCACTTGCCAGTACAAAATCCCGCACGTGCGGGCGCCAGGGGTGCAGGGGGCGGCGTTAGCACCCCTGCAAAAAACACACAGGTTTTGCGCTCAGCCCCTTTTCTTTTTACTTTGCTCACTTTTTATAGGGTAGCACTCGCTTTGCTCGTGCTTTTCGTCGCTTCGCTCCTTGTCGAATCCCGTTTGGGATGTTTTTTTGAATAGGGTAAATATGCTTTCCCTGCCGCTGATAACGGAAAGCGGCAGTTACTCCGGAGCGGCACGTTTGCCGCCGTTGCAAAACGAATTGAATAAACTCTTCATGATCTTTACTGATAATGTTACTTGAAAAGCCGGTTCCGGAATGCTATTTTGTAGTATAAGCAGTAAATCACAGTCAAGACGTGTATCGAAAACTGAAAGGTGAAAAAATGGATTTCCTTGAAATGATGAAAAAACGGCACAGTTGCCGTTCATTTGACAGTACCCGGCAGGTTTCCAGGGAAGATTTGTTGAAAATCGCAGAAGCTGGCAGGCTCACTCCCAGTGGATGCAACTCCCAGCCGTGGAAGTTTATTGTGGTTGATTCTCCGGAAGCTAAAGAAAAATTGTGTGATGCCATCGTTGTAGATAACGGAGTCACCGGTGCTCCCTGGCGTCATCAGGTTTCTGCTTTTATTATCTTTGTGGAAACCCCTGCTAAAGTTATGCCCAGCGTGATAAATTACTATCACAACAGCCAGCGTTTTGCTCCCGGGGATATCGGTGCCGCTTGTATGAATATGTGTCATGAGGCATTCTCCCTCGGGCTTGATACCTGCATGATCGGTATGAATGATCAGGCAAAAATGGAAGAATATTTTGATATTCCTTCCGGGTATACCGTCCGGGTCGTTCTGGCAATCGGTTACGCTGCTGACCCCGATGCTCCTGTGAACAAGGTTCGTAAACCTTTTGAAGAAGTCTGTTCATTCAACCGCTGGTAAAATTTGAAGTTCCGGGAAACCGGTGGGAATAAGCCGTTCCGGTGAAATCAACTTTTTCCGGAACGATTTTTATTTAGAGAAGTTATTCTGCCGGATCGATTATCCGGTCAAAGGCAGCAACGTAGTTTTCCGCTGCCAGCATGGATGCTCCGATCGCCAGAGCATCGGCGGAATCTATTTCCGGAAAGTGGAATTTCAGATTCTCTTTTGAAAGTGAGAAAAGCAAATCGGTTATGTTTTTCTGCAGACGTTTACAGAAAGTCGTACCGAATTTCAGAATGTCTCCGGAAATAGCAAGGGTATCTACCGGATAATTATTGAGCTGCTCGGCAATGGCAGTTGACAGAATATCTATTGCCGGGGCGATAACTTTTTCCGCATCCGGCAAATTGCTGCAGAATTCCGAGGCGAGTTTTTCCAGAGAGATATTTTTTCCGGTAAGTTCCCGGTATTTTTTGATCAGGGCAGGGGTGGAAACCAGAGTTTCCAGGCAGCCACGTCTGCCGCAGGCACACTTTTCGCCATCGGGTATACGGATGATATGTCCGAATTCGCCGCCGTGGTTATTGCGGTTGAAAAGTTTTTTCCCGTTCCTCAAAAGTACTACACCAAGACCTTTGCCAACATTTATCAGCATCACATCGCCGGTGGTCAGCTCCGCTTCCCGCCGGGTGAGAAAAGTGGCAAGAGCCACGCTGTGGTCGCAAATTATCACCTCTTTATTGGTGCATCCGTTGAAAAACGGCTGCAGTTTTACTCCGTTGAGGATGGGCAGTGCGGCAGCTTTTTCCAGTACAGCATCAACCCCGTGGTATGAACCGAAAACCGTGACTCCGATACCGGCGAGTTTCTCTTTTGCTGCAAATTGAAGTTTTTCAATGATCTCAACGGCAGTAGCAAGATATTCCTGCTGATCACTGCAATTGCGGAATCGGATTTTTTCCACCCGCAGAGGTTTGCTTTTCAGATCGGTAAGTACGCCGCTTATACCATCAGGTTCCAGTGCGATACCCAGAAGCAACGGACCATCGGGATTGACTTGCAGAGCTACTCTCGGACGACCGTTGTTAGAACCGTTTTTGCTGCCGGGATAGATGATTTTACGGTCAATAAGTTCTTTGACCGCCCGGGAAACGGTGGTGTTGTCGCACCCCAGTTTTCCGGCGATCTCAATACGGGATAAGCCGTCTGAACGCAACAGCAGATCCAGAACTGACCGCAGATTATTCCGTTTTACTTCGTTGAGTGTGATGATTTTCTTTGTCATAATGTATATAAGATACAGCAGAAAACGGCAGAATTCAATCGGTGCGGTGAAAATTATCGGTAATTTTTTTTGAAAAAGCACTTGAAATTTTTAAATCAGAGGTGTATTTTTTAGATAACTGCAAAAAACTGTCGGAAAAGGAGGTTTTCTATGACACCACAAGATTTGCAAAAATGCCGTGAATTGGCGAAAAAAGTGCGGATACATTGCCTTGAGATGGTCTGCAAAGGTAAAAGCGGTCATATCGGCAGTATGTTGTCGATGGCGGATATCCTGCCTGTTATTTACACTCAGATATTAAATGTCGATCCGGCAAATCCGGATAAAGCTGACCGTGACCGCTTCATTCTGAGCAAAGGTCATGGCGGAGCAGCTTTGCTGGCAACTCTGGCTGAACTGGGATTTTTCCCCTTGGAGTGGCTTGATCAGTACTATTGCGATAATGGTAAATTGAGCGGACACATTTCCCACCACATTCCGGGGGTGGAATTTTCCACGGGATCGCTGGGACACGGACTGCCGGTTGCCTGCGGTATGGCGATGGCTGCGAAACAGGCGGGTAAAAAACACCGTATAATCTGTATGTCAAGCGATGGTGACCTTAATGAAGGATCTTCATGGGAAGCGATCATGCTTGCCGGTCAGCATCACTTTGACAATCTGACCATGCTCGTCGACTACAACCGTCTGCAGGCTCTGGGCAAATCCAAAGATATTATCGACCTTGAATCTCTCAAAGAAAAACTGGAAATTTTCGGCTGGCGTGCCGTCGAAGTCGATGGACATGATCAGAAAGCTGTTTATGAAGCATTGCGTGATCTGCCGCTTTGCAACGGCAAACCGTCAGCAATTATTTTCTACACGGTCAAGGGCAAAGGTGTCTCTTTTATGGAAAATGATTACAAGTGGCACTACGGCGGTTTGACCCCCGAACTCTGTGAAAAAGCGATCAAAGAAGTGGAGGCAGCCAAATGAGAAAAGTATTCAATAAAGAACTTTTGAATATCGCCAAAGAAGATCCCCGGGTCTTCATGATCCTTGCGGATATCGGTTATGGAGAAATTGAGGAATTTGCCAATACTTTTCCCGACCGTTTCATCAACTGCGGTGTGGCGGAGCAGAATATGACCGGAGTCGCCTGCGGTGTCGCTATGGAAGGCAATATCGCCATTACCTATTCCATCGCCAACTTCCCGACTCTGCGTTGTCTGGAGCAGATCCGCAATGATGTCTGTTATCACAATGCCAATGTGAAAATCGTCATCATCGGCGGCGGTATGGCATACGGAGAACTGGGTATTTCCCACCACTCCACTGAAGATATTGCCATTATGCGTTCTCTGCCCAATATGGTGGTGCTTGCTCCGTGTGATCCGGTGGAAACTGCGGCTCTGACCAAAATGATGATGAAGTACGAAGGACCTGTTTATTTCCGCTGCGGTTACAAAGGTGAACCGGTGATCGTGGAAAAAGATTTTGAAGCCAAACTCGGCGGATCTTCTCTTATCCGTGACGGCAAAGATGCCACTGTTTTCTTCGCCGGAACCGTCGGAATCAATGCGGTCAAAGCGGTTGAAGAACTTGCCGCAGAAGGTATCAACTGCCGTTTGGTGAGTTTGTACTCCATCAAACCGATCGACAAAGAAGCGATCATTGCCGCTGCGAAAGAGACCGGCGGTATCGTCGTCCTTGAAGAACACAATATCCATGGCGGTGTCGGCAGTGCCGTTGCCGAAGTGCTGATGGATGAAGGCGTCGGTAATGTACCTTTCAAACGTATTGCCATGCCCGATGTGAATGCGACCAAAGTCGGTTGTCAGGCATGGATGCGTGAACAGTACGGTCTGGGTGTTGCCGATGTAGTCAAAGCAGTTAGAGAGATGGTGAAAAAATGAAAGTTCTTGCCGGAAAAAAAGCGATCATCACCGGAGGAGCCGGTGGTATCGGTCTGGCGGCGGTGAAAATTTTTACCGCTGCCGGAGCGGAAGTGATCATCGCCGATGTGAATGAAGAAGCCGGAAAAGCTGCTGCAGCTGAAAACGGTGCCACCTTTATCAAGTGCGATGTGTCAAAGAGTGCCGATGTGCAGAAAGTTATCGCCGCTGCTGACGGGAAACTGGATATTCTTTACAACAATG
This sequence comes from Victivallaceae bacterium, assembly GCA_045644425.1. Classification (GTDB taxonomy): domain Bacteria; phylum Verrucomicrobiota; class Lentisphaeria; order Victivallales; family Victivallaceae; genus UBA1784. The sequence goes on along the minus strand of JAZRGW010000022.1, from coordinate 7,060 downwards.
CCGGAGTCTACTGGAATAAAAAAGACGGCAGACTGACTGATATCGAGGAAGAAAACTGGGATCGGATCATCGCCATCAATTTGCGGAGCGTATATCTTTTCAGCAAATACGCATTGCCGCTTCTGATGAAACAGGGTGGTTCCATCATCAATACCGCCTCGAGTGCCGGTATGATCGGTATTCCCAACTGCGATGCGTATACTGCCACTAAAGGTGCGATTGTGCAGCTGACCAAATCTCTGGCAGCCGAATACGGCAGATACAATGTGCGGACAAATTGTATTTCACCGGCAGCGATCATGACACCGATGGTGAAAGAGAGCAATCCGCCGGATTCAACGTTTGATGAAAATTCATTCCTGAATCTCCGTACTCCGCTGCGTCGTTACGGTACTCCGGAAGAGGTCGCACAGATCGCCTGTTTCCTTGCCTCTGATGCGGCAAGCTATCTCAATGGTGCAATCATTGCCGCCGACGGCGGTATCACGATCAACGGTGATTTGTCTTATCCGGATAAACACTGAAAAATCCTGAAAAAGAGAGGGGCTGATTGCAGTTTCGCAGTCAGCCCCGATTTTTGTACTGTAAATCAGATATATTCTTCCGGTGAAATTTTTACCACGGTCTCTTCGAGGCGGGATTTTTCAGCGGCATTGCCGATGATTGCCGTCGCCAGCCCCGACATGGCATCTGCCGCCGGAACCGTACCGTTAAGGATGCAGCTGACAAATTCATCAAGGAAAAGCCAGTCACTGCCATCGTGGAATGAGCTGTTTTCTGCTTTGCAGATTTTGCTCCAACCCTCTTTGCCGTTGGAATAGTTTACGGTGATCTCTTTTTTTGCTGTATCGGCGGAAATATATCCTTCGGTACCGATAAACTCCCATTTTCTTCCTGCCTGCGGAGCAAAAAGATTGAGTGAAAAGGTTGCCCGCACCCCATTTGCATATTCCAGAATGAGCTGCTGATTATCGACCATGTCGTTATCGGTGTTGAAAACGCACAGGTCAAAATTTTTCTCCGAAGGATTGGCTTTTTCTTCCGGAGTCATTTTGACCATTTCTCCATGGAAACGGAACCGGCAGGACGCATCCGGACAAATTGAACAATTTTCCGCTTTCTGTTTTTCAGGAAGAAAGAAATTTTTTCCTCCGAATGAAGAGATTTTCACCGGATACGCTCCGGCAAGCTGATTCATCAAATCCAGATCATGGCTGCATTTTGCAAGCAGAAATCCGCCGGAATTGGCACTTTTCCGGTGCCAGCGACGCATGTAGCTTGCTCCATGCATCACGCCGATCGCTTCGGCAAAATTCATTGAAAGCAGCTGACCGATCTCCCCTGATTCCAGCACTCTTTTGACCTCTTTGTAAAGCGGCAGACAACGCAGCACAAAGCCGACTTGCAGAATACGGTTGTTTTTCCGGCTTTCTTCGATGATTTTCCGGCAATCTTCAGCTTTCGGAGCCATCGGTTTTTCCAGCATCACATGTTTACCTGCACGGAAACAGCTTACCGCACAATCAAGGTGGGTGAAATCCGGCGAGGTGATGACGGCAGCATCAAAATCACATTTTCCCAGTAACTCTTTCACTGAATGAAATTGCGGAATACCCTGACAGCCGAGTTCGTCGGCAAAACTTGCCAACCGGGAGGGGGATGTATCGCAGAGAGCGGCAAGTTCAGCTTGCGGATGCTGTTTGATCATCTCAATATAGGTGCATCCTCTCTGTCCGGTGCCGATTACGGCAATAGAACATTTTTTTTCTTTCATGGATAATAATTTCCTTATAATTTTACTGAATGAGTTCCTGATTCCAGTTCCCGGTTCCGGAAAAGAGCCGAAGTACCTTCCGGAATGGTGATATTCATTTTGCCATCGGCATATTCCAATTCTATTGCACGATTCTGCGGAATGGGGAAACGGGCAGAGAATTCTTTCAGATCGACCGGATGCGGATCAACTGTAAACTTCCTGAATCCCGGCTCTGCCGGTCTGATACCGGCAATACAGCGGGGAATGATGTTGCAAGGTGCGGCACCCCAGGCGTGGTTCCAATCCTGATTGGGTTTGGTTTCGTTGCTCCATGCTTCCATGGTGATCGTGCTGCCTTGAGTTATCATATTCAGCCAGCTTCTTTCACCATCGCTGCAGAGCAGTTTCATCGCCTGCTTTTCCATACCGTTGCAAAACATGGCGTCGAGCAGGAATTGTGCCCCGTAGACAGAGCAACGCATTCCGGCATCCGCGATCCCGGCACATTCACCGGCATTGCCCACTTTGAAAAAGAGGGGGAAAAACTTTGAATGCAATGCACTGTGGTCAGTTTCCGGTGAATCGGTGAATTTGCCGTTGATAAACATCGAATTTCTGATTGCACCATACAAAGCATCGGCTTTTTCCCGGTAACAGTTTTTCCCGGTGATTTTTTTCATGGCAAGCAAAGCCCCGTGCCGGTAACAATTGGGTACAAGATTGGTTTTGCCGAAAATATATCCGTCTCTTTCGTCTGCCGGCCAATCGACAATATCTTTCGGATTGCGTTCATCGGTATAGAGCAGCTTATCAGCTCCCACCCATTTTTCCAGCAATCTATCTTCCAGCACATCCAGCCACGATTCCACACTTTTCCGGTCTCCGGTGTAAAGCAGATAATCATACGCCATGACCGGCATCAATAATTGCCATTCAGTCGGCCATGTTGGCACTTTCAGAAGATATTCAATGGTTTTCCGGGGAATTTCGCCATTTGCACAGCAGCAGAACCAGCCGAGTTGATTGATATAGGCATCACCCTCGTAGGGTTGTCTTTCCCTTTCTCCATCAACAAAAAGTCCGAATGCGGCAGTGGCTTTGATTGAATATTTGCAAAACTCCCATAACTGATTGAGTTTCTCATCAGATGAATTGAATAAAGAGTCTTCATCGTGGAACTCCGGCGGAAATATCTCGTTGCGATGCACGGAAATCACCCGGCAGTTACCGTTTATTTCCACATAACGGAAAGGTGCGATCTCATCGTTTCCCAGTGGTGAGGTCAATGCTCCTTTTCGCCACGGCGGACGCACCGGCAGCGGGAAACGGTACTTTTTCGTACCTGATTCAATCTGCATCTGCTGAATATTGATAAACCGCCAACCGCCGGGTTCGCGGTCGATCCGGCTGCCGGAAATGCACTCTCCGATGACAACTTCAACAGTACCGGGGGCATCTGCTTCCAGTATCATATCCAGAGTACCGAAAGCAGTTTTCCCGAAATCGTAAAAAAATCTATTATCCATGGTCACTGTTTCACCATTCGATCAGATAAACTGCCGGTCCGGAACTCTGAAGTGTAAATTCAGCTTTCCCTGCCGGAATATTTTTGTAAGATACCAGTTCCGTGATTTTTTTTGCATTTTGCGGCAATTTGACCTGAATAGACTTTCTTTTACTCACCGGTATCAAAATCCGTTTGCCGAAGCCGAGCATCACATTTCCGGGGGTGGTAAATGGTTTGAGACCGGCTTCTGATAAAAGCTTGTTCCATGTCGCCGGATCGGTGATCGGGGCACCGCAGAAAATCGCCGTTGCTCCGGAGGGGAGTTTTTTCTGTGCCATAGCGGTATATTCCGGAGATTTCGCATAGGGGAGAGCTTTTTCAGCCTTGCTGTCATTTACAGCCATACGGGGCGAGAGAGCAAGCTCGGTTTTCACCGGAATACCTTTGATCGTGACAGTACCGCCGGGAATAAGTTTCAAACCCATGCCGGTCAAATCAGATGCGGAACTTTCCGACCATCCGTTTGCAGCAACGGCTCCCGGAGCGTAGTGCCAAATGGCGGTAACTCCTGCTTTGCGGATTTTTTCTTTAATAGCTGCCGCCGTTTCGGCATCAATCGTAAAGGTGTTGAGGAAGATTACCACTTTGTAATCATTGGCGGAGTTGAGGAATCCTGGAAGATCAAGCAGATCAAAGGTATATCCGGAACGGATCAGGGCATGAACCGGTTCAGTTGTCAACTGCATGATCGGCTGTTTCTGCTTTTCAATGGTGGGATAACCGTGCAGATACATTTCCGGAGTATTGAATACCACGGCAATTTTTTCACTCTCTTTTGCTTTTGCGGGAAGGGCATAAAGTTCTTTCCACAATTCCAGAGAGTTGTGGATGGCAGAGAGGATCTCCGGGGAATTCATCCAGTGACGCTGATAGACTCCGTGAATACTCAGGAACTGGCTTCCGCAGCCGTCAAGCAGGGCAGAGGCGGAATCGCGGGCGAAAAGTTCAGCGGAATGAGCCGGAGAGTAAATTTTCGGGTAGGTGATATGGGTACGGGTATCCTGTTCCACGATATGCAGTTTTTTGTGGCGGGCGAAAACCGAGGGCAGGGTCCGTTTCAGACCGTCGCTTTCCGGTGAACGGGAATGGTCATAGCAAATCGGGGCACTGAGGAAGTCGATATACGGTGAACCGATAACCTTATCCAGCAGAATGGTCTGTCCTTCAGGGGGGAAATTCATCTGAAGCACATAACCGTAGTAAGCACCGACCAACAGATGCGGAGCGGATTCTTTTACCGATTTGGCACAATTAAGCAGAGTATCGGCAATGACATTCTGCAGACAACTGTAGTAATCCATCGTCTGACAATCACTTCCGGTTGCCGGATTGCGGAGGAAGTTGCCTTTGCCGGTTCTTTCAGCCACACCGGGAACAGTTGCCGTTGCCAGAGTTACATTACTGTTTTTCCACGCTTTCTGCAATACGGCATCATTTTTATATTTCAGAGTGAGATATTTGCGGAATGCTTTTATCATCGGCATGCTTACATCCGGCATATCCCGCCGCATGCCGTAGTAGTGCCATTCCAGATAGCAGCCGTTGGCGATTCGGCAGGAAATGATCCGGGAGTACCAGGGTTGTTTTTTTGCCCAGTCAAAAAAGGCTTTGATGATCCGGTTCATTTCCTTATGGTATTTTTCGGATGCCATTGAAGGAGCTTTGCGGCGTAAAGTATCATTATTCTGATCGGCTTCTCCGGTGGGGTACTTGATCAATTCATCCGGATTATTTTTCATCCAGAGATAGTTGCGTTGTGAAAAACGGATGCAGACGCCGATAAAGGTATCCGGTGCAAGATTCAAAACTCTGCGTATATCGGAATCAATAACGGAAAAGTCGAAGCCGTCTTCTCTGATCACATCGTAATCCAGTACCTCCAGTTCCAGCCATTTGATGCCGGTTTTGGCAAACTTCATGGTAATATCGGCTCTTTCCGGAATGAAAGTATTTCCCGGTTTGTGCAGTGCGGGGGGAATAACTGTGTCGCCGACTTTTATTGCCGGAACCATACGAGAGAAATCCAGTACTGTTTTGCGGATCGGTTCAGAGGCGATGGATGAAGGAATCTTTATCGCATTATCAAAAGCGGTACGGTAGATTTTTTTCTCTTTTTCCGACATGCCGAATTCAATGATATTGGTGGCAGTATTCCACGGATAAGAGAGGGCATCACCGAATTCCCATGCACTCTGCCATGAAGAATCATCAAAGTCGATGCTTTCCCAGTTACCTTTTGCCTGCGGAGCAGCTTTAACTTTTTTGTCGGAAATGAGAGGGAGTTTTTTACCGTTGACAAGGGTGATTTCACCATTGAAAAAGAGTCCGCCGGTATTTACATTGTTGAATACCTCAAAAGAGATGATATTTTTTCCCTTTTTCAGATCTTTGCTCAAATTGTATCTGGGAATTTTTATTTGAAATGATGATGACTGCGGAGGATAAGAGTAACGGGGTTTTTTACCGTTGACTTTTATTTTGCCTTTGTCATCCATAATTAAATAAAACCAGGCATCTTTTACATCATCCTCAAGATCAAGAGTGAGGCGGTAATAAGCTGTGGAGTTGCCTTTGATCTCTCTGGTCTGGAACCAGAGCCACCGGGCTTGGGAAATCGGATAGGGAAAAACCTGTGAACCGGGGAGCAATTCTGCTCCCGGAGCCTGCCATTGACCGGCAAAGGCGGAAATTGCTGATGAAAAGAGCAGTAAAAGCTGAATAAATATTTTTTTCATGATGTGAACCTTATTTTAAAGAGACTTTCCAGTTGTTTGCTTCGCCGAAAGCATATTCGAAATGGCTGTTTACATAGTTGCTGGCAGTTTTTTCTGAACTGACATGACCATCGACCCATGAGGTGTTGGTGACTTTGTTGCTGTGGATTCCGGCAGGAACTCCATAGTGACCGGAAGAATAAGAGCTGGGCAGTCTGCCCAGAGAGAATGAAAACCCGTAATTTTTCTCCTGGTCAAGTTCATAACATGAAAACATATCCATAAAGAAAAAGGTCGTTGACTTGATTTGGTTGCGTTTAACAGGAGCAAGATTGTCATCATTGCCGACATAAGGAGCCACTTTATAATTCATTCCGTAACCGATATATTTGAAGTTGCTGAAATCAGAACGGAAATCGCTGACACTCTTGGTATTCAGCCAGATGATTCTGTCGGTACGGGTGGTGACAGTTGCAAATGTCGAGCAGACCAGCAGCGGGGCAGTGATATAATTTTCAATAACAAGCGGCGCTGCCCAGCTTACATCGGTTTTTGTCTGATCTGATACCGCGGGGAAAGTTCCTCTGGATGTTGGAAAATATTCATCATTGGCATCAGCATACATTCCGGCACCGCTGGTGATCTGTTTCAGGTTGCTTATGCAGCTGGCACTGCGGCCCCTTTCTCTGGCTGAATTGAGTGCCGGGAGCAGAATCGCAGCAAGAATAGCGATGATCGCTATCACGACCAACAGTTCGATCAGGGTAAACCTTGCAAGGTTTATCTGTTCACCATGAACAGATACTTTTCTTTTTTTCAATGCAGAAAGCATAGTTGAAACTCCTTTTGTTTGGTGTGATTCATATCGTATGCTGTATATTATACTCTATAAAGAGTGTTTCCGCAAGGGGGGATTGTTAAAAAAATACCTTTTTACAGGGGAGAACAGTATTTTTTTATTGAATATTTACTCATTCAGGTATATCTTATAACCGTTATGAGTACACCGCAACAACTTTTTAC
>JAZRGW010000021.1:0-16769 GCA_045644425.1 Victivallaceae bacterium | reverse complement strand
CGTAACTTACCAGACCAAGGAATAATGCCGGATAAATTTTTCCAAGTCCGGAAGTCATGCTTCTGCCCAGCGGGTTTGCTCCATTGTGAAAATCGTTGGCAAGATATGCTCCATTCAGATATTTTTCTTTGCCGGTAAGTTTATGGGCGGCGATCAATGTTACCGCACGCCGCAACGGATGATAATTTCCCCATGCCATAGCATGGACCCATCCGGCATTGTGAGCGTGCCACAATGTACGGTAAGGATAAGCATTTTCCTGGTCGATCAACATCTTATCGGCATTGCATAAAATCACTTTCCGGTATTCTTTCCGGAAAGATTCCAACTCTCTGACCGGGAATAATTCAAGAATCATCCATGAAAGCGGTGACCATTTCCAGAAATCTTTTTTAAAATTTTCCGATATCTTTCCTGCGGCATCCAACACCGGAACAAGATATTTTTTATCTCCGGTCAGAAGATAAAGATTGGTTCCGGATCTGAGCAGATATTCTCCATAAAGATACGATTCTTCCCGGTAAGAGATCATGTGCCGGTGCAAACGGAACCATGAAACAAGCCGATGCTTGGGATCCATAGCGAACTCCCATGCTTTTCTCGCTGAAACAAGATATTTTTCTGCTTCCACAGCTGCTCCGGCTTTTTTCATGGCAAGGGCAAGTGTACTGACCGCGGCGGCATATTCCAATGTGCCGTTACGGCTTGGAGCTGATACATAATAAGAGCGTTTTTCTTTATCGGGCAGACCTTCACCGGGCCCCGGGTGTCCGGTGGTTTCAAACCATGTGCCGACACCACCATTATCCTGTTGCACTGCAAGCAGATGCTTTACCCCCCACGCCGCTTCATCGAGGATATCCGGAATACCATTGCCGCTTTCCGGAATATTGAGTTGACCGTCAATAAAATTTTCCGGCTTCATCAGATAAACTGTTGCCAGATCACTGACGATACGCAAATGATACGGTCTGCGGTCGTAATCTGCCGCATCGTGCCAGCCGCCAGGAGCATTGATAACTTCATTTTTATACTGACTGTATTCCTTTATCAGCTCAAAATGCTTTACCTCAATGCGGTTATCTTTGATGTCAAAAAATCCGAACTCTTTTTCTGCTTTGCCTTTACGGTAATGGGCATCATTTCCGGGGAAACGCCCCCGCAGTACAGTTTGATGACACTCCGGAGCTTCCCATGCTGTAAATGGCGGTCTTTTTGCGATACCGCACCTTTTATGATAAAGACCTCTGGCATGAATATAAAAAGCTTCATTGATCGTTTCACTGCCGATGACAAAATCCATACTTCTGCCAATGCCGTTGATATAAAAATAGTATTTTCCCGGAGTATTGAATATCGAATAATCCAGTTCAAGAACCTCTTCTCCGGAAAAAGGAATCTGCTGCTGATAACCGGGATCTGCCGGACGCAACCTGAGAATATTTTTATACACACATTTACCATCGGCACTTTTCCGCAACTCAAATTCTTTTCCGGAAAAGTGTTTCAAAGGCAATGCCCCGGCACTTCCAAGCCACGCTCCGATATAAGCATACTTCCGGTTTTGCTTCATTCCGTTTCCGAGCTGATTGAGCTTAAAAATATTGACCGGAATTTCCGGATCATACTTGATCGTATTGCCGCCGACATTCACTTTTTCTCCGGGGAGTAAAGGTTTATCAAACATTATATATTCATACATTGTAATATCAGCTTTTCGCAGGATATTTCCTTTTTCATCCCGCAAAAGTCCATTTTCCTTTTTCCACACCCCGCGTTTGGCAACAAGATGCGAAGAAAAAAGATAAACTCCGGGATCCTTCAAAACCACCAGCTGCGGAGTGAGAAACTCATACTCAAAAGCCGCAAGCAGAAATGGAAAAAATATTAATATGCCCAATAGCTTTTTCACGCTTCCACCTCGATTTTTCCGGCAGCAAATTCTTTACTGTATTTAAAAAGTATCCCCAGCGTGGCAAAAAGAATCATCATCTGAATAAAATTCACCTGCTGTTTCATCACCCATTCCAGAGTGGATTGCAGATAGACCGCCGTCAAACCGCCGACAATACCGGCGGGAATATAGAAAAGAGTTGTACGCCGCAACAGTTTTACCAGTTTACAGGCGGCTATGTAGTAATACCCCAGCCATGCCAGAAACGCTGCCAGAGCCAAAAATCCGCACTCCGCACCAACGAGCAGGTAACTGGTTTCCACAATACCCTCTTTGAAATCTTTAGCTATCCGTTTATTTTCATACCGGTACTCGCAGTAAGGATACGGAGGATTGATTTTGATACCCCAGTTATTCAAACCGACACCGGCAAATGGTTTATCTTTCATCATATTCCATGCAGAAGCCGCGAGATACTGGCGGGTCATCAACGATTCCTTGGGAGCATTTTCAAACCGCTTGATAATGTTTGGCAAAAGCAGTAATGCTCCGAAAAAACAGATCAGAATGATCGGAAGCAAAATCTGTATTTTACGCATATGGAATTGATAACGCAGAGAAAGCAGTGTCGTTATGGCACAACCGAAAGGAAGACAAACCATCGCTCCACGGGAATAAGTACGCATACACGCCGCCGATGCCATCAAAAAAAATCCGGCAAAAAGGAAACGTTTCCACCCCTTGTTGCGGTTGAAATAATATGCAAAAAATACCGGAGCAATGAGATTCATATACATACCCATACTATTCTGGTGCGGGAAAAATCCGTTTGCCTGATGGATGCCTTTGACATGCTGCTCAACAACCGACAAAAATGTAACAGCCGCCACGATCCCGAATCCGAGGATAACGGTATTGAAGTCTCTTGTGTGATATAAATAGTAATAGGTACAGATAAAAACGATGTACATCATAACCATTTTCCACATCTCGAACCAGGAAAAAAGTGCATTATCGGCATTGATCAGCGATGGAATACACAAAAGAAAATATATCCAGTAAATCTTGCTTCCGGTATCCGGCAGCAGCGGTTTTCTGTGATATAAAATCCACATACCAATAATCATTGCCAATGCTACCAGATATACCAGAGATACTTCCATTCCCCGTGATGTTCCCCGGTAAGTTTCATGGGAGAAGAAATTTATCGATACCTGATTAAATGCCATCACCGGCAGAAGTACGGCGAGATACGCATAGCGCATAAACTTACGGTTCAGCGTAAGTATATACCCCAGCGGCAATACTCCGATAAAGGCAATGAGAAAAATCAAGTACTTCATTTTTTCTTAATTCACAAAGTTCAGAGCCGGGAATGTAAAGGTACTCAGGAATTGAGCCGTCGGCAGCAGCTTGCGGATAAAGACATTGTATTCAGACACGTTGTCATGCGGGATATAAACCACATCCCCCGGCTGCAATCTGACATTGGCACAACGGCCCTGTAAAATACCGTCGATATCGACCCGGTAAAAACGGGGGTTTTCCATACCGCCGCGAATGATAACACCGTATTGCCAATACTGCTCTTTCACGCCGAGTCCGGATGAGATTAGTTCCAGCACACCAAGATTTTGATCCCACAATCTTTTGTGCGGACGGTTGATACTGCCGATGATGCTGACCATTACCTCCGAGCGGACAGCGATATAAATGTAGTCACCTTTTTTGAGTTTCACATTGTGCCAACGGTCACCTTTTTCGATTGCAAGAGAAAAATTAACCGGAAGTATTTCTCCATTGCGGACAATGATGCTATTCTGATAATCAGCGGCATCGAGCATCTGGTCATCGAAATCACGCACAGCAGAACCGCCGGCTTTGGCAAAGAGATCTGCAAGACGCATCCCGTTGGAAATAACAAACATCCCCGGATTATTCACCGCTCCGGCAATAGTGGCAGTCTGACTTCTGACATCAATTGCAAAAACACCGAGTTCCGGATTTTTGATATATTGTCCGTAAATTTTTTTGATTTTTTCACTGGCTTCTTCAAGCGTCAATCCGGCGACCTGCACCTGCCCTGCAAACATCACTCCGATCGCACCATCGGGTGTAACCAATGATTCCATGATTAAATCGGGATGATTGTAGACCCGTATACTGATTTTATCACCGGCATTGATCCGGTAAACCGGCTCTTTCTGGGCATCAAGCTGTTTGAGAAATTCGAGCTGACGGCGTTTATCCTCATCGGTCAAGCCTGCCTGATCGACCACACCGCTGGGCAGATTATTTATATCGGGAAATTGTTCAAAATTTCCGGTATAGCGGTTATAACACCCGGTAAAAATTGCTGTAAATGAGAGAAATGCAAAAATCAAATAATACTTTTTCATCGGATATAGTCTCCTGAAATAACTTTTTCAACGTCGGTAATACCGGTAAGCACGGCGTAGATTTTGTGTTCGTCATCATGCAGTTTCAGTACCCGCCGCAAAACAGCCCTCGGAGTCTGGCGTTTACCGATATAAAGCAATGTGGCATCACAGATATCATGCAGCTGTCTGACCAGCAGACAGGAGGCATTGAATGGTTTTTCACGGGAAATACGGATGAGCTGATAATGTTTTTGCAACTCCTTGACAATATCTGAAAGCGTGGATATCTCATCCGGCTCCAGACCGTAGAAACTGCGGACAGGAAAGAATGCAAATCCGTATCCATAACCATAGCCTTTGCCGTCACCTGAAGAAAATCCCCGCAGATATTTGATATCTTTTGAGAGCTTTCCCTCGTCTTCTCCGTCATATTTAACGTCCCTGTAATTCACACCGGTTTTACCGTTATCGGAGTAATAGAAGTGACCGATCTTCTGCATATTGCCGCAGATTTTTTCAACGTCGCTTTCCAAAATCAACCGCACCAGAATCGTATTACGTTTGGCTTTGGTAAATTGCTCGTCGAAAAGCACCGAACTTAAAAACGATCCGTCAAGCGAACATGAAAAAAGCGTACGGGTATCTTTCAGTCGCAGAATGAACCGGTAAAACATTTCGTTATTAATGAATTTACGCTGTTCCGGAGAGAAAGCCGCTCTTTCATGCGGAATGACCCCTACTGTATCAAAAAAGTCTTTGTGAAATACGGCTTCTTCTATACCGCTGAATTTACCGTACATGATATCATAAATAACCATGATCACCGCATAAATTCCGCTGACAAAAATACCGGCAATAAAAATTATTGCCAGAATTTTGACCGGAAACATGGAAAATGATTTTGTACTGACCAATCTTTCATTGATATTGATGTCATGGGAGACGTGAGCAATATTACTGCGTACCCGGGTCAACTCCTCCACCAGCATAGCGATATTTTTATTTGAAGTTTTCATCAGCTGTTCAATCTGGTCATGCTCTGGAATCATATGCTGCAGCTTACTCTCTTTATCCTTTACCAAAAGTATTTCCGCCTGCAAAGACTTCATGCTCAATTCGATTTGGCTCAATGCCACTTCGGCTTCCTGATAACGACTGACGATACCATCGATCCCCACCAGCATATTCTCTTCAAAATTGGTGATCCTGTTGCTCTTTTTAAATTCGTCAAAGCTGCGTTTGACCGCTTTATAACTGCTTTCGGCTTCCACATAACGGGGATTCCGCTCGGCAAACATCAATTTGGCTTTATCGTATTCCATGGATGCACGCCGCAGATCAAGAATAAACTGCCGCAACGCCACCCAGTTTTTGATCACATTTTCCGGAATGGATTTATAATTCTTTTCCGCGAGGGCAAAACGTTGACGGGCATCGGCAAGTTTCACATTGAGTTCAGCGTGGGCAGCGGATTGTTCGCCCTGCATCTTTTTGACGGTTTCCATCTCTTCTTCCGGGTGGATTATTCCGTATTTCCGGTGCAGAGCATGCAATGACTCAATCTGATTTTTCAGATAAGCCTGCACCTCACGCAAACGTCTTTCACGGGCTTCCAGATAACTACGCAGTTCAGCTCCGCGATACTCTTCGTAATTACGGATACCAAGAGCGACGAAAGTATTGACCAGCTGCTTTACATACTCATCACTCTCTCCGATACCGGTAATCACAAACATATCATGCTGATCACGCAGAAGTTTTACTTCAATACTCTGCTTCAGCACCTTCTGCTGTTTTTCTGTAAGATGCATCTCTTCGACCAGCTGATGAAATATCTGCTGACGGGCAAAGAGACCAAGCACATGATTGATGCTTAACGTTTTAACCTCTTCACTGGGTCTGGGAGTGTAAAAAAGCGTCACACTTCCTTCAAATTTATGCGGAGAATTATGAAAGTGGAAATAGCGGAAAACCATTGCGACTGCAATCGTCACCAGAAAAACAGCAATAATACTCCATTTATACTTTAATAATGTAAATAAAACCAACTTCTGATAAAGCTGCAGTTTCTGCATCTGTTTGGTTTCGGCCTGAAGATTCAAATCTTTATCCAGCGTATCCATAACTACAATACCCCTCTCAATTAAAAATCAGCCAGTGCTGATAAAGTTCACTTTGCCCAATAACCTTTTCCGGCATATTTTCCAACTCAAAATACACGCTATTTGCCAATAATGCCACCGGCGGCATGGTATAACACCGCCAGTTTTTCAACGGCAGAGAACGGCTTTTAATACAATATTTGATAAAATTTGCAAGCGATATCTCGCCATATTTTTTACATTTATCATAGGTGTCAGCACACCTTTTACCGCAGATATTTTCCACACATTCCCTGAAAATATCCCGTACTGCCGACCACAATTCCGGCAAATTCTGTACAGTTTCACGATTCGGGGATTTCTTAAACTCAACTGCCTGCATATAAAGTTTTTTGCAATCAGCACTCAAGTTTGAGTTATTTATCTCGGTCAGCCGCTCAGCGATACTCCATTTATATTTTCCCTCTGCAATCAGAAAAGCATCACATGCTCCAAGAATCGCTTTATTGATATTCCGCAATATAAAATCCATATCCGTCGAATTATCAGCAATTTTTTCTCCTGCCATCAATAATCCCATTCCCCGGTTGAGCAGTAAACGGCACGCTTCACTGAACGGCAGTTTTGCAGCCGGAAGTTCCGGAAGATATTCTTCAAGCAGATCAACGCCTGCAACAAGATGGTATCCACGTTTCAACTCCTGCATCATCAAGCGTTTCGCATTGTGTTTGATGTCATTTACGCTCATGATGCGGCTGAAATCAACATCGACTTTCAACTCATTCTCATATTTTTCAGCGGCAGCTTTAAGCAACATTTCCGCTTTATCACACTTTTTCCGGGCAAAAACAAAGAAATCCAGATCATTATAAAGTATCCCGTTTTCCCGATCCTGACGCACTCCGCCGTCGCCTCTGCCGTAACTGCCGCCTAAAATGACACAAAGCCCCGTGCCGGAAAAATACTCTTTCATTTCAGAAAGGACTCTTTCCAGCAGCATTTCAGCTTCCGCATCACCGCAAGCGGTGAATTTTTTACGAACGTTTGCGTTCAACATGGGTGGCAAATCCTCTTTTTCCCAAACTGCGTAAAACTACCTGCAGCACCAGAATACAGGAACAATGGTAGTGATAATAATAATCATAAATACGCCGCTGCTCCGGCGTATTCTGCAAACCGTAAATTTCCCCCATCTGAAAAACAAACTTCTCATTGGCAGGATGACTTTTGACCAATTCTTTGCCGAAAAACAATACTGCCCAATAGCCCGGATAACGATCCATGGAAAGCTTCCAGCACCAATGCGACTTCTTATGAGTCAGATAATACGGAAGTATCAGCAAATACGGCACTGCCAGTACCAGCGCCAGTACCAGGGCAATGAAGTGTTCCCACAACCGCAATATCCACGCGGAATGGTTCTGCACCGGGGAAAATGCATAACTGAAACTGTTGCGTTCCAATACTCCCCCCGTAAACGGGTCAATGATCCGCCCGGGAGTGACGATTTTGTTTTTGATTTCCAGTTTTCCCGCGACATAGGTACGGTCAAAGATAATGGAGTTTTCCACAACACCACCTTTATCCACCAGAGAACGTTCTCCGATAATAGCATTGGCAGCTGTTGCTGTACTTTCTATAAAAGTATTATCCCCCAGCACCAATGGTCCGGATAAGCTGCAATCATTTTTTATTACCACGTTGGTCCCGGCATGGATGTTTTCCATCATCGTATAACCTGGAAGATTGTAAAAATCATCATTCAGAACCTGAAAATTGACCTCAAAGTAACTTGCAAGCGAATCTATGTGATAAAATTCAATATCGCTTTTTAAAAGAATACCATCTTTATAGTAATAAATACCATCTTCGCTGCCATCATTTTCACATGGCACAAAAGAGTTCTGCAATTCTTCCAATGTATGGGCTTTCGGCATAAGCATTCCGTGCAGAATAAGGCAATCGTCACCACATTCTTCTGTATATACTTCAAGCAAATGCCGTACAGAATCGTTACCACCGCCTCTGCGGTAATCAAGAACCAATTCTCCATGCTGATATTCATAAAGGTGTTCAGCAAGATGTTCATTGTAAGTCGGTCCGAGCAGCAAAAGCGATTCGGCCTGACAACGCAATGCCAAATCTATAAAATATTCCGCAGCACAGCGTCCACCGACCGGCATCATCCCCAGACTGCGGTCGGGAAAATAATCTTTGCACCATTCCTGACTCCGGGAATAGGGATTTATCAGCAGATGTTTCATTTTACCAAGCTCCCTTCCCGGTTAAAATCGCCGGCACCGTTTTCAGTAATATCAGAAAATCTTTCCACGTACTGCGGCTTGCAATATACTCTTTATCCAAAGCGATCTGTTTGGAAAACGGCAATTCACTTCTGCCGGAAACCTGCCACAGACAGGTGATACCGGGAGTGATATTCAGTCGTTTGCGTTCATCCAGCGTGTAACTGCGGACTTCCGACGGCAAAGGCGGACGGGGTCCGACCAGACTCATATCCCCCAGAAGCACATTGAATAACTGCGGCAATTCATCAATACTGAATTTGCGGATAAATCTGCCGACCGGAGTGATCCGTGGATCATGTTTCATTTTAAAGATCACACCATCACCGGATTCATTATGTTTGAGAAGTTCAGCTTTGCGTGCTTCTGCATCTATATACATACTGCGGAATTTGTAAAATTTAAAGTGTCTGCCGAATCTTCCTACCCGTACCTGACTGAAAATTATCGGTCCCGGACTGGTCACTTTGACCAACAATGCCGTAAGCAAAAACACCGGAGAACCGCAAATAATCGCCAATACCGCAAGAATTATATCCATCAGTCTTTTGAATCCTGCCGAACTGCGGATCGTAATATGCCATAATACCATACGCATCTGAATATTGTGATGCCGGAAAAGTGAAGGTCGTTTAAATTCCTGCCGCAGAGCGGTTATTTCATCGTACTTATTCATTTGATCATCCTCTCTTTCAGCAACCGGATAAAACTGCGAAGCTCATTGCGGGCAGCTTCTTCATCACTATTGTAAACCGGCACGGAAATCTGATAGGTGTAATAGTTCACATCATTACGGTAATGTTTGCGGAATCCGAGAAAACCGGGAGTGGAAAAATCTTCACTGCTGAACCATGTCCACAACAGGATACGGGTATTACCCTTTGCTGCATCAATTTCCGTGACCGCAAAATTATCCTGCAAATAAACAATTTTTTCTGAATCAACATCCCACATACTTGTCCGCAAACAGTGGCTCGCCGGATGGATCTCGTGGATATTTTTTCCACACTGCACAGCCAGCACCGATATATCGACATTGCGTTTGGTATAACGGTATTGCCGAACCGATGCCGTTGCAAAAAAGCGTTTGGTATTTACATCCGGTTCAATACTTCTACCCCAGAAATCTCCTATATGAGAGGAAAATTCAGGAACAAAACTCCTGCCTTCAAAATAAAGCTCTTTCGTGTGCATAAGCAAAAAACAACTGCAGATAAGTGCCGCCGAAAAAAACAATGTCCCTTTGCTTATTTGCAAATTGAATCGGCGGATTCCGTAAATCCAGATAAAACCGGCAGCCGCAAGCAGAAACTTCACCAGCCATGCCGCCCATACCGGAAACATCATCACCAGTGACAACTGATAACTTGAACTCGGCGTCCCCAGAAGCAATATCATCGCCACTGGAAGCATCCGGCTGGCAAAGTTCCAGGAGTAAAGCAGCCATGCCGCTGCAAATATAACCGCAACTGACGATGCAGCGGCAAGTGCATTTATCTGATGAACCGGAGCCGTCAAACTCAAAAAAAGCACCGGAAGCAAAAACAGTAACGCCCAATAATCGCATTTCCCAATCTTTTTTCTATCTGTTGCCAAAATCGCAGCCGGAATGGATAACAGATAAAAAATCCAATCCCAGTGATCGAGACGGGAACCGCTCCACGCGGAAAAGAGATAGGGAATCTGCATGATCAATAAAATTGCGGAAGCAAACATCAGGAAAAGTTTGATCATTTTTTATCCTCCGCCTCTTTTTCGGTTTCTATCAGAAATACTCTGCCCACAGCAAAGAATATCACAAGTGCCAGAATAACCTGCACATAACCGAGAGCAATATGCCAACTGTTAAAGAGAACCACTTCGCCAACAAGTTTATAAAGCAATACCGTGATCACGATCCGCAAACTGTTGCCGATAATCACTGCCGGTATGATAAATGCGAAATGCAGGATCTTCCATCCGGTTTTCTTATGCATAAGCTGAATAGCAGCGAAGGCGATCAGAATAAATGCATCCAATTGATTTATACCGCTGCATGCATCAGTAATGGCAATATCCAGATCCGGCAGAGCAAGACTCGTTCCGGAATAGATCACGCCGATACCACACAATTTCAGAATCCCGGCACTAAGCATGGTAGCACTCAAACGCAATGGAAAACTTAAAAACAGCATAAACTCTTCGTGATACGGCATGAATACACAACACCATAAAGTCGGAGCAATACATATTGCTGCGACAAACCTGCCGCTGAAATAGAGTACAAATGCAAAAATCAGCAGCGAAAATGCAAAAGCGGTACTCAAACTTCCGGGGAATGCATGCGATGGCAGCAACACAAGAATATTGGCAAAAATCACCAGAATCCAAGCCGCAAATTTTTCCACTGCGGCAGATTTTTTGCGGAATGTACAGAAAAATTTTTTCAACATGAATGCAATCAATATGCCCGCCATCAGAATATCCACGATTGCGGCATCCCATGCTCCTGCGGCAAACATCGACAATGAGGCAAAAAAAGCAACAATCCCCAGAAGCGTTCCATACAACGCTCCGATGGGGTGTTTTGTTACTCTGTTGAAAAAAATCTTCATACTCATTGCGGCATCTTCTTCAGTTTTTTCAAATTTTCAAGTGCAATAATATTATCAGGAGCTATAACCAGCAGCTGACGGCAAAGTTCCCGTAATTTTTCCCGGCGGGTATTGAAATCACACGTTCTTATACGTGCTTCCATACCGGATATCCACATTTTTTCCATCTTACGACGGTAAGGTAAAGTTCCGGGAGAGAGTTTCACAACATCAGGAATCAACATCAAGTTGCCGCTTTTAAAAAGTTTATCCGCATAACAGAATTGCGTTTCCGGCAAATGTGGAGCAAGTTCGTACGATCGTCTGGAATACTTCAGGGCTTCTGCAAGATCGCCGTTTTCAGCATGAAGCTCTGCCATATTCATCAAAACCACCGTCTGATAAGGTGATTTTTCCGGAAAAAGAGAATATTTCTCAAGAGCGGATTGATTTCTTCCATTTTCAGCGAGAGTTTTCGCTGCGAAAAAGAGCAGCGGCAAATTACCTTTGGCATCAGATTTCTCCAATATATCACATGCCGGATCTGTTTTTCCTTTTTTCAAAAGAAGCAATGCCTGACAAAATGGTTGATAAAGTCTGTTTTTCTCCAGAATCATCAAATCACTTTCACGCATAGTTGAACTGGCAAAATTCCAATATTCAGAAAGTATTTCCGGCGATTTACTGCTTTGAAATAACGCCGAGACCCGGTTGAAATCTCTTTTCTGCATAGCAAGAATGATCTCATATCTCAACATATCTCCGGATTTTTCCGGGAAATTTTTCTTATAAACAGCGATCAGACGCTCACACTCGTCAGGATCATTTCTCAGATAATTTTCAATGCCGATTTTAATGATTCCCTGATCTTTGCTGAAATTTTTCAAAGCTTCTTTGAGCAGTGAAATATTCATTTCATTACGTTTTTTCTGCAGCAGCAGTATGAGTTTTGCCGTAAAAACTTCCGGTTTGCGTTGATAAAGCTGCTGAGCCAGAGGAAGCAGCTTATCTTCGCTGCCCCGGATATTGGAAAAGGCATACTTCAAATAATCCGAAACCATATTATCTGCCCTTTTCTGAAGATCCAGATAATTCCGTTGTTCAATAATTGCTGTATAACGTTCCTGAATAGCGGATAAATCATTACCTTGCAAATCTGCACAGAGAAAAATAAATGCGGCAAGCGGTGTTTTGAGCGAACCACGCAACGGTACCGACAACTCTTTTAATGATTTAAGATCATTTTTTGCAAATGCGATCAATGTGTCAAAATAATAACAGCACACCATCGCCATATTTCCGGAGTCTGCTTGAAATCCCTTGCGGAGTTCAGCGATCTTATCGGTTTTATTCAGTAAACAGTAAAATTCTGCCGTCTGAATTGCAACCAGCGGATCGTGGTATAACGCAAGATATTTTTCCAAAATCGCAAGTGCATCACCGAATGAATTGTAGCGGGCATAAAATCTGCCCAGAACCGGAGCAAAAGCATACTCGTTGAGAGCATAAGCTTCTTTCAGAAGTTTTTCAACATCGGTAAAATTCTGCATACTGAGATGAAGTTCTGCTTTCACAGCGATAATCTCCTGTTTCAGAAAATCATCACCTGCACTGTCGATTTCTCCCAGTTTTTCAAGCTTTTGAACCGCCGTCAGCTCTTTGCTGCGAAAAATCAGATCAGCGATCAATGCGAAAGGATTTTTCCCGTCATTGCGGAATTTATGTTTATGGATATTGCCATTGTGACCGGCAGCATAAAAGCGGATTCCGGCGAAATCATCATCGAACTCCGGATTATTGGTAAGAAAATTTTCCAAACGATCAAAATAGCGGGCAAAACAAAGACTTTTGATATACTCTTTTTTGTTCTCGCGGCTCAGGGGATTGAGGCGGCAGGCCATGTGACAATAATAGACCTGTTCCGGATAAACTTTTCTTTTTCCGGCGATCTTACCCAGCATGATATATGCCGCTTCATTATCATCATCAAAAGTAATCAATCGCAGAAGCTGTGATTCAGCGAGGTTGATAGAGGCTTCATCGCCGCGGTGAAAATTTTCTTCAGCCTGCCTGAAAAGCCGGATATTCTGGTAGTTTGAGAAAAAAAGATATCCCGTCATGCAGATACATCCGGCAAGTATCAGCACCGATACCGAAATCAGTATAATGCGGGATTTTTTCAAACGTTTCATTCTCTTTTAACAAATCAGAATGCCGCAGATAAAAGTTCTCACTCTTACCGGCAGCATCCATCTATTCCGCAGAACGGAATATTACTTTGAAGCGTAAAGTTTTTTGCGTTTTTTCAAATACACCAGAGTTCCGCCACCGACAAGCAATGTAGCAATGATTCCCGGCAAAGGCTGACCGGAAGGCGTCTTACCTGAAGCATTGACAGTATTCACCTTGAATACATAGAACTCATGAGTTCCGTTACTTCCCATATTACCGCCGCCGACATACATATTGCCATCAACGATATCTGCCTTGCCCCAGGTATCATTATCAAAATTGGAATCTTTTTTGTGTGAAAGATATGTTTTACCGGTGCTGTCGGTCACATACAAACCGATGCGGTCATTTTCATTAAAGGTAGCAGATGCACCATTATTGAAAGATCCGGTTTCACCGGTTTCCAGATTATACCAGCCGTAATCAACCACACCTTCGCCACGATCGATAAAATTCTCATGATCGTTATCTTTTCCACTGCGGCCCAAGTCAAATGAAATTGTTGTTTCCGAGTTAAATTCCACCCATCCCCGGTTACCCTTTTCCTGGAACTGGTAAGCCGCCATGGCAGAAACACAAAGAACCGATAAAACTGAACTTAACAAAATTTTTTTCATAAATCCCCCCTGAATGGTTATGGTTTTATAAATGATACAATAAACATTCATGCACTGTATTTATATTTAATGTAACACGCAAAAACACTTTTTTCAAGCAGCATCAGCAATAAAAACTTCATAATTGCCGGAATCAGAAATACCACAGTGGATATTTACCATCAATTTCTCACTTCTCCGGCTTTATACAAACGGATTTTTCCATCGGCATCAAAAGTAAAAACCTGCCGGATCAGAGTTATTTCATCATCCGAATAAGCATATTTTACCAACATCACTCTGCCGTCAACACTTCTGATTTCAGATAGTTTGCTTTTTAATCAGAATCTCATCCGGTAAAAGTAATAAGCCAACCACGAAATCAATCCCGGAAATAATCCTCTTTCGGTGGAAAATGTAATAATGCAATCGGAATAACTGGTACTGCTGCCTTTATAAAGTTTGCCGTCATTGTAAGTAACGGCACAATCAGAGTAGCTGGTACTGTTGCCTTTGTAAAAGCAACCTCTCTCATAAGTAACGATACAGTCGGAATAACTGGTACTGCTGCCTTTATAAAGTTTGCTGTTATAATAAGTTGCACAACAATCAGAGTAGCTGGTACTGTTGCCCCGGTAAAATTTACCATTCTCATAAGTAGCGATACAATCGGAGTAACTGGTACTGCTTCCCTTGTAAATTTTACCATCCTTATAAGTGGCAATACAGTCAGAGTAGCTGGTACTGTTGCCCTTATAAATGTAAATTTCCGCATGGAGAATAAATACAGCTAATGTCAATGTCAGTGATAAGCAAACCTTTTTCATCATACCCCCCATTTTTTACATAAAAAAACGCTCAAGCAACTTTTAAACAATCATTGTCTGAATATAGCACTTATTCCGTAAAAAATCAAGACAGATAGTAAAGGTCAAAAGATAAATGGAATAATAAATAAATGGTTAAATGGTGCCATTCTATATATCTCAATGACAGACAATTTGTTGCATATAAATTATTCTCTTGCGTTTTGGTGATGCTTGACTATTTGCTTGACTGGAGATATATTATTGACAGTAGCGGGTAGAATATTGCGTCTGGGAAGACCGGCAAAAAAAGGAATAATTTAATTACAAATGCATGATAGAAAGCTATTTATATGGAATGGCACAAATTATTCAAAACGTTACTCAAGAACTACTTGCCGGTTATATTGCAGGATCAGTTGGAAACCCGAAAGATTTTATAATTACCTATTCAACAACACATAACTTTAGTTTGCAGGTAAAGCAATATGAATAAATATCAAATTGTATATTTTTTTCTCATTTCGATATGTATATTTCTATTTTTACAGGGGTGCTCCCAAAGATGTGATGAAGATTTTTTTTATTTCATTAAGGAGATTTATCCTAAAGCATCATATAAGCTAAAAAAAATTAATAATAAAGTTTACATTATCAAAAATATTTCTCTTGAAGAGTTTTACTCATCAAAAGATAAACTTTTGAAAAATAATTTCGCGCAGTGGCACAAATTGGATAACAGTGCTGGATTTATTATTGGAGTGGATGGGGAAATTTTTTTCAAGGGAACAACTGAAAAAGCAATTATATATTCAAAATCAAATGAGAAGAACAGCAAATATATACCTATAATTCTCCTTGATATCAATGAAGAAACTCTTTATTGTGTATTATCGACTGATTTTGGGGGCTAAAAAACAACTACTCAGTAGGTAAAAATGGTAATTATAACAAATGCGTTTAATTTGTTTTTCCATTAAATGGTGCCATTCTATATATCTCAATGACAGGCAATTTGTTACATATAAATTATTCTCTTTTTATTGCTGTAAAACGTAAACCGTCTGCCTGCGATGATCTCCTTTCGGAGTTTAATATAGCATTGAAAAAATAAAAATCAAGGCGGCTTGCCGCCGTGTAAGCGAAGCACAGTAAAAAGAAACACATCCACCCGCCGTCAGGCAGCAACTTCACGGGCAACGCAAGCTGACCTCTTCACAAGCGGAATGGAATGGAGCGTCTTCACAAGCAAGGCTTCTGGAATTTGGTGAAGATGTGAAGAAAAGGCTGCGCCTTTTGAGTGAAGTTGTGCCTGACGGCACAGTGAAGTGAAGCCTTGCGGCTTCGTTCGCCATTTTTTGCAAAAAAAATGGCGGAGAGAGAGGGATTTGAACCCTCGGTGAGGTTGCCCCCACAACGATTTTCGAGACCGTCGCCTTAGACCACTCAGCCATCTCTCCGTTAAACGATTGTCTTATAATATACAACCGTTTTCTGATATTGCCAACTTCAAAAACAATTTTTTTCAGTTAAAGCATAATTTTATTCTTATTCATCGCGCAAACGCTTGACATCCTCGGGCAGACCCCAAAAGAAGACCACTACCAAATAAGCCGCAACACCAAGAACAAGAAAAAACACTGCATTGCGCAAGTAAGTGAGCAATCGTTGACGAAGACTCGGATATACACGGTCATACATCTTGGTCTTCTCATTATATTTGTAGTAGACATTCCTCATAAGGCGCAATGCGATACGTTCTGCATATCACGTACAAAAGTACAAAAACCCAAGCTCTCATGCAAACGATTTTACAAGATTTATGAATTTGCCAGCAGTATCTCAACTATTTCGCCCGTCAAAAGCAGACTCCTCTCTTGCA
>JAZRGW010000020.1:0-40552 GCA_045644425.1 Victivallaceae bacterium | reverse complement strand
CCCGCTGATAAATCCGCTTGGAGTCAGAATTGCAAATTCTAAATATGATGCCATGGAAAAAGAACGCAACGAACGTTTAAAGCAAATATCCGCCAAGCGAGCAGATTTTTTTATAAACAGTGAAGCAATGTTGAGTCAACTGCTCTGGACATTTATGCTCTTTTTTATTCTTATTGTAAGTTCAGCAGTAAAATCAATTAACGGATAAGGAGTTTTGCGATGATTTTCAAAGAAATAAGAATTTTGGGAACAAAGCCTTATCCCTGGCAATTGCAATAAAGATGAGAGGTCGTAAAGCATGGATATAATAGAGTCTGAAAAATTTATCAAAAACAATTTTATTGGTAAAATTTTCAATATATTTTCCAATTACGGTTCTTTTATACAAATAGACTTTTCAGAAAAAGAAGCGGATGGAAATAATATATTTGTATATATGTGTGCTTGGAACATATATCACAATGATATAGAAATACTTAACAATAACGATGACAGAGCAAAGTTCAGTCATGTTTTTGACGATTTAATTCGTTCCGGCAATAGTGTGATCGATTTTCTATTCGATCCAATAAAACATATGTTTATATTTTATTTATGCGATAACTATTCCATAAGGCTCTTCCCTGATAACGATTTTCTTGATGATGATATGATTGTTTTTTTTACAAAAATCAATAATGCATTATGCTATAATGTACGAAAAGGCTTTTATTATGATTGTACAAGAATATAAATGGCAAGAGAAAATCAATAATCTGCCGTGTGAATGTGATTCGTTGACGGAGGGCTTTTTGCTGAAAATTTATGGCGACTGCTTTTCTCCGGACTGGGAAAAAGAAGATGCCGTTATCAACAACTTGGGGCGGGAATATATTGCAGATATCAAAACTTTTTACAAAGAAAACAATTTGATACCTGTTGAGGAAAAGGTGTAAAATGCGCTGGAAAGATTTTTTGACAACTGAATATAAGAAATTGGATATAACTTTGGAAAAAGCAAGCGACGTCCAGTTTCTTTCTTTGCTGCACGATGCTTATTTTGATCCGGCAGAAATTCGCTACGCAAGAAAGCGTTTGGTTATTCCGATAAAAGATCGTACCACCTGGGAGTGGACTCCCGGGAACGATAGAATGCCCGGCGGAGAGGTTGACGGCGAACTTATACTGTATCCGGTTGCCGATCCGTGGGACTGGCTCCTGACCTTTTCCGGAGCACAGTTTACCGATGAAAACCTGATGCACAATATTGAAATCAGCAAAATCTCGCTTAAAAAGAAAAAAGATAATGATGGAAATCCTTTTTACCATTTCAAAATGGCGTTCCCCACTTTTGATTTGCCGCGTGCGTTGGATGTGGCTCTCCGAAGCGGTGATGCCTTTCCTCTGATACGCTACCGGGATAAAACTCCACCTGAAGATTGGAGCGAACAATGAAAAAGATAATACTGTTTTTGCTTCTCGGGTGCTGTTGTGTCTTATCCGGTTGTGCCGCCGGCGAGTTGACTTTTGAAGAAAAATGTACTGCAGTTTACAAATGGTTTACAGCTCTTCATAAAGATAATGATTATATATTTACCTTGCGTGATGTGAAAGACAAAAAAGCACTGCGTGAAATAATATTTGATTTTTGCAGTACAAATGACTTTGAATTTATTATTGAAAAAGAAGAACATTTTAGCGAGGATTACGAAAAACGTTGGGATGAAAAATTTTTACTGACGCAACCCCAAATTAAAGTTTTTATATTTCATCATAAAACGCTTGATGCCGCCTTGTTTTATATCCCTGAAAAAAATCAGGTTGAAATTGCTGAAAATGCTCATGAGTCAAATGTTCGGGGAAAGAAAAAATTTTCTGCTCTGCTTAATAAAATTGGTGAGATTTTAGCCCAAAACAAAATCGACTATCGGCTTGAACACTTTGAATGGAGCAGAAGGTTATTGCCGAAATCAAATGTCAAAACCACTGTTTTCTGGTATTCTAATCCAGAATCTGCAAAAAGACACGCTACAAAATATATCTTGCTGAAGCCGTAAAAAGAAAGTTTCTTGCTGGAACAACACCTTTGATTTGTGCTTCAATGTTAGTGAATTACGCTTGTTTACTGCGGGATAAGTTGCCGCCGTATGCAGTGAGTGCCATTGATGAACAGCTGCGGTTTCTTGCCGTCGAAGATGCCGCTTCCTGTCAGGTTATGATCGACTGTTACCGGAAGCTTGGACACGATTTCACGGACGTGAACGGACTTTCACAGACTTTTACGGACAAAAATTGAAGTCCGTAATTGTCCGTAGCCGTCCGTAAATGTCTGTAATTATACCGTGACGATTTTCTGAAAAATAATCTTGAATTTATTTTTCAGCTATGCTATATTGTATTGAGACGCAGGATATTGTATAAAAACAAGGGTGGGGAAAATGAAAAAGTTTTTGCTGTTGGTGTTTTTTACCGCAATTTTCAATCTTTTTGCAGTGGAAACCGGTGGTATCGTCAGTAAATTTCCGGCAAGGTTGATCAACGCTTCCGGGAAAAAAGTCAGTGCATCTTTCCTGAATGGTAAAATGGTCGCGGTCTATTTTTCCGCTTCATGGTGCGGTCCGTGCCGGGGATTTACTCCGCAGCTGGTGAAGTTTTACAAAAAAGTAAAGAAAAACAATGCTTTTGAAATTGTTTTTGTATCCAGAGATAAAACAGCAACGGATATGAAAAAATATATGAAAGCTGATTCCATGCCGTGGCTGGCGATACCATTCAATGATCCTGCTGCGAAAAGATTGATCAGTGAATTGAAAGTCAACGGGATCCCCACTCTGGCGGTTTTTGACAAAACTGGTAAGCTCATCTCTGCCGATGGCAGATGGGATGTTGTCCTGCTCGGAGAAAAAGCTGTAAATGCCTGGAAATCGCCGAAATACAAACCTTTGACTTACGACGATTATAAAAATAAATCCCCAAAAGACAGCAATAAAAAAAGTAAAAAAAGCAGTAAAAAAAGCAAGAAAAAATAATTTTTCAAGTTGAAAAGGTCGCAGCAATATTCCGTTTGCGGCAATCAGAAAAGATCAACTTTTTCCTGCAGTACTTTTGCCATTACCTGATAACCGTGAAAGGTGATGTGAGTTCCGTCCGGACGGGCAAATTTTTCTGCAAGTTCATCATTTTTATCCAGTAATGCACTGTGATAATCAATGAAACCGGCAAACTCTTTTTCTGCAAGTTCTTTTAAAAGCACATTCAGTTCCACGATCTTATTCTGATACCGGAACCGGTTCCATTGATCTCCGTGCCGCAACGGCAGAATTGATGCAAAATATACTTTTATTCCGGCATCTTTCAATATATCGCCGATAACTTTGTACCGGCAGAGCATGGTGGGGTTGTCTTCACCGATCTGATTGATCCCGGCATGAAAAATCACCTGTTCCGGATGATAGGGCAACACATCTTCATCCATCCGGAAATAGAGTCCGTTGAGATTGTCGCCGGGGATTCCCCGGTTGAGAAAAGAGATGCCGGGGAAAAACTCATGCAGAGCAAATCCCCAGGTTATGGAATCACCGTAAAAAAGGGTTTTTACTTTACATGGCGGCAGTTTACGGAAAAGGATTTTTTCCTGTGCCGCATCGTAAGAGTTGTAAAAATCCATTATCTCCCGGAAATGTTCCTTTGTGAATAATTCATTTACCGGCAGCATATTATAAGGTATCCTGTTTTAATTTTTCTTCGTAAAGTTTACCGAAAGCAGCCAGTGCCGCATCGTAAACTGCGGCTTTGGAAGTATCAGGATATATCACTTTTTCAGCGGCACAGAATTTACCGGTCAATTCCTCAAAAGAGAATCCTCCGGCACAATTTGCCGCCCGCATCGCCGCTCCCAGAGCGGCAGCTTCTGCGGATTCACCGATTGCGACCGGTGTCTGGAAAATATCTGCCGCCAACTGCCGGAGCAGCGGACTTGCCGAAGCACCACCGGTCAGGCGGATGAGAGCCGGTTTGATCCGGGAACCGGCGTGATATTTCATCGTCAAAAATTGTGATTCAAGCAATGCCCGGATGAATTCACCATCGGAAACGTTTTCCGGGTTGAAGTTGTAAAACATTTCCGGTTCAGCGATTGCCGGAGTCGATTCCGGAAGCAGAAAAGGCAGCATCTGGTATTTGCCTGCTTCGGCTGCAAGAGCAGCATTTTCAAACTCTTCTCTGGAAAGTTTAAATTTTTCCCGGATCGCTTCCCGGGTCAGTGAGCCATTGGCAAAACAGAGCAGAAACATGAAGCCACCGGCAGGATTGCCGAAAATGTGTCCGTGATTTGCCGGAGCATCGGCAAAATTGCTGATACTGCCGAAAAAGGTGTCGCTGGTTCCCAGAGAGATGACCGCCGTACCGGGGGCATAGCCGCCGCAGCCGATAAGAGCATTGGGATTGTCACCGGACCAGAGATTTACCGGAATCCCCGGACGCAATCCGTATTTTGCAAAATATTTTGAGAGTCTACCGGCAATGCCGGTTGACGGGGCAAGCGGCGGCAATTTTCCCGCCAATCCGGGGGCGGCGAATTCCACGATTTCGTTATCCCATTTGCCGTTATCAAGGTCGGCAAGGTTCATTCCGGCTCCGTCGCCGGTATCAATAGCTGTATTTTCTCCGGCAAGCACGGAAGCGAAAAATGAACTTATCAGATGGATGGAGGCGGTTTTTTCATAGGCAGACGGATCCTGCCGGGCAAACTTCATGATTTGAGGACCACTGAAACGTTCAGCCGGAAAGCTTCCGGTTACCTGACGGATGCGATTGCCGAAACGTTCTGAAAGCATGGTACACTCTTTGGCAGTGGATGCATCCATCCAGATCGGAGATACTTTGCGGCTGAATGTCGGAGCAAGTCGGGTTGAAAGATTTTTCACCGGATCCGGAGTTTTGAGGATTTCGGGGAATGAATCATTCAGATAGACGGTTCCATGCTGCTGACCGGAACCGGAAATACCGGCAATATTTTTCATATCCCATTTTGCATCTGCCATTTTCTGCATCAATAGATCCAGTGCATCCAGCCACATCGCCGGATCGGCACAGCATACCGCCGGATCATCACCCGGAATAAAACCTGCCGGTGATTGGTATTGTGGAAGTTCTCTGCCGTAATTTACAGCGATAGCTTCGCTGACAAAATCTGTTTCCGGATCGATCAGAAGAGCTTTCATGCTCTGAGTGCCGAGGTCGATTCCCAAATAGTAAGCCATGATTTATCTCCTTGTGACAATGATTTGCTGATTTCCGGTTTCGAGGATGATTTCTCCGGTAAGTTCTCTAAAGCTGCCGTCTTTTTCTGCAAATTGCAGGAATTCCGCCGGATAAATGAAGTTGACGGCTGATTTTTCTCCCGGCTGCAGAAATATTCTTTTTGCTCCGGCAAACTGCCGGAGAGGAGTATTTTCCCGGTGTTCTTTTTCCCGGAAGAAGAAAAGAATCGCCGTTTCTCCAGCCATTTTCCCGGTATTTTGAATTGTAACAGTGCAGGGGATATCTTCATTTTTGCAGGAGATTTCCGGTACGGAAAAGTCAGAATATTCAAAAGTTGTATAACTCAAACCGTAACCGAAAGGATAAAGGATGTTATCTTCGCAGTAACGGTAAGTTCTTCCAGCCATTGAATAATCTTCAAAATCCGGCAGTTTTTCTGTATCTTTGTAGAAAGTTACCGGCAGTCTGCCCGATGGATTGACCGTGCCGTCAAGAATATCTGCCACGACCTTTCCACCGGCGGAACCGGGATAGAAAAGTTGCAATACTGCATTGACTTTTTTTTCCGGAATATTCAAAGCACTGCCGGAAATATTCACCAGAATAACCGGTTTGCCGGTTGCGGTGATCATATCCAGCAGTTTTTTCTGGACGGAAGAATATTCAAGGGAGATTTTATCCCCGGCTGCTTCGGCATTGCCGGCATCGCCGTTTTCACCCTCGAATTTCGGAGTAAGTCCGAGGCAGAGGATGACCGCATCCGCGAGGTCGGCTGCAATAAGAGCTTCAGCGTAACGGTCGCCGGATTGGGCACAGGGTTCACTTTTGGGCAGCATTATTTCGCAGCCGCGGGCGTAGATCACATTGTCTTCGCCGAATTTATTCAGCAAACCTTCGAGAATGGTGGTGTATCTGGTCGCTGTTCCGGCATAATTGCCACGCAGAATATCTGTGTCCGCAGCCGTCGGTCCGATAACCGCAATTTTACGGATTTTCCGGGTGTCAAGGGGTAAAATACCATCATTTTTCAAAAGAACCGGAGTTTTACGGGCGATATTTTCAGCAATATCCCGGTGGGCTTTGCACTCCAGAAGTGAGTAATCCGGCAGTTTATTTTCATCCATGATCCCGAGCTGGAATTTCAGAGTGAATTGATTTCTTACCGCCCGGTCGATATCAGCAATATCCAGCAAGTTGCGGTCATACGCTTCACGCAAAAATTTTTCACATCCGGGAGTCAATTCACAGCAGACATCCACCCCGGAAGATATTTCCAGAGCCAGAGCTTCGGGCATATCTTTGCAGAACTTGTGTCCGCTGACCATGAATGCGGCAGTCCCCACATCGGTCACAGTGACACCGGTAAAACCGTAATTATCCTGCAAATTTCTGCCGATAAATTTTTTATTGACCGACATTGGAATACCATTGACCTTGTTGTAAGCGGTCATTATACACTTCGGCGGATCGTGTTTCAGACAGTAGGCAAAGGCGTATAGATAAGTTTGAGCCATATCGAGATCGGAAGCAATGGAATCGAATTTATCCCGGGTAGCTTCCGGTCCGGAGTGGACAGCATAGTGCTTGATCGTTGCCGCACAATGGAGTTTTTCCGGATCATCACCCTGAATACCCCGGATATAAGCATTGCCCATCAGAGAAGTCAATACCGGACACTCCCCATAGGTTTCATGTCCTCTGCCCCAGCGGGGATCACGGAAAATATTGATATTGGGCGAATACATGGTCAATCCGGCATAAGTGCCTCTGCCGCCAAGTCTTGAGTGATGTTGAAATTTTATCCACGCTTCTTTGCGGATCACTTCCCCCATCTGAAATGCCGCTTCCGGCGAAAACGATGCTGCAATGGCGATTGCCTGCGGAAACATAGTCGCTTTGCCGTTGCGGGCAACACCGTGCAGAGCTTCATTCCACCAGTGATAAGCAGGTATTCCCAGCCGTGGAATTGCCGGATTCGCCATATTGAGCTGGGCGATCTTTTCCTCAACGGTCAAACGTGAGAGCAGATCGGCGGCTCTTTCTGCCGGGGAAAGTTCCGGATTCTGATACGGCATCATTTATCAGCCTCACAAATTGCACATCTGGCGGATGCTTTCCAGATCGGCGGCACTGTGACTGATTCCCGGTTCCGGATCCCGGATGCGGTCAGCCAGAGCCAGAGCGATATCCAGAGCTTCGGAACAGTTGCGGATGAATTGGCGGCGGCATCCGAGCTGATCGGCGGTATCTGCTTCACAGCGGAGCATGTGGCAGTCGAATTCAACCACGCCCTGCCAGTTGAGTTTTTTCAGAGTGTGAAAGAGCATGACGGTCTCTTTCAGACCTTCCGGACCGGTCAAAGGCGGGAAGTCATCATCGAATTGAGCTTTGATCTGACTGCCGAAATGGAGGAAGAAAAGTTTTTTCATGCTGACCAGATAACCGGCAGTGAGGATCGGACTCATCAGAGCCATGCTTTCATGCTGGAGCAATTCCGGGTTGACACCCCAGAAGTCCGGATTTTTCAATTTCGACTGGATGAATCCGACTGCATGACCGGCGGTCGGCAGGAACATCTGTCCACGGGGTTCATTGGGTTTGGGTTCGACAGTACAGCCGAGATAATTGCTCATATTTTTTTCATGGATATAGTCTGCTGCATCATTCAGACCTTCTGCGAGCCACTCGTAGACCTTATCCCACTGCGTGACGACGGGAACTTCAAAACCGTCACGGGCAACCCAGTATATGTGATATTTGGCACCGAAAAAGTTTCCCATCCGCAGGGAACGGCGTACCTTGAGTTTTGCAAGGCGGCGGATTTCCGGATCGGGATTGCACAAGCCGCCATCGCGGAAAATGGAGTAACCGTGCAGACTGCATACCGAAGAGTTGAACCACACTCCGGCATCATCGAGAATGGCTTTGATTTCCCGGAGTCGGGTGTAAACTGCACTTTTGGGGTCAAGATCATCTTCGGGGTCTTCCGGATTCCACGGAACCAGATCGTCATCGTGGAAAGCGGTCGCTTCAATGAGTCCATCCTGTTTCGCTCCTGCAATGAGTTTTGCAGTTTCGAGGGAATCGATTTTATCCAGCACACCGCCGCCGAAAGGATCGGCAAGGGGGTTGGCTACACACCAGAAAGGCATGGATCTGCCGGTAACAGTCGCGTTGTTGAAAGCATTCATTTTTTTCCTCCGTTTCGGGATTGGTTTGATATTGTTTGTACCATTAATATAGACGGAAAAAATCATATTGACCTTGACAAAATCATCAAATAGTGGTAAATTATCACCATGAATGGAAAAAAAGCAGTTCAATTATCCGGCAATTATTACTTCGACCGTGAGTTTGTGCCTCTGCAGCTGCAAAAAGTGCAGGGCAGGGTACTTACCCACATCCACGATTATACCGGTATAAATCATTGGCACGACTTTGCTGAACTGGTCATTATCACCAGCGGTCAGGGAATGCATAATATCAATGGTGTATCGTACCCTGTTTCCACCGGAGATGTCTTTGTCATCAGCGGCAGAACGACTCATTATTTTGAGGAATATGAGTATCTGGGGATCACCAATATCATGTTTGATGACCGGCTTTTTGACGGAATGCAGGAGTATTTGAACCGGATACCTGGGTATCATGTATTATTCCGTTTTGAACCGGAATTGCGTACCAGCGGCAGTTACCAGAACTCACTGCATTTATCTTCGCAGGAATTGGAATCGGTTATCCGGCTTACCGGAAAGATCGACTTTGAATTGCAGAAACGTTTTCCCGGCAGTGAAGCTGCCGCCATCGGAAAGATGCTGGAATTGACCATTTTTCTTTCCCGGGCATTGAATTCCCGTCAGAGTGAAGAGGGGCAGCCGGCGGCACTCACCCGTCTTGCGGCATTGACCAGTACTCTGGAATCATCATTTCAGGAAACGTGGGATCTTGCCCGGATGGCGAAATATTGCGGGATGTCGGTGAATACGCTTTTGAGGAACTTTCAGGCGGTGAACCGTCAGAGTCCCTTGCAGTATCTTACCGCATTGCGATTGAATGCGGCGGCGAATATGCTCAAAAACGGTTCAATGGCGGTTTCCGAGATCGCATTTGCCTGCGGATTCAATGATTCCAATTATTTTGCCAAATGTTTCCGCAAACACTTCCACACTTCACCGTCATCGTTCCGGCGGGGGAACGGCGGCGAAACCGTCTGAAGCTGCAAAAGAACCGTTTTTCATTGTCTGCCGGTACTCTCTGGGGGATACTCCGGTGGCTTTATGGATCATTTTGGAAAAGGCTGCCGGATTGGCGGAACCGACCAATTCCGCGATTTCACTTATCCGCAGATTGCCCCGCTGCAATTCCATCAACGCCCGGTTACGCCGCAGGATATTCAGATAAGTTATCGGCGGCACGCCGGTCTGTTTTTTGAAAAGAGCCGAAAAGTAATTTGGGTGCATATTTGCATGCTGCCCGAGTTCTTTCAGAGTTATATGACGGTTGAGATTACTGTTGAGGTAACTCATCACATCGAGGATGCGGAAAAAATCAGGTTCATCGGTGAACTTGACCAGTTTGAGCAGAAAAGGTTCAAGCAGAAGCAAAAGGGCGGATTTTGCACTCTGTTCTTC
Source organism: Victivallaceae bacterium (assembly GCA_045644425.1). Classification (GTDB taxonomy): domain Bacteria; phylum Verrucomicrobiota; class Lentisphaeria; order Victivallales; family Victivallaceae; genus UBA1784. The sequence goes on along the minus strand of JAZRGW010000020.1, from coordinate 30,680 downwards.
CAGAGGATTTTCATTGTTTCCGGCAGGTTTGTATATGCGGTAGTGGCGGTAGACGATCCGGAAAAGTTTTTCGGTAAAAGCGAATTCATCTTCATTCAGATCGAGTACTGCCACATCGTCAAAAAGTGAAAAAAGTTCGGTGCCATGTTTGAAACTCTGGGCGGAAAAATGTATCCAGAATTTATTCAGGAAATCATCGCATGACACATGGATTTTTGCACATGGCGGTACCAGAATAAGTTTACCGCGTTTGATGATGGTTGTTTTTCCGTTGAATTCGATTTTTCCTTCGCCGCTGAGAGGGAAATAGAGCCTTGTCCACGGAATATATCTGCTTACCGGACTGAAAAGAGCAGAGTTCCAGGCACGGTCAAGTTCGGCATATTCGGCACATGCCACATGAAAATCGGGTTTTTCAAGAAGTTTATTCATTTTCTGCAATCCTTTTCTTCCGTGAGTGTTAATATATAGCAAAAAATCCCGGATTCAAGTCAAAATCTTTATATTTGACAACTTTTTTGTTCCGGATGATAACTTTTTGGATAATATGAGTGTTGCATTTTTCAGGAAAATTCCGTATATTTTAGTCAAATGGTGAAATTTATAACGAAAGGTTTTGATTTTTATGGATTGGTTTTCACGGGAACGCTTCGGGATGTTTATTCATTGGGGCGTATACTCCCATGCCTGCGGCTGCTGGAAAAATATGGAAACACCGTGGGTCTCTGAATGGATGATGCATAAATTCCGTATTCCCCGTCTGGAATACCGGGAGTTTGCAAAAAATTTCAACCCGGCAGACTTCGATGCGGATGAGTGGGTCAAAACAGCATTGGATGCGGGGATGAAATATATGGTGGTCACATCCAAGCACCATGACGGCTTTGCGATGTTCAACTCCACTTATGATGATTATAATATCTGTGCTTTGACACCTTTTAAAAGGGACGTGATCGGTGAACTTGCCGATGCAGCACACCGCCGCGGTTTGAAATTCGGAGTCTACTATTCCCATGAGCAGGATTGGAACGAAGCCGGTGCGGTGGGCAATACCTGGGATTTTTCTCCGGAAGAGAAAACCCCCGAAGCCTTTGACGCATATTTGCATGGCAAAGTTTACCATCAGGTGCGGGAATTATTGACCAATTACGGCAAAATTGATATAATCTGGTTCGATACTCCGGTGAAAATCAGTGAGAAACAGAGTCTTGAGCTGGGGGAATTTGTAAAATCCCTCGCTCCGGATTGTCTGATAAACAGCCGTATCGGCGGCGGCAGGGATTGGGATTTTGAAACACTGCCTGACAATAGTCTGCCGGCTGTACCCTGCACAAAAAAGACAGAAGCTATCAGTACCATGAATGAGAGCTGGGGCTACAAACCGGTCGACCTCAATTACCGTTCATCATCAGAGCTTCTGGAAAGGATCGCCGTCGCGGTCTCTAAAAATGCCAATTTTCTGCTCAATGTCGGGCCTGACGGCAAAGGAGTTTTCCCGCCGGAAGCATTGGAACGTTTACATGATATCGGTACTTATCTTCAGCCACGCAGTGAAGCTCTTTACGGAGCGGAAGATCCCGGCGTGATCTACTCCCGCAACAGCTGGGGTGAAATCACCCGTAATGGCAATTCGCTTTATTTCTGGATCTTTCGCAATCCCGGAGATGTGCGGTTTTACGGTGTCCGTTCTGCTGTAAAGAGTGTGAATGTGCTTGCAGGTGATGAAAAAATAGAATTTGCCGAGTACCATAATAAAGATTATGACTATCACCGGCTGATCATGACGCTGCCGGAAACGCTTTCGCTTCCGGCTGTGATAAAGGTCACTTACGCTGCCGGTAAACTTGATTGTTTCAAAGAGGCATACAGTTGCGGATCATGTTGAAAAACTTTCATTTGAAATGTAAAAAATAAATCAAACAACCCCTAACCAAAAAAAAGGAGAAACAAGTTATGTTCAAAAAAATCGATGCAGTCAATTTCCGGCATGCCGGAGTAAAGCTCCAGAGCTTTACTCTTATTGAGCTTCTCGTGGTCATCGCCATCATCGCTATTCTGGCGGCGATCCTGCTCCCGGCACTCAATTCCGCCCGTATGCGCGGTCAGTCTGCGGCATGTATCAACAACCTCAAACAGAGCATGTTCGCAGTTCAGAGTTATGCAGATACATACAATGACATTGTTCCGGCAATTCCCGGAACGAGTTTCAAGCCGAATAATTCTACTATGTTCTGGGTATTGAGTGATGCCGGATTTATTGCTGCTGCTGATCCTTCCAGTTTTTGTTCCGCAGACGCCGACCGTGCAACCGGATCCTGGGTTTGGGCAACAAATGTCAGTTTTACTTACGGAGCTTATTCTCCGGTTCACTCTGACGATGATTATGATACGGTCAAGGTCGATATGGGTGATTGTTGGGTGAACGATGGGAATTTGAAATGCGGTGTCCGTATCGGAGCATTGAAACAGGTATCCAATACGGTTTGCATTGCAGATGCCGGATATCATGGTGCAACTGAAGTCAGAGGATCATACATCCTTTCCAACGGCAGCGATTCTGCCCGTCTTTATTCTCCGCATGCCCGTCATGCCAAAGGTTCTGCCAATGCCGCGTTTTTTGATGGTCATGCCGAAGTGATGAATAAAGGCAAATTCGCTCAAACAGCCAATAAGTTTGTCAAATTCAGAGACTTGGGATCTACTACTGACGAAGATATCTGATTTCACCTGAAAATAAGGTTTTGCGATGATGAAAAAAGTTATCATATGCCTCCTTTGTGCCTTTTTTACAGGTGCGTCGCTGGCGGATTTCACTCTTGAAAACCGCCATTCGAAATTCAAATTTTCCGGTGAAACCGGTGCTTTGACCGGAATTCTCAATAAAGAGACCGACCGTGAAGTCGCCATGCCGGCAAATACGATGCTCTGGAAAGCAGTCGTGCTGGATTCCAAAGGCAGGGAGCATACTCTTATTCCGGGTACAGCTCCCCAAGTCAAAGTCGTGCGTAAAGGCAGTGACCAGATCATGACACTTGTCTGGAAAGCTCTTCCCATTGCCGAAAGCAAGGTCGATTTCACCGGATATATCACATTGCTGGCAGATTCCGGTATCGCACTCTGGAAAGCGGAAATAGCTGCATCTTCAAATAAAGAGGCGGTCTGGGTGAAAACACTTTCATTTCCCGTACTGCACAATATCAGATCCCTCGGTGATGACTTCATGGTTTACGGCGACAACCTCGGCCGCATGATCCGCACTCCGGGAAAAAGACTCAAATATCCCAAAGAAGTGCCCTGTCCCGGTCACTGGTCGATGCAGTTCGCTGCTTTCTACGGCAGTGGCAAAGTTGCTCCCGTAATTCAGCCGTCAGCTCACAAGGATTTCTTTGTCAATGGTTTCCACCGGGGAACCATGCCTGACGAGACCGGACTTTTCCTCGCGCCTGCCGATCCGGAAAGCTATGCAAAAAAACTTTTCTATGATAAAGGAAAAGAAACTGATACATTCAATATGGAATTGCAGCATCTGCCTCCTTTCCCTTTCTGGCCGAGAACTTCCGCCAAAGGTGATAAAGTTTTCAAATACACCACTCCTTATGTCACACATATCGGTACTTTTACCGGCGGCAGAGGTAAAGTAGTAGCTCTTTACCGCGACGTGATCAAAGATTATCCGTGGTCAAAGAATCCGAAACAGAGCCGGAAGATTTCCGAAAATGTCTTCTGGACCAAATCTTACGGTGCTCCCAATAAAATCGTGCCGGAAAACCTCAAACTCCAGGAGTTTTTGCGTGTTCCCCACAATACTCATGTGGTCAGATGGCCCGTGGCTTCTTTTGACAATAACAATCTTGATTACTACCCCATGCTCGCACAGATGCGTGAAGGTGTCCGCGATATGCGGCAGGCGGGTATCGGTGTGGCTCCCTATGTCTGCTGTGCCATCTGGGATTCCGATACTGAATCCTACCGCAGAAAAAATATTGCCGAAGCGGTCGCACTCCGTGAAAACGGCATTCCCCACGACTGGTTTATCCGCGGTCCCAATCCATGGATGAATCCGGTTTCCCCCATCTGGCAGAGAGAGTATTCCACGCTTACGCAGAAACTTTTCTCACAGATTTTTACCGACAGTCAGTACCTTGATGTGATGGCGGTCGGTCAGCAGGTCTGTTATAACGATAATCTTAAAACTATCAACGGCGGCAATTACTGGGTCAGAGGCAACAGCCAGCTGGTCAATGATATGAAAGCTGAGTTGAAAAAGATAACTGATGATCCATTCCTTGTTTCTGAAGGTTTCAGTGAAGCTTACGCCAATAAAGTCGATTGCTTCCTGATCCACGACATGACCCGTGCCAGCTGGGCACAGTACGGAGTGACTGATTCATTCCCGTTCTTTACCATGACTTATAACGACATTACCAGCATTTACGGTTCTGATTGCGAACAGAAACTGCCGCTTGACTTTTTCCGCTGGCAGATGGGAACCAGTTTTGTCTGGGGCATCCAGCTTTGTTACGGTGGTGTGCAGGTATTTGATTTCGGGTCAAAACCTCACGATATTTACGCCCGCAATCTGGCTCAGGCGTGGTATCGTGCCGGTTATCCCTATCTCGGCAGCGGACTTGCTCTGGAAACTGCCCAGGTCAAAGATCCCGCACTGCTCGGCAATACCGCTGTCGGCGTGGTCAGCAATGAGCATGAAGCCCGCCTCAAGCAGAGTGTTTTCCTCAATTTCCCGTGGAAAGGGCCTGCGGTTCAGGCGATGAGCTACCGGAACAAAACGGGAAATACTGCGGTGCTGATGACCAATATTACCGGCAAAGAGCAGAAAGTTGCTCTGCATATCAACGGCAATGCTCTGCCGGAAGGCAAAAAGACCCTTTATCGTTCATGGCCGCTGCCGGTCAAAAAATTGCAGGAAGTTTCCGGTAAAACGGTGCTTGAATTGGATGTGCCGGTCGATGATGCAATGATTCTTGAAATGCGTGCGGCAAATGATGCTCCGGTGATCCGTGATCTGCTGCCGATCAAGACGGTTTCCATGACTGCCGATGCCAAAGGTAATTTTGCACCCCGCAAAGCTGCCAAAGGTATTCTTTACGGGTGCGACAGCGTTTACACGCTCAATGCCGATGGTCAGCTTTCAGTGACGGATGCTGACGGCAAAGGTATTGTTGCAGCACACTTTGACTGGTACAATCTTGCTGCCAGAAACTCCGGCAAAGGCGGAGCCAGAGGTGATGCCTACCGTCGATTTTATGTGCTGAAACCGGCAAATATCACCGTTTCCGGTAATTACCGGGCTATTATAAAAGCGTTCGGTGAAGTGAGTTTCGGTACTCTGGAACTTACCGGCAAAAGTACCGTCAAAACCGCTGACAAGTGGCTGATTTTTGCCGCACATGGCGACAAGGTGATTGCCGGAAAAAATGGTACACTTGACCTTGCTGCTGGTAAATGGCGTATTCTCGCTTTTGCTCCGGAAATGATGGCGGATAAAGATCTGGCCAAAGCCGCAGTTCTGGCGGTCGGAAAAGGTGAAAAAATGCTCACTTCCGGCAAATTGCTTGTCCAGAAAACCACTCTTGCCGGTGAAAATCTTCTGGCATTTGCCAATGGGGTGACATTCCTGATGAGTGGAAAATGTGTCACCGCTGTTTCCACCCATGATGTGATGATTCCCGGTATTCCGTTGAAATTTGAAACAGCTCCGGCAAATGGCAATTGGTCGATCCTCAACAGCGATCTGGCAAAATTCATCACCATCAAAGGTAATGAATTTATTACTGAAGGTATCGGTGCTGCCAATAACATTATCCGTCTGCTCTACCGTACAAAAGTTGATTGCAACGGTAAAACTCTGCCGCTGGCATCGCTCAAATATATCGAAGTCATGGAGTCACTTCATGCGGAAATCAACTACACTGATGCCCGGAAAGAGATCCCGGTCGGCAGTAACATCTGCAGCAATACTCTTGAATTGACCAATGTCTCACCTGTGCCTTTGAATGTGACCGTTTACTGCAAAAAGGATTCCGTGTGGCAGTTGAAAGATGGAGTAATCAAACTGACTCTGCCCCCGACCAGCCGTAAAATGGTCCACCTCGATCTCAAACGTAATACTCCGGTGGCTGTCGCCGGTGAAGAAACGATCCAGATCATGGCGAATTACTCCGATTCAGTTGAAACCGAAGTCTCGGAAGAATTCACTGTTGTTTCACAGAATATGAATCTGGTTCCCGCCGGTAAAGGCCTTGATCCGGCGAAATTTACCCGCAAAACAGCTATGATCCGCGACAACTCTATGGTCGCTGTGATGGTGGGCAAAGATTGCAAATTTACCATGGAAGCCGAATTTCCCATGCGTAACGGAAGATTTTCTTATCAGCTTTTTGACCGAAAAATGAAAATACTGGAAGATAAATCCATTTCAGTTGTTGCCGGATCGGCTAAAAAAATCGACTTTACCGTGCCTGAACCCGGATTGTACTATTTGTCGATGAAGTTTCCTTTCATCAAATTCCGCTTCAGAGGCATTACCCATTATGTTTTCAACTGCGGCGGCGGCAGACAGTACAACACCTTTGAAAAAGCGGATAAGTTCTATTTTATGCTTGATGACAATGCAAAAAGTTTTGAATTCTGCGGCATTGACGGAGCCCCGACTGAAACTGCCGAAACCATTATTCGTGACGGCAAAGGAAATTTGAAGTTTTACAACAACGGAAAAATGGATGGCGAAAAGTATATCGTTATCAAATCTGAAAAAGGTGCCAATGGCGTTTGGAGCATGGAACTTGCTCCCATTCAGGATTTCGGATTCAAAATGAGAAACGGTGCTTCCGGCTGGGTCACGATCCAGTCAGCAGCATTGATGAAAACAAAATAACCCTTAAAAAATTATTTTATGGAAAGGAAAAATTATGAAAAAACTTTTTACTCTCATTCTGGGTTCAACTGTGCTGGTCTGTGCCGGTGCCGATCTGCTGAATAACGGCAGTTTTGAAGCCCCGGTCACTGCTGATGGAAAAATTCCCGGTTGGACGGTCGAAAAATCAGAGATCGTTCCCGATGGTATCAAAGGTAAAGCCATCGCGGTTACTCCGCACATGAAACTCGGTAAAAATATGCTCCGCGGCAAAGTCAATACCAGATGCAGAGAGTTCACTCCGGGCAAAAAATATATGCTTTCCGGTTCCTGCCGCAATGCTCATGCGTTGTTTATCGTCGCCCAGTTTGACTGGGGCAACAAGAAAACCAAACAGTTTTCCGTATGGCTCGGTAAAAACAAGTTCCGTGATGCCGATGAAGAAGGCTGGCAGAACTTTTCGACGATGATCGATGTACCGGCAAATGCGGAGATCCTGAATCTCATTATCGAGCCGGTCGTTATTGATCAGAAAGAAAACACTCCCAGAGTCATTCTGGATGAACTCAAACTTGAAACGTTGAATTGAAAATGAAAAAGATTATTTTTACTCTGTTTTGTCTTTCTGCGGCACTCATTCTGTCTGCCGCAGATAATGGAAACTGCACCGGAAAGAAAAATGTTAAAATGAGCAAAGATCCCGCCTACTTTCAGCACAATGTAACCACTGAGAAAAAACCGTGGACCCACAATAATTTCGGCGACCGCGGCAATGGCATGGATTTCTCTTTTGCTATCGTAGCCGACCGTTCCGGCAGACCCCGTCCGGGAATTTTTGAAAACGCCATTGAAAAGATCAATAGAATGCGTCCGGATTTCGTGATGAGCGTCGGTGACTTTATCAACGGAGTCAATCTGGAGCGGCAGGATGACGCATTTTTCCGTGAACAGTGGAAAGAGGTACACGATATTGTTGACAAATGCGTTCCACCTTTCTTCTATGTGGTCGGCAATCACGATATTTCCGCCCCCGGCGGTCAATTCCCCGGTCTGCATGAGAGAATGAAAAATATCTGGGAAAGCTATTTCGGCGTCACCGATTACTACTTTATCTACAAAAATACCCTCTTTATCTGTATGAACAGTATGGCTGCCCCCGGTAACGGTTTTACCGCAAAACAGCTTGAATGGTTCAAGGATGTGCTGAAAAAGAATAAGGATGTCCGCTGGACCTTCTTCTTCTTCCACTATCCCTACACCTGGAAAATGGATTGCTGGGAACCGTTTGAAAAAGCTCTCTATGACCGCAACTATACCGTTATCTGCGGCGATTACCACCAGTATACCAAATATGTGCGTAACGGCAGAAAATATTTCATTCTCGGTACAACCGGCGGCGGCGAAAATAATATCGGCAAGCCTCTGCGCGGTGTAGTTTTCGGTGAATTCGACCACATCACCTGGGTTTCCATGTGCGGCGACAAACCGGAATTTCTCAACCTCGCTCTCGACGGTCTGCACGATGAAGATGTTGTGACCACCAGTAAAATCACCTGGCTCACTGCAAAATATTTCCGTGCCAATAAACCTTTGAGTGAGGAAGAGGCCAAAAAGCTCAAAGCCAAAGGCATTTATATCGAGAAAGAACAGTGAATACCGGAAAATGACAATGAATACCGAGAAAAAGTACGAATTCCGCAAACGTCTGGATGATATCCATCCATTCCGGCTTGATCGGCAGGCGGTACCTGCCGGTGACGAGTGCGTTGTAGATGGTTCATGGAAGATCATCTGTTCCGCTGAAACGCTGGATATCGCTCAGGATTTGCAGGATTATTTTGCCCGCAGTATGGATCTGCTTCTGCCTTTGAGTCAGAATTCCTTCGGAAATAAAGAGATCCGTCTGGATATTTCCGGCAAGGGGAAAAAACGCGGCTATCATCTGCATATTACTGCAAATCTGATCGAAATTACCGGCAATGATATTGCCGGATGCCGCAATGGTGCGATCAATATCGAAGACCGCATGAATCTGCGGGAGGCTCCTTTTATCGCTTTTATGGATGAGAGCTTTGAAGTACTGTTTTCCCCCCGCATGATCCATTCCGGCTGGGGATTGGATCAATTCCCGGATTCCCATTTGAATGCGATCGTGCATGCCGGATTTGATTCAATTCTGCTCTTTGTCAAAGGACCGAATCAGACAACCCACGGATTCATGGATTTCAATGATCTCATACAGAGGGCGAAAAAATTTTCTCTGGATGTGTACTTTTACAGTTATCTGCCGAGTTTTAAACATCCTGACGATCCTGATGCAGATGAGTTTTTTGATCAAAGCTACGGCAGTGTTTTCCGCAACTCTCCGGATGCCAGAGGTTTGATACTTGTCGGTGAATCATGCGGTTTCCCGAGCAAAGATCCGGCATGCACCAATCTGGAAAGAAACAAGGAAACTATGGGTAAAGTTACCGGTATGAATAAGGAGTTTCCGGGATTTTACCCCTGTAATGATTATCCCCAATGGCTCAATGCGGTGAAAAAAGCTGTCCGCAGATACAGTCCGGATGCAGAGATCATTTTCTGGTCATACAACTGGGGTAAATTCCCTGCCGATCTGCGTTGTGAATTGATCAATAATCTGCCGGATGATGTGATCCTTGAGGCAACGTTTGAGATGTACGAGTACCACAAGTATCCAAATCATACGATGGTTCAGCCGGATTATTCGATCACGTTTCCCGGACCGGGATATTATTTTTCGACCGAGGCGGAGTGTGCCAAAAAACGGAATCTGCCGGTATATGCCATGACCAACAGTGCCGGACGTACCTGGGATTTCGGTATCGTGCCTTACATGCCGTTTCCCCAGCAATGGTTCAAACGTTTTACCAATATGGTCAAATCCCATGACGAATGGGGGGTAGACGGTATTATGGATACCCACCATTACGGCTGGTTTCCCTCTGTCATTTCCGAGTGTGCCAAGTGGTGCTTCACCCGTCCGTCACCGTCACCGGAAGTGATTCTCAAAAAGATTTTGCAGCGTGATTTCGGCAAGGAAGCTGCGGAAATTGCAGAAAAAGCTTTTCAGCTGCTCAGTGATGCCATGGATTCTTATACTCCAGGGTTTGATGATCAGGCCGGACCGCTCCGGTGCGGGCCCTCATATCCGTTCATTTTCCATCCGATCCATTATCCCCACTATGAACACAAACTGGAATTCCCGACCACTCCGGCATCCGCTGTCGGAGCCAGATGGATACATCCATTTTACCAGCCGGAACAGTTCGCCGGATTTTCATGGTGCGGCAGACGTATTGCTGAAGATATTAAAATTTTTACGGAAACAGCCGGATTATGGCAGCAGGGGTGTGAATTGCTTTCCGAAGCAGTGGAAACTGCTCCGGAAAGTAAACGTCAGCATGTCCGTTATATCTACGGTGTGGCAAAATTCTGTTATCACAGCTTTATGACCATGCTCAATATCAAAAAGTGGTGGCTGCTCAACCGGAAACTGGAAATTTCCAGTGAGATAGATGAAGCAATGGATATTCTTGATCAGATGGAGCAGCTGCTTGACAATGAGATCGTAAATGTTCGTGAATCAATACCGCTGGTCGAGGCAGACTCTTCTCTCGGCTGGGAACCGAGTATGGATTATATCGCCGACCGTGAACATCTGGAATGGAAAATCCGTCAGGTGGAAAATGTAAAATGCCATACTATTCCGGCTTACCGTAAAACGATCCACGGTTGATCCGGAATAAGAGAGGATTGAATGATGAATATTTTTACATTCGGTGCCGTCCAGAGAGAGGTGGCGATAAATTATCTTGGCATGCAGACTCTGGATTGGTCGATCATTATCGGTATGATCATACTGCTGATCGGGATATTGATCTACTGTCAGCGTTATGTACGTAATGCCGCAGACTTTCTCGCCGCCAACCGCTGTGCCGGACGTTATGTATTGTGCATATCTCAGGGAGTGGCAAGTTTTGCGGTGGTAAGTTCCGTTGCCACATGGGAAGCATTTTTAAAAAGCGGATTTGCTTCCACATGGTGGTATTTTATCAGTGCCCCGGTGCTGTTAATACTTTCGCTTTTCGCGTGGGTGACCTACCGGATGCGTGAAACCCGCTGTTTCACGCTGGCACAGTTTTATGAGGTGCGTTACAGCCGTAAACTCCGTATCGGCTCCGGGATCATCACCTGGGCATCAGGCGTATTGAATTACGGAATATTTCCTGCGGTAAGCGTAAGATTTTTCCTCTTTTTCTGCCGGTTGCCGGAGTATGTGGAATTTCTGGGTATACGGTGGAATGTTTACGGGTCATTGTTGGCAATTTGTATCGGTCTGGGTGTCTGTTTTGCCGCTTTCGGCGGACAGATCGCCATCATGGTAACCGACTTTGTGCAGGGGGTATTCTGCAACATCGCATTTCTGATATTCATCTTTTTCATCCTCAAACTCGGAGAATGGGATATTTTCGGCGGCTTTGTGTCGTGGGATGATATTGCCCGGGCATTGAATACCGAATCCGGTTATTCCCATGTCGATCCCTTTGACTGCAATAAATACAGTGACTTCAATATCTGGTATTATCTTATCGGTCTTCTGGCGGCGTTTTACAGTACCGGTGCATGGCAGGGTGCTGCCGGCTATAAAGCAGCTGCAAAAACTCCCCATGAAGCTAAAATGGCAGGTGTTCTTGCCACCTGGCGGGTCACGGCACAATCATTGATGATCACCCTTTTCCCGCTGGCGGTGATCGCCATCATCCGTCTGCCGGAATTTTCAGATCTGAACCGGATCATTCAGGATTCTCTGGCTCAGACTGCGAATACCACTTTGAAAGGCCAGGGATTGGTGCCCACGGCATTGTCGATGATCATGCCCGGCGGATTGCTGGGATTGTTTGTGGCGGTGATGTTTGCGGCGATGCTCACCACCGATGACACTTACATCCACAGCTGGGGAAGTATTTTTATACAGGATGTGATCATGCCTTTTAAAAAGAAGCCATTCACTCCGAAACAGCACATCTGGGTATTGCGGGCATCGATCGTTTTTGTCGGCATATTTGCGTGGTGCTTCAGCTTCTTTTACAGTCAGAATACTCCGGTATACCTTTTCTTTGCCCTTACCGGAGCGATTGTCAGCGGTGCAGGTGCGGTCGTTATCGGCGGATTGTATTGGAAACGCGGTGGAACCATTGCCGCATGGAGCAGTTACATTTTCAGTGCTGTTACCGGTGTGGCTGGCATCATTATTCCGTTTCACTGGAAAGAGAGCATTGCTCCTTATCTTGCAGAAAACTTCCGCTGGCAGTGGGTGCTGGATAATATGGATACCTTCCCGATCCATGGTCAGTGGATAACATTGATCAATATGGTTGGTTGTTCGCTGCTCTATGTTATCATATCACTGCTTGAGCATTATCTGTTCAAAAAGCCGGATTTTAACATGGATAAAATGCTGCACCGCGGCGAGTATGATATTAAAAATGAACATGCAGATAACGGTCAGAAAGTAAGCTGGCTTGCCCGAGGTCTGGGGATCACCCCGGAATTTACATTATCAGATAAATTGATTTATGCTGCTTCGATCGCACTTACGCTGCTGTGGCTGCTGGTTTTTGTCTGGTTCACACTTCAAAAATTTTTCTTCGGCGGAGTACCGGTATCGCAGTGGATGCTTCTGTGGCATATCAAAATTTACTTCACACTGATTCTGGGAGTCATTTGCACCATCTGGTTTCTCATTGGCGGGATCGTTGATGTGATCGGGCTTTTCCGGGCATTGAAAGCCACGGTGATCAACAATGCCGATGATGGTTCCGTTGTCGACGGCAGCAATGCCGGAGAGTGAGTATAAAGGTTTGTGATTTATGGCAAATGATCGTTTTGCCCGTTACAGTGCGATACAGCCTCCGGAAATGAGTGAATGGAAGTTTCCGGAGGAATTGCAGCGTTGTCACAATAATCCTGCACCACCGGGAAAGGATATAAGGGGCTGGAAAAACGGGGTGACAGTAAAAATGTCCTTCCCCGATCCGGCAGGAGTTTTATCCACCATTATTCCTGTTCTTTCCAGAATGGTGGAGTGCCGTGGCGGAAAAATTTCCGCAAACGGCGGCGGTTTCCCTCTGGAACTCAAAGAACGTTCCGGGTTGGCAGATGAGGAATACATCATCTCTATCACCGGCAGAAAGATTACAATTTCAGCTTCTGATACCGAAGGTATCCGCCGGGCAGTTTATACTCTGGAGGATAAGATACGCTCTATTACCGATGGAAAAATGCCTGTGTGCCGCATCCGGAGAAAACCGTGGATACGCAACCGTATCAGCAGATGTTTTTTCGGTCCGACCAACCGTCTGCCGCTTTGCATAGACGAGTTGACCAATGATGTGGATTACTATCCGGAAGCTTATCTTGATCGTCTGGCATCTGAGGGGGTAAATGGTTTGTGGCTCACGGTTTATTTCCGGGATCTGCCTTCAAAAACGTTTTCTTCTTACGGTAAAGATGCTGAATTGCGATTTAGCAAACTTCGCAAAATCAGTGAAAAATGTGCGAAATACGGAATCAGAATATTTATTTTCTTTTCCGAACCTAAATTTTTCGGTTCCGGTCAGAAGCAGAATATTCTGGATCAGCATGCCAGAGATTTACAGCTTGACGGCAGTGTGTTCCGGGAAAACTGCAGCTTCTGCAATGCTTCAGCGGCGTTTGCGGAGCATATCAGATTTCCCGTTGAAACGCTTTTCCGTGAAGTTCCCCTGCTTGGCGGTATCATCAATATCATGTATGGTGAAGATAACGGCAGTTGTGCGACGATGAAACTTGCCGGATTATCAAGATGTAAAAGATGTGCTGATTTATCCATCGCAGAAATGTATCGGGAATATGCGGAAATATTCCTTTCTTCCATGCGTAAATATAATCCGGCAGCTCAATTCATCGGCTGGTTCTATACTCCGGCCCAAAGGGATGATAATCCGGATTTTGCCCGTCAAATGGCAGAGATAGCTGAAAAATGGCCCGCAGAAGCGTCGTTGATGCTCAATTTTGAATCCGGTTGTCAATTTGAACAGTTGAAGAAAAAACGGATAATATATGATTATTCTCTGGCGGCGGTCGGTCCATCCCGGCTTTTCGGAAATACTGTCAAACGGGTTGAAAATGGCGGTGCCAAACTTCAGGTGGGTTGTTCCCATGAAAATGCCAGCGTGCCGTTTATACCGGTGCCTGGCAATTTGTACCGCAAATACCGGGAAATGCGTAAACTTCCGGTGAAAAGCGTCATGCAGTGCTGGTATTTCGGTAATTATCCGGGGGTGATGAACCGTGCCGCAGGCAGGTTGTCTTTTCTGCCATTTCCCCGCAGTGAAGCTGAGTTTTTGCAGGAACTTGCCGGAGGGAACTGGGGAGAAAAAACTTCTTCAGTGGCAGAGGCATGGAACTTTTTCGGCAAAAGTTACCGTAATTTTCCGGCAAATATCGCTTTCGCATGGTATGGACCATTGCACAACAGTATTGCATGGTCATGGTATGTAATGCCGCAGAATAAGATCATTCTGCCGAGTTGGAAACTGGATCTGCAATCATCCAGCGGTGACCGGATCGGTGAAACGCTTGGATTCCATCACACTCTTGATGAGGCGCTTGCATTATGCGGCAGAATGGATGATTTGTGGCAGCGGGGAATGAGAAAACTGCAAAAGATCGCTGCCGGATTTCATAATGACCCTGACCGTTGTGCCGATATTATTCTGGCGGAGGCGATCGGTTTACAGATTGCTTCGGCAAAAGCGACGTTGAAGTTTTACGATCTGCGGGAAAAAATGTTCTTTGAAAAGAAGGATTTCCGTTTTGAATTGGGAAATCTGATTGATGAAGAGATTGCCCGTAGTGCAAGAATGTGTCAACTCTGTTTACGTGATCCCCGTCTGGGGTATCATCCGGAGGTGGAAAATTTTCTTTTCTTTCCGGAAAAACTTGCGGCAAGGATCAAACTTCTTCAGCGGGAAAAAAAGCTTTTGGAAAAGCTGGATATATTTTCAGAGACAATAGAGCGTTATACCGGAAAAGAACATTCTGACACGATCTGTGCCTGTGCAGATGGCAGTAAAAACGTGATTTCCGGTGGAATAAGTTGGAAAAGTTTCAGAAAAGATGGCTTTTTATGGTTTGAAGTCAGCGGAGCCGAAAAGAGCAGATTGTGTTTTGAACTGGAACTCCGCCGCCTTTTCCCGCCGGTGCGGATAGTTTTGGCAGAAAACGGTGATTTATGGCACAGCCCGTGGCTTTTCCGGGAAGTTCCGGAATTCAGAAGTTTTCAGCAGGATAATTTACGGGGCATCGGTATACCGTGGGAGTTTATCGAACTTTACCGCCGGAAAAATTTTCCGGTACGGTTCAATTTTAGTGCAGAGTCAGACGGCATGGAAAACTGCTGGGTGAAAAGGAATACCAAACCGGGCAGATTGCTTTATGATGATTTTGATCCGGAATCTGCCGGCTGGCTGTTCATTGATTGAGATCACAGATCGTATTCACGCTCCTGCCGCATTTGCTGATAGTAATTGCTGCGGCTGGTGAATCCGCAATGTTTTGCCGCTTCTTCTTTGGTCATGCCGGAAGTCGTCATCCAGTTTACGGCATTGAGCCGCAGACGGTTCAGATAACGGCAGAACGTTATTCCGGTAGCGTTGAAAAAACGGCGGTGGAATGAACTGCGGCTGAGTCCGGAGATCCGCAGGGCATCAGTGACGGTGATTTTTTCAGCGAAGTGGTTATTCAGATAATAGAGAACTTCCTGAATTGCCGTATCTTTATTGCCGGCTTCCGGGCGTGATGGGGGATGCTGCAGTAAAAACGCTGTTTCCAGCAGGGAAAAAATTGCTGCACACATTCCGATACCTTGTTTCCCATTCAACTCAGTACGGATATTGTGGGCAGTTTCTGCTGGAATTTCAGCTTTATAGCCGTATATACGGGTATATTTTTCCCAGAAATCAAGGATATATTTTGCTTCATTCATGATCTCCCCGGTTCCCTCAAAGTAGTTGGCAGAAAGCATCAATACCTGACAATTGCAGCCGGAAGCATCCGCACAGAAAACATGGGGCAAACCCGGGGGGATGATGATCAGATTACCCGGAGTTACCCGGCACTGCCACTGATTTACCAGCTGTATTCCGCCGCCGTCAACGCAGAAGAACCACTCAAACAATCCCGGATGATTGTGCTGCGGTGCCAATTCCGGTTTCCTTTTCCAATGAGACAGATGAACCGGAAAGAAATCCGGGCAAGTGGGATTATTTTGGACTTTAGAAGACAATTTTATACTCCTTGTTGCTTTTTTTATCAACCGCATATAAATTACTTCCGGATTACAGAGAAATCAACCATGGAGATTGAAAGATGCGGAAAAAAATGAGTGCGTTGCTGGTCGGTGCCGGTGGAATTTCTCCATCATGGCTGAAACATATCGTTTTACGCAATGATGTGGAAATTACCGCAGTTGCCGATCCGTGTAAAGATAATGCGATGCGGAGGATCGGTGAATTCAAGCTTGACAAGGCTGAATATTATTCTTCAGTCGACGAGGCACTGGCAGCACGAAAATTTGATATGATGTTCGATTGTTCCATTCCCACGGCTCATTACGGCAATGCCCTTGCCGCATTGAAAAATGGTTGTCATGTACTTTCGGAAAAGCCGGCAACGGAATCCACCTCACAATTACTGGAAATCATCAAGGCGGCAAAAAGAGCCGGAAAGATTCATGCGGTCATTCAGAATCGCCGTTATCTTGATGGGATAATTACATACAAAGATGCTGTCCGCAAAAAGCTCGGCAGATTGACCACACTCAATGCTGATTTTTATATCGGTGCTCACTTCGGCGGTTTCCGTGATGTGATGAAACACGTACTGCTTCTGGATATGGCGATCCACTCTTTTGATCAGGCACGGATGATTTCCGGATGCGATCCGGTGAAAGTTTTCTGTAAAGAGTGGAATCCCGCCGG
This sequence comes from Victivallaceae bacterium, assembly GCA_045644425.1. Taxonomy (GTDB): domain Bacteria; phylum Verrucomicrobiota; class Lentisphaeria; order Victivallales; family Victivallaceae; genus UBA1784. The sequence continues at coordinate 13,760 of JAZRGW010000020.1, read as the reverse complement.
TTCGTGGTATCAGCAGGATGCCAGTGCCGTGGCGGTATTTACCATGAGTGACAATGTGGTTTTCACTTACCGCGGCAGCTGGTGTTCGCAGGGATGCATGACCAGTTGGGAATGCGACTGGCGGACGATCGGTACTGAAGGTACTGCCCGCTGGATCGGCAACGATATTTTCGGCGAAACGATCGTCCATGACGATAACTTTGTCAATGCTTCAAAGCCTTTTCATCCCCGGATGAAACATCTGAAATACACCGGTCATGCTGGATGTATTGATGAATTTATCCACTGTGTGAAAAACGGCGGAACTCCGCAGACCGCGTCAACCGACAATATTTATTCTCTTGCCATGGTCGAAGCGGCAGTGAAAAGTGCTGAAACCGGTAAAGAAGTCGTTATCGACATTGATTTGGATTAATTTGATTTAAAAGGAAAAGATGTTATGAAAAAGATTTTGATCGGTACCATGAATCCGGCAGATCAGGATTGCGTGAGTAATCTTAAAAAACTTATCGCTCTGGGGTTTGAAAGTTTTACTCTTCACTACTGGCAGCAATTCAATGGTGTTGAACCGGAAAAACTGGCGGTGGAAGTTTTTCCCATCGTCAAAGAGTCGGGAGTGAAAATTTCTGCGATTTCGCTTTTCGGCAATCCGCTTCTGGAAAATGAGGAAGGTGAAGCTGCCCGCAATTGTTTCATCCGGCTGATCGACAGTGCCAAAGATTTCGGCTGTGATATCGTTTCCGGATTTACCGGACGCCTGATCGACGTGCCGGTTCCGGAAAATATCGAAAGATTCAAAGCTGTCTGGACTCCGCTTGCCGAGCGTGCCGCTGAAAAAGGTGTGCGTATCGCATGGGAAAATTGTCACATGGGCGGCAACTGGCTGACCGGCAACTGGAATATTGCCCATAATCCGGATGCTTGGGAACTTATGTTTGATGCTCTGCCGATGGATAATGCCGGTTTGGAATGGGAACCCTGCCATCAGCTGGTGCAGTTGATCCAGCCGCTTCCGCAGATCCGGGAATGGAAAAAACGTCTTTTCCATATTCACGGTAAAGATGCTACAGTGAGATGGGATCTGATTTCCCGTCACGGTATCGGCGGCAGTGAACGTTTTTCATGGCACCGCACTCCCGGTTTCGGAGACAGCAACTGGGTGGATATAATTTCCGAATTGCGTTTTGCCGGTTACGAGGGGGCTATTGATATTGAAGGCTGGCACGATCCGGTATACAGAAACCATTTGGAAATGACCGGTCAGGTTCATGCTCTCAAGTACCTTAAAGAGTGCCGCGGCGGCGAGTACATCGAATTCTGAAGAAATAAAAAATCAGCTGCTCCTGTTTTCCGGATCGCTGCGGATGAAACAATAGTCCGCAGCGATCCGTTTTTTGTACTGAAAATCGGTGAAAAAATGGTATGCTGATGAAAAATACACTCAAGTAGCAAAGGGTGGTTTGAAAAAATGTTTCTGCTACGGTATATTATGGTAAAGAAGCGAAATATTTTCACATAAAGGTATATAGATCATGTTTGATGCACATATCCATTTTCATTACGGTAAATCCGATACTCCGCAGGAATTTCTCCGAAAAGCCGCCGAGGGCGGTGTTACCGGCGGCAATCTTATCAGCACTTTTACCAAAAAACATATCGGCAATGCCGATGGTGATTACCGCTGGCAGGCTCGTTTGGAAGCAATTCTGGAATTTACTTCTCAGACTCCGGGATTTTATCCGATTTTCTGGTTCGATCCGACGGAAGCGGATTATGAAAAACAGATTTCAACGGCGGTTGAAATGGGAATTGCCGGATTCAAGATCATCTGCGAATCTTATTATCCGGAAGATTGTTTCCCCGCCTGCCGTCTGATCGCCGAAATCGGTAAGCCGGTCATGTTTCACAGCGGAGTATTGGGTGAAAGCCGGGATATGCTCGCTGCCAAATATAATATGCCTTCCAGTTTTGAAGGACTTTTTGCCATCAAAGGACTGCGTTTTTCCCTTGCTCATCTCGGGTGGCCGTGGGTAGATGATTATATGGGTATGGTGGCGAAATCCTGCTTTACCTACGATCCGGAATTCGGAAACCGGATGTATTTCGACCTTACCCCCGGAACTCCGGGGATATACCGTGAGGAATCGTTGAGAAAACTTTATCTTGCCGGTTACAATATCAAAAATCTGGTACTGTGGGGAACTGACGGGCAGACCAATGATTATGCTCCTTTGCTGCCCCGGCATTGGGAAAAACGGGATCGGGCGTATATGGAAAAAATCGCTGCCGATGCTCCGGTGGCACGTTTCCCCTTTGCCAAAAGTGAACCGGATCTGAGTGATATTTTTAAACTGGCAACTGAAGAAAACTGGAAAAGCTTCCTCGGTATTGCCTGATCCGGATGCAAAAAAAGCTGCTGCAAAAATTCTGCAGCAGCTTTTTTATCGGCAGATTTCAGTCATTGACCGCTTCTGCGGGCAATTCTTTATCCACGATTGCACAGATGCAGGAATCGGACCATACATTCACGCCGGTTTCGATCATATCGATAATGGTATAGATCGGCAGGATCACGCCGAGAATACCGATCGGTGCATTGATGCCGGACATAAGTGAAAGGGTGAGGAAATAACATCCCATCGGCACTCCCGCATTGCCGACCGCTGAAATAACCGAAATCAGCACCCAGAGCAGAATTGTCGGCAGCGTGAGCTGGACGCCGCCATTCTGCATCACAAAAAGTGAAGTTACCAGAATAAATGCGGCACAGCCATTCATATTGATCGTGCAGCATACCGGCAGAATGAAGCGGGCAACCTGCGGTTTGGCTTTAAGGTTGTTTTCAGCAGAAGCAACGGTCACAGGAAGTGTCGCCGCTGAACTTTTGGTAAAAAGAGCCATCAATACTGCCGGAAGCATTCCTTTGAAAACTTTCAGCGGATTGACTTTGCGGATGATCATGAAAATCGGCAGGATAACGAAAAACTGCAAAATATTTCCACCGAGAACCACTGCCACATATTTTCCCAGAGAACCGATCATCACTCCGGCTGAAACCTGTGCTGAAAGCTGACCGGCAAAAGCCACGATACCCAGCGGCAGAGTCCATACCAGAGCTTTGATGAGGGTGAAAAGCAGTTCCTGCATACCGAGTATGCCTTTGACCAGAGTCTGTACATTTTCTGATTCACGCAGAGCCGCCAGACCAAGTCCGCAGGCGGATGCCACCAGTAGGATGCTTAAAACGTTTCCGGAAGACAACGGAGCAAGAATATTATTCGGGATCACCGAAAGAATGTGACCGTAAAAGGATAGTGTTCCCAGATTGGCAGGCACATCGGAAGTGCCTTTGGAGATCATTTCCACAGGCAGATTACCGGGGGCGATTATCCAGTAGAGAGCCGCACCCACCAGAGAAGCTGCCAGTGTGGTCAAAAGAGTGTAAACAATGGTGTGCATAAAAATTTTGCCGGTACTCTTTTTTGCTCCCAGCATTGCCAGAGTGGTCATGATCGCCAGAGCGATGGTCGGCACGGCGATAAATTGGAAAAGCCGGGTGTAGATCGCGGCAATGAAATCAAAAAAGTTGTGAAGCCACGGATAGTTGAGCAGACCGAGCAGAGTACCGAGAACCAGAGCCGCCATCCAGATAATAAAACGTTTACCGTGGAAACCACTGTTTTTTTCTGTTGTTGACATATAAAATAATCCCCTATATTAAGTTGTTGAATATCATATAAAATAGCACCGGAAGTTATTTTTTTCAATAAAAACGGCAGATTTTTACCTTACATTGGAAAAACGCAGTACAGTTGCTTTCAATTCGATAATGCTGCCGATATTGAGTCGTCCTTCATACCGCTTGAGATCATCGCGGGAAACGAAAGCATAGAGAGTATATTCCGGCAGTTCGACCTGAATTCCGGAATTGAGTATTTTGGTGACCATGCATTCAAATTTTCTACCCGGATCTCCGGCAATGATTTCCTCCAAAATACGCACTTTCAGCCGGTCATTGGCGGTGAAACATGCTGAATCGATATTTTCTTCGGTATCCGAACAGTATTGGGCGATCTTTTCCAGAGAAGATGCGGAACGGGTACGCTGATTCAAATCAAAGTTCCACAACTGCTGATGGATCGTCAAATCGGTATAACGGCGGATCGGACTGGTAAAGTGAGCATAAAAAGTTTTGCCCAGAGCAAAATGGATTTCGCCTTTGACACTGTATTTTGCCCGGGCCAGTGAACGCAGAAGCATACTGAGAATCAGATTTTTTGCCGGATCATCGGGTAAAGAAGCGATGAATTCCCGGCAGCTTTTCCGGTCAGCGATATTTCCGACCGTCAGATTGAATGCGTCGTGCATGGTATCGGAAAATTCCATTGTCTTTTCCGGTTCCGGTTCCGGATGGATACGGTAAATGCCCGCCAGCTGTTTTTGCGGCATAAAAAGGCCGACAAACTGGTTCGCCGCCAGCATACACTCCTCGACCAACTGTTCTGATTCACGGGAAAATTTCTTTTCGATTCCGGTCACGGTATTGTTTTTTTCATCGCAGATGACCCGCACTTCGGGCAGGGGAAGTTCGATAAATTCTTCGGTTTTTTCCCGGTACTGCCGCATTTTCCGCACCACTGTCGCAAGCAGAGTCAACGTTTCTGCGGTTTTTTTATTCCAGTTTTTCCCGGTTTTATGATGATCAAGGAATTCCTGCACTTCATCGTAATCCAGACGTTGAGCGACTTTTATCAGCGAGTGTTCTCTGACGCCGGAAATAATTTTTCCATCGCTGTCAACTTTGAGGAAGACCGTGTGTGCCAGAGAATCCTGATTTTCCTGCATGCTGATTTTTGCCGTCAAACCGGCAGGAAGCATCGGCAATGTGCGGCCGGGAAGATAACAGCTGAATGCTCTGCGTTTTGCTTCTTTGTCAAATTTATCTCCGGAGTGGATATATGCCGCCACATCAGCAATATGGATACCGATGGTATAGGTGCCGTCTCCATTATCCATAACCGAAAGGGCATCATCAAAATCTTTGGCATCAAAGGGGTCGATGGTCAATACGAAAAGTTTTTTCCGGTCATGCCGGGTGATTTCTGCCGGAATGATCTCTTCGGCGGCAGCTTCATCGGATGCTGAATATTTTCCGGGAAGTTCAAATTCCGCCATAATTGCATCCAGATCGGCAGCAAGTAAGCCGGATTTTCCGATGACCTCACCGATTTTTCCAGTCAATTCGCCATCTTTTCCGGTTTCACAATCAATACGCACCCAATCGCCTTTTTCCGCACCTTTGCGGGAACCGCGGATGGAAATTATTTCCGGCAAACGGTTATTCAGCGGGGAAACGAATGATCCGGGCAGAAGCTGACCGACAAAACTTTTTCTTTCCCGCTTGAGGATTTCCACAACCTTGCCGACCGGACCGCGTTCACTGTCTTCGGGGTGGCCGGGGCGGGGCGGAAGGATCTTTATTTTTACCGAATCCCCGTCAAGGGCGAATCCGGCAAATTTTGCCGGTACAAAAATGTCATTTTCATTGCCGGTTGAGTTTTCCGGAGTCACAAAACCGAAACCGCCGGGAGTTATGCTGATGATCCCGGTCATGGTTTCTCCCTCTTTTTCCCGACGCCTTGCGGCGGCACGGTCAGCGATGCGGCGGAGACGGATTTTTTTGGATTTTTTCATTTTCAAGCTCCCGGATCATTTATTCGGTAAAAGTACGATCAAACCGGAATCGATCATTTGCCGGCGGTATTTTTCTTTGCAAAGTTCATTCAGCAAGATTTCCATTCCGGAACTTTTTTCCCGGTAAGCGATCACATATTTGACCGTCAATGGATATTTTCCGGAAATAATATCGGCACTGGTGGGCATTACACCATTGACCGGCATACATTTTACTTCCACCGGAGCTTGCGGTATATACTGGGCAAAAAATACAGAAGCGGTGTTGATAAATGCAAAACCGGAAGAGTAAGAATCCACACTGAAAATTTCTTCTGCCAGAACCTTGTTTCCGAAAATTCTCCGGGTGAGAGTTCCTGCCGGTGTCAGTGGTTTCATTACGATCCGTTGAATATCGAAATCCAGGCGGTTGTAATTTTTCCAGTTCGGCCGCGGGGCAGAAAGAATTTCCTGCACATCAAGTTTGCTGATTTTTGCCCCCGGATTGGCTGCACTGATGTAAAGAGCAAGAGCTTCGGCTGCAAGCGGAATGGTTTTCCGCTTCGGTACAAAGCGGCTGTCGATGATCACACCGTCAAATTTTCCGGAATCCAGTGCGGCAAGAGCTTCTTCCGGAAGTTTGCGGATCATATTCACCGTAAGTTTGTCTGCCATCGCCAGATTTACCGATGCCTGAAACACCGCTTCCAGCGGGGCTCCGCCAGTGGCATCGGCAAGGTACAATTCCCCCCCCCGCAACAGCGGGAAAATAAGAGATAAAACCAGCAGACAGAAAAATTTACCCATCAATTATACCGTTTTTTCAATACTTCGAGCAAACGTGAATTTTCTTCCGGAGTGCCGATGGTTATCCGCAGGAATTTGCCGGTGATCTCTCCGGGGAAGTAGCGGACGATGACCGCTTCATCCCGCAATGCCTGAAATGCTCCGGATCCATCGCCATCCGGCGGTGCGGCAAAGAGAAAGTTTGCCTGACTGGGGATCACTTTGAATCCCAGTTTTTCAAGTTCAAGTGTCAGGAGTTCCCGGTCGGCAACGATTTGCCGGATACATTTTTCCCGGTATTCCCGGTCGAGGAAGTTCGCTTTAGCCAGTTCCTGAGAAAGCATATCCACATTATAGGAGTCTTTGAGCTTCATCAAGCCGGAAATAAGATTTTCATTGCCGAAAGCATATCCCAGCCGCAATCCTGCCATGGAAGAACCTTTGGAAAAGGTACGCATGACCAGCACATTTTCAAATTTTCCGGCGAATTCAGCACAATTATCTTCTGAAAAGTCGCTGTATGCTTCATCGATCAATACAATACCGTCAAATTCCCGGCAGATTTTTTCCACGAGAGTTTTATCCGCACAATTTCCGGTCGGGGCATTGGGACGGGTGATGATCAGTAAATTTGCTCCGGCTGCCTGTGCCACGGCATCTTCCGGATAGGTGAAGTTTTCTTTATCCAGAGCGATTTTGATGACTTCTGCCCCCTGCATCGCTGCCAGTACCGGATAAAGCGAATAGGTCGGATCAAATACCGCCACCGGCAGTTCCGGAGAGGTGAAGGCACGGAAAATCATGGTCAGCAGATCATCAGAACCATTACCGATGATTACGTTTTCCCGTTTCAAATTGATTGAACCGGCAAAAATATCCCGCAATGCATCGGCGGTCGGATCCGGATAACGCCGCAGACGTGCCGGATCGAATTCCCGCAAAACTTTCAGCACTTCCGGTGAGGGCGGGTAGGGGTTTTCGTTGGTATTCAATTTGATAAGATTGGCAACTTTCGGCTGTTCACCGGGAACATAACCGGCGATCGCATCGATCTCTTTACGGAAATAGGATTTCATTTTGCAAATACTCCGGAAATAAATATCATAATTAACATATACAAAGCACATACCGCCCCGGTAAATCCGCAGACAGCGGCACATATTTTCCACGTTTCAGATTTTGCTGCTTTGCGGAAAATATCCCGCAGAGTACAGGGTTTTGCGGCTATCCAGATACCGGCAATACTCAAAAGCATCATTATCACCGTTACCGCAGCGGCTCCGGGCAGATGGATTTCAAATGCCGCATGGATAATATCATAACTTGCCAGGATCAGCAGAAATGCCAAACCTCTTGAGGCATAATAATCCAGATAAAAGTAACTTAATATCGGCATTACGATCGCCAGTGGATAAAGCCATGGTATCAGAAATCCCGGAGAAACCGGTATTGCCAGCGGTACGCAGAGCAAAGCACAGGGCAGGGAAAGAATCAGCCCCAGAACTTTATTGCGGCAAAGTTTTTCCATTTTGGCAATGTTGTTTTCATCCGTTTTCAGTACCAGTACCGCCAATGCTTCCAGCATTCCGGCAAGAATAAGCATTTCAATTTCAAAGATCCATATGCTCATCGTATTGTTTTCTCCTGTAAATCAAGCTATCCGGTAAAATTTTCTGCCGTTTGCGGTGAATATTTCTGCGGCTTTTTCCGGAGTCATCTGCCGTGAAGCTCCGAGAGATTGAGCTACCAGAGCCACCATCCCCGGAGTATTGCTTCTGCCCCGGAATGGAACCGGAGCCAGATATGGGGAATCGGTCTCGATAAGCAGCCGGTCATCCGGTACAAAAGAGATTGCTTCACGGATATTGTCTGCCGCTTTGAATGTATACATGCCGGTCACTCCGAAATAACCGCCCAGAGCCAGAAACTTTTCTGCGTCCGCGGCGTTTCCGGCGTAACAGTGGATAACGAATCTGCCCCCGTCTGATACAAATGGCGAAAGCATATCAATAGCATCATCATAAACCTTGCGGCAGCCGTCTTTATCCCGCAGATGGAGCATCGCCGGAAGTTTCCATTCCAACGCCAGAGCCAGAAATTCTTCCAAAACCAGCTTCTGACTTTTTTCATCGGAAAAATCATAAAAATAATCCAAGCCGATCTCTCCGATGGCAAGCAGCTTTTTATCACCTTTGAAAATGGAAAAATCCGGCTTTTCACCTTTCAGATATTCTGTTGCCGCGTGGGGATGGATGCCGCAGGCATAATAGACACTTTCACAGACGCCGGCAAACTCTTTTGCCCGTACTGATTCGGCATGATTGCTTCCGGCACAGAGCATAAGCAATTTATCAACCGGATTTCTGAAATCCTTTGACGCAATAAGCAGATCAGCGTGGGATTTTTCCATGAATCCGGCAAAAGTTTCCTCATCCGGCAGATGAAAGTGAGTGTCAAAAAGTTCCATTTTTCTTTTATACCCGGTCATGCATGATCTTTATTGCTCCGGCAATGATAAATGCAATAGTCGGTGCCAGACCGCAGATTGCCGGATCGAGGGTTCCGCTTTTGCCCAGCATCAGGAAAAACTGGGCGATCACGATATAAATAACGATCAATGCAATCGCTGAAATGATTGCCAGCATACTGCCGGTTCTTTCATTCCTGGTGGCAAGGGGGATGCCAAGGAATACCGCAAGAAAGCATGACCAGGGGAATGCCAGACGGTAATAGAATACGGTTTCGTAAATGCAGCGTACTTTAGGCGGCATTTCCGGATTGTCACGCAAAATCTGCCAGATCAGAGGGGTGGAAAGGTTGTCTTTCTCCTTGACCGCATTCAGGATATTTTCCGGCCGTTCCGGTATCTCTTTTTCTGAAAAACGGATGTTGCTGAATTCTGCCGGCTGGTGAAGCGGTATTGTACCTCTGGATGCTTTGAAAACAACCTCTTCGGCACGGTCATAACTTACAAAAGTGCCTTCGACAAAGACCCATTCGTGATTCTGGTAATCGTAATATGCTTCGGCAATATTGAAGTCGATTTTACGCCCTTCCAGAAGCCGGGAGATTTCCAGATTACGTTTTTCCGGTTCACTCAAAGAGGGCAGCTTCGCAAAACGCGGTCCGATGATCTGCCGCAGTTGTGCCTCAAATTCCGGCGTGCCGGATTCCCCGACAAGTTTGGTGACCATCTCTTTTGACCACTGGGTTTTCAAGGTTACATTTTTCTGGGATTCTCCGGCAATAAAGAGCTGGAAAAGCCATCTCCGCTGATCATCGGCACTCTTGTAAGTCAGAAGACTTTTGGAATAACGGTCGCCATTGGTTCCGGTATCGAAAAGTTTTTCGGCTTCCACAGATGTTTCCGGAATGAGTACTTCATTGAAATAAACATTTGCTGCAGTGACCAGCAATCCCATTGCCATAATTGCCCCGCCGCAGCGCATCAGAGAAACTCCGGATGCCCGCATGGCGGTCACTTCCAGATTTTTACCGAAAGTCGCCATCGTCCACATACATCCGAGCAGCATGGAAATCGGCATGATGAAACGGATATTTCCCGGCAGGCGGTAGAGCAGATATTTGATCACATCCCGGATCGGCATCTCTGCATCCAGAAAGTCGGAAATATCCCGGTAAAAGTCGCTCAGGATAAAAAGTACGCTGAAAACCAGCATCAAAATTGCATATTTGATCAGAAACTCCTTCAAAACGTATCCGTCGAGTCTCCACAAAGGGAACCAGCGCCGTTTGAGCAGAGTCAGTTTTTTATAATCGGCTGCGAAATCAACCGTTATTTTTTTATTTTCCGACATCGGTTGAACTTTCAGTTTTTCAGGGATTGAGTTTGACATTTTCCGCCCGGATACGGGCCCAGGCAAAAATGGAAAACGCTATAAATCCGGCAAAAATATACGCATCGTACAAATCCAGCCCCAAACCGACTGGACCGCCGTGTTCGGGGGATATCCAGAGAATATAGGTCGTTACGACAAAGGTGATGAATACCCCCGGCAGAACGGTTATGAATGCCGGACGTTTCAGTGAAAAGAGATAGATCGAACCGGCAAGCAGTGCAAATGCAGCGATTACCTGATTGCTCCAGGCAAAATATGTCCAGAGTTTCTGGAAACTTCCGCTGTCGGCATTGCTCCAGTAAAGCAATCCGCCGGTGGCGGCGATAAGCGGCAGAACCATCAGCAGTCTGGGAATCAGCGGTTTTTGGTCGACATGGAACATTTCTGCCAGACTCAAACGCAGACTCCGCATGGCAGTATCCCCGCTGGTGATCGCCAGAATGATGACACTGATGATCACCACCAGAGAAATTTTGCTGTAAAGGAAATATTCAGTGATCCGCACCAGAACTCCATTGGGATTGGTGCCGATAAGTTCGGGGAACGTATTATATATCGCCAATGCTCCGGCTGACCAGACCATGGCGATAAAACCTTCGACGACCATCATCCCGAAAAACACTCCGAAGCCCTGATGTTCATTTCTGATCGTGCGGGCGACGATAGGAGCCTGGGTGGCATGAAATCCGGAAATGATTCCACAGGCGATTGTTACAAACAGCATCGGAATAATCGGTTTATTTCCGGCGGCGGTGAACATTTTTGCCTTAAATGCACTGCTTTCAAGCATGATCGACGGATCATTTACTCCGGAAATCAGCAGCGTGACGAAAAGTGCCACGGTACCAAGAAGCAGGATCGCTCCGAATACCGGATAGACCTTGCCGATGATCTTATCCACCGGAAAAAGGGTCGCACAGATGTAGTAGAGAAAAATTGCTGCTACGCTCCAGTAAAATGCACAATTGCTGTTGCCGAAAATTCCGGCGGTGAGCCGTGCCGGTACATTGATGAATACCGCGACCACCAATAACAGTGCCAGCACGAGGAATATTGAAAATATCCGGTAAAGTGTTTTTCCGGAAGTTATTCTCACCAGTTCCGTAAGATTCGCTCCATTGTGGCGGATCGACATCATTCCGGCAACGTAATCATGCACAGCTCCCATAAGCACGCATCCGGCTGGGATTATAACAAAAACTATATCACCGAAAAGAATTCCGCTGATCACGCCGATCACCGGACCGATACCGGCGATATTCAAAAGCTGGATCAGCATATTTTTCCAATGGGGCAGTACCACGAAATCCACTCCATCGGGATTGGCTACTGCCGGAGTTGCACGGTCATCAGGACGGAGTATTTTTTTCACAAGTGAACCATAAAGGAAGTTGCCGGCGATCAAAATCAGCAAACCGGTAATAAAAAGTTTCATTTTTTTACCCTTTTATCTTTTATTTATTTGACCCTGCTTGAGTTTGTTATAATATAACTCTGTTACCATTAATTAGCAAGAAAAATCACCCAAGTTTTACCAATGCCCGGTCGATACGGGCAAGAGATTCATTTTTGCCCAGAATTTCCATGATTTCTCCCGGACCTCCGGGGGTTACGGCACAACCGGAAACTGCGATCCGCACCTGCCACATCGGACGACCCGCTTTGATCTCCTTTTCAGCAGCGAATGCACTGAGCATGCCGGAAATATTTTCAGCATTCCACTCTTCCAGTCCCGCCAGTCTGTTCCGCAATTCCGGCAGATCACTTCTGGTGTTTTCCGGATCGCTTTTGCTCTTTTTGTGATTAAAAAGTTCAATATCATATTCAGGCTGTTCGATAAGGAAACCGATTTTTTCCGGGATCTCGCTCAAAACTTCCGTTCTGCCGTGGAGCAATGCAGCGATCTTATCCCATTGCCCGGCAACGGATGAGCCGTCGATTTTTGCAAATGGTTTGGCGTATGCTGCAAATTTTTCCAAATCCAGAGCTTTGATGTATTCTGAATTCATCCAGCGCAGTTTGTCATAATCAAACACTGCCGGAGATTTATTCAAACCGCTGATTTTGAATGATTCACCGAGTTCCTGAAGTGTGAAAATTTCCCGGTCGCTTTTCGGAGACCAGCCGAGAAGTGCGATGTAGTTGACGATCGCTTCGGGCAGATAGCCTTCAGCAACCAGATTTTCAAAACTGACCGAACCGTGACGTTTGGAAAGTTTGGAAATATTTCCATCGGCATCTCTGCCCATGATCAGCGGCAGATGTACATAAGTCGGGATCTCCCAACCGAATGCTTCATAGAGCAGATTGTATTTCGGTGTGCTTGAAAGATACTCTGAACCGCGCACGACATGAGTGATATTCATCAGATGGTCATCCACAACATTTGCGAAATTGTAGGTCGGCATGTTATCCTGCTTGAGCAGAATCTGGTCATCAAGCACTTTGTTTTCGATCTGGATCTCGCCGAAAACCGCATCGCAGAATGTACTGACTTTACTCCGGTCGATCCGCTGTCGGATCACATGGGGGACTCCTGAAGCGACCTTTTCCGCTGCTGCCGCTGCATCCATCGCGGCACATGGACAGAGTGCGGATGCATCGTGGATATCCTCCTCATTTTCCGGTTCTTCACATTTTTCACAGAAGCAATAATACGCATGACCGGATTTTACCAGTTTTTCAGCGTATTCACGGTAAAGTCCTTTGCGTTCACTCTGGATATACGGACCGAAACCGCCATCTTTATCCGGACCTTCATCATGTTCCAAACCGGCACTTTTCAGTGTGGCATAAATGACATCCACCGCATTGGCAACGTAACGTGCCTGATCGGTATCCTCAATGCGGAGAATGAATTTCCCCCCCTCTGAACGGGCAAGCAGCCATGCATAAAGTGCTGTACGCAAATTTCCCACATGCATAAATCCCGTCGGACTCGGGGCAAAACGGGTACGGATGGTTGACATATTTTAATCTCCCTTTTAATCATATTCATATTTCATCTGAACTTTTCTTAATATAACCTTATTTTATAAGATTTTCAACTTTTTATTGCAACGATTGCTTGACATTCACACTTCTTTGCTGTATATTTTATCCGTGTTTTGAATGCGTCTCCATCGTCTAGAGGCCTAGGACACCGGGTTCTCATCCCGGCAACATGGGTTCGAATCCCATTGGAGATGCCATTTTTTTGTCTTTTTTTCAAGCGTCGTTTCGCAATCCCTGTAAAAAGCAGGGGCTGAGCGCAAAACCTGATGTTTTGCGGCGGTTTCTTTTCAGCGTAAAATAAATTCACTTGGAAGGGTCAGCAGGCAAAAAAACCCATTGCTCAAACCTGATGTTTGAGCAATGGCAGATTTCAAGTTCAAGTATTGCAGTTACGCCGTAAGAGTTGCGGCGAGCGTTGCACGCCGCCGCGAGGGGTCTGGGGAATTT
>JAZRGW010000019.1:0-53062 GCA_045644425.1 Victivallaceae bacterium | reverse complement strand
CAAAAAAGTTGGTCTATCCATGTAATCACGATCAGGACGGCAATCCACGCCCTAATGGATATATGCTGGAACGGAATGCTATTGTCTTCAACGATACGAGAGAAGCAATGATAAGACAACTTTCCTATCTGACCAAGCACGATCCAGAAGATACAACGCCAAGCAGTACCAGAAAGTTCTTTATATCACAATTCCAGAGAGATGGAGATAAAGCAACCGAAATCAGACGGGACTATGCAGATAAAAGACGTAATGAGGAAAAATAAAAACACCCCATGCTATACATTGCAAGAGGTGCTTTGTGCAAGTTGTCTGCCGACAACCCGTAAAATATACGGATATACGGATATTTTAATCCGCATCCTTGGGAAGATCGATGGTACAATGTGTATACCCCCGGAGCATTTTCGTTTTTCCCGGAACTTTGATATCGGTACTGTGACGACAATCTGGATGCAAACGGAGCATTGCCTGGCAAAAATCCCGTTCAATCTTTTTTGCTGACATATTAATGACAGCGTGATTATTCCATCCAACATAATTTACGAATTTCAGAAATGCAGGAACAACGTCACGAGTCAGAATCGATTTGTCAGGTGCATAAGAAACGCACTTTTTGATAAATGTTTCAATCGGTTCTGATTCGCCGAGCAAATATTCCAGAGCCCTGTCCTGTTCTTCTCCCTTTGTGATGATTCCGCCGGCAGCAAGCAATTTGAGTGCCCCTTCAATTGCCCAAGCCAAAATTCCATCGCCTTCTTCTTCAATCAACAGATCATCGAATCCACTGATGCGCCGGAAGTTTTCAGGCTTTTTACAATCGATCCAAATCATACGACGTTTAAAAGCATCTCTACTGTTGCCGAGCTGTAATGCCAAATCGCCATTACCGGTGATGATGATATTAAATTCACCGCGCATATAAAGACGTTTGTTTTTGTTTTTCTGCTCTGCTGCCAAAAGGTCATTTCCCGTCATCTTTTTGAGATTATTGATCTTGTTTGCTGAGAGAGCATCGTTATCTACATCTTTAGCTGTCAACAGACTTTTCGCAGCGTACTCGGCAAGTTCAAAAGGACTGGAAAGGCGTTCAGGATGCAGCTCTGTGACATTTTCTGCTCCCAAAATTTTTTCGATGATATTGGTGAGAGCACTTTTCCCTATTTCAGCAGGTCCGGAAATAATGAGGAAGGTCTGACTGAGATTTTTGTGAAGAAGACACTGACCGAAATAGAGTTGAATCAACAGAAGATCACCCTTGTTCTTCAGCATAGGCAGCACAAGTTCATTCAAGAAACGTGGACACTTTGCAGTTGGATTATAGGTGCGGTTGATCATGTTGCGACTGTTGTAATCCGGTGAAAACTGGACAGATCGAAAGACCTTTGCGGTGTTGTCAAAAACCAGCAGGCAATCGCGCAAATGGATGAAGGGAAAGGGAGGCAAAGGCAATGTATCAACGCCAACTTTATATCGGAAAAGAGTCGCAATGTCAGAGAGAACAGCGGGAGCCAGAAGTGGATAGACCAGCATACGTATTTGTTCAGGTACAATAGCAATAATCATTGTCATAATCCGATGGTTAATATCATCATCATTATCCAGTTTATGCCATACTTTGGTTGTCGGCAGATACACTTCGAAAAATCCGACTGGTTTGATGTAGCGAATAACGACGGACGCATTGAATAATTCGCTCAAGCAGATTTTGTTCAATTTCACGCCGCCCGATTTTGTCTGTATAAACGGTTCGCCATAGAGCTTGATAATTTCTTCTTTTCTTTCTTGATCCATTTTATTACCTCCTGTATTGTGTGACTGGATCTGAAGTCAAATCGATTTTATTCTTAAGGTTCAATATCGAGACATTACGTTCCACAATTCCGTACAGCTCATTTTCTGCATTGTCTTGGACATCCCATTTACACTGCTTAAACGTAATCTTGAACGCTGTAACCTTTCCGAACAGCAAAGGTCGATCTTCTACAATGTATTCGTATTGTTCTTTTTCGGACCACCAGATATGAATATCCTTGCCGCAAATATCGCTAAAAAACACCTCCGCAGCCTGATCCTCCTGGGAAGTGATAATAACGATATCTATGCCGTGTTTCTGTCCCCAGCAACAAGCGATTTGGAGCTCTTTCGTGTATTCCTGTACGATTGCTCTGTTTTCAAAAATAAGGACATTGAAGCTGTTTTCTTTTACAATATGGTAGAGCCGATCCTCTATCATATCTTTCGTGCCGGTGGGAATCTCATAGCAAGCACAGTTGTCTGCAGACAACTTTTCAAAAATAATATTGTGCCGGGTAACCGTATTATTTTTGATAAATAATGCCGGATTTATTTTCCGCTTGCATGTCCATTTTTTCGAAAATATTGTACCGTGCTGCAGTCCGCTCACGATACTGCAAGCCACCATAGTCAGATCAACACCTGTGTGTACTGTTACTGCCGTCAATTCTCCAGCATTGAGAAAACCGTCTATAAGAGTGTGTCTTTTCTGGTCAAGAAGAACACCATAGCGATCCGGACGCAGGTTTTCCGGAATTTTTACACCGTAAGAGATCCCCAGTGTCACAATTTTTTCGATACCGACTTTTTCAGGCTTGTAATGAAAAACAACGTTAGGAAGCCCGGGATCTGAAATTTCCTGATTAAGAGGTTCAGCATCATTGATCTGCATAATTTCAGCTTTGATATCCAACTCTTTCAACCGGGCCATCAACAGGATCGTTTCTTCAAGATTGTTCCGCATTTCCAGCTTATTCGAAGTCATGTTAAACAATATTTTTACGTTCCGGGATTTAAGACATTCCAACCTCAAGTAGGGGATCATTTCTTTGCCGAAAAAATACCGGAGAAAAATTCTGTCAGCTGCAGGATTGCCGCTTTGGCAATGCAACTCATTCGTGATTAATACTTCAGCTTCAGGATAAAGTTTCAACTGCTCACTGCCCATAAGCCACCATTCCGGAGAAAAGATAAAATGACACACCAAAGGAGTACGATAATTGGGGTGTTGTGCAAAAGTCATCGGAAGAATGCAAACTTTTCCATCTGCATAATTTTCGCAGATAAGATGCCGGATATAACCATCAATATCTTTGATCGCATAAATGTTTCCGTTAGACATTTCTTTCGCTGTGAAGTACTGTTCGTACTCTATTTTTGCTTCTTTCCATGAATTTCCGGAATCAACGAGAGCCGGTTCAATCCAACCTCCATAAATGCCCAACGCCGGAGCCAGTTGTTCAGCAAGTTCCAACTCGTCTTTCAAACTGCATCCATTGCTTTGCAAATACTTAAAAAGCGTCGTAAGCATCGGGGACTCGCCCGGTATCGGCATTCTGATTTCCTGTTGCATACCGTAGCTGATTCCAATAGATTGTGCAATCAGCGGTTGATTGTAAAACCTTTTTTTATCGCCGTTTATGGAATAACATGCGGGAGCTTGCGGGTGCAGCGGACAATCACGGGCAATACTCAACCAGGCACAGAGCTGGATTTTTTTGTCTTCATCTTCAAAAATACGTATCGCTGCTTGTAACTTATCAATCGGGAATGACCTCAACGCAAACTCAACCTCGCTTTTGACGCAATGATTGTGTTCATCATCCCGATCTTTGGGGGAGCGAAGTCTATAGATATTTGCCATACTACACAAGCCCCTGATAAATAATGCGTTCAACTTCCGTGCGGATTGTTTCTTCAGGCAGCCCACTCATAACAGCTTTCGCAACAAGGTCAAAACGGAACTCTTTGCCATAATTTGTCTGCAGACAAGTATGGAAAAAAAGCAGAAAAAGTCCGACTCCAATCATGGGAATACGCAAAAACTGTCTGTTGAACTTGTAGGTGAAAAGCGGATGCAAAAATTCATTAACATCGAGCGGATTATGAATAAGTTTACCCGGGATCAAAAGACTGGCATCTTCATCGAGGCAACGATGATAATCATAGCCTAATGTATTGGACATCGCATCGACATAAGAGGTAAGGTGCATCAATGATTCTTTTGAAAAAGGGTAATAATCAGCTCCCCATTCCGTATACACGATTCTTTGGAGCATGAGTTTGATCCGTCTGCGGGTTTCCATCGCATGCCGACTGTAATCATCTTCAAGCCCTGCAAGTTTTAAAAGTTCATACACCGTGTTTTCTTCCATTGCATCAATGGAAATATTGCTGTTAACCGGCTGAAATGAAAAGGTGTTCCAGTTGAATACTGACGGTTCAGTATGAAAGCCTTTTTTAATAATCGTTTTGCGGGGCTCAATACTGACTGTTTTGGGCTCAATAATTTCATATTCGTTCATTTTTATAACCTTTTCCAGCGGGAACTCCATGTGTTGGAGCCCCGCTGTGCATGTTGACGTTAGTCTTCGATATAATCTTCAGCAGCCGTTTCTTCTTCTGCAGAAATTTCACCGTTCATTGCCTCGGTCAAAAGGTTGTTTTCTTCCTTATGGAGTTCGGCGGCAAATTTATTGATTTCGGGAAAAAGGTTTTCCGGAATCGCAGTTTTCCTGGTAAAATCCGTTACGACACTTGCCAGAAGCGGAACAGTTCGAATTTTACGTTTGTACTTTTTGAGTACATCAGACACGAAATCGGCATTGCTCGGAACAGTTTCTTTGATCGAATCAAGAAAAATCTGATCGATCAAGGACATTTTATGCTCTTTCAGGGCTTCTTTGATTTCAGCACCCCCCGGTCGGAACTTGAGGAGTTCTTTTTCGTCATCCATCAAGCTTTCGACGTCCTGAGTATCATGGGGGGGATCGCTGGAGTTACCATCATCAGATTCATCATCAGTGGCCGCATTTTCTTCGGATTTCTGTCCCGTTGCAATCGCCTTGGAGGAAGCTTTTTTGTTGTTGTACCTTTTTTTGCACGCTTTGAGATAAATATCTTTGGCATCACCGGCATAGATTTTATTAAGAATGGGACGTACGCAGTATTCACTCGGAAGCTGATCGACTGCAAATCCCATATCAATGCAAAATTTTCCGTATGCAATCTTATGCGTGATTGTTCCGGGCGTAAAGCCTCGATCTTGGAGATAGGTCCTCAGATTATCGAATCCGACCTTTTTATACAGATTGAATTTTTCGACACAAAACAATGCAATGGATGCTAAATTCGAGGATATTTCATATCCGTTGAAGGTATTCTCGCAAAGTTCAAGTACAGCCGCTTTTTCTTCATCAGTATCCGGATGCTGAAGACCGCCAGCGAAATAGTCTTCAAAGTTTTCGTAATTCTCCATAATAAAACCTTTCTTTGTTTGGAGTTGCTTACACTAAAATTTTTAAATAGTACATTTTGATTTTCTTTTTATCGTTAGTTAACCTCCTTATGTTCTTGAGTGGCCATGAACGACACAATATCCGGCAAGTAGTAACGAACCGTTTTATTGCCGATAACCCGACGTTTGAAATGCCCATCAAAAGCACCTTCTTTCTCAAGCTGCCTGAATTGACTGTAAGAAATGTTCAAAAGCTCTGCTACCTCCTGCGGCGTTATCAGTTTTTGTGGCACAGCTGGAGCCAATTCTCCGTGTTTTGCAAGATGAGTTAAATTTTTGGCAATTACGGCATATTCAGACACAGTAAGGACACCCGGCTCGATCAGCGTTCTGATCAGAGCCAGGATAGTTTTGACAACTGTCTGTCTGAGTCCGTTATTCTGCATTATTTCCTCCTGCTTTGCATTTAAAATACGCCGCCAAGAGTGAAATTACAATAAAACAAATAGAGATAAAAATAATAGAATTTGGACAATACTGACTTGTTTTTTTTCAATCTTGATGTATTGTATATCAGAGGTGTGAAATGGGAAAAATTTTTTTTGAAGAATCGGCGTATAAAGCCGGGTTGAATGGCAGATATCTGAGTTCAAACAAGAGTTGTAACGTCTTGTTTAATTGGTTTGATGCTCCTAATCACTGCTGGAGCAGTGGCAGTCAGCAACACTTTTTTGAATGCGTTGCAGATATTATAAATGAAAATAATCCGCAGAACAAAAAATTGACGACGGCAGCTGTTTGTAAGCGGTATCAAAGATTCAGACAACAAACACCGGAACAACATTTGAGGATTGAAGCAAAATTATGGAAAACGATTGAAGCTATTGCAGAGATTCCGGTTTCTGTTGAGTATGACAATAATAATTTTCCGTTATCGAAAATTTTTCAAGAAAAACTCGATAAAATATGGATGCAAAGCCACAAAACATTAGATCTTATCTTCAGCACAAACAGTAGATACACTCTGAATCGAAAAGATATCAGTGCTTACGGTATTTGGATTAATTATGAACTTGCCCAGCTTGTATTGAAAAATTGGTCTATTGATTTTCCCAGATTGCCAATTGAACTTGCATTGATAAAAGATCACGGACAGTTTCTTGTCCTTGCGGGGGCTCAGATGGTTAAAAATACAAAACTCGAAGAAAAGCATCAACATATCTTAAAAAAGCGTCAGGAAATAATAGACTCCGGCATGGTAGAAGAACGTGAAGATTTGTTCATACTTAAAGAATCTGTTGCCTTTTCATCACCTTCGTCGGCAGCTTCTGTATTGGCAGGGATTAATATAAACGGACAAATATATTGGAAAGATAACCGCGGCAGAACGTTTCGGGAATTGCATCCGGATTTTGACAAAATAAAAAGAGGACCGGGAAGACCGAAAAAGTCTTCCTGATCCTTACGTTTATTTTCAGCTTAACAGCTTCTTGATTTGATTGAGAAGCTCTTGCGTAGGCTCTGGCTTTGAATTAAGTAAGTCGAGGACTTTTTGAACCCGTTCTTTCAGGGTGTTTTGGGATGAGTCCGGTAAAATTGCTTTTATTGCCAACTGCTGGGCATCTTCGCCGACGTGAGTGTAATATTTATCGGCAATGTCGCTGTCGGTTCCCAGAATTGACAGCAGCACTGCTTTCGGGACTCCGGCTTCGGCACAGAAGCTGGCGAAGCTGTGACGCAGCGAGTGAAAGCCATAGACGGTCATCTTCTTGTCCCGTCCCGGCACAGATACTGACGGCTCAAGTCCGATCCAGCGGATCACCCGCAATACATCCATATTGACAAGGTTGTTACCGGTATTTTTCCCTCTGGAATCTCGACGGTTGTAACGCTCGGCTGATTTTGGGCAGACATACAGATCAACTTTCCATGCTTCTGCTTCTTTCAGAACCCGGTATAATTCTTCGGCGATCGGAATCGAAACTTCCTTGCCGGTCTTGAATTGTTTTACATAAATCCGCTTGTGGGGCAGATCGATATTTTGCCATTGCAGCAGTACGCAGTCTTTCAGCCGCTGCCCGGTGAACATTCCCAAATAGTAGATCACCCGGATTTCCGGCTTGTTTATGACCTTGTACCTGTCATCAGCCAGAACGTTCCGCAACTGTTGTTCCTGTTCTCTGGAGAATGCCTGCCGTCTGACTGTTGTACTTTGCTCTTCACGCATACTGCGGAGCAGAGATTTGGCGGCAAATGGATTGTCGCCGGAGTAATAATCAGACAGGCAGGAAAATATTTTTCTCAAGCGTTTGATTTTCCGGTTGTGGGTATCGACAGCCTGTGCTTTTTGCCGCATAAAGTCGGCAAATTCGGAGGCTGTTGAACTTTCAACCTCCGCTATTGAAGTAATCGGTACTTTCCGGTCAGGAGAGGAAACGAACTCAACAAAATCTTCATAGGTCTTTTTGTAGGAAAGATGCTCGCTGACGGTATGCGGCATTGCCCGGTTGGGATGTTTCTCATATTTGTTCCACCCCTCTGCCAGCGGTAACATCTGGGCTTGACGTGAAAATCCCTTGATTGCATTGATCTGGGCGAACGCCACTTCCTGATTTGGGGCTTCATAAACAGCATCCAGATCCGCCGCTTTCTGCACAGCTTCATCTTCGTTGGATGTTTTCAATGCAAATTCTTTACGGAGTCCATTAGCAATGGTGAGGCGGTAGTAGTAGTTACCGCCTTTGGTTTTCTGTCTAAGTTTGCCGCGAAGTTCTTTCATCCGTTTGGAAATCCGTTTTTGTTTCTGTTTCATAAATACATAACCTGTTTTGGCAGATTATGGCGTAACATAGCACCAAAAAGGCCCGAATGCAAACGGAACGGGGAAGAAATGGGGAAAATACGGTAATTTAAGCAGAAAAATGGTGGAGCAGATGGGAGTCGAACCCACGACCTATACGATGCGAACGTATCGCTCTAGCCAACTGAGCTACTGCCCCTTATTGAATTTGTTGATTTTCTTAATATATACCGGAGACGGTAATATTTCAAGCGTTTATTTGTAAAAATTCTTATTTATTGCTGAAAATCATTGCTTTAGCAGCGGCGAAACGGCGTTGGAATTCATCGAGTTCTGCTGCCGGTACGATTCCGGCTGCGGCAAAATCAGCACAAAGTTTCTGCGGATCTGCGACCTTTTTATCCATGGAGGAGTTTTTGCCGAAATCACCGAGCATGGCGTTTTGTAATTCCGCGGCGAGGTCAATAACTGCATTTTCTGCCGGAGCTGTACCGCAAAGAGTTTCCAATTCGGTGCAGATACGCTCCCTTTCGCTGCGGGCTGCGGCAATGGATTTTTCCAGTTTCAAGACCGCTTTTTCATCACCGGCAGCTGCTTCGGTAATCAACTTGGCGATGCTTTGCAATTTATTGAATCCGGCGAGGATCTCCGCTGCTGGAAGTGCCGGAGTTTCACCTGCTTTCCACGCATCATACGCTTGGGCAATGCTCATTGCGATAGATTCGGAATCCGCTTCTTTCTGACGTTGACTTTCCTGACGTGCCGCATTCAATGCTTCATCGAATTTCCGCAGGGCAGATGTTTCCATCTGGCGGGTTTCCCGGCAGCCTAAAGTATGGAGTTCTTCACGGATTTCCCGGATGCGGGGTAATGCTTCGACCGGAGTTGCTGTCAATTTTTCGATTTCAGCAATCAACTCTTTTGCCCGGTTTTCTTTTGAAGCAAATTCTGCTTTACGGGCGTTGAAAAAGGCATCCATGACGGCATTGAATTTCTGGAAAAGTTCCTGATCATTTTTTCCTGCGAATCCGGCGTTGCGGAATTCTTCACGCAACTGGCGGGCACGGCGGGGATCGGTCAGGTTTTCTGCTTCGGTGATCAACGCAAGTTTGACGTCTTCACACATCCGTAACTTTGCATCGCGGGCATCAAGAGCGGCTTTGCGGGCGTTGAAAAATTTATCCTGACCGGCACGGAAACGCTGATAAAGTTCGTTTTCCTTTGCTCCGGAACGGGGCAGGGCTTTCCATTTTGCCTGCAATTCCCGGAATTTTGCAGCGGTATTTTTCCAATCGGTTGAATCGGCGAGGGCTTCAGTTTCCACGCAGAGAGCTTCTTTTTCCGAGGCTGCGATCTTCTGCATCTGCCGTTTGCGTGCGTAGAATTCATCGATTTTGTGCTGGAGCTGGCGGCTGAGATCCAGATAACGGGGATTGATCTCCTCATTTTTTTCTTTTGGAACGCTGCCGAGGTTTTTCCATTTATCCCGCAACTCATTGAGTTTTTTGGAAGCTGATGAAAGTTCTTCATCGGGCAGGGCGAGCATTTTTTCCAATTCAGCACAAATATCCAGTTTCAGAGTGTAACTTTCCCAGCGGGCGAGATCGAGAGTTTCATAGTGCTGGGCAAGTTTTACTGATGCTTTGCGGTGAGCGTCGTTGTAACGCAAAGCTGCATGGCGGGGAATATTGGCAAGCTGGGCAAATTCAGCTTCGATTCCCGGTTTGCGTTCCTGTAAAGGAGCAATATTTTCAGCGGCACAGAGTGCTTCGAGTTCTTCTGCAAGGTTCAAGGCGGCATTTTCCGCAGCTTTTACGGCGGCTTCTTCGGCAGCAAGTTGAGTTTTCAGCGGCAGAAGTTTTTCCAGAAGCGGTGAACCGGGAGCCAATTCGCAAATCTGTTTTTCCAGAGCTTCGACCTCCTTGAGCGTGGCAAGGTCACCGGCGGCAAGCAAATCATCGGTTTTCACCGCAAGCTGGGAAATTTTTTCCTGTGCCGCAAGATATTGAGCTTCGCCGTCGAGAGCGGTTTTCCGAGCCTGAGCAAAGCGTTTATCCAGCAATTCGGCATATTCCGGCGGGATGGTTCCGGTTTGATTGTAGGCATCGGTCAAGCGGGATATTTCCGATTGATAATCAATATTTCTTGCTTGGGCGAGGGCTTCCAATTCGGCACAGATATTTTCCTTTTTATGCAGCTCATTGAGCAGTGTTTCGGACAGTTCACTCATTTTTATTCTCCGGAAATTATTGATAAAACAGATTGACATGTTGTTTATTATAGCACTCTGCCGGAAAAAATCAATATAACAAACGCTTTCAGACTTGATTTTTTCAAATAAAAAACTATATTTATTCAAATATACTGTCTGCATGAAGGATTTTTCATGTGGCGGCAGGTTGAATACATTTCAAAAACTGAAATAAATAGAGGGATGAAAATGGCAGAGACCAGACAATTCAAAACCGAGGTTCAACAGCTTTTGCAGTTGATGATCCATTCACTTTACTCCAACCGTGATATTTTCCTGCGGGAATTGGTCGCCAACGCCGCCGATGCTTTGGATAAGGCACGTTTTGAAAGTTTGACCGATCCGGCATCGGCGCGGGATTGGAAGATCACCATCACTCCGGATAAGGAAAATAAGACCCTGACCATCAGCGATAATGGTATCGGTATGACTCAGGATGATGTAGTGGAAAATTTGGGAACGATTGCCAAAAGCGGAACCAAAGCATTTATCAAAATGCTTGAGGAAAAAGGTGAAAACAGTGCTGATATTCCGGAATTGATCGGACAATTCGGTGTCGGTTTTTACTCTGCATTCATGGTTGCTTCCAGCGTTGAAGTCACCACGAAACGCGGCGATGCTCCGGCGGTCTGCTGGAAAAGTACCGGCGAAGGCAGCTACGAGATCGAATCTGTGCAGAAAGATGCTCCGGGAACCGATATCGTACTGAAACTTAAAGAGGATGCGGAAAACTATCTGGAAAACTGGAAAATTTCAGAGATCGTCCACCGTTATTCCGACTTCATCGCTTACCCGATCGTTATGCCGGAAAAGAAGGTCAACGAAGAGGATAAGAGCGAGACATTTGAAGAACGCACCTTGAACTCTCAAAAAGCTATCTGGCTGCGTAAACCATCAGAAATTACCGATGATGAATACAAAAGTTTCTACTCCCATCTGGCGAATTTCAGCGGCACGGAATATCTCAAAGCGATCCACATGACCGCCGAGGGAACAAGTGAATTCAAAGCGTTGCTTTTCCTGCCGAAAGAGGCTCCTTTCAACTTCCTGATGCCGGATATCCAGAAAAAAGGTTTGCAGCTTTATATCAAAAGGATGTTCATTACCGATGAGTGCAAGGAACTTCTTCCCGATTACCTGCGTTTTGTCTGCGGTGTGGTTGATTCCAGTGATCTGCCGCTGAATGTATCCCGTGAAATCCTGCAGGATAATCCGCTGCTTGGAAAAATCCAGACCGCTGTTACGGGGAAAATTCTTTCCGAACTGAAAAAACTTCTGGAAAATGACCGTGAAAGTTATGAGAAGTTCTTTAAAGAATTCGGCAGAATTCTCAAAGAGGGTCTGCATACCGACCGTGCCAATGCGGAAAAACTCAAAGATCTGGTGCTTTATGAGTCGATGAATTCCGGCGAAGGTAAAATGATCACACTCAAAGAGTATGTTGATGCCATGCCGGAATCCCAGAAAGATATTTACTATATTTCCGGCGATAAACGGGAAGCGGTCGCTGCTTCACCGGTACTGGAGTATTTCCGTAAAAAAGGTTGGGATGTGCTTTTTATGACCGATCCCATCGACGAGTGGGTGATGCAGTCGATGTATCAGTACGCCCAGAAATATTTCAAATCGGTCAATAAAGGTGATTTCGAGGATAAGGAATCCGAAGAAAAGGTGAAAGCTGACAGCGAAAAATTTGCCGCAGTGGCAGAATTTATCAAAAAAGTGCTTGAGGATAAAGTGAGCGAGGTACGTTTCTCTGCCCGTCTTACTGACAGTCCGTGCTGTTTGATAACTGACGGTCAGGCATTGCCGCCGCATATGGAACGTCTTTTCCGGGCGATGAATCAGGCGGTCCCGGTGAGCAAAAGAATACTGGAACTCAACGGGGACCACCCGCTTATTGCCGCATTCAGTGCAAAACTGGCAGCCAATGCGGAAGATGAAAACCTCAAACGTTATGCCGGGATCCTCTACGATCAGGCACTTTTGCTTGAGGGTTCACCGCTGCCGGATCCGGCGGCATTTGCCAGAGAGGTGGTGGAGTTGCTTTCTGCTGCTGTCAAGTGAGATTTGTTCCTGTAAAAATTACCCGCTGATACCAGTCGGGTAATTTTTTTTGCTTGAAACTTCCCCGATAAGTGGTATATTAAACAGACTTCAATTTACTGGGGAGATTTATAATATGACTTGGATCGCTTTTTTTCTTATTGTTTCATCAGCCATGCTTCATGCGTCATGGAATCTTCTGGCAAAAAAATATCACATGACATTGCCGTTTTACGCAATGATCTGTTCAACGGCGATGCTGATGTGGCTTCATGTGCAATTCTGGACACCGGTTCCGGTGTGGCAGATGCCGTGGCAGTTCTGGGCGAGCCTTGCCGGTTCAGTTGCAAGTGATGCGTTGATTTACTGCGGCGGTCTGGTGATGGCGTACCGTTATCTGGATATGTCAACTGCGTATCCGATGATGCGTTCTCTGCCGCTTTTACTGACGGTTGCGGTTACGGCGGTTTTCGGCATGGGCAAACCGCTGAATATTTTCGGTGTGACCGGAATGCTTATGGTTTTTGTCGGCTGTATGTGCATGCCGTTGAAAAAGTTTTCAGATTTCAACTGGAAAGCGTATCTTTCAAAAAATATGTTTTTTGTCAACATGTGTGCCTGCGGTACGACCGGTTATACGGTTTTTGACAGTTTGTGCCAGCAGGTGATGGGAAAGGTAGTTGAAACGATGGAAATAAGTAAGCCGGTGTTGTCTGTTTCCTACTATTCCACCCGGGGTATAATTCTTTCATCCACGCTGATGACACTGGCACTTGCCATTCCCCGCCAGAGAAAGCATTTTGCCGAGATATGGAAAGAGTGCAAGTGGGCTCCGTTTGCTGCCGGTATTTTTGCTTCTTTGACTTATGTACTGGTTTTATTGTCAATGAATTATGTGGATAATGTCTCCTATGTGCAGGTATTCCGTCAGCTCGGTCTGATCGTCGGACTTTTTGCCGGAGTGGTCATTCTGAAAGAAAAAGCCACACTTCCGAAATTCATCGGTGTATTTCTGATCGTATCCGGTTTGATCCTTTCGGTCATTGATTGACCGTTTTTCCGATAAATCCGACACTTGAGCGAAAGTGCCGGATTTTTATGATTATCAACAGATTTTTATCCCGGTTCCGGTTGATTTATCCGCATTTTTTATCATTTCCGGCTTCCGTCTATCCGGATGATGCAAAAAGGTCAAAAAAAGGGCTAAAAAATCTTTGCAAAAGTCGGTTTTGACTTGTTTGTGACAGTGATGTGTGCTATATTATCAGGTGAATATTATATAATCAGGGATAATAGTGTAATCAAACCAGAGGAAAGATGATATGAGCGATACCCCTTTGCGAGATATTTCGGTGAATATCGAAGAGATCATGCATACTGCGTACCTTCAGTATTCACTCAGTGTGAATGTCGGCCGAGCCATTCCCGATGTGCGTGACGGTTTGAAACCGGTGAACCGGCGTATTCTGTATGCCATGAACCGCATGGGCATCACCAAAAGTCACCAGACCGTGAAGTGTGCAAAAGTGGTTGGTGAAGTTATGGGTAATTACCACCCGCACGGCGATTCTGCGATCTACGATGCACTGGTGCGTCTGGGGCAGAATTTCAGCCTGCGTGAGCGGTTGATCGAACCGCAGGGTAACTTCGGTACTGCTGACGGTGACCCGGCGGCTGCGAGCCGTTATACCGAGTGCCGTTTGGAGCGTATCGCCGAAGAGATGCTGCAGGATATCAAGGAAGATACGGTGGATATGGTTCCGACCTTCGACGAATCCGATGTGGAACCCTCGGTGCTTCCTGCCAAATTTCCCCAGCTGCTGGTTAATGGTACCACCGGTATCGGTGTCGGTATGGCAACCAATATCCCGACTCATAACCTCGGTGAAGTTGTCGATGCCACGGTGGCGTTGCTGGATAATCCGGAAATTTCCATTGATCAGCTCATGGAGTATCTGCCGGGACCGGACTTCCCCGGCGGAGCGATCATCCGCGGGCGTTATACTCTCCGGCAGTTCTATCAGACCGGCAGAGGCAGTGTCCGTATCCGTGCCAAAGCCGACATCATTGAGAAAGACGGCAAAGAGCAGATCATCATCAGCGAAATGCCCTACGGTGTTTACCGTGGTGAACAGATTTCCCGTATCGATCAGCTGATCACCGATAAAAAAATCACCGGCATCAGCGATATCCGTGACGAAAGCAGCGGTGACGGTGTCCGGATCGTTGTCGACATCAAAAAAGGTTCCATGGCTCAGGTCGTTCTCAATCAGCTTTACAGCATGACGGCATTTGAAACAACCATCGGCTGTACGATGCTGGTGGTGGATCACAACCGTCCGCGTATAATGAATCTCGCCCAGGTGCTTCAGGCATACATTGATCACCGGTTGGAAGTTATCTTGCGTCGCAGTATTTTCCGTTTGAAAGCTGCCGAAGCACGCATGCACATCGTTACCGGTTTGATCAAAGCGGTGGAAAATCTTGATGAAGTGGTCGAGATCATCCGCAAATCAGCCGACCGTCAGGCGGCACATGCCAGTTTGTGTGAACGCTTCGGATTCTCCGAAATCCAGGCAAATGAAATTCTGAATATGCGTCTGCACCAGCTCACCGGCTTGGAAATCGAAAAACTGCAGAATGAATTCAACGAACTTGTTGAACGCATTGAATATCTCAACGGTCTGATCGCCGACCATGCCAAACGTGTTGCTGTGGTCAAAGAGGAACTGCTTGAGATCAAAGAAAAATATGCCACTGCCCGCCGTACCGAGATCACGATGGATGACAGTGACTTGAATATTGCCGACCTGATTCCCCGCCACAGCTGTGTGATCACGGTTTCCGACACCGGCTACATCAAACGTGTACCGGCGGATACCTATCGCACCCAGCATCGCGGCGGCAAAGGTATTATCGGTATGGGAACCAAAGAAGAAGA
The DNA here is from genome assembly GCA_045644425.1 of Victivallaceae bacterium. Lineage (GTDB taxonomy): Bacteria > Verrucomicrobiota > Lentisphaeria > Victivallales > Victivallaceae > UBA1784. Next base: position 37,770 of record JAZRGW010000019.1, on the reverse strand, counting down.
TCATGTGGCACACCTCTTTAATGCCGACAGCCACGATATTATCTTCTTCTTTACTGATCGCGGATTCATGTACTGGCTCAATGTGTATGAAATTCCCGAAGGTATCCGTACCGGTAAAGGCAAAGCTATCATCAACTTGATCAAAGTTGAAGAGAATGAAAAGATTTGTGCCATGCTGACCGTTTCGAAAGAAGATTTTGAAGATTCCAACAAATATATCGTAATGGCGTCCAAACGCGGATTCATCAAAAAATCCGAGCTGGCACTCTTCAAAAATCTCCGCCGGGTCGGTCTGCGTGCTTTGGTCATTGAGGAAGATGACGATCTGATCGGTGCCGCAGTGGCATCCAACGGTGATGAATTGCTGCTTTCGACCAAGCTGGGTATGGCGTGCCGTTTCGATCAGAATGATGACCAGATCCGTCCGATGGGCAGAACCGCCCGCGGCGTGACCGGTATGAGATTCAAACTTGATGATGACGAAGTCGTGAGTCTGGAAGTTATCAGCGAGCCGACTTATGATGAGGCGGAAGCAGAAGATTTCAGTGAAGAAAATGCTGAATCCGCAGCGATCGAAGCCGTGGAAGAAGATGCAGCCGGAGCAGATGCCGCTGGTATCGGGCCGGAAGTTCTGGTCGTTACCGATGGCGGTATGGGTAAACGCTCATTTGTTTCAGCGTACCGCAAGACCAACCGCGGAGCCAGAGGTGTGGTGAATATCCGTCTGCGTGAGGGTGAATCGGTATTGTCAGTGATCCAGATCACCGGTGATGATGAATTGCTGCTCACGACTGAACGCGGTCAGATTTCCAGAATTCCGGTATCCGAGATCCGCCGGGTCGGCAGAGCGTCGCTGGGTGTGAAGATAATGAATCTCAATCAGAATGACCGGATCACCGGTGTTGCCAAACTGGTAAAAGTGGAAGTTGAATCAGCTGCGGTTTCAGAGGATGGAGAATCTGTTGAAAATTCTCCGGTGGAAATTCCCATTGAAGCAGAAGTGATTGCCACCGATGCTCCTGAAGTGCCGGTTGATAATGGAGAAACTCCGGAAGCGTAAGCGATGTTTGATTTGACCGTTTTTTTGCAAAAGTTATCCCGTCCGGCGATCATGGGTATCGTCAATGCCAGCGGGGAATCATTCAGTGAACGGGGGCGTTCATCTGCGGATTCTGCACTGGCAAGGGCACTTGCTCATCTGGATTGCGGGGCGGATATACTGGATATCGGGGGGGAATCCACCCGTCCGGGGGCAAAAGAAACGGCAAAGGATCTGGAATTGAACCGGGTGATCCCGGTGGTGAGAAACTTGCGTAAGGTTCATCCGGAAACGGTGTTGAGTGTCGATACCCGCCATGGTGAAGTTGCTTTGGCAGCATTGCAGAGCGGGGTGCAGATCATCAATGATGTTTCCATGCTCCGCCATTCTCCGGAAATAGCGGATATGGTTGCGGAATATGATGCCGCATTGATACTTTCCCACAGCCGGGGGACTCCGGAAAATATGCAGAGTGCGGAGTATTGCAGTTACCCCGATGGAGTGGCAGAAACCGTCGCTTTTGAACTTGCTCAAGCCAGAGAGAAGGCTTTGCAGGCCGGAGTGAAAGCTGAAAATATCATCCTTGATCCCGGTTTCGGTTTTGCAAAGGATAGTGAACAGTGCTGGAAACTGCTGGCAAATCTGGAAAAAATCGCTCCGTTATCTAATTTGATGATCGGAGTTTCCCGCAAATCTTTTCTGGGAGCAGTGACCGGTGAAATTGATCCGGCGAAGCGTACCGGTGAAACGTTGGCAGTTGAATTGACACTGGCGGCAAAAGGAGTTGGGATAATCCGCACTCACGGCGTGCGTGAGCTTCACAGCGGCATGCAGGTATTGCATAAAATGCGGTCGGAAGGATTTGAGATATGATCAATCAGTTTGTTGAATTTATTACCGATTGGCGGGCGTTGCTGCAGGTGGCGATAATCTTTTCATTGATATACCTTATAATGTATCATCTGCGTAAAACCTCCGGTTCGATGGTCATGGCAGGATTGTTGATGATCGGCGGAGTTTTGTGGGGAGTGGCAAAGACGTTGGAATTGGATGTTATTTCCCAACTGCTGGAAATGTTTCTGGGGTCATTATTTTTGATGCTGATGATTATTTTTCAGCCGGAATTACGCCGGCTGCTGGCACGTTTGGGCAGTTTATCAACGATTCGTGAGCAGCGTCGAGAAGAGTTGATCAAAGATATTGTTGTGGCGATGAAAAATATGTCCAAACGCAAATGCGGAGCGATCGTAGTGATCGAGAGGCGGGAAAGTTTGCAGTATCTGATCGACGATGCGATCGTTCTGGATGCGAAAGTTAATGCGTCGCTTCTGGAATCGATATTTTTTCCGAATTCCCCATTGCATGACGGTTCGGTGATAATCCGTGACAACCGTGCGGTGGCGGCACGGGCGATATTGCCGCTGTCGGTGTCTGACACGCTTTCCAAGCGTTTGGGGACCCGTCACCGTGCGGCACTGGGAATATCCGAATGCAGTGACGCTGTGGCAGTGATGGTATCAGAGGAAAGCGGCACGATAAGTCTCGGTGTTAATGGCGAATTGCTGCGTGATTTGAGTGCTGATGAACTGCATGGAATGTTGGAAAAATTGATCGTTCAAAATGATGAAGGCGAATTTTATGAATTTATCCGCCAACAGAATGAGTCAGCTCTGGGTGATGGTGCATCAGGTGGAAAAAGAGAGGGGGAAATATTGTGAAAAAGTTTCTCCGTTTGTTGATAAAAGATCCGTTGCGTAAAATTCTGGCGTTGGTTTTTACATTGGTGCTTTACTGGGCATTGAATGAGGGAAAGCAGCGAGAAGACTCCATTGATGGAGTTCAGATGCATATAGTTTGCGATGATAATGTTTTTCTTCACGAAAAAGAACGCAGTTGTGCAGTGCGTTTAGCGGTTCGCGGTTCAGAAAGTATAATAAAAAAATTGAGAGCTGATGAAATATCCGGCGAGATCAGAATCACCACTGATACGCCGGGGTTTGCCACCGGTAAAGTGGTTTTGCATTTCAATCCCAGAGATTTTTCCACCCCCCGTGGAGTGGAAATTATCCGGGTGGAAAATCCGCAGGAATTTACGATCGCAGTTCAGAGAAAAGTTACCCGTTCTCTGCCGGTCAAGCCGGAAATATTCGGCAGGATTCCGGTTGGCTGGGTGAATGACGGTGTATTTTGTGAACCGTCGCATGTCACAGTTTCCGGTCCGGAAAGGACGATGGATCATTTGCAGGAAGTGGTGACGGAGCCATTGAATATTGATGGCGAAACGGTCAGTTTCAGCAAGAAAGGGCTGCTGTTGAAAAACCCCTCTTACAGTGAGTTGACCTATAATGCGTCTTCGACTGATGTTTTTGTAAAAATTTCCCGTTTGCCGGATGCCCCGAGAAAATTGAATGATATTCCGGTACGTTGTTTGCAGCCTCCGCAGCGGGTGATGAAAGTGGCTTTGGATAAGGCCGTTGTATCGGTTACGGTATCCGGTTCTCAGAGTCTGGTCAACCGGATAAGTAATAAGGATGTGATGGTTTTTGCGGATTTGAGTGATCCGAAATATGCGGTTCCCGGAGAACATCTTGTTCAACTGCAGGCGGTATTGAATAATGCTGACGGTAAGTTGCGGGTAACAGCGGTTGAACCGCAGGAAATATTGATACGGAGCGTATCAGCGGCAAATGAAGCCGGCAGGAAGAAGTGAATAACGGAAAAGAGATTCCATAAAACAATATAAGGAGATAACAAAATGGTAATCAAAAAACTTAACTCAATCTTTCATAAACACAGCCGGGCGTTGCTTCTTGCACTGGCAGTACTGGTAATCATCCCTTTTGTATTTGGTGATGTCCGTTCCGGCGGCTGTGATGATCCGGCATCTACCCGGGTGGGAACAGCTTTCGGAGAAAAGATCACCGTCAGTGATTTGCGTAATTTTGCCCGGAATCTGATGCTGCTCAATCCCCGGCAGAGTAGCGATGACTGGCAGGATATTTTTAATAAATACTGCTATATCAAACGTGCTGAACAGCTCGGTCTGGTTGTCACCGATGATGAGTTTGCCGGAGAATTGCGTAAAATGTTCCGTGAAGAGGGTGAATTTTCCAAAGAGCTTTACGATCAGTTCCTCAAAGATAACAATCTTACTGAAGAGTATTTGAAACTGATGGTACGCAGTCAGCTTGGCGAACAGCTCAAAGGTAAAGAGATCAGCGATGCAGAAGTCAATGCCGAGATCCGTAAAAAGGCGATTTTCCGTAAACCGGGCAAATTTTCCCGTGAACTGTACACGAAATTTTTGCAGGAGCGCGGTATCAGCGAAGAGAATCTGATGGAATCACTGCGTTTGAATCTGCTGTTGGCAAAATTGCAGAAGATGGTAGTCAGCGGCATTGTTGTTACCGACAGTGAAGCTGAAAATTTCTACAGAATGGCAAATCCGGGATTTGAGTTGTCGGTCTGCTGTTTTGAAAATGAAAAATTCACCGTGGCAGATGCCAAAGAAGCTGAATTGAAAAAGTTTTATAATGAGATCAAAGCCGCAAACCCCTCATATCCGGCGTATGATGAGGTAAAAAAAGAGCTTCCGGCGATTTACAAAAGCAGCAAACAGCGTGAAGCGGCACATAAGTTCGCTTCTAAAGAGGCGGAAAAAATTGCTGCTCTTAAAGGTGATGCCAAAGTAAAGGCGTTTGATGCAATCAAATTCACTCATAAAAAGCTCACTGTTCCGGCGGCACAGGCTGAATTGGAAAAAATGAGCAAAGATCAGATCGCAATGCAGGTCTATCAGCTTTTCAACAGCAATCTGCCGGGGATCCTCAGTGCATTGCCGCAAGTTGAAAAGATGATGGGTACCCTGGAGATCATGCCGCAGATGCAGCAGTATCTGCTTTACAGCCAGTATATGTCGATGACCAATATGCTCAATCAGCTTTTCCTTGCCGGTATCCCCGGTACATTTACTATGCAGGCTGGGGATATTTCTCCGGTATTGAGTATCAATAACGGCGTGGTACTGGTGCGTGTTGACAAGAGAATTGCAGCAGATATGAAAGATTTTGCTAAAAACAAGGCTGCATTGCTTAAACAGCTGCGTGGAGCAAAAGAACAGATGGCGATCCAGGAATTTCATGAAAACGTGATGCGTCAGTGCAGCTATACGCTGCCGGCAGCAGAGAAAAATACGGAAGTTCCTGCAGTGCAGTAAATAATGGATAAGCAGCTTGAGCCAATTCCCGGTGCAGTGGCACTGGGAAGGCAGATGACCGTTGAGTTCTACGACTGTTCTGCGGAAATTTTGTCCGATGCGGCGGAAATGGAAAAAATTTTCCTTGAAGCGGCAAGGGTTTCCGGGGCACATGTGGTGAACTCCAATTTTCACTCATTTGAACCGCAGGGAGTCAGCGGAGTGGTTGTCATATCCGAATCCCACTTCGCGGTTCATGCGTGGCCGGAGCATGACTACGCCGCAGTGGATCTTTTTACCTGCGGGACCGGGGTGGATTTTAATACAGCTGTTGAATCTCTCGGAAAAGGGATGCACTCAAGCCAGTGGATCATATCCAGTCTGGCGAATCGGGGGATCATCCATGAATCCGGCAGGATCGAGCGGTTGGTTCCGGTGGTGGAAAACGGGTTTTCCAGCGGCATGCAGTTGTCGTGGCAGGAGCGTTTTGAAAAGACCGGTGCGAGGGCTCTTTCGGCAGCGGTTGATGTGTATGGTATCGAGTTGAATGATGATGTTGACGAGGCATATTGGCGGGATTTTGCTGAAAGAGTATGCTGCGAGTTGGATGAGTCATTCGGACAGTGGTTGTGGATACCCCGCCGTGATGAAGCGGAATTTTTGCAGTTGACCGGTAAGGGACGGATCAGCGGTTATCTGGTTCCTGCCAGAAAAACGTTATACCTTAATATATTTACCGATGGATTTTTCGATCCCCGTCATGCCGCAGAGTTTGCGATGGGGATCCTCGGTGGTTCATACTACCGGATGCAGGTGCAGATCCGCCAATAAAAAAATATAAAGTTCTGCTTCGTGGATAAAGCCGGATATCGGCAACGGTTGGTTTTGTGTTATTGAGCTGCTTTGTTGCTGCAGCTTCTCTTGCAGAAAAATAAAAACAGAACTTTATCCATATATATAATATGACAAAGGGAAAATTGCCGATTGTGATGAATCAGGCAATGGTTTGCAGGAAAGAATCGGCGGACTTTTGAATAAATAAAGGTCTGAAAAGACGGATTTTATTGAAAATCCCCATTTTTCATTTTTTTTGATGCAAAAAATGGGATAAAATGACGAAAAACGCAGTTTTTCATAAAAAAAAGCCAAAAAAACGCTATTTTTCAAGAAAAAAACTTGATAAATGGCGTTTTTGGTTGTATTTTATGTAATCTTCAATGTTGGGGAAGGGATAATTGTACCCGCATTGAATGCTCAAGAGAGGCAAAAATACGGTGCACTGCACCCGCGGCTTCATCAAAAAGATGCTGTAGATGGAGCCGGGCGACAGCGTATCGTGTTGACCCGATACTTGAGAAAGTGCCGATGCTGGTTCCGGCAGACAGGTGGTGTCCTTGCGAGGGACGTGCGAAAAACCACTTGTTCGAGACGGAGCTTTTTGGGAAGAAAGCTTTTGTAATGGATCGGCAGAGGTAAGAGTCGGGCCGTCATGACGGCGGAAACGCTCCCGCCGGGAAGTGATACGGCTTGGAGAAAAAAACGAAAGAAAGCAGATTATGGAAGTAAGAGCTTTAACTAAAAACGTCCGGATCTCTCCGGAGAAAGCGCGTCACATGTCACGCTTGATCCAGGGTAAGAGCGTGGTTGAAGCGCTGGCGATTGTTGATCTGAGTCCCCGTAAAGCGGCGGCACTGATTGGCAAAACCTTGCGCTCTGCCGTTGCCAACGCCGAGAATAATATGGACGTAAACCGCAAGGTGCTTACCGTAAAAGCAGCCTTGGTGAGTCCGGGACCGATCATTCGCCGGTTCCGCGCGAAAGCGCGTGGTTCGGCCGGTCGTATCCGTAAACGTACCAGTCACTTTGAAGTCATTTTGACGGATAACTGAGGAAGGAACAAATCGTGGGACAGAAAGTTAATCCGATCGGTTTGAGAACCGCCTTGACCAAAAACTGGGAATCCCGTTGGTTCGCTGACAAGAAAACCGCTGGAAAGACCCAGTTCGGTGACTGGCTCCATGAGGACCAGGAAATCCGTAAGTTTATCAAGGAAAATTACGCTGCGGCGGCAATTGCCCGTGTTCAGATCGAGCGTTTTGCCAATCGCGTGCGTGTTACTGTTGTTTCCGCCCGCCCGGGCATCCTGATCGGCCAGAAGGCCGCCAAGTTGGATGCACTGCGTGCTGCGGTGGCGAAACTTGCAGCCGATAAAGAAGTTTTCGTTGAAGTCGCTGAAATGCGTCGTGCAGAAACCTGTGCGCAGCTGGTGGCTGAGAGTGTTGCTCAGCAGCTGGAACGCCGTATTGGTTTTCGTCGTGCCATGAAGCGTGCCATCCAGTCCGCTATGGATATGGGTGCTGACGGTATCAAGATCAATTGTGCCGGTCGTCTTGGCGGTGCCGAATTGGCCCGTGAAGAGCAGTACAAAGAAGGTCGCGTGCCGCTTCACACTTTGAAAGCGAATATCGACTACGGTTTTGTTGAGGCGAACACGACTGCCGGTAAGATCGGCGTCAAGGTTTGGATTTGTCATAAGGACTCTGCGGAGGAAGAAGATTATGCCGTTAATGCCAAAAAGGGTAAAGTACAGAAAGGTTCAGCGCGGAAGTAACGCCGGACTCGCCACCACTAACAATAAAGTGGATTTCGGCGATTTTGCGTTGCAGACCCTGACCCGCGGGTACATCACCAACAATCAGATCGAGGCTGCCCGTGTGGCGATCAACCGTCACTTGAAACGTCGCGGCCGTGTGTGGATCCGTATGTTCCCCTATCGGTCCTTCACCAAGAAGCCGTTGGAAGTTCGTATGGGTAAAGGAAAAGGTGCGGTTGAAGGCTGGGTTGCCCCGGTTCTTCCCGGACGCGTACTGTTTGAAATTTCCGGTTGCAGCGAAGCAGTGGCCAAGGAAGCCATGAGCCGCGCCGCCAACAAGCTGTGCGTGCGTTGCAAATTTTTGTCACGCGAAGCTTGAGTGAGGCCATAAAATGAAGAACAAAGAAATTCGTGAAATGACCGACGCCGAATTGACTGCGAAAGTAGTTGATTTCAAGCGGGAAAAATTGAATTTGAAAATCCAGTCCCGTACCGGGCAGCTGGAAAAAACCGCCCGTGTCCGTGAGGTTCGCCGCGACATTGCTCGCTGCCTGACCGAACTCGCCGCGCGGAAAATTAACGCCGAGGTGAAGTAATGAGTGAGAATACTGTCCGCGGCAACCGCAAAGAGCGTGTCGGCGTCGTCGTGAGCGACGTGCAGGATAAGACCATTGTTGTCAAGGTCGAACGCCGTACCACTCATCCGTTGTACCGCAAAGTCGTCAAAGTCAGCAAAAATTTTGCTGTTCATGATGAGAAAAACGAGGCGAAGAAAGGCGATACCGTCCGCATTGGCGAGACCCGTCCTCTGAGCCGTAACAAATGCTGGCGGTTGATTGAGATCATCAGCCGTGCCGTACAGGAGTAACGAATAATGATTCAGACGCAAACAATTCTTGAAGTCGCCGACAATTCCGGTGCCAAGTCACTGCTGACGATCAACGTTCTCGGTCAGGGAAAAACGATTGCACACGTTGGTGATGTGATCAGTGCCGCGGTTGAAACTGCGCTTCCTGACGGTACGGTCAAACGTCGTCAGCGTGTTCGTGCGGTGATTGTCCGTACCAAAGCCAAGATCCGTCGTCCCGATGGTTCTTATCTGAGCTTTGACGAGAATGCCGCAGTCGTTATCGACAAGGACAACAACCCGATCGGAACCCGTATTTTCGGACCGGTTGCACGTGAGCTTCGCGAGAAGAACTTTATGAAGATCATCTCGCTGGCACCGGAGGTGCTGTAATGAATACGTTCCATGTCAAAAAAGGCGATAAAGTTGTGGTCAATGCCGGAAACTTCAAAGGTGTCGAAGCCACGATCACTGCGATTCTGCCCGCCAAAGAACGTGTCGTGCTTGAACTTGCCAATGGTGAGAATAAGCTCGGCAAGCGTACCGTAAAAAAGAGCAAAGCCAACCCGAATGGCGGATTGGTTGAGCGTTCAGTCTCAGTTGCCGTTTCCAACGTTACTCTGACTGCGGAATGCAAGCAGGCGAAACTTGAGGCGAAAAACGCCCGCCGTGCCGCGAAAGCGGCGGCGAAAGCCAAGACGGAGTAGTTTATCATGCCCGATATGAAGAAAAAATATAGCGAGGAAGTCCGTTCCGCGCTTGCCGAGAAACTCGGCATTAAAAATGTGATGCAGATTCCGAAGATCGAGAAGATTGTTATCTCCACTGGTATCGGATCTGACAAAGAACGTGATGCTTTTGCTGAAGCCCAGAAGCATATCAGTGCGATGACCGGCCAGAAAGCGGTCGTGTGCAAAGCACGCAAAAACGTTGCCGGTTTCAAACTGCGTGTCGGTATGCCTGTTGGAGTGATGGTCACTCTTCGCGGCAGCCGCATGTATGAGTTCCTAGACCGTTTCGTTCACAACGCTCTGCCGCGTGTACGTGACTTCCGTGGTATTCCCAAGACCGGATTTGATGGTGTTGGTAATTACAACATGGGTATTCAGGACGTTTCCGTGTTTACTGAAGTCGATGCTGACAAATTGAAGTATCCTCTCGGTGTGAATATTGCGATCGTCACCACCGCCAAAGATGACGAGGGTGCCCGTGAGCTTCTGAAAATGATGGAAGTTCCGTTTGCGGAATAATAGAAGGGGTAGAACAAAATGGCTAAACTCAGTTTGATTGTCAAGGCGAACCGCCCCAACAAATTCGCGGTCCGGAACTACACCCGTTGCAAAGCCTGCGGACGTCCGCGTGCTTACATCGGTAAATTTCAGCTTTGCCGTATTTGCTTCCGTGAAATGGCCTCCAAGGGTCAGATTCCGGGCGTGACCAAAGCGAGCTGGTAAGTAATAAGGTGAAAGGAAAAATATTATGAGTATGCAAGATCCGATCGCCGATATGCTGACCCGGATTCGCAATGCGGCAGCAGCCGGTTTGGAAAAAGTGGCGATTCCGCTTTCCAAAGAGAAGAAAGCGATTGCCGAAGTGTTGATGGAAGAGGGTTATCTCAGTGCAGTTTCAGTTGAGGGCGAAGGTGTCAAAAGCCAGATCGTCGTCGTGCTGAAATATGCCGGAGCCAAAGCCGTGATCGAAGGCATCGAGCGTGTCAGTAAATCTTCCTGCCGTATTCATTGCGGCAGCCGTGAGATTCCGCACGTCCGCAACGGTCTGGGTATCGTCGTTCTCTCGACTCCGAAAGGAATCATGAGCGGCCGCAAGGCAGCCAAAGAGAATGTTGGCGGTGAAATTCTCTGCCGTGTCTGGTAACATAAACTAAACGTGGGAAAAACTAATCATGTCCCGTATTGGTAAAAAACCTATTGATATCCCTTCCGGCGTCAAAGTGACGATTGCGGATGGAGCGATTGTGGTTGAGGGCAAAGAAAAGCTCTCAATGGCATTGCCCCCGCATGTTGCAGCCGAGGTTAAAGATAATCAGGTTGTGGTCAGTGCGGCCGATGAGACCCGCAAAGCGAATGCAATGCATGGTCTGGCCCGTAGTCTGATTCAGAATATGGTTATCGGTGTTTCGCAGGGTTTCCGCAAGGAACTGCAGATTGTTGGTATCGGTTACAAAGCCGCAGTTGCCGGCAACAAATTGAATCTTACGCTTGGTTATTCGCATCCGATCGAGTTTGCGATTCCGGCGGGGATCAAAGTTGCTGTCACACCTGAAAACAAAATTACTGTTGAAGGTTGTGATAAGCAGCTTGTTGGTGAGACTGCCGCTCAGATCCGTCGTTTCCGCAAACCTGAGCCCTACAAAGGCAAAGGTATCCGTTACGTCGATGAGCGTATCGTGCTGAAAGAAGGAAAATCTGTCGGTTAATTCCGGTAGTATCAGGAGATTATAGAAATGTCTGTTATGGATAAAAAAGCGCTGCGTGCCCGTCGGCATGACCGGATCCGGAAACGGATTTCCGGTACTGCGGAGCGTCCCCGTTTCTGTGTCAGCATCACCGACAGCAATATGTATTGCCAGTTCATTGATGATGTCAATGGCAAAACTCTGGCTTCCGTTTCTACTTTGGCAGCTGCTTTTAAAGCAGAGAATGCCAAACCGAATATGGCTGGAGCGGCACTGTTGGGCAAGCTGGCTGCAGAAGCGGCTAAAGCTGTGAATATTACCGAAGTGGTGTTTGACCGTTCCGGATTCAAATTCCACGGCCGGGTCAAGGCTATTGCCGAAGCTGCCCGTGAATTGGGCCTCAAATTCTGAAGGAGAGCGAAGACATGGGTAAACGTGAAAATTTCGAACCCGCTGTTGTCAGCGAGTTTGACGAGAGCGTGATCGCTATCAACCGCAGTGCAAAAGTCGTCAAAGGCGGCAAAAACTTCAGTTTTGGAGCGTTGGTGGTTGTTGGAGACCGCAATGGCCGTGTTGGTTACGGTTACGGAAAAGCGAATGAAGTCAGCGATGCCATCCGCAAAGGTGGCGAAGCTGCCCGCCGCAATCTGGTGCGTATTCCGATGAATGGTCAGACTCTGCCGCACGAAATCGAAGTAAAATTCGGTGGTGCAAGAGTTCTGCTCCGTCCGGCATCCAGCGGTACCGGTTTGATTGCCGGTGGTGCGGTTCGTGCGATTCTGGAACTTGGCGGTGTCAAAGATGTGTTGGCGAAGTCTCTGGGAGCTTCCAATGCTTCCAACGTGACCAAAGCTACCTTCAAAGCGATCGCTGGACTTTCCAGTCGCAGCGAAGTCATGGCCCGTCGTGGTCTGGCACAGGCTGAAGCCGTGGAAAACAACTAACAGTTGAGGTAATTGAAAATGAAACTTCATGATATGAGCCCCACTCCGGGATCCCGCAAGACCCGCAAACGCGTTGGTCGCGGTGACAGCTCGGGTTACGGCAAAACTGCCGGTCGCGGTGAGAAAGGACAGAAGTCCCGTTCCGGTGCGAAGATCCGTCCTTTCTTCGAGGGTGGTCAGATTCCGCTTTTCCGCCGTCTGCCGAAACGTGGTTTCAAAAATGCTGATCGTATTGTTTACGCGCTGGTCAACCTTGACGCTTTGGAAAACAACTTCCAGGCAGGCGATGTGGTTGATTTTGCAAGCCTGAACGAGAAAAAACTTCTCCGCAAAGGCGATACGGTCATCAAAATTCTTGCCAACGGCGAGATCACCAAAGCTCTGACCGTTAAAGCACAGAAATTTTCTGCTGCAGCAGCTGCCAAAATCCAGGCTGCCGGCGGAACTGTTGAAATCGTTGACTAAGGGGATATAGAACTATGTGGCGTGCGTTTTTGAATGCTTTGAAAGTCAAGGAATTACGTAATCGTTTGTTGTTTACGGCCTTGATAATCGTGCTGGTTCGTTTTGCCAGCAGTATCCCGTGCCCCGGAGTTGATCCGACGGCGTTGAAGGAGTTCATCAAGAGCGTTACGGCCAGTAGTCAGTCCAGTGGCGGTGTGATGGCCATGATCGACCTGTTTTCCGGCGGTGCCATGACGCATTTTGCGTTGGGAGCGCTGGGTATCATGCCCTACATCACCGCTTCAATTGTCATGCAGCTGCTTGTCCCGGTCATTCCCCAGCTGGAGCGTCTCCAGCGTGAGGGTGAATCCGGCCGGGGCAAAATCACGCAGTACACCCGTTATCTGACGCTGGTGGTCTGTGCGGTTCAGGGATTCATGGTGGCAGCTGCGATGATTAATCCGAGCAAGATCGGTTTACCGGAACCGGCACAGCCGCTTTTTGTTGGCAGTCCGGTACTTTTCATTATTGCGAATGTGGTAGTGCTTACGTGTACCACGATGGTCTTTACCTGGCTGGGTGAGCAGATCACCGAGCGTGGTATCGGCAATGGTGTATCTCTGATCATTACGATTGGTATTGTATCAAGAATGCCGCATTCCGTGATTGAGTTGTTTGATATGGCAGGCAAGGGTGTAACTCCTTCCGGAGCCCCGTTCCGTCCGGTGCAGCTGTTACTGTTGCTGGCGGTATTCTGTGTGGTTACGGCGGCGACGATTCTTCTGTCGCAGGGTTACCGCCGGATTCCGATTCAGATGGTGCGAAAGGGAAGTGTCGGCAGAATGACCGACGGTTCGACTTACATGCCGCTGAAAGTGAACTTTGCCAACGTGATGCCGATCATTTTTGCCGGAGCGTTGTTGATGCTGCCGCAGACGATTTTCCCGATTCTTGCCAATCGTCCCGATTCCTGGGGCGGCTGGGTGGATCTTGCGAAAGCATTCCAGCACGATCAGATGGTCTATGCGATTGTCTATGGTGCCTTGATTATTGCTTTCAGTTTCTTCTGGGTGGCTAACCAGTTCAACCCGTTGCAGATTGCGGATAATCTGAAAAAAGAAGGTGCATACATTCCGGGCATCAGTCCGGGGCAGCCGACTGCGGATTTTCTTGATTCTGCGATGACCCGGGTTACTACTGGCGGAGCAGTATTTCTGCTGGTGCTGGCGTTGTTCCCGATGTTCCTTTACAACACATTTGGAATTCCGTTCATGGTAGCACAGTTTTTTGGTGGTACCAGTTTGCTGATCATGGTTGGCGTGGTGCTGGATACGATGAGCCAGCTTGAATCCCACCTGACGATGCGTCATTACGACGGATTCCTGAAAAGCGGACGGCTTCGCAGCCGTTCCAATTGAGATTCAGCATGAGTACAGTGGTTGCCATTGATGGGCCGGCCGGAGCCGGAAAGAGTACGGTTGCCCGGATGGTGGCAGACCGCCTGAATTATGCTTATATCAATACCGGAAGTTTGTATCGTGCATTAGCGTATGCGGCGATGACTTCCGGTATTGCATTTTCTGATATCACGCCGGAATTTCTGAATGGATTGAAACTGGAATTCCGGGGGCAGGATCTGTTTCTCAACGATAAAAAACTTGTTTCCGAACTCCGTTTGCCGGAGTGTGCCCAGGGGGCAAGTATAGTTTCAGCCAAACCTTTTATCCGTGATTTTCTGATGCCGGTTCAGCGTGGAGCTGCGGCAAATCAGTGGATCGTCATGGAAGGCAGAGATATCGGTACGGTGGTATTTCCGGATGCGGAAAAGAAGTTTTTTGTCACTGCTACTGCAGAAGAGCGTGCCCGTCGCCGGATGGCACAGAGTGCCGAAGTCGCGGATGGAGCGACATTTGAATCCATTCTTGCTGATATAATTGCCCGTGATGAGCGTGATATGAACCGGGCAGTTGCACCATTACGTCAGGCTGATGATGCGGTATTGATTGACACGACCGGCTTGAGTATTGGAGAGGTTGTAGAGAAGATAGCCGGATTTTGCCGGTAAAAATATTTTTCTGAAATCAAAATTCAGAAGTCAAAGAGCAGCTGAGTTTCTTTCGGGGCACATGCCGGAGAGAGCTGCGAGATTCCGACTCCGACTAATCTCACCTGAAAATTTTTCATATTGACCTTATCCAGCAGGGAAACTGCGTAATTACCGATCTCCGGTCCGTCTCCTGTGGGGGAATTAACTGTCATTGATCTGGTGATAGTTTGAAAATCGGCAAATTTCAATTTGATAGTAATTGAGTTGCCGACAAAACCTTTTTTTGCAGCTCGGCGAGCCACTTTGCGGGCAAGCATCCGCAAAAGTATCCGGATTTCTCTCAAACTTGAAGAATCGTTGGGAAGTGTGATTTCCCGGCTGATGGATTTCGGATCGCCTTCCAGTTCTACCGGACGTTCATCGATGCCTCTTACTATAGCGTAGTAAAAAGCACCGGCTTTACCGAAAAGAGCTTTCAGAATGGAAGGGGAAAGTTTTTTCAGATCACTTCCATTCCGGACATTTATCCGGTGGAGTTTTTTTACACTGACTTTTCCCAGACCGTAAAATTTTTCGATCGGCAGATCATCAATGAAAGATGCTGCGTTTTCAGGAGTTATGATGGTCAAACCGGCAGGTTTCTGATAATCGGAAGCGGTTTTTGCCAGAAATTTATTGAATGAAACCCCTGCGGAAGCGGTCAATCCGGTGGCGTTGAAAATGTTTTTCTGCAGTTGGATTGCGGTAGTTTTTGCGTCTTCCAGAGTAGGGCAGAGAGCTGTAACATCCAGATACGCTTCATCGATGGACATCGGTTCAACCAGAGGCGTAAGTTTGAAAAATTCCTGTCTGATTGTCGCAGAAACCCGCTGGTAACGGCGGTGATCCGGTTCAATAAATATGGCATGCGGGCAGAGCCGCAGGGCAGTGGAACTGGGCATGGCGGAATGGATGCCGAATTTGCGGGCTTCATACGAACAGGTGGAAACGATACCCCGCCGCTGCGGGGCACCGCCGACGATGACTGGTTTGTCTTTAAGTTCCGGTCTGTAAAGCTCTTCTACGGACGCAAAAAAGGCATCCATATCCACATGGATTATTTTTCGCATAATAACTTATCCAGAAATTTCAGAGCCTGATCGATGGTGGAAAATTCTCCGGATAATTGAGCATCAAAACATTTATCCAGCAGAACTTTGAATCCTGCTCCCGGTTTGAGACCGCGTGCCACTAAATGTCTGCCGAGGATCAACGGTGCCGGAATGGAATCGGCGATGGCAAGAGCTTTGCATTTATCCCGGAAGCGTTCAATAGTATTGAGCCGGGAAATTCTGTCATCGTTACTCATGGAAATACCTCTGACATCAGCTTCTGCGAGATCGGCGAGCAGATCAAGCCGTTTTGCATGAAGGGCAAGTTTACGGAACGCCTTGTCACTTGAACCATTTGCCGCCAATTGCCACGGATGCATGTGACGGGAGATCAGCGGCAGGACTTTTTCCGGCAGATTTTTTTTCCGCCAGATCGAGGTGATGAAGTTTTCCGCAGGGGTGATAAATGAATCATGCCCGCAACTGGTGATTTTTCCATCCGGTTCAATGATCGTGCATGCGGGTTTGCCAAAATCGTGACACAGAGCTGCGAGCATAAAAATCAGATTATCGTCATCCGGATATTTCCGCATTTTTGCAGCGGCAGTGGTGACTGCGAGAGTGTGATTCCACACATCACCTTCCGGATGCCATTGGGGATTTTGGGGACAATTGATCAAAGCAGCAAGTTCCGGATAAAAATTCACCCATCCGGTATCGCGGAGAAAATTCAGGGCTTTATCAATGGCAAAACCCTTTAAGAGAAGTTTTTCCCATTCAGCAGCGATCCTTTCCGGAGGAAGTTCATTTTGAGACAGGGTGGCAGAGAGCTTGACTGTTTCCGGATCGGGTGTAAGATCAAAACGTGAGATAAACTGCATACCCCGCAGAACCCGCAGCGGATCTTCGGCAAAAGCTGGTGAAACATGGCGGAGGACTTTTTTCTCAAGGTCAGCTCTGCCGTTCCACGGGTCGATGATCTCCCCGGTGATGGCATCCATCATTATTGCATTTATTGTGAAATCTCTCCGGCTGGCAGCGGTGGTAAAATCCAGATCCGGGGAAAAATCCATGATGAATCCCCGGTGCCCTCTGCCGGTTTTGTTTTCTTTACGGGGCAGGGCGAGGTCAATATCAAAATGCTTTACTTTAAATACGCCGAAACTCATACCGACAGCATCAGTTTCGCAGATGTTTTTTATGGCATCGAGTAATTCCGGAGCAGAAAGGTTGTAAATTTCCAGATCATAATCTTTTACAGGTGTGTTGAGCAGGTAATCCCGTACACAGCCGCCGACCATCATGGCACGGCCGCCGGCATGTTTTACCGCAGAAGCGATCTCTTTAACTTTATTCAACGTTTCCATGGCAGGATATTGAAAAACCGTTTTCAGCAGAGTTTGAGCGTGAGCTGTTCCAGGATGATTTTTGCATCACCGCCTCCTGAAACCAATGCCCGGTTGGCGTTGCGGATCAGAGTCAGCTTTGATGCTAGCGAAGCACCGTCAAGTTTAGCTGCAGCTTCACACATTTTATAAGCACGGAAAGGATGCAGCTTTATCAATGGATTTGCAGGGTATTTTGCTTTAAGTTCCGGTGAAAGATTTTCAAAAGCTGCCGGAGTCGGATGCCGGATACCGAGTTCCTGCATGGCAAGCCGGCAATTGAGAGATTTCTGGTATGCATTGGAAAGCATGTATATCAACTTCAGTTCCAATCCGGCATCATTCTGTGAAGTGAGCAGGGCAAGGGCGTTGAGGGCCTCATTTTTTTTGCCGTTCTGGATTGCTTCGGTGTATTCCCAGATAACTGCTTCCGGAGTTCGGCTGACGATGGCACGGCAATCGTCAATGGTTATCTGGGGTGAATTTCCGGAGTAACTGGCAAGTTTTTCCAGTTCATTGGCAAGTGTTCCGGAATCGCCGCCGATAACTTCGGTGAGATATGCGATCGCATCTGCAGAAATACGTTTCCCGGTGGAGCGGGCAAAATCATTGAGAATATTGCGGCGGTTTTCGGCAAAATTGCGGTCAGTTGATTTTGCAGCGGCAAGAACTTCGATTTTAGCACCTGTTTTGGCAAGGTTTTTCCATAAAACTTTACGCTTATCCACACCGGGACCATCAATAAGCACGGTCAATTCTTCCGGGAGAGGTGATTGCAGAAATTCTACAAGTTCTTTGAGCATGGCTGAAAGATGTTCACTGCACCACTGATCAAGATCGGGATAATGACGGAGCCAGACAAATTTCTGCGGAGCCAGAAAAGGTGGTGTCTGCAGAGCATTGAGAAAACGTTCAGCGATCTGGTCGGGTTTTAATTCGGGTAAATCAGCCTGAATGATCTCTGTGACATCGGAATTTTCCGGATCTTCACGATTTGCAGCCATCATGGCAGTTTCTCTGGCACGCTGTTTACGGGCGAAATCATCATCGCCGGAAATAATATAAAAATTGCCCATTACTGCACCATGAAATTGATCATTTTTTCGGTTGCGGCGACAGCGGCAAGCACCTGGTCGGAGTCGATACCGGTGGTAATGTGGGTTTTGCCACCATAATTCCAGGTGATGGTGGTTTCCACGATGGCATCTGTTCTTCCGCCGGGGGGGATACGCTCCTCATAATCGACAAGTTTTGGCATGGAAAGGTTGAATTGCTTCAAACATTTTTTCAAAGCCTTGACAAAAGCATCATAACCGCCATCACCTTTGGCAGAAGCTTCCGCACTCATGCCGTTGTAATCCACTGCCACATGAGACTTGGCCATGCCGTGAAGTTTGGATTCAAATTCAGCGGCAGTGATCCGGAAAAGCTTATTGAGCGGCGTTTTTTTCACTCCGGCGATGATATAAGGCAGATCGGATGCAGAAACGGTTTTTTTACGGTCGCCGAGTCTGACGATTTCTGAAAGCAGATGTTCTTTCTGCTCCTGAGTCATACCGGAACACCATGCAGTATCTTCAAGAATGGTTTCGATAGAAGCTCTGCCGGAAAGTTTGCCCAGAGCAATATCCCGCTGTCTGCCGAAACGTTCCGGACGGAGTTTATTGAAATAAAGCTGAGCTTTCTGATCGCCGTCGGCGTGAACACCGCAGGTATGGGTGTAGACATCGCTGCCGACGACCGGCATATTCCACGGACACCGCTTGCCGGATATTGCCTGAATCATCTGGGAAGCGTGATGAAGTTCTTTTTCCGCGATCCGGGTACGGGAGTTGGTAAAGTCATGTATTGCCACGACCAGTTGTGCAAGCGGCTGATTACCGGCACGTTCTCCGAGACCGTTGATGGTGGTGTGGATTCCGGAAAAACCGGCATTGACTGCAGCCAGAGAGTTTGCAGTTACCATGCCGTAATCGTTGTGTCCGTGAAAATCGAAATGGAATCCGGGGAAAACAGAAACCATAAGTTCGGCATAACGGCTCATTTCAACCGGAGAGAGCAAACCGAGGGTATCTGCGGGCATGATGCGTTTTACGGAAAATTCTCCTACGGCACGGATCAGATCGCAGATGTAACCGAAATCGTTTTTCATTCCTTCCGACCATGCTTCCAGATAGAGGTTTACGCTCATTCCGGCGTCGTTGGCACGGCGGATTTCTTTAACGACATCGTCAATATGGCGGCGTGGAGTTTTTTTGAGCTGCAATTTGCAGTGATTTACCGATGCTTTGGCAACGAGGTTGATGACTTTGCCGCCGACCTGATTGATCCAGTTTATGGATTTGCCGCCGTCAATAAAGCCGAGGATTTCCAGATTCTGAAGGAATCCATGCGGTTTTGCCCAGCGGATGATCTCTTTAACGGCACACTCCTCACCTTCGGAAACTCTGGCACTGGCAAGTTCAAGCCGGTCGATATGGAGTCTGGAAAGGAGCAGACGGGCGATTTCCAGCTTTTCCTGCGGGGAAAAGCTGACGCCGGGGGTCTGTTCGCCATCACGCAAAGTGGTGTCGAGAATTTCGATGTAAGGATGATGTTTCAATTTGCTGTTCATGTTCATAATATACGCCGTAAACGTCTATTTTTCAAGGGGAATATACACCGGATATCCTGCGGGGAATATCCGTTCTTTATCAAGGGTGAAAGCGAAAATCATATATTTGTGTATTTTTCCATCCGGGGCGGTCAGTGGAACTCGGAGCCATTGATTGAAAACGAGCGTGGTTTTGGGAGCTAAATCCTGATAAAGTGCGGTTAAATTCTCCTGCGGCATTGGTGGATAAATTGCAAAAGCGAGGGTGTTTGCCGGAATCACCGGACTTTTTTTCAGCAGCAGGCGATAAGGAGCAGTTTCATTGTTGTTTGCGGAATCCAGAGGGAAAGGCAGGGGCAGAGAGTGGATACTGCCATTTACGGCAAAACCGGTGATCTGCTCTTTTTCCGGAACCAAAAGCAGAATAGTCTTTTTTGCGGCGGCTGATTGCAGAGAGGTGAAAAAGTTTTTCACTGTTTCCGGATGATTCCAGCGTAAAACATATCCGGCAGCAGGCGGGAAGATTTTTATGGCAGTTGGTTCTTTGAAATTCATGATTTCCCGGGTGATATATTCTTCGGTTCTATGGGGAAATGAGACGGCAATTTGCAGTATAAGCAATACCGATATAACGGGATAACGCCATTTGGTTGTTATTGTTGCGAATGAGGCACAGAGTAAAATCCCCGCAGCGGCAGATGGCAGATAGACCCGGGCTGGGGCAGGGGAGGTGATGAGTGCAGAAATCAATGGAAAGAAGATTATCGCAGTTAGGATCCGGATAATTTTCCGTTTGCGGCAGCTTAAAAGTATAAAGAAAATGATCCATAGTTCGATGCCGTTTTCAGCCAGAGACGAAGTGATCCAGTTATAAAAATCTCCGGAGTTTCTGATTACAGCTTTGAATTGTTTCTGCTGTATAAATGAGTTCCAGTTGAGGATATACCAAAAGACAGCAAGAAGTGCGGAAATGGAAAATATAGTTGTTTGTAAAGGGAAAACACGCTTTTTTTTCCAGAGATAAAGCAGATAAGATCCTACTACTGGTACGATATACAAAATTGAGGTCGGCAAAGAAATTATCGCCAGCGATCCTGAAACAGCAGCGGCAATGCTCCATTTTACTGAACCTTTGCGACAGTTGAGCAGTGAAAAAGAGAAAAGAAGCAGAAAAAATATTTCCCCTGAATATCCTCTTGCAGTTATTCCAGAAACTATTAATGGCGGCAGAAATGCTCCTGCAATGGCGGCGTACCATGCTGCATGACGGTTGAAAAGTTTCCTGCCGAGCATATAAAGCATATATATTGATCCGAGAGAAAAAAGAAGCGAGCCGATACGGATGCTCCAGAATGATTCCTTGCCGAACCAGAGCAGCTTTATAAGCAGAGTATTTACCGGATGATTATTCGGTGTGGCAAGATCGGAAAAAATTTTGCTCAACGGCAAAACCGCATAATTTTCCAGAGACTATATTTCATCATATTCAAGATCCCGGAAAAGCAAAAATCCCCTGACCGCAGCGGCGGCGGTCAGGAGGCAAGTCAGGCAGAGTTTTTCCCTGTTTTTGAACATCAGCTGATTCTTTGCGATTTGCTTTTTGCGATTTTGCTCCGGGCAACGGCACTGGTTTCCATATCGCCGAGCTGGATTTTGATCCGGCGGATATTTTCTTTGCATTCGGGTATTTTTACCTTTTCAAAGAGGTTGACCCGCTGAGTGGTAGTGGTCAATTCAGCAAGGAGCAATTCGTACTGTTTTTCCAGAACTTTGCCTTCCGCCCGCAGAGAAAGGGATTCTTTGAGGGCTGCAACGCAATCGTCAGTTTGCCACGGAGTATTGAGCAAATCCCATTGAACCGGGGCAAACTCCACTTTGTCGAATACCGGGATGGTGATACCGGCGATATTCATGGTGGAAGTGATTATGGAACGGACTTCCACTAAAGAGGTGTATTTTCCGCTTTCTTCCGGAGTGCTGAAAAAAAGGAGCAATCCGGCAAGGCGGTCGAGAGCCTCTTTCCTGGCAATGCGGTTGGCGGAAAGTTTTTCAATACTGATCCGCACTTCCTGCTGAAGCTGTTGTTTTTTGAGCTGAAGAGTCGGCAGGAAACGGAGAAATTGTTTCAGCGAATCCTGTTGATGTTTCTGCTCGGTTTTGGTGTATTTTATCTTTGCCATTATGCTTTTTCCGGCCAGTATTCTTCAATAAGGTCGGTTTTTATACCGACTTCGTTGCGGTCAAAACAGTCTGCGAGGATCTCCCAACCGAGGTCGAGAGCTTTTTCCAGCGGGATATTTACCGAAAGATCCATCATCTCATTTTCAAAACGTTTACCGTATTTGAGCAGTTTTTCATCCCATGCTGACATCCGGAAACCCATGGATTGTTTTTCCAGAGTACTGCGGTAATCGGAAAAGAGGCGGATCATCGCATCCATGATGGCACGGTGATCGCTGCGGGTACGGCCGTTGACCTGCTGTTTCAGACGGGAAAGAGAACCGAATGGTTCGATACGTCCGTTTTTGAGATAGAACTGCCCTTCGGTGATATATCCGGTATTATCCGGCACCGGGTGGGTCACGTCATCCCCGGGCATGGTGGTCACGGCGAGAATGGTGATCGAACCGGCACTGTCAAAGTCGACAGCTTTTTCGTATCTGCCTGCGAGCTGACTGTAAAGGTCGCCGGGATAACCGCGGGTTGCGGGGATCTGCTCCATGGTGACGGCGATCTCTTTGAGTGCGTCGGCGAAGTTGGTCATATCAGTCAGAAGCACCAGCACGCGTTTACCTTTGAGTGCGTATGATTCTGCAACTGCAAGGGACATATCCGGTACGAGCAGACACTCCACGACCGGGTCGGCTGCGGTATGGACAAACATCACCGTTCTGCCCAAAGCTCCGTGTTCATCGAGAGTACGTTTGAAAACGAGGTAATCATCGTATTTCAGCCCCATACCACCGAGGATGATCACATCGACTTCCGCTTGCAGTGCGATACGGGCGAGCAGGTCGTTGTAAGGTTCACCGGCAACGGAAAAGATCGGCAGTTTCTGCGATTCCACGAGGGTATTGAAAACGTCGATCATCGGGATATTGGTACGGATCATATTCCGGGGAATGATACGTTTGGCGGGGTTGACCGAAGGAGTACCGATGGGAGTTTCCTCGTCGGTGACTTCCGGACGGTTGTCACGGGGAACACCTCTGCCGTTGAAAACTCTGCCGAGCAGGGCATCGGAACCGGAAACGGTCATTTCCCTGCCGAGGAATCGGATCTGATCCCCGGTACTGATACCTCTGGCACCGGCAAAAACCTGCAAGGAGACCTGATTCCCATCCAGCCGGATCACCTGGGCGAGGGAAACGCCTCTGGCGGAAGAAACTTCGGCAAGTTCATTGTATGCGGCACCTTCGGCTTCCACGGTGATCACGTTGCCGGAGATTTTGATGATCTTATGGTAAACTTTACGCATTTTTTACGCTCCCTTCGGCGATTAATTTTTCGATCATGGCACTCTGATCCCGGTATTCAGCACTATCCAGAGCCATGTAATTGCGGTCGATGAAAAGCTGACGCAAATTAAGGAAGTATTTTCGTGCGGTCTCTTTATCATCAAAAGAGAAAGTTGTTTTCAACACCCGGTGGACATCGCTGAACATCTCTTTCTGCCGCTCAGCCGGAGTTGCTCCGTCGATCGCATCAAAAGTATTCTGCTGCAAATAGGTGTAGTCAAGGAACTCGCTTTTGAGGTAGATGATGAAATCTTCCATGGCAGTACCTTCTTCACCGATAACTTTCATCATCTGGTTGACCTCTGAACCGCGGTGAAGCACATTTCTGGCATATTTGAGTTGTTCCGGATCGACGATGCTTCTGTATTTGCTCCAGCTGTCAAGCGGATGGATCGCCGGATAACGGCGGGCATCGGAGCGTTCACGGGAAAGACCGAGGAAAGCACCCACGACCTTGAGAGTTGCCTGCGTGACCGGTTCCTCAAAGTTTCCTCCGGCGGGGGAAACTGATCCGCCGATGGTGATGGAACCGGTTTCACCGGAACGGAGTTTGACCAGACCGGCACGTTCATAGAAACTGGCGATAAGGGATTCGAGGTAAGCTGGGAACGCTTCTTCGCCGGGGATTTCTTCAAGTCTGCCTGACATTTCCCGCAGAGCCTGTGCCCAGCGGCTGGTCGAGTCGGCAAGCAGCAATGTATTCAATCCCATCTGCCGGTAATATTCGGCGAGGGTCACAGCGGTATACACACTTGCTTCACGGGCGGAAACCGGCATACTGCTGGTATTGCAGATGATGATGGAGCGATCCATGAGCGATCTTCCGGTACGGGGGTCGGTCAGATCGGGGTATTCCCGCAGGATCTCCACGACTTCTCCGGCACGTTCACCGCAGGCGGCGATCACGACGACGTCAGCTTCTGCATTCTGGCTGATGGCGTGCTGAAGCACGGTTTTGCCGGCACCGAAAGGACCGGGGGTGCAGAATGTGCCGCCGGTGGCGACGGGGAAAAAGGTGTCAATGGTACGCTGACAGGTGATAAGCGGAGTTTCAGGCAGAAGTTTTTCAGCGTAATCGCTGATGGGGATTTTTACCGGCCAGTGCTGGGTCATGGTGATTTTGAGTGATTCACCGGCACTGTTTTTGGCAGTTGCCATACAGTCATCGATTTTGTAGTCACCTTCGGGGGTTACAGATTCGAGAGTGAAAGTCCCTGTCCAACGCATGGGAACCATGATGTAATGTTTGACCACGCCTTCCATTACGAAACCGATCCGGTCGCCGGGGATAACGGAGTCTCCGGCTTTGGCGATCGGTGTAAAGTGCCAGATTTTTTCCCGGTCCAATGCCCGCAGATAGATGCCGCGCTGCAGGAAGAATCCGGATTCTTCAGCGAGCAGGGGCAGGGGGTTCTGCAAACCGTCATAAACCTGGGTGAGTAATCCGGGGCCGAGTTCCACGCTGAGCAATTCGCCGGTAAATTCCACCATATCGCCGACTTTGAGACCGTTGGTGCTTTCAAAAACCTGCAGATCTGCATATTTGCCACGCACCCGGATAACTTCACATTTGATTCTGGCATCGCCGACTGAAGCGTATGCCACCTCATTCTGGATGATTCTGCCGGAGTATTCAACGGTGATCATATTGCCGTTGACACCGACGATCGGTTCCAATATTTTCTGCTCCATATTGTTCAAGCTCCTTGAAAAAGAGATTACTGTTCACTGAATGCAGCCGCAAGTTGTTCCAGAGCTGCTTCAAAGTTTTTTCTTCCTGCCTCTTCGCTTCTGCCGGAATATTTCTGAAGCAATCCGAGCCGGATACGGTAGATGCAGAGAAATTCAAAATCCATTTCGTGACCGGTTTCCAGGTCATCGAGTTTTCTCCAGCAGACGGCATCGACGATTTTTTCCCTTTCCAGCGGTGAGGCAGTTACAGCTGCGGCGAGGGCGTGATCGACTTCGCCGTAGAACTCATCCGGTTCGGGGAAGTTTGCCGGGAACTCAAGTTTTTCCGCCCGGATTTGAGCGATGCGGAAATTGAGATATTCCTGAAAACGGTTCATGTCATCGTAAACTTTTACCCCGTTTTTTCCTTTGTCCCGATAGAGAAGCTGCTCAAAACGTTTTGCGGATAATTCCTCTTTCATCAATCCGTCAAACTCCGCCAGACTCATTTCCGGTTCACGACCGGGGGTGAGTGCGGGAAGGATCGCAGTGATAAAGGGGTAGATCATTTTTCCGCCTGAAAGATATTTTTGAGTTTTTCACCGATGTAAGCATCGAGCAGATCGGATACTGCATCGAGGGTGAAATCGTAGAAACATTTTCCGCCGTCGAAAGAGATTTCCATTCCGGATGCAATTTCTTTACCCGGGAAAACTTTCGGGGATTTTGCAAATGAATCAGCAAGAGCTGCTTTGAGTGCGGCATCGAGGGCATCAGCATCTTTTACTGCTGTACGGACTGTGATAACACTATCCGGCTTTGCGGCAAAAGCAAGAGCAAGTTCTTTTATGAGTTGAGCCATGAATTCCGGGCTGAGTGCGGCGGCGGCACTTTCGCCGACGGCATTGTGGAGCCGGGCGGCAAGTTCCTGCCGGATCTGCAGGATGATATCTCTGCGGGATTGTTCAAGAGTGCTGAGAGTTCTTGAGGAAATGGCAGAACTTTCCTTTTTCGCTTCTGCGATGATTTCAGCGGCGGATTTTTCCGCTTCTGCAATAATTTCAGCGGCGGATTTTTCGGCATCGGCAATGATCTTTGCCTTTTCCGCTTCTGCTTTCATAATACCATCCTGATTGATTTTTTCAAGCAGGCTCTGAAGTTCTTCTGCCATATATCGCTCCTTAAAGTTATCAGTGGATAATTGATTCAAAAAACCTAATTATATAAGATAGTACCGGAGTGGTATTTTTTCAAGTTATATATATATAGGAAAATCTGATTTTTTTCAGGATTTGACTTGTTTTTCTTCCGGATGCGAGATATATTGAATCAGTGACACAAGCAGTTAGAAGTTATGCAGTAAAATTTTTAATAGAGGAGAATTGATCATGGAAGATCTGGCAGTAAAAATAACAGAGCGTTTGAATCAGCTCCGCAGCTGTCTGCAGGCAGATGGCGGAGATCTGGAAATCGTTGCAATCGAGGGTAAACTGGTTTCACTGCGTCTGCGTGGAGCTTGCGGCAGCTGTCCTCATGCCACAATGACGATCAAAGACGGTTTGGAACGCATTCTGCGTGAAGAGCTTGATCCGGAAATTACTATTGAAAGAGTGATGTGATCACTTTTTAAGTAAAAATGCCGGTCATCGACCGGCTTTTTTTGTTTTATCGTGAAAAAAGTAAGAGTATTTGATTATCACCACCAGGTGCTTGAAGCGTGGGAGGAGTGTTTTCAGAAAAAGGGGAAAGCTCCGCAGGTACTTTCGCTTGATTTTCATACTGACGTATTGAATTCCGCCCGGCGGGGGATTACTTTTCCAGCCGGAGCAAAAGAGGCGGTGAAAGTACTGCACCATGATGAACACTTTGACTGGGCTTTGCGGGCCGGGGTGATTTCAAAGGCGGTTATTATCGCTTTATCTCCGTGTACTGTTGCTCCGGAGCATCCGGCACTGGACGTCCGGCGTAATGAAGCTCTGCCGTCAATGAATGAGATGCTCAATGAACCGGAAAAGTTCCGCCCTCTGGCAGAGATGGTTTTGGATGACCGTTTTATTGAACCGCTTTTATCTGATGGATTCCCATGCGGACCATATATATTGGATATTGACTGCGATTATCTGCTTTGCCGGAAAGCTCTTGAACCGGCAGAAAGTTCCCTGCTTGACCGTCTCGCAGAAAATGCGGAATCGATCACGCTCTGCCGGGAAAATGAGTGGGTGAAAATATTGAAACTGCCGGGTGAAAATATTACCGGTGAAAGTATCGCAGATGCTCTCGTTTCCCGCTGGGAAAAGTGAACTTTCAGAAAAATTTTTTTCACCGCTTGAAAAATTCCGGAAAGTGGAGTATTTTACCCCGTAGACATTCTTTTGGTAATGGAATAATTGATGAGTTTTTTGCGACAGATATTGAAATTGACCTTGCTGGTGCTCTGGAGTTTGCTTCTCTATGTGCCGGTTGCACTTTCGCATATCGGTTTGAATGAGTGGGAAAAGGTACGCAGGGGGGCATTCTGGGCTCAATTCTGGGCAAAAGGAGTTGCCCGGATACTGGGTGTGCGGGTGAAAATTTACGGTAAAAAACCTTCCGGAGAAGGGGTGCTGCTGGTTTCCAACCATCTCGGATATCTGGATATAATCGCCCATGCGTGTAATTTCCGGATCCGTTTTACACCCAATGATGGAATAAAAAAGTGGTTTTTTGCCGGCAGTCTGGTCGGTTTATCCTATCCGGTATGGATCGACCGCAAACATCCCCGTAAAGCGGCATCGTATGCGGAAGTTTTCCGGGAAACGATGGATAACGGGGTATCGCTTCTGGTTTATCCGGAAGGAACCAGCAGTGACGGCAAACATGGTTTATTGCCATTTAAATCAACGGTGTTTTCCACATTGCTGCCGGGCGAAAAAATTGTACCGATGGTGATTTTTTACCGGGAAGATGCTGATGGTTCGCCATCTGCGGCGTGGTTTGACGACAGCAGTTTTGCTTCACATGGAGCGATGGTGCTGAAGAAGAAGAAAATTGAGATCGAAATTCATATACTGCCTGAAATGTATGCCGTTGCCGGTGAAGACCGTAAACAGCTGGCAGCGAGGGTGCGAGAGGCAATGATTATGGAGTATGAAAAGTATGCATGATTGGTGGAAAAGATGGTTGGGGGCACTGATTCTGGCGTGGAAAAAACAGTTGTGCCTGCCGTTGCCGGAAAAACTGAAAAACCTTTATCAGAAAAGCGGTAAGCCGTATGAAATGGCGGGATTTGTGCTTCTGGGGGTTCTGGGTGCGGTGCTGGCGATCCTGGCGGGATTGCTTGCCGGTGTGCTTTTTAACCGTTTCGGAGGAGCTTTGGTTTTCGGTATTGCCGCATGGGTGATTTGGCTTTTCCACGATAATGGCAGAAGTGATGGTATGATTTCTTCAGTGCTTGCATCCTGTCTTCCGGGAAAAGAACTTCCGTATACACTGGTTTTGACCGTTTTTATGATGATTCTGAAAGTGGCAATACTGATGATGCTTTTTTATTCCGGAAAAGTTTGGATGCTGATCCTTGTCTGGGGTGGTGTTGCCGGTATGGAAGCCTTGCTGCTTCACGAAGTGGGATTTGCTCCGCCGGTAATGGATTTTTCAACTTCGGCAGTTACCAGGTATTGGATAGTGATGGGGGTAATTCTGCTTTTTTCATTCCTGATTTCACCTCTGGGCAGTGCCCTCGGGGCAATTTCCTTTGCTGCGGTATTGAAGTTCTCACAGAAAGAGCTTCCGTCATCCGGAAATCCGGTAGATTTCATCCGCTGCTGCGGAGCATCTGCCGGTTGGCTGATATTGCTTTCTTCCGTTTTGGCGATATGAGGATTTTATTTGAAAAATCCTTTGAGGCAAGCTATATTATAAGAACAGCGATTTGTAAAAATAACGGTAAAAGATAAAGGTAAAAAATTATGGCTACTTTGCAACCCTTTCACGGATTGGTGCCGACTCCTGAAAAAGCGGCAATGGTTTCAGCAGTTCCCTACGATGTGGTAAACAGTGAAGAAGCGGCAGTGCTGGCAGAGGGAAATCCCCTGAGCTTCCTGCACGTTTCCCGTCCTGAAATCGATATGGAAAAAGGCATTGATCTGCACGATGACCGGGTTTATGCCCAGGCAAAAACGGCATTTGACCGGATCATTGCCGAAGCTCCTCTTACTCTGGATGAAGGTGAACACCTCTATATTTACCGTCTGATCATGAATGGCAGAAGTCAGACCGGTGTTATCGGAGCCGCCAGTGCTGCTGAATACAATGCCGGTATCATCAAAAAACATGAGAAGACCCGCAAAGATAAAGAAGATGACCGTACCCGTCATGTGATGACTCTGCGTTCCCATACCGGTCCGGCATTTTTCACCTACCGTGCTGTGGCAGAGATCAATGATATGATCAAGGCTGAAACTGTCGCGGCCCCGACCTTTGATTTTGTGGCTCCGGATGGTATTCAGCATACCGTCTGGCGGATGAGTGAGGCATCAAGTGCTGCACTTTCTGCTCTTTTTACTGAAAAAGTTCCGGTTTTCTACATTGCCGACGGTCACCACCGCAGTGCGGCAGCGGCAAGAACTGCTGCTGAATGTGCCCCCAATAATCCGGCACACACCGGCAAAGAGGATTACAACTACTTCCTGACCGTGGCTTTCCCTGACAGCGAACTGGCGATCATGCCCTACAACCGTGCGGTGAAAACCCTCAACGGTTTGGATGAAGCCGGATTTATCGCTGCTCTGGAAAAAGAATTTGTCATCAGCGATGCCGCTGACGGCGTAGTTGCCAAACCGGGCGAATTCAAATTTTACATGAATGGTGTGTGGCGTCTGGCACAGCCGAAATTTGACATCAGCAAATTTGATGAGATCGGTCGTCTGGATGCCAGCTGGCTTCAGGATAGAGTACTTGCTCCGATCCTCGGTATCGACGATCCGCGTACCAGCACCGGTATTGACTTTATCGGCGGCATCCGCGGCACTGCGGAACTGGAAAAGTTGGTCAATACCGGAAGTCATGCAGTCTCGATGTCGCTTCATGCGGTGACTCTTGACCAGTTGATGGCGATTGCCGATGCGGGCAAAATCATGCCGCCGAAATCGACCTGGTTTGAACCGAAACTGCGTGACGGATTGGTTTCCCACAATTTTTAAGCTGGATTTTTGATAAAAAACGCTTTTTGAACTTGCATTTTTTGAAAAGCGGTCTATATTAACTGAATGTCATGTATGATATTTGAAAAAATTTTTAATAAGGAGATTTAATCATGGCACATAAAAAAGGACAGTCCAGCAGCCGTAACGGCCGCGACAGCAATCCGAAGTTCCTCGGTGTCAAAGCCTACAGCAGTGAATTTGTCACCGCCGGTTCCATCATCGTCCGTCAGCGTGGCACCCGTTTCCGTCCCGGCAATAATGTCGGTTGCGGTCGCGACTTCACTCTTTTTGCTCTTTGCGACGGAACCGTTGAGTTCGTCCGTGAGCAGCGCAAAGTCAACGTCATTCCTGCCCAGTAATTTTGTCTGGCAGTTTTGAGGAAGATTTTTCTTACGACAATCCCCGGTTCGGT
This sequence comes from Victivallaceae bacterium, assembly GCA_045644425.1. GTDB lineage: Bacteria > Verrucomicrobiota > Lentisphaeria > Victivallales > Victivallaceae > UBA1784. The sequence continues at coordinate 7,395 of JAZRGW010000019.1, read as the reverse complement.
TGCTGAATCGGGGATTTTTGTATTTTTCCGGCAGAAAAATTGACGGAGGTATAAGATGTTTGTTGATAAAACCGAAATTACAGTAAAGAGCGGTGACGGCGGTAATGGCTGCTGCAGTTTCCGCCGGGAAAAGTTTGTGCCGAAAGGCGGTCCGGATGGCGGAGATGGCGGTAATGGCGGTGATGTGATCCTTGAAAGTACCACCAGTGAACAGAATTTGAACAGTCTCGTTTACCGCCGCCGTTATTGTGCCCAGAATGGTCCCGGCGGTCAGGGTGCGGATAAACACGGGAAAAATGCCGATCCGGTAACGATCAAAGTTCCGGTAGGTACGGTTATCCGTGATGTTGCCAGTGGAGAAGTACTTGCTGATTTGGATACTCCGGGAGCGAAAGTAGTCGTAGCCAAAGGCGGCAGGGGCGGCAGGGGCAATGCCCGTTTTGCCACCAGCACGAACCGGGCTCCGCGCCGTCGTGAACTTGGTTTTCCCGGTGAAGAGAAAACTTTGGAACTGGAATTGAAATTGATCGCCGATGCCGGTCTGGTCGGTTATCCGAATGCAGGAAAATCGACTTTGCTCACCCGTATATCCGGAGCCAGACCTAAAGTGGCAGCATATCCGTTTACCACGCTGCATCCGGTTATCGGAGTGGTTGAATATCCTGATTATGCGAGAGTGAATGTGGCGGATATTCCGGGATTGATCGACGGGGCACACGCCAACGTCGGTCTCGGGCATGAATTTTTGCGGCATATCGAGCGTACAAAGGTGTTGATCTATGTGCTGGATATGGGAGCGGTCGACGGCCGCACTCCGTGGGATGATTATGTGAGTTTGAGAAATGAGCTTGAACTTTACAAGGAAGGGCTTTCCAAACGTCCGTCTCTGATCGTGGCCAATAAACTTGATCTGGATAATGCTGAAGAAAATCTGAAGACTTTTCTTGCCGGTCTTGGCGGGGATGCTCCAGCGGTGTATGCTCTTGATCCGGAAAAAGATTGCAGTGATTTCACCGGTGCATTGCGGGAATTGGTAAAAGCGAATTCCTCTGATGAGGAGGCGGCTTTACGCCGTTTGTGATCCGGAGTATTTGATTTTCCCGCCGGTTGAATTCCGGTGGGATTTTTTTTGCACAATTTCTTGATTCCGGCAATATATTGTAAATAGTCCGGCAAAAAGGAATAAAGCGGGATTTTTACTTGAAAAAAGTACAAAAGCAGACTATTTTATATACAAGTATATAAAGAGGAGAAAAATTTTTATGTATTATGATGTGGAATACCGTGTGCCTTATGCGGATACCGACCAGATGGGAGTGGTTTATTATGCCAACTATCTGGAATATTTTGAACGCGGACGAACTGAGATGTTCCGGATGATCGGAATGCCTTATTCTCTGATGGAGGAAAAAGGGATCATTATGCCGGTGTCGGAAGCACACTGTAAATACATGGACAGTGCCCGTTACGATGATCTTCTGATTTTCCGGTCATATGTGGAAGAGTATACCCGGGTGAGAGTGAAAATCGTTACTGAGGTTCGTCGCAATGATGAAGTTCTGGCACGCGGATATGTCGTTCTGGCATGTGTCAACCGTGATTTCCGGGTGACCCGTTTGCCGGAGTGGATGACAGAATATTGTGAAAAATGCCTTTATCCGGCAGAGGAGCAGGAAAAGTGAGTATTATTGATCGTAAAAAATTGTATCCGCTGAAATTCCAACCGATTTATATGGAAAGGGTTTGGGGCGGTACGATGATGAGTGAAGTTCTGGATCGTCAGCTGCCGGAACACAGTGATCCGATCGGTGAATCCTGGGAACTGGTTGACCGGGATGATGTAAAAAGTGTCGTGAGCAATGGGGAATTATCCGGCGTATCCCTGCCGGAACTGGTTCAGAATTATGGTGCGGCGCTGATGGGCAGAAAGGCGGGGAACCGTAAAAGCTTCCCGTTGATGGTCAAATTGATCGATGCCGGAGACCGTTTGAGTCTGCAGGTACATCCGGATGAAAGTGCATGCCGGGAGATCGGCAATGGTGCTGAACCGAAAACCGAAATGTGGTATATCATTGCCAACCGTCCGGGAGCAAAGATTTTTGCCGGATTATCCCGTGAAGCGACCCGTATACAGTTGATGGATATGCTGGATTCTCCGGATGTGGATAAATTGATGCAGACCTATAATTCACAGGAAGGGGATGCGTATTTTATTACCTCCGGAACACTTCATGCTATCGGTGCCGGAAATCTGATTCTTGAGATCCAGCAGAATAGCGATACTACCTACCGGGTCAATGACTGGGGCAGGGTCGGCAGCGACGGCAAACCCCGCACACTTCATAAAGAACAGGGAATGAAGTCGATCAACTTTATGAACCGGGCGACTCCCCGGGTTCCCGGAGCTGTCGGCAGATGCACATACAACCGTAAGTTTGATATAGTGAAAATGTGTCCGTTCTTCAAAGTATCTGATTTGCGGCTTTGTGATCCGTGGCGTGATGATACTGCTCCGGGGGATAGTTTTCACCTTTACAGTGCGGTAAAAAACCGTTTTGAGATCGGCAGAGATGAGTTTAAAACGATTCTTGAGCCGGGGGAAACCGCATTGATTCCTGCATGTTTCGGGGTATACACGGTGACTCCGCTTGATGAGGGTGAAGCCACGGTGATCAAGACGACGCTTTAATAAAATTTTACATAGGATATTGTTGACAATGAAATTTCTTATTGATTTGGAAGAGCATTTACGCGGTAAATTTGCATCTTATCCGGCTGAAAATGTTTTGACTCTGGAAGCGTGTCCGGTGGGGCAGACCGGTGATTTTACATTGAATTGTTTCCGAATCGGCAAATTTTGCGGCAACCCGATGGCTGCTGCGGCTGCGGTAGTGGAATTTTTGACTTCTCATGCGGATATAGAAAGTGTCACTGCTGTCAAAGCTTTTGTCAATATTACAGTAAAAGCTGTGGCATTGCATCAAAGCGGAGCGGCAGATCCGGAATCATTGCTCAAAAGAGCAGAACTTCCGGCAGGATCCCGCCGCCGGGTGCTGATTGAATTTTCTGCTCCCAATACCAATAAACCCCAGCATCTGGGGCATGTCCGCAATAACACTCTGGGTATGGCTCTGGGTTCTCTGCTCAAGAGAGTAGGTCACGATGTGATTGAAGTGAATCTGGTCAATGACCGCGGTATCCATATTTGCAAATCAATGCTTTGCTACCAGAAAGTTGGAAATGGCAGAAACCCGGAAAACACCGGGATCAAAGGCGATCATCTGGTCGGTGACTTCTATGTGGAATACAATAAGATGCTTTCCGAAGCGGTCAAAGAGTTGAGAGCAGCCAAGCCGGAACTTGCGGAAAAAGATTCCGATGAACTTTTTCTTGAAACTGCGTTGGGGCAGGAAACCCAGAAAATGCTTCAGGATTGGGAAGCCGGAGTACCGGAAGTCCGCAAATTGTGGCAGATGATGAATAGCTGGGTTTTTGCCGGTTTTGCTGAAACTTACAAACGTATGGGGATCGACTTCAATCACACCTATTTGGAAAGTGAAACTTACCTGCTCGGCAAAGATATCATCGCAGCCGGTCTGGAAAAAGGAGTATTCACTTATCGTGAAGATGGTGCTGTGATCTGTGATCTGGGCAAAATGGGCAAAAAAGTGGTGCTGCGTTCAGACGGAACCAGTGTGTATATCACGCAGGATATCGGTACGACCAAGAAAAAATATGATGATTATCAGCCGCAGACGATGATCTGGGTGGTCGGTGATGAGCAGAATCTTCACTTCCAGATGCTTTTTGAGATCATGAAACGTCTTGGTTTTGAGTGGGCGAAAGACCTTTATCATCTCTCTTACGGCATGGTCAATCTGCCCAATGGCAGAATGAAAAGCCGTGAAGGCACCGTGGTCGATGCGGATGATCTTTTTGATGAAATGGCACTTCTTGCCCGCAATGCGTGTGCTGAACGCGGCGGTGATGAGATCAGTGAAGAAGAACTCAATAAACGGGGAGAGATCATTGGATTGGGGGCATTGAAGTTCATGTTGTTGAAATTCAATCCCAAGACCACGATCACCTTTGATCCGGCGGCGTCATTGCGTTTTGAGGGCGATACCGGACCGTATGTGCAGTATGTGGCCACCCGTATTGCTTCCATTGAAAGAAAAGCTGCGGAAAAAGGTTTGGCGGCGGTGAAAGATGCCGATTGGAGTCTGCTTGATTCTGCTGCGGAAAGAGATGTGGCAGTGAAATTGTATTTCTATCCGTCGGTATTGCAGACGGCTGCGGAAAAAAGAGATTGTTCCGGTCTGGTGGAGTATCTGCTGGAACTGGCGAAATCTTTCAACCGTTTTTACCGTGATTGTCCGGTGCTTTCAGCCGGCAATGAAGCGTTGGCAGTTGCCCGTTTGTCACTGGCGGATGCTGTTAAAAAGGTTATCACCGACGGTTTGCATACTTTGACCATCGGTGTTCCGGAGGCGATGTGATCATGCCGGAAAAGCGTCCGACTCTGTTGATCGTTGATGACGAATACAATACCCGGGAAACTCTGCTGGAGTTTCTCGGCCGCAAGTTTGATGTTGTCGGAGCGGGCAATGGTTCGGATGCGATAAAGCTTCTTCAGGAAAGGGATTTTGACCTTATCCTGACCGATTTGCGGATGCCGGAAGCTGATGGTATGAGTGTACTGGAAGCGGCATCCGGCAAAGCATGCCGTCCGAGATGTATCATGATGACCGCATACGGTTCGATTTCCGATGCGGTTCAAGCGATGAAAAACGGAGCATTTGACTTTATTACCAAGCCGATAAAACTGGCGAAACTGGAAGAGGTCATTGCTTCTGCATTGAAAAGCCGGGATTTCGCTGCCGTGGAAAAACGTGTTTCCACGGCAGAGGAAATTTCTGAAAATATGCCGATTTCTGATGAAAAGTTTGTGATGCCGGAAAAAGGCTCCGGCGATCCGATGCGGGCAGTTTATGATAAAGCATTGACCGTCGCACTGGGAAAATCCACTGTGCTTCTGCTCGGTGAGAGCGGAACCGGTAAAGAGGTTATTGCCCGTTATATCCATGATCACAGCGGCAGGAAAGGGCTGTTTGTGCCGGTGCATTGTGCGGCATTGACCGCAACATTGCTTGAAGATGAACTTTTCGGACATGAAAAAGGTGCATTTACCAACGCTGTTGCCATGCGTCGCGGACGTTTTGAATTGGCAGATCACGGTACGATATTTCTGGATGAGATCGGAGAAATCGATGCCGCTACCCAGGTGAAGCTTTTGCGAGTATTGGAGACCCGGGAATTTGAGCGGTTGGGCGGTACGGAAACGGTAAAGAGTGATTTCCGTTTGATAGCTGCTACGAACCGTGATTTGAAAGCGATGGTCGATAAAGGAGAATTCCGTGAAGATCTTTATTACCGTTTGAGCGTGGTCGATCTTCATTTGCCGCCGTTGAGGGAAAGAAAGAGTGAGATTCCGAAACTGGTATCGGCATTTATCAAAGAATTTGCATCGGAAAATATGAAAGATGTTTCCGGTATAACGCCATCAGCATTGGCAAAACTGTGTGCAGCTCCGTGGCACGGCAATATCCGGGAATTACGCAACTGCGTGGAAAAGATGGTGGTGCTGTCAAGTGGAAAAATGCTGGATGATGCGGATGTGCCGTTTTGGGGAAATGCGGAAAACTCCGTCCCGGAACCGGAAGAGATCATAGATCCGTTGAATTTGGAAAATTCCGAAAAAGAGCTGATCCGCAAAGCGTTGGCAGAGTGCGGTAATAACCGGGCGGCAGCGGCGAGAAAACTGGGGATCAGCCGTCGGACTTTATACCGGAAGCTTGAAGATTTGGATTTGTAATATATACTATATATAATATATGGGAGACTGAGTGATGTCAATCTACGACACGCAGGCGTGGAAAGATGCCTATGCAGTAATCAATTTAGAGGAAAGTAATGTCCCGGAAAGGGATATTCCGTCGGTATTGATCAAAAATGACGGCAGCATGGTGAAAAATGCGTGGGATTGGATGAATATCCGTCGTCCGGAAGTGTTGGCATTTTACAAAAAAAATGTATATGGTGAATTTCCGCCCCGTCCGGCGGAGATCAAACGCGAAGTTGTAAGCTGTAAAGAAGATGCCCTGAATGGCAAAGCGATCCGCAAAGAGATAAAACTTACTTTTATTCAAGGAGAAAAAAGCCATTCGATATTGATGCTGTTGTATATTCCGAAAAATGTGGAGGGTAAAGTTCCGGTTTTTCTGGGATTGAATTTCAAGGGCAATCATACAACGACTCTTGAAGAAGATGTTATTGAAACGGGCAGGGATACTGACGGCAAACTGGTTGAAGAAAAGCGGGGAGTTCAGGCACAACGCTGGGAATTTGAAAATTCCGTTTCCCGCGGATTTGCTGTAGCCACCTGCTGCTATCACGATATATTTCCGGATTTTCCGACCGATGAAGCGTGGCAAAAGAGCATTTACCGGCTCTTTTATCCGGAATTATCGGCAAAATTGAATGATAAACATACGGCAATCGGAGCATGGGCTTGGGGATTGAGCCGTATGCTTGATGCACTGGAAGGCGAAATCTTCATTGATTGCTCAAGGGCAGGGGTGACCGGTCATTCCCGTTTGGGCAAGACTTCGTTGTGGTGCGGGGCTAATGACCAAAGGTTCAGCGTGGTGGTGTCCAATGATTCCGGACATGGCGGGGCGACCCTTTTTAAACGTTGTTTTGGGGAAAGCATAGCGATTATGAATATGGTTTTTCCCCATTGGTTTGTTGCGGAATTTAAAAAATATGGTGGCAAAGATGCGGATTTGGATTTCGATCAGAACTTTCTGCTTTCGCTGATTGCCCCCCGGATGCTTTGCATCGGCAGTGCCACAGAGGATTTGTGGGCTGATCCAAAAGGTGAATTTCTTGCCGGAGTGTATGCTTCAGAAGTGTATCGGCTTTTCGGAGTAAAGGGCATGCCGTCAGAAATTCATCCTGACGCTGACGTGAATTTGACCGGAGAAGTCAGCTATCATATGCGAACCGGAGACCATAATATATTGCTTCAGGATTGGAATCATTATCTTGATGCAGCAGAGAAAATCTTCCGGTAAAATGGCGGATTTTTTGAAATAAGCGGTGATTCACGCTGCTTTCAGCGTAAAAAGTTAAAAAAAGTTCAAATTATTGCTTGCAAAGTATCAAAAGGATGCTATATTATGATTCTGTTGCGCCTGATAAGGGTAACGGATGATTGAAAGCTGGTTGAGCGAGTTGAAGAAAAAACGAAAAAACTTCAAATTGCAGCTTGAAAAAGTAAAAATCGGTGATATATTAAGAATCCGTTGCGTGTTGAGTGCAACGAGTTGCTTG
>JAZRGW010000018.1:0-4492 GCA_045644425.1 Victivallaceae bacterium | reverse complement strand
TTATTGAATTTTATGAATTCATTTCATATGGAAACAATGGTCAGTAATATCCAAATGTCTCTGACAGAATTTCAATTGATGATTGCTGAAAATCAGTTAACTCCCAAATACAATGACTTGATTTTACAGGCAAAGCGCGATAATGTATTTTGTGTTCTGTCTGTTACCAAAGCTATGAATGGATACATCGGCAGTATGTTGGAAAATCAAATCATTGTTATGGAAAAGTTTTATAAACCGGAGATACCTTGGGAGAAAAGTAAAAAATATATCATGGCTGAAGTTCAAACGATTCAAGCGGAATTGCAAAAAATGAATCAGCAGTAACCGGAGTAACTTTATGGGAAATAAAGAAAAAATATTACAGTTGATGTCCAATCTGGAGTCTGAAAATATTGAAAGAACCCGGGCTTTTGATAAGGCTGACAAGATGGGACAGGCTATCTGTGCCTTTGCCAATGACATCGGCGACCGCAAACAGCCCGGTTATCTTTTGTTGGGTGTAGAAGACGATGGTTCTTTTTCCGGAAAACGCATTACGGATGAGCAGTTGACCGCATTAGCAGGATTTAAGTCAGAAGGAAATTTATTGCCGCCGCCGTCAATGACTATTTACCATGAATCATTTGCAGAAGGCGATATCGCTGTTATTGAAGTTTTTCCGTCTTCATATCCTCCCATCAGGTATAAAGGGCAAGTTTGGGTTCGCATTGGTCCCCGTAAATGTCTTGCCAATAATGATGATATTCATATTCTGGAAGAAAAACGGCTTCATTCCGCCACACGCTTTGAAATTATGCCCTGCGTTGATTCAAGTTTGGCTGATTTGAATTTGGATCTTTTCCGCAACAGTTATCTTCCTCGGGCAATTCAGGCTGAAGTTATTGACGAAGATCCCCGTCCCATTGAAGATCAACTTGCAGCATTGCGTTTTTATGATCGTCAACACAAACTGCCGACAAATTTGGGAATATTACTTTTCGGGAAACATCCGGAAATGTTTATTCCTTCTGCTTACATTCAGTATGTGAAGTTTAGTGGCAGTGATAACGGTTCAGATATTCTGGCAGAACACGCCTATAAAGGTCCGCTGTTGCAAACTATTGATGAGATAAACAGCTTTGTCAAAGTTGGTATTGCCGCTCCCCGCCCGGTAAAAGTATCTGCATTACAAGAAGAAACTATTTCCATGTATCCCGATTGGGCTGTTCGTGAATTGCTGCTTAATGCCATTATTCACCGGGATTATCAAATCGGTAACGCCCCGGTAAAGTTTTATGATTACAATAACATCCGCTTGGAAATATCCAATCCGGGTGGTTTGTATGGGCAGGCAAATCCGGAGAACTTCCCTTATGTGAATGACTATCGCAATCCGTTACTGGCTGAAGCAATGAAAGTTATGGGGTATGTCAACAAATATAATCGTGGCATTGCCAAGGTCAAAACTGAAATGGAAAAGAATGGCAATCCCACGCCGCAGTTTGATGTAAATAAACTAACCGAGTTCCGGGTAACTCTTCTGACCAGTGCCAAGCTTCAACTCATCACCTCAAATGACGAGTTAAAAGTAAAAAATGGTGAGTTATTTGAGCGTAATGGCGAGTTAAATGATGAGTTATTTGAGCGTAATGGCGAGTTAAATGACGAGTTAAAAAGTCTCTCAAAAGGGACCGCAGACAGGCTGTGCCAAATCATTGCAAATACCCCTGGACTGCGCAGAAAAGAACTTGCGAAAAAATTAAACGTATCAGTTTCGACTTTAGACCGTTATATCAAAGCATTACCTGGAAAGATAGAACACCGCGGTTCCAAAAAAACTGGTGGCTGGTTTCCTAAATCCTGATAAAAAGTGAGGATAATACTGATGGCAACAAATACTGCAAATAACTCATCACCTGCACCAGTTGCGGGTGAAAAGAAAAAAGAGCTTTCCGCTTGGATCGTATTTGCCAAGCCGGAAATGTTTATGCTGACTCTTCCAGTTGACGGTTCTGTAATTCTGCCCGTATTGGAAAACGGAGATGCTTTACTTTTTGCCGACCGGGAAAATAACGTTGCCACTGGCATTCGCCGTTTGTACCTTATCCGCAATGAAGAGAAAAAAACAATCCTTTATTTCGATCGGATCGTTGACTTTGAATCGCCAATTCCCCTTGATGAGTTGCAATATACTATACCTGAAGCTCCTGCAGCCGTTTGGAAATTGGAAGTTCCCAAACTGGAACGCGCTCTTCAAATCGCCAAACATCCGGAATTTAAGGCGTTGCCGGAAATTAGTCCTTACGACAGAAATGCTCAAAACTATGTCCGAAACCTTTTGCAGCAAGCTGTTGTAGACGACCTTCTCGGTCCAGCGCGTGGTCCGGAAGAAGAAATCGTCGGAATGAGTGTCCGTGATCGATATCTGGTCGGCAAACTTGCTCCGAAAGTACCATACGATGACGGATCCTCAGACTCACCTTTTACTGCGGATGATTCCGATGAAGTGCCTGCCGATTTGGTCAAAGTGGAAAATAAAGATCACAATGATCTCTCCAAATCCGCAGGCGGTGCAATTGATGAAGATGACGATGCAGCTATTGATGCCAATAATAATCAGTCCCTTGTGCCATCTTCACTTGGTTTTACTTTTTGCATTGATGCCAGTTTGCCGGATTTGGAACTGACCGTTTCATGGGGGCGATATGAGCGTGCAGACAGTGAATTTGCTGTTAACCCCAAAAATGGCAATCCCGCCCGATGCTGGAAACGTATTCCTTCCGGTGGAACAACAGTTCTGAAGTTGCAGGAAGGGCGTATTAAACCTTTTGTTATTGATAAAGAATCAGAACAAGTCTTCATTCAAGGTTCTGTCACCCGTGAGTTACCCAATCACTCTCGTCTGGTAACCCTCTTTCTGGTAAACGATCAAATCCGTCCCGATCAAAATCAGGATGCGGCGTGGATATTCCAGCCGGAACTCCGAGTAAAATCCCCTGAGGGTAAAGCAATATTTGTCCGGAAACCATTCTGGGATGTCAATGAGGTGGATGAAGAGCTCAAAGCTCTCAACATGATTTACCGTAAAAAGGTGGAATTCGCTGTCGGGCACGGAATTGCCGTTCATGCAACTCCAGCAGAGGATGATTACGAAAAAGCAACGGAAATTCATACCGTAGTCATGCCCGAGTATGAAATTCCGGTTACGGAAACTCCCGGTAGTGAGCCGGAAGACCGCCCCGCAATGCAACAGCTTTTCAAAGACGGCTTGTTGAATATGCGGCATTTGGCAGAACTGCCCAAAGATGAATTGCTGGCTGGACTCAATATTCTGACCGATGATTATGCCGAATGGATCAATGAACAACGTCATAAAGCAGAAACCGCAGAATTGCAATACTATGCAGATTCCGCACAATCTGCTATTGAACATTGTGAAGAAATTTTAGATCGGTTACGGGAAGGCTTGCAGGTAATTGTAGATAATTCCCTTGCTTTGGATGCTTTCCGTTTTGCAAATCGTGCGATGGCTGATCAGCGTATTCACTCTATATACGCATTGAGTAACCGCCGGAATGAAAATAAAAAACTTGTTGACTTTGATAAGCCGTCAAATCACTCCTGGCGACCATTTCAGTTGGCGTTTATGCTTTTGTCCATTCCTTCACTGGCTGATCCTTCTCATGTCGATAGAACCAACCCTCTGGCGGCACACGCTGATCTTCTCTGGTTCCCAACTGGTGGTGGTAAAACAGAAGCATATCTTGGCGTAGCAGCCTTTGCAATGGGCATTCGCCGCTTACAAGGAGAACTGGGCGGATTGGATGGTTCTCGCGGTTTATCAGTCATTATGAGATATACACTGCGTTTGTTGACAATTCAGCAGTTCCAGCGTGCAACAGCTCTTATTTGTGCTATGGAAAGTATCCGCAGTAAAGAACCGAAAAAATGGGGCGAGACACCGTTCTCCATTGGGTTGTGGGTCGGTCAGAAAACAACACCCAATACTACTGATGAGAGCCATAACGCTATTGAAAAAGAGCGGGAACACCAATACGGTATAAGTTCCACTCCGGCACAATTGACAACTTGTCCGTGGTGTGGTGCAGAAATTCAGCCAGGTAGGGAAATTGTTGTCGATCGCGAGTGCGGACAAACACATATTTATTGCGGTGATCCGCTGGGACGCTGTGAATTCAGCCGTGCAAAAAATGAAATCGGTTTGCCGGTGGTAGTAGTAGATGATGAAATCTATCATCGTCCACCGACAATGCTGATCGCTACTGTTGATAAATTTGCGATGATGGCATGGAAAGGTGCTGTTAGAACCTTGTTTGGTAAAGTCAGCCAAGAGTGCCCCAGACACGGACTTTTGTGGCCTGATGCAGATTGCAATGGAAACCACAAGAAAAAAGGAAAATACGAGGCAACCGTAGTCAAAGCTGTAAAAGAAATCCGACCGCCGGATTTGATTATCCAGGATGAGTTTCACCTGATTAGCGGTCCACTC
>JAZRGW010000017.1:0-33509 GCA_045644425.1 Victivallaceae bacterium | reverse complement strand
ATTTTGTAACTTGAAAGATCAGTTTGAGAAAAACAAGTAAACGCCGACGCCGCGCATATTATGATATGCTGAAAGCGGAAATAAATCAGCTCAATCATGTGTGATTGCAAAGACCATCCACAGTGGGTTTTTCCACTGTGGATGGGGGCATTTCATATTTTATGCAAGCATTGATTTTTATAATTTTTGATCAGGCTGTTGGCGCGGCGGGGTGAAAATGAAAATTCTTTTTGGCAAAGTTCTTCAAATGTTTCATAATAGTGGCAGCGTTTATTTTCTTCTTTAAGTTTATAGAAAAACATTCCCAGGCGGAACCAATATTTTTCTGTCTCATTTTCCCGCATTTGTGTGTCCTTGAGACCTATCTTGATTATTCCGATGAGATCCTGAAAGTACGCTGTCGTTTTTTCTTTATTGATAATTTTCATTTTTTATTCTCCTGTGTTGTAACATAAACTGAAGCCGAATTCTCGAATATGTTTTTCTTTGTGATTTCCTTTTGTTTCTAATTTTGCCAAATAAGCAAGCCAGTTAATGATATTTATTCTCTGCGTTTTAAATCCATCAAATCCCTTTCTTAATTTTATTGTTTGGTTAGAGCGTATATTCAGGTCAGATTGGCAGTCGAGTGCCGGGTTGGGTGGATTGACATTCACACAGCGATAATGTGCCGGTAATCCTAAATAATCCGCAAACTCCTCGTTTAGCATATCGCCAATACGAACTGCACTTTGAATTTTACTTGAATCCCAAATGAATCCGACATGAAAATGCTCATGTTCTTTTAATGATGTTTCTCTCACCCAGCCTGCTTGACTGTCTATTTCCATATTTTTCAGTTTTCTACGCAGATATGTCAGGCATAACCCGACAACTTTAGCAGCGACTGTATCCGGCGTAATTGGCAATGAAATTGTCATATGGCATACAGATACTTGTGCATATTTACCTGACATATAATCAACTCTTTTAATAAATCCATTTAAGATTTGTTCGATAAGCAGATAAGGAGGTCTATAGGGAGATGTCTGGTACGTAATGATTCTTTGTCTTGGCATTTGTCATTCTCTTTCTTTGTTTATTGTTTATAATAACTTCCATATAACCTGAATTATTTTCAGCGTAATTTGTGCTTGAAAACTTTTCACAGTTAGTACCGGTCGTACAATGGGATGTCACAGTTATTTTTAACAAAAACGAAAAGTGGTCATCATCTGCCACAACAGGCAGAAAGACAAATAATTATGAATGATATACAAATTTCGATGACTACTGTAAGAATGATAAAAAGAATAATGAGACCGATTGCAGAAGAAGGAATAATACCATTACCGGAGTACAATGAAGCAATCAGTCAATTAACCAGCCTTGCCGAGCATGGCAAGCAGAAACCGGTCATTATTCCGCGGCTTGTGGACATGAAAGAAGCTGCGGAAATTCTGGGAGTAGGTTTGAGTAATTTTAAAAGGCTCGAAGCCGAAAATGCTTTCCCATTCAAAAGAAAAATGGTCGGCAGTTCTGTAAGATACAGAAACACCGACCTTTATGAATATTTATTGTGGGATTGAATATTCAACAGGCTTGTGTTTGTTTTTTTGTGGGGCTCTGCCGGGGACTTTCTTACTGACCTCGGCAAGCCCACGAAGTTTTTTTACATAAGACTCTGATATGCCCAGAGTTTTGGCAACATCACGAATGTGATCTCCCCGGTGCTTTATGACATATTCCAGTTTCTTTTTTACTGACAGTTTTTTGCCGACTCTTATTTTCCATTGCTTGTCATTTATGCCTTTAATGAGCCTGACCACTTGTTCTTTATGCCGCCGATCATCTCTCTCGAAAATGAGATCTATGCTGGTATCAGCCGGACTGCTGTGTCTGCGCCGCATCCTGATCATCGAGTCCAAAGGCAGGTTACTCACAATTTGCTCCTCGGCATCATTGACCGACAAAATTACCGCATGTTGCGAACGCAAAGAATACAAAAACAGTTCCATTTGTGGTTTGCTGATACCAAATTTCCAGAGAAGAGGAATATCTAAAATTAGCAATTTGACATCCGGATGATGTCTATCCAGATTTTCAGTGACACGCTTCAGCAGTTGGAACATTACCGCGGTGATGTTTGCCGTTGGTGTGGGGTGCGGATAAAACAATGCATACAAAACATTCGATGAAATTTTAAATGCCGGAATATCGGATACCGGATAGTAACGAAAGAAGTCAACAGCCCTCAATAATTCTTCAGCTTCAAGTACTGTTGCCGGAGATGCAGTTAATGCCGGCTCTTCAAATTCATTGCCGGTGATGAGTTTCATTGAATCTTTCAAGCCGGACAGGAAATCGTCACTTTCTGGATTGATATAAATGTATGCGATTTTTTGCCGGTCTGGAACTTTATGAGCTTGAATATTTTCCTTGCCTTGAGATATAGAGGCCGCAAAATGCGTAAGATATAATGTCCGGTCACGACTTGATGCCCCGTACAGCCAAGTGATAGTTTTTTCCCATATCCCTTCTGCAATTTCACGGCGGGAAATGCTTGGCGGCACCATCCAGTTCACTTCCGTAATTGGCGGCGGTGGCGGCGGATTGGTGTGCAGTTTTCTGATCTCTTCTTCCAAATGCTCTCTGGACGACAAAAAAACATTGTACGCCGGATCAAATGGCAAATGAGTACTATGCAGGGGGCATGTCATAATGTAGACGTTTGCGGTCTCCGGAAAACTATTGATAATTTTTATCGCTTTGTCACAGGCTCTATCCCAAGGCAAACCGGGGCGATCGATCAGACAATAAACAACCGTTTTGTATTCAAAAATCGAAAAATCTAATTTGGCAATGTCAGAATCCTCAAGAAAAGATGTTGCTGTCCATAGCGGCTGCCAACGGCAGACATTATGACATATAGAATGAGCCCAAAGAATATTGTCCGTAAAAACGATGTAACGCTTTGACAGTGACTTCTGGTATAAAAACACGGGCGTATCAATACGACGGTAAACTAAACTATTTGCGGTGATATGCACTGCAGTCACCAAAACCGTCTTATGATCTTTTTCAAAACGGTATAGCATATAAGATATACCACTATCTGGCGCGTCCATGGAAATTTTTTTGATCAATTTCCATCCGGATGGATGGGCGGGGCTGTTTGGGTGAAATGTATCCGTGATTTTATAAAATTGTGCTTCAGCATCCTTATCCCTTTTAAAATTTTCCAGTGGTGTTGCCAGCGGAATATTCTGAACCATTCTGTGTATATATAAGGTGTCGTCATTTAATTTTAACTTGTCCATATATGCTGTCATATCCATTATTGTATTAAGTTACTTTAAGTATACTTTTAGTATACTACTTTTTGGCAAAAAAGTCAAGTAAAAATACAAAAACTCCATCGGATTTTATTGTCCGCTGGAGCTGTGTTGAGACGTTTTTCGGTGGATCAATTTTTGAGGATTTTTTCGATTTCCAGCAACTCGGCTGAAGGATTCGGAATGGATGCGATGTAGTCCAATGCCAGGTTGATTCGTGCCCGTGGTGTCGAATTCGCAGTCCCGCTGACAGCTTCGATCGCAGCCTGCTGTGCCTCAGTGCCGATGTGGGTATATATGCGGTCTAAAATCGAAGATTCTGCCCCAAGGATCGATTCAACAACTGCCTTCGGAATTCCTGCCTCGGCGCAATGGGTACAAAAACTGTGCCGGAGAGAATGAAAGCCTCTGACCGTTACCTTGCGTTTCCGTCCGGGGATTTCTACAGAAGTCGGAAGTCCGAGCCACTTAATGACACGCATAATATCCAGATTGATGTAATTATCTCCGACCATTTTGCCCCTGGCATCTTTCATTTTGTATCGTTCGGCTACAGCGGGAGAGATGTATAACGGAGATAAATTTTGAGCTTTTATTTTGATCAACAACTCCCATAACGGCTTTGCCAACGGAATGCTGACCTCCTTGCCGGTCTTGAATTGCTTTACAAATATTTTCCCATTTTCCAAATCGACCTGATCCCAACGCGCCAGAACACAATCTTTCATTCTCTGACCGGTGTACATTCCGATATAAAAGACCGTTTTCAGCTCTTCTTTATTCATGATCTTATACGTCGGATCATCCAGCAATTGCCGCAGCCGTTCCTCTTCTTCACGAGTAAAAGGAATTCTGCGAACCATATTGTCCTGTTCTTCTCGTGCCTTACGCCGCAGCGAAGGAGCTATAAATGGATTTTCTTCAGCCAGGTAACTCTGGAGGGTAGAAAAAATCTTCCGCAAGCGAATGATTTTGCGGTTGTGAGTGGAAACTGAAATACTTTTCTGCCTTAAAAATGAAGCGTATTTCACCGCATGGTCTGCTGTGATTTGGGCGAACTGGGTTATTCTGGAATCAAGTTGCGAAATGAATTCCTGCAGCGTAGCCTGATATGAAAGTTCTTCGTGTACAGTCGCAGGCGTAGCTTTGTCCGGGTGTGTTGAATAAACTTCCCAAATTCTGTTCAGCGGCAAAGAACGTTGCTTTTGTGCCAGATTCTTGGCAACTTTCACGTGCGTGGAAATCACTTCCAGATTATCAGACTTGATAACGGGGAGCAGCTCTTTGGCTTTTTTCAGAGCCTCTTCCTGATTGCGGGTCCGCAAGCTGATACACTTGCGTTCTTTGTTTACTTGATATCGGAAGTAATAAGTGCCGCCTTTTTCAGTTTGGTATACGGTGCCGGTCTCCAGCTTGATGCTGTGCAGATCAGAGTTCTCTTTTCTTTTTGCCATCTGCGCATTCTCCTTAATAAATCGTTCATGGCTTAATATAACACGAAATTCAAGGATTGAAAGTCGAAATGGTAAAAAGTGGTAATGATTTGGGGATTTTTCAGGGTAAAAATGGTGGGCGATGAGGGACTCGAACCCCCGACATTTTGCGTGTAAAGCAAACGCTCTAACCAACTGAGCTAATCGCCCGGAATTATTCTGACAATAACTTAATATAATCCATCTTTTGCAAAATATCAAGTACCGGAAAAATAAAATAATTGACCATTTGCTCCGCAACGGGAGGAAAAATGCAAAATCAGGATGTGATCTCCAGTGAATGATGGTTCAAATTCCCATTCCGGCAGCAATCGTGTTTCCGGAAATTCCAAAATGCCGCCGCCGTCAGCAGCAGAAGTTTTCAATAGCAAAGGCAGTAATGATTCATTTTCACTGCTCAAAAGTGTAAATCCCCGGTTCACCGATCTCAGATGTAAAGTTATTTTTGCCCGTTTTTCACTGAATGCTTCCAATTTTTTTGACGGCAGAGCGTGGATGGTGAAATGTTCAGAGTCATATCCTGCCTTGATCTCCGGCGGAGAGGCAAGTTCCCCCAATTCTTCATTGCCGAAAACTGCCTGATAACGTCCGCGGCGGCGTTCCAGAAGTTCATTTAATTTACTCATAGTTGGTTTTCTCCGTGGTTGGTGTTGAAAAATCTGTATCTCTCCCATAAACAGGGGAAATGTCAACATCAAAAATGGCTGTTTCAAGTTGATTTACAACTTCCGTAAGAGTATATTATGTGGATGACACTACAATAAAGGTAACTTTTCATGGATAGACGTAAACTTATTCTCGGCCGTTATGATTATGCCGGTTTTACCGCTTATACGATGTATTCGGTCGCATCTCTTGCCATTCCGCTGATGATCGTTGCTATCGGCAGGGATCTGGATTTCCCCATTGACGGCGGCGACATGTCTTCCGGCGGTGTGCTTCACATCATCCGCAGCTGTGCGATGATTTTAACTCTGCTGCTCTGCGGCTGGATCTCATCTTTTGCCGGCAAACGCATCTCTCTGGGAATAAGTATCATTATGATCGGCGGCGGTATTTTCTGCTGTGCCGTCGCTCCGGCTTACTGGTTTTTGATCCCCTGTCTTCTGGTCGCCGGTCTGGGTGAAGGTGTCAGTGAAGGATTGCTGACTCCTTTTGTGCAGGATGTTCACCCGGACGCCCCGGAAAGATATGTGAATATTGCCCACTCTTTCTGGTCAGTCGGAATCGTGGTCGCCGTACTTGCCGCAGGCGGTCTGCTTACCTTGGGTGTAAATTGGCGGATCATTCTCGGTACGGTAGGGGTGGTGACGATGCTTTCCAGTTTACTTTTTCTGTGGAAAGAAGATCCGGAAAAACCTTATCCGGAATCATCTGAACCGGTGGATTTGAAAAAAATCTGTACCGATTCGATCACAATTTTCAAAACTCCATGCTTCTGGCGGTGCAGTCTGGCAATGTTTTTCGGTGCCGGTGCCGAATTCGGACTCACTTTCTGGTCAGCAGCTTATATCGAAATCAACTTTAAAACCGGTTCCTGGGTCGCCGGTTTGGGAACCGGAATGATCGCCCTGGGAATGTTTACCGGCAGAACACTTTTCGGTTACTTTGCCAGACCATCATTTTTGCGGTGGCTGCTGCTTTCGGCATCGCTGGGAACGATCCCGGTAACTCTGCTTCTCGCTTTTCTGCAGCCGGGAATGCTTCCGGCAGTCTGGCTTTTCATTCTGCTCTTTATCCTGCTTTTTTTTGCCGGTATCGGAATTTCCCCCTACTGGCCGACCACCCAGGTCTACGGAGTACAGAAAATGCCGCACCTTGATTCCACACTTCTCTATGTCTATTTTTCTGCCATGGGTATTCCCGGATGCGGATTTTTCACCTGGCTCATGGGAGTTGTCGGGGATAAATTCGGATTGCAGGGAGCGATCACGGTTGTTCCTGTAAGTTTAGTGATTTTTGTATTGGTAATAGTTGTTGAAGGCTGGCTGATACCGCCGGTTTCCGGAAAAAGCCGTCAAAAATTGCAATGATTGCAGAAAATCATTTGTCAAAAACAGTTGGAAAGATTATATTTATATTTTGAAAGTATATAAACAATATAATATTGAGGAGTTTTTATGAACCGTACCGCAGTTTTTCTTATTACTACCGCCGACCGTAAAGGATTGGTGGCAAAGATCACCGGATTTTTTGCCGGATTGAATCTGAATATTCTGGAGTGCCGTCAATATTCCGACATTCTGGAAAAACTTTATTACATGCGTATTGCCGTGGAACTGCCGCCGGAATTGACCCGTGCCGCCATCGAAGCGGAATTCGGCAAGCTGGCAAATGAACTTCAGCTGCACTTTTCCATACACTATTCCGGAGAAACCCAGAATGTGGCGGTAATGGTTTCCAAAACCACCCACTGCCTCTACGATTTATTGACCAATTCCGAAGAAAATCTGCTCGGTTCCGGCAAGGTCAAACTGGTCATCGGCAATCATCCGGAACTGGAAGAGGCAGCAGAAAAGTTCCGTATTCCATTTTACTGTTTCCCGGTGGAGCGTTCCGGGGACCCCGAACAGGAACGGCAAATCATTGAACTTCTGGAAAAACAGAAGATCGATCTGGTCGTTCTTGCCCGCTACATGCGGATCTTATCCAATGATTTCATCAACCGTTTTCCCGCCCGGATCATCAATATCCACCACGCTTTTCTGCCGGCATTCATGGGCGGCAATCCCTATCAGCGGGCATGGGAACGCGGCGTGAAAATGATCGGTGCCACCGCCCATTACGCCACTGCCGACCTGGATGAGGGTCCGATTATCGAACAGGATGTGGAACGCATCACCCATGAAAGTCTTCCCGAAGATCTGCGTGACCGGGGCAGAGATATTGAAAGACGCGTACTGACCAGAGCCGTGCGTGCCCATCTGGAACACCGGGTGATCATTTCCGGTCACCGGACAATTGTCTTTTCCAAATAACACATTATGAAAAAAATCACTGTCTTTTTTGCCGCTTTGCTCTTTTTTCTGCTGCCGTTGAAATTCGGCGGTCTGGCAGTCATGCCGGAATCAGGCGGTTTTTATCCGGAAAATTATCTGGATTGGCTCTTTATCACCTTTCCACCGCATTCCATCGGATTAACCGGAGCAGTTTTATTGGTGATGGCGGCAATTTCCTTCCGGGAAAAGTTGGATAAAAAACAGTTGATTTTTGCTCTTTCATGGAGTATTCTGCCTGCTTTGGCTGTTCTTCCCGGCATGATCCGGGGCGACAGCGTGATCGCCCTCGGGGAATTATCCTTGCTTCTGGGATGCGGATCAATGATTGCCGCAGCATCGCTGATCCTCAATAAAGAACCAGACCGGGCAATGCTCTTTGCCGGAGCGATCTTTTTCGGCGGCATTTTCACTGCGTTTTACGGCTGGCACCAGCATCTTTATTCTCTGGATGAGATGCGGAACTTCGTTGCTGAACAGGAAGCCAAAGGTATTCCGGTAAGCGAAGGTATGAGATTGAAACTGACCGATCCGCGGATTTATTCCACTCTGGCATCCAGCAACACTCTGGCATCACTGCTGATGATAATGAGCGTGCTTGGAATTTATTTCAGCGGCTTATGGAGCCGTCTGGTCACGCCGCCGAAACAGGCAAAATACATGATGCGGATAATTTTTCTGCTGCTATTTATCTCGGTATTGGTACTGACCCGTTCCAGAAGTATGATATTCTGTCCGGTTCTTGCCGGAGTGCTGGCACTTTTTTCTACGGACAAAATCAAATGGAAGTGGCGGCTTGCCGGTCTGGCAGCCGGAGCAGTTATACTTATTTCCGGAATCATCATTGCCGCTGCCGTCGGCAGAGGAGTGGCGTCAATGGGAGAAAGAGCCGATTACCTGCGGACATCAGCAATACTCTGTGCTGAATATCCGCTTGCCGGAAGCGGCTGGGGAGGATTTTTCCGTACTCACATGAAAATAAAATTTTCCGATGTTCAGGAAACTGCCCGTGATCCGCATAATGTGGTTGCTCTTTTCGCTTCCCAGTGCGGAATACCTGCCGGATTGATTATGTTCTGGGTACTTGTCTGCCCGCTGATTTTCCTCTGGAAACACCGTTTTGAAAAAAATTTTTGCGGGGCTGTTTTCTGGTGCGGAGTGATTTTCACATTGCATTCCCTGATTGATTGTGATTGGCAGATACCGGCATTGATCGCTATAATGGGAGTTCTTTATGCTTCAGCTCTGGCACAACTGCCGGAAAAGAAAGATGTCAGTCTGCCATCGTGGGGAGTGTGGATGGCGGTTTTGCTCATTGCTGCCGGAGCATGGGGCACAAGTTACCGTTATCTTGCCGGAGATGCCGCCTTGACTGCTTTGCAGGATAAGGTGAATCCGGCTTCACTGGAAATGGCACAGAAATATGAAGCTTATCCGGTGGAAGTGTTGGCGGCAGAAGTGGCAAAGTACCGCCCCCGTCAGGCAGTGATCCCCATATTTTGCGGAGACTGGTACTTCCGGATCAGGGATTTGGATGCCGCTGAAAAGTTCTTTAAAGAAGCGGAAAAACTTGATCCGGAGCGTCCGTCTGTTTATATGCGTTTTGCCCGCATCGCTTTGCTCCGGGGAAAACATGATGAAGCTCAAAAATATCTTGACCGTGCCGGGAAACTTTTCCCGAAAAGTGATAAATACACGATGGAAAAACTGAATAAAGATTTGAGAAAATGAGAAAATTTGTTTTTGGTCCGATAAATTCCAGAAGATTGGGCAGATCGCTTGGAGTCGATCTGGTAACTGCCAAAACCTGTCCGCTGGATTGCATTTACTGCGAAGCCAAAGCTACCACGGATCTGACCGTCACCCGCAAAGAATATGTGCCGGTAAAAGAGGTTATCTGCGAACTTGAAGCGACGTTACAGGAGATCCCTGCACCCGATTTCATCACCTTTTCCGGAGCCGGAGAACCAACTTTGAATTCCGGTATCGGTGAAATAATTGATTTTATCAAAGATAAACATCCGGAATGTAAAGTCTGTCTGCTTACCAATGGTATTTTTCTGGGCGATGAAAAATTGCAGCAGGAACTTGCAAAGCTGGATATGATCATCCCCTCTCTGGATGCTTCAAATGAGGAAGAATATCTGAAAATAAACCGTCCTTACCCCGGTGAAACGTTGGAAAAACTGCTTTCCGGTCTGATTTCGTTCCGGAAAAATATTCCGGTGGAAATGGCTCTGGAAATTTTCATCGTGCCGGGGATCAATGATTCAGATGAAAGCTGCCGCCGTTTTTGCGAATTGATAAGTGCCATTTCTCCGGATAGGATCCAGCTCAATACCCTTGACCGCCGGGGCGTGATCGAAGATTTGAAACCGGCAGCTCCGGAAAAAATGGCAGAGATCGCTTCGGCATTGAAAAAAATCGCTCCGGTGGAAATTTTCGGACCGGCAGCAGAGCCGCACACTCCCCATAACGGATGAGTGACGGAATTTACATTAAAAGAGCTTGACAAGCAGCATTTTGTAATATATATTATAGATGTGAAGGTTTCAGACCGGAAGAAAAATTGTATTTTGGTTACCAAGCGGGACGGTCTGCCCGCTTTTTTAGTCCCTTGAAGTGATGAAATGAGGAGGAACAATATGAGCAACGAATTACTGACAGTTATTGAATATCTCAGCCAGAGCCGCAGTATCAGCCGGGAAAGCATTATCAAGGCATTGGAAAATGCTATCCTTTCCGCTTCCAGAAAAAGCATCCATCCCGCCAGTGATCTGCGGATCAAGATCGATCCGCCCACCGGCAAGATCCAGGCATGGGCGATGCTGGAAGTCGTCGAAGGTGTTCCGATGAATAGCGATCAGATCACCATCGGCAGAGTTCAGGAAGTTTTCCCCGATGCCAAAGTCGGTGATAAAATCGAATGGGAAGTGACACCGAGCAACTTCGGCAGAATTGCCGCCCAGGCTGCCCGTCAGAATCTCAACCAGCAGCTTCGCCGTGCCGAAAAAGACAATGTTCAGGAAGAGTTCGCCGACCGCGTCGGTCAGATCATTTACGGTACGGTAAAAAAAGTCGAAGCCGGAAATATCCTGATCGACTTTGAAAAAGCCGAAGGCATCATGCCCATGCGGGAACAGATCAAAGATGAAAAATATTCCACCGGTGACCGCATCAATGCACTTTTGATCAAAATCGATGTCAATACTTCCGGTCCGAGTCTGATCGTTTCCCGAACTGCTCCGGAACTGGTGGTCAGACTTTTTGAAAGAGAAGTCAGCGAAATCCACGACGGCGTGGTCACCATTAAAGGTATCGCCCGTGAAGCCGGTAAAAGAAGCAAAATCGCCGTTGCTTCCAGCGATCCCAAAGTCGATCCCGTCGGTGCATGTATCGGTATCCGCGGCACCCGGGTCAAACGTATTACCGATGAATTGGGTACTGAAAGAGTGGATATCGTGCCTTACGAAGAGGATCTGGCAGCATATGTTACCAATGCCCTGCGTCCGGCACAGGTGCAGAGTGTGAAAATCGATGAAGCTTCACACTCACTGCTGGTCATTGTCAATGAAGACCAGTCCAAGGTCGCTTTCGGCAGAAAAGCACAGAATGTGCGTCTGGCTGGCAAACTGGTCGGCTGGACGATCAAACTCTGCGATGAAACCAGCAAAGAAAGAGCCCCCTCGATCGAAGAACAGATGAAGATCGCTGCCGGTAAACTTGCCGAGGCACTTGATATCAGTGCCGGTGATGCTGCAAAACTGGTTGCCAATGGTTTTGTTACCGTTGAAGGCTTGAAAGCCGCTGATGATGAAGCTCTGGCTGCCATCGAAGGTATCGATCTTGACGCTCTGCACGCAGCGTTGGAGAATATCGGCTGAAAGTAAGAGGTGTTAATCATGGATGTAACAGTAAAAAGTCTGGCTAAAAAATACGGTGTTTCCGCAAGAGATATCATCAGAGAACTCAATGATCAGGGGTTCGATAATATCGCCGATGTGAATGATGTTATTCCGGAAGATTCCATCGAACTGGTGGAGTCTTACTTCAATGACCTTTACGATACCGAAGAAATCGCTGCTCCCAAAGGCAAACGCAGTTCCGGCGGAAAACCCCAGAAGAGCAAAGGTCAGGAAAAGAATATGACCGTTAAAAATGACTCAAAACGCAGCAATGAGAAAAACGTGTCTCCGGATGCGATCACGCTGCCGTCTCCGGTCGTGGTCAAGGATCTGGCTGAAGCTCTGGGGAAACGTCCCAATGAAGTCATTACCGAATTGATCAAACTCGGTGAATTGGCAGGTATCAATCAGGCGATCAGTGACGCCAACGCGAAAAAACTCTGTGCCGCTTTCGGTGTGGAACTTACTTTTGGTGCCGCCCCCAAAGCTGCACCGGTGGCAGCTCCGGTGAAAAAGGTAAAAGAGGTCGATCCGTCTATGCTCCGTGAACGTCCGCCGGTAGTTACTTTTATGGGACACGTCGACCACGGCAAAACCTCTTTGCAGGATAAAGTCCGTCATACCAACGTGACCGCCGGTGAAGCAGGTGCCATTACCCAGCATATCGGTGCGTCTTCAGTGCGTTTCAATGAAAAAGATATTACTTTCATCGACACCCCGGGACACGCGGCGTTTTCCAAAATGCGTGCCAGAGGTGCCGATTGTACCGACATCGTGGTTCTGGTCGTTTCCGCTGCCGAAGGCTTCAAACCCCAGACCGTCGAAGCGATGAATCACGCTCTGGGAGCAAAAGTTCCTATTATCGTTGCGATCAACAAGATCGACCTGCCGGAAGCTGATCCGGATAAAGTGCTGCTCCACATGCAGCAGAATGGTCTTACCAGTGAAGACTGGGGCGGTGACATCGGTACGGTGAGAGTTTCCGCCAGAACCGGCGAAGGTATTCCCGATCTGCTGGAACGTATTCTGCTTGAGGCCCAGATGCTCGAACTCAAAGCCAATCCCAAAGCTCCCGCCGACGGTGTGGTGCTTGAAGCACAGCTGGAGCAGGGATTCGGACCTACTGCCCATGTGTTGGTTCAGGATGGTACGCTGAAAATCGGTGATTTCGCTCTCTGCGGTGAACACCACGGCAGGATCCGTACTCTGATCAACGATAAAGGTGAAAAAGTCAAATCTGTTCCGCCGGGGTTCCCGGTGAAAATCGTCGGTCTTTCCGGTATTCCGGAAGCAGGTGACCGTCTGGAAATCTGCTCCTCTGACAAAGAGGCACGGCAGATCGCCGCTGAAAGACTTGCCGCCAAACGTCAGGAAACTCTGGCAAGCAATGCCATCAGTTCTGCCGAAGACCTTTTCAGCAAGTTGAATAAAGAGGAGATCAATTCCCTCAATATCATCATCAAATCCGACGTCCGCGGTTCCGGTGAAGCTATCGCTCAATCTCTGGAACAGCTCCCCAGTGAAAAAATCAAAGCCTCGGTGGTCGCCAATGGGGTCGGTCCGATCAGCGAAAGCGACATCGATCTTGCCGCCGCCACCGGTTCACTGGTTGTTGGTTTCCACGTGCGGGTCAACCCCGGCGTTAATGATCTTGCAAAAAAACGTGGTGTCGAGATCCGTCTTTACAGTATCATCTACGAGCTGTTGGAAGATATTACCGATGCTCTTGCCGGTAAACTTGAACCGGAACGCAAAGAAAAAGTTACCGGTGAAGCCCGGATCCTGCAGATTTTTGAATTGAGCAAAGGTCCGAAAATCTGCGGCTGCCGTGTCGAATCCGGCAGTGTGAGAGTCGGTTCCAAAGCCCGCGTCTGGCGGAATAGAGAACTTATCTACAACGGTGAAGTGGTCAGTTTGCGTCACTTCCGCGATGACGTGCGTGAAGTCAAAGCCGGTCTTGAATGCGGTATCCGTCTGGATAACTTCGCCGATTTCATCGAAGGTGATGAGATCGAATTGTACGAAATCGAATACAAGAAAGCGACTCTCTGATGGCGGAAAAAGTAGACCGGTTGACCAGAGTCAACGAATTGATAAAACGGGAACTGGCAAATTATCTGGAAAAGTTTCCTCCTGAAGCTCCCGGTATGCTGGTTTCCGTTACCGAAGTAGTTACCAGTGTTGATTTGCGTAATGCAACGGTATCGGTGAGTATTTTCGGCGGCACAGCTTCAGCTCGGGAGGAGGTTTTCAAATTTCTACATGCCCGCCGCAGTGATATGCAGAAAGTTCTTGCCCGTACGCTGGCATTCAAGCACACTCCGGTACTCTCATTCAAACCCGACCGCCGTCTGGAACTTGGAGACCGGGTGCTTGCCATGCTCAACGGCGATGATCCGGAGAAGCAGTGATGGATCACCTTTCTGCACCGGTAACAGCAAAATTGATGGCGGCAGAAAAAGTTTTGCTGATGACCCATCAACGGCCGGATGGCGATGCTCTGGGCAGTACCTTCGGCATGCAGGAATTTCTCCGCAATAACGGTATTGATGCCGAAGTGCTTATCCCCGGAGTTCTTCCCCGTCGTTATACACAGCTCTGTACCGGATTTCTTTCATCGGTAAGTGTTGATGAGTTGAATGATTACGACCTTTTTCTGGCATTGGATTGTGCCAATCCGGAGCGTCTGGGATGCGGGGAAAATTTTTCTGCCGCTGATCTGCGTGCGAGGAACTTCATCTGCATCGACCATCATGCCGGAAACTCACTTGATGCCGGAACGTCATGGATAAATCCCCACAGCGGCAGTACCTGTCAGATGGTCATGGAGTTGATCGACGCATTGGATTTGCCCTTATCCCCTGCCGGAGCGACCTTTTTACTTACCGGAATGATGACCGATACCGGATGCTTCTGTTTTTCCAATACCGACGGCAATACCATGCGGGCAGCGGCAATGGCTCTGGATCACGGAGCTGAAGTGGAAAAGATCGCCAATCAGGTGTTTTTCAGCAAACCGCTGAACCAGTTGAAGTTTGAAGCGGCAATGGTGGAGCGTTGTTTGAAAACCGCATGCAATGGAAAATTTGCTTATGCCTGCATCACAGAGGAGTTGATGAAAGAATTTAACTTCGATCTCCGTGAAGATGAAGGATTGATCGATATTCTCCGCGGTCTGGAAGGAGTGGTGATCGCCATGCTTGTTCACCGCAGAGCTGACGGATGGCGGGTATCTTTACGCAGTAAAGACTCCAATTATCCGGTGCGTCCGGTCGCGGTACAATTCAATGGCGGCGGTCACGCCCTTGCCGCCGGATGCACGATCAATGTACCGGATTTTGCAGAATTGGAAGCAAAAATTCTCCCTGTTATCGAAAAATTACTGGCGGAGTGACCCCATGAAATTTATCGGAGCTCATGTTTCAATTTCCGGCGGGGTGGAAAATGCCCCGCTGAATGCGGCTGCCATCGGTGCTGCCGGTTTTGCCATGTTCACCAAAAATCAGCGGCAGTGGAATGCTCCGCCGATAAGTGCAGAATCCGCAGAAAAATTCAAAACCAACTGCCGTGAATACGGGTTTATGCCGGAAATGATTCTGCCGCACGACAGTTATCTGATCAATCTCGGTCAGCCTGATCCGGTAAAAAGAGCCAATGCGGTAAAAGCTTTTACCGATGAACTCCGGCGTTGTGCGGTGCTGGGATTGACTATGCTCAATTTTCATCCGGGCAGCCATTTGAAACTGGTTTCTGAAGCTGAAGGATGCAAAATTATTGCCGATTCGGTACGGCAGGCTCTGAAAGAAGTTCCCGGAGTGTGTGCGGTTTTTGAAAACACCGCCGGACAGGGCAGCAATCTCGGTTATACCTTTGCACAGCTTGCCGATATGCTTGAGGCGGTTGATATGCCGGAACGCACCGGTGTATGCATAGATACCTGCCACGCATTTGCCGCCGGTTATGATTTGGCAACAGATGAAGGTTTTGAAAAGACCTTTGCTGACTTTGACCGGCTGATCGGATTGAAAAATCTCCGGGGTATGCACCTCAATGACTCCAAAGGTGAATTCGGCGGTAAACTTGACCGTCATGCTCCGCTTGGGAAAGGCACTCTGGGGATGGCACTTTTTGAAAAAATCGCTTGCGACAGCCGGTTTGAAAATATTCCACTGATCCTTGAAACTCCGGATGAATCTCTCTGGCAGAGCGAAATTGCCCACCTGCGTGAAATTGCCGGTAAATGAACCGGCATGGATCAGTGCCACTTTCTGCGGATCATGGGGTGGAGCAGGGCAATTGAGAGATTTTGAGAAGACTTGAGAGGATTTGAGAGATAAGCGTTGAGTGCATGAGCGGCACCCCAACACTCTCTCAAAAATACCCAAAAACTCTCAAAAAAATCCCAATCAGTGCCGCACCATCAAGCCAGTACGCCACAGTGGGTATCAAATACCGGTATGGATCAGGAGTCAAATCACTTTTCCACTGAAAATGCGTAACGGGTCACGCTGTGGTGGGGTTTACCGGGTTCGATCCTGATACTTGGAAACTCCGGATGATTGACCGAATCGGGCCAATTCTGGGTTTCCAGACAGAATCCGCTGTTGCGGGGATAAAAACTTTTTCCGGTATTATTAAGGAAATTGCCCATGTAAAGCTGGATTCCCGGACGGGAAGTATGAACGGCAAGTTTGATACCGCTTTTTCCGGCAGTTACTTCCGCAACACGCTCCTGATAAACATGATCTTTATCCGAGAGGATGAAATTGTCATCGAATCCGCCGTCATGCTCCGCAAAGATCGTACTGAATTTTTTCCCTTTACGCAAATCGTAACGGGTTTCTTCGACGTCGATAAGTTTGCCGGTGGGCAGCAGATATTCATCAGTTTCCGTTACTTTATCAGCATAAATGGCAATTGCGTGATCCGCAGTCGAACCGGAATTTTCACCATCGAGATTGAAATAAACATGATTGGTGAAATCCGCAACAGTCGGACGGTCTGATTCAGCGGAAATTTCCATTTCCAGCGTATGATCTTCAAGAATCCGGTAAGCGGCACGCACGAAAAGATTTCCGGGGAATCCCGCATCGCCGTGAGGACTGAACAACGTGAAGATCACCTCTGCAGGTGAAACACTTTCCACCTGCCACAGACGGTGGCTGTAACCGAATGCTCCATGCAGAGTGCAGCGGTGGTTATCATTGAGATACAATTGATAAATTTCACCGTCAAGTTCAAATCGTCCTTTTGAAATACGGTTTGGAATTCTGCCGATGATGGAACCGAAGTGGCAGACATTGTCGATGTAATCTTCCGGATTTTTCCATCCCAGAACCACATCAGTCAATTTCCCATCGGCATCGGGAGTATAAATTGAAACGATACTTGCACCGAAACTGGTTATATCAGCACCAAATCCATCAGCGAGACGGAGCTTGAAAAGTTCCGCCGTGCTGCCGTCAGGAAGCGTGAAAAATTTTGCCCGCATGATTTCAGAGTTCCGTGGATTTGAGGATTTCCAAAGCATTGAGTCTGCCGACTTTAGTCAGCTCATCTTTGGTAAGGAAGTCCAGAGAAGCGAGGAATTCCATACACTGGCTGATGGTGGAAGCTGAACCGACCAGACACTGTTTATCGGGGTTGAAAAGTTTGCCGTTGGGGTAGAGAACTGCCCGATTGCCCAGAGTTTCATATTCTCCCGGCGGGAATCCGGTCAAACTGGAAGCATCACTGGTGATGATGGTTTTATCCACACCTTTGGTGCGGGTGATGATCCGGACAAGTTCACCGGGCAGGTGATGACCGTCAGAAATGATCATGGCGGTCAGACGTTCCTCGGCAAGACCGGCATAGACCGGATTGTGGTGACGGTCGAGCATATTGGGGCAGCCGTTACCCAGATGGGTGAGCAGTTTTGCCCCTGCATCGGCGGCACGGCGGACATCGTCATAAGTGGCAAGGTGATGACCGACACTGACCACGACCTTTTTTTCCTGCAGATAGGCGATCGCTTCCGGAGCACCTTCGGTATCGGCACCGATGGTGAGGATTTTCACTTTGCCGCCGGCAGCATCGAGCAGACGGTCAATATTTTCCTTTGTCGGCAGACAGACACATGCCGGATTATGGGCACCGACAGCACCGGGTTTCGGAGAAATAAAGGGACCTTCAAAATGAAAACCGGGGATCGCTTCGGAAAGGCCGTGTTTTTCTACGGTTTCCAGAATGATCGAAGCATTGCGGCAGGTCACATCCAATGGTCCGGTGATGATCGTCGGCAGAAAAACCGCCGTACCGGTTGCCAGAAGTTCTTCTGCGGATTTGAGAAATTTATCTGCGGTCAGCGAAGGATCGCTGTAATCCACACCATTGTGACCATTTACCTGCAAATCTATCCAGCCCGGATTGAACATAATGATTATTCTCCTGAATTTATAATTATTTGGTTTAAATCTGATAATAATATAATGCTGACACTGCGGCAATTCAAACCGGACAAGGCAGAGATAACCAACATATTTACAAAAATTTACTGAAAAATCAAAAAATTGCTTGAACTTTTCATTTTCCGGATATAATGTATAGGAGAGTGCATCAGGCACAAAGTAAAATTTTATACCCGAAGCCAAAGCAAAATAAGGAGAAAAAATATGGCCTGGCAATGTATCGTTGGTATTATTATCATGGTAATCAGTTTCGTAGGCGTTCTGGTTGCAGCCAAAAGTCATCGTGAGCCGATCGCAATGCTCTGTGCGGTTGTCATGCTCGTCGGTCTGGGAATGTATGCGTGGTACTACTTCAATCCGCCGCCGAATCTGGATTATCAGGTCTATGGTAAAGCTGTTGCCACCAAGGTTGGTGCCGCCGCAAAAGCTGCCGGTGTCCAGAAAGCGATTTATGTGACCAGCGATACCCAGAACGAATATGCCAAAATGTGCATTGAAGCTTTCAAAAACGGTTTCGGCGGTTCCGTGGAAACAGTTGCTCTCATGGATGGCAATATGGGCGGAATGATGGAATTGACTCCTGCCAAACTCAGAGAGATCCTCAAGAGTGCTACTGCTGATGATGCAGTTATTCTTGATGTTTCAATGATGATGCCGGTTGGCAAAATCGAATTTGTCCGTGCCAATTATAAAGGACCCAAAGTTTTCCTTACCAACAATGCCAATCTCATGGGTGCAAGTTCCAAAGTTATCGCTACTGCTTTCAACAAAGGCGGTTTGGCCGGTGTGGTTATCGGTCTTACCCAGATCGATGAAGATTTCAGCCCCGATGAAGATGAGTTGGAAGAAGCATTCAACAAACGTTATATCCTTGTCAACAAGGATAATTTCGATTCCAACAAAGATCGTTTCGGCATGAATTGATCTGAGTGCAATTCTGTTACGCCAGAGGCTCACCTCTGGCGTATTTTTTAACCCCGGAGAATAAAATCATGATTACTTTCAAAACCAGCAAAGGCGATATCAAATTGGAACTTTTCGCCGACAAATCACCGGAAACGGTGAAAAATTTTCTCACCTATGTCAATGAAGGATTTTACAAAGATACCATTTTTCACCGGGTGATCCCCGGATTTATGATTCAGGGCGGCGGATTTGACCGCAGTATGAATCAGAAACCGACCCATGCCCCGATCAGAAATGAAGCGGATAACCGGGTTTCCAATAAACGTGGTACGATCGCCATGGCACGCCGTCCGGATGCTCATTCAGCTTCCTGCCAGTTTTTCATCAACACCGTGGATAACGATTTCCTTGATTTCCGTGCCGCTAATGATTCCGCTTACGGATATTGCGTTTTCGGTGAAGTGGTCGAAGGCATGGATGTCGTCGATGCCATCAGTGCCGTGCCGACCGGAATCCGCAGTATGATGCGGGATGTGCCGGTTGAGAAAGTAGTGATCCTCGACGTGATCGCCGACTGAATCCTCCAATCGTGATACCCGCTGCGGTGTGCAAGCCAATTGGGGCGGCACGAATGAGATTTTTTGGGAGATTTTTGGGAGGTTTTGGGTATTTTTGAGAGAGTGTTGGTGTGCCGCCCATGCAATCAAGCGGCACATGCTGAAATCTCAATATATCTCAAATTCTCTCAATTGCCCTGCTCCACTCCACGGCTTGCAGAAAGTGGCTCTGATTTGCCGCCATTAAAGACCGAGTTTTTCCGCCAATGCTCGTGATGAGAAAAATCCGGTGAGATGTTTTTCCATATTACCGTTGCGGAAAAAGAAAAGCGACGGTATGGTGGATACATCGTACTGAGCGGTCAACTCCCGGTTTTCTTCGTTTTCGATATTAACTTTACCGATAGCGATCTCCGGATGTTCTGCGGCAAATTTTTCCAGTTCTTTTCCCATATTCCGGCAGGGGCCGCACCATGTGGCATAGAAATCCACCAGTACCAGCGGTTTTTGGATGATTTCACTGAAAGATTGCGGATTCAATTCAACGATTGTCATAATATTTTTCTCCTTTCTCCACAAGCTAATATAGTTCGATTCTGAATAAAATCAACCTTGATTTTCTGTTTTTTTGTGGTATAGTATAAATTCAGTTGCTCATTAACTATAACGGAGAATTTTTTATGGATTGGCAGGCTTATTCAGTCAAGTATGAGAATGAATTGTTGAATTCAGTGATCCCTTTCTGGGAAAAAAATTGTGTTGATAAGGAGTTCGGCGGTTACTACACCAGTCTGGATCGTGACGGCTCGGTTTACGACACGATGAAATATATGTGGATGCAGTGGCGTATTGTCTACATGTTCGCAGAAATCTACCTTGCCGGCTACAAAAAAGATTCCTATATTGATATTGCCGAAAAAGGTTTCGACTTCCTCTACAAACACGGCAGAGATGAAGCGGGCAGATATTATTTCGCCCTCAACCGCGAAGGTGTACCGGCAATGGCTCCCTACAGCCTCTTTTCCGACTGTTTTGCCGCTATGGGCGGAGCAAAACTTTACAAAGTAACCGGCAAACAAATTTATGCCGACGCCGCTGTGGAAGCGATGAATAACTACATCGAGCGTGCCAAAAGCGGCAACAGTGCTTTGCAGTGGAATAAATCCCTTTCCGGCAAAACCCCGTATCTTTCACTCGGTCACTATATGATGATGGCAAACCTCGGTCTGATCATGAATGAGTGCCTCAACAGCAACGAATTCGACTCTGCCATGGATACTGCACTGGATATGGTGCTGAATAAGTTCTACAGCAAGGAGTTCGGTCTGGTCTTTGAAAATATGCCGGTCAATGGTGACTCTCCTGATCTGGATAGCAGCATCGGCAGACAGATGAACCCCGGTCATGTGCTTGAAGCAATGTGGTTTTTGCTCAATTATCTGGAAAATGTTCCCGGTTCGGAAGATAAGATCCAGGCGATCGTCAAAATCATTTCCAATACCCTTGATTTCGGTTGGGATAAGGAATTCGGCGGTATTTTCTACTTCATGGATGCCCTCGGCAAACCTCATATCGAACTTCAGCATGATATGAAACTCTGGTGGGTTCACAATGAAGCCACTCTGGCATGTCTGCATGCTTACAAAGTGACCAAAGATGAGAAATTTGCCGAATGGTTCAAGAAAGTTGACGACTATACCTGGAGCCACTTCCCCGATCCGGAATACGGCGAATGGTTCGCTTACTGCAACCGTCGCGGCGAAGTCACCCATGCCCTCAAAGGCGGTAAATGGAAAACTTTCTTCCATGTGCCGCGCGGTCTGCTTTTCGCTGCCCAGCTGCTCAAAGAACTTGGCAAATAATCGACCTCTCTGATTATGATATATCTGGGCAGACTGCCTGATTCCGATCCGCTTTACGGTTATTTGCGGCATGAGATCATGCCGCAGCTGGGAAGCGACGGGAGCGAAGGATTCAGGGTTTATTCAAGTCGTTCATCCCATGCGGTTTACATTTATGAAGACCGCAAAACCGGTGTCCGGGTGGTGGGGAAGTTTTTCCACACCACCGGAGAGACAGATTTTGAAACTGCCAGGCGGAAAATGTACCGTGAATTCAACAATATTCACGAGTTCCGCAAATACATGGGAGATTGCCACTATACGGCAAGGGCATTGGGCTGCAATGAAAACCTCAATTGTCTGCTGGCAGTCGAATATTGTTACGGCCAATCTCTGGACTCGGTGATCCAACAGGCGGTATATCAGCATGATGATGCCCTGCTTTACGGCAAATTGACCGCTCTGGCTGGATTCCTCGCTCATGTGCATAACCACTCTGCCCAACCGGTAATGGTGGATTTTCAGAAAATCTGCCGTTATTTTGATACTGTTACCGGACATCTGGAAAGTTTCACCGGATGGGAAGAAGCTGAATATCTGCGTACACTCGGCAACCGTTACCGGAATAATCCCCTGATGTATCAGGATCAGGAAGTATTGGTTCACGGCGATGCCACGCCCGCCAATTTCTTTTTCGGCGACGGAATGTATGTGATCACTTTTGATCTGGAAAGAATGCAGCGGAGCGACCGCCTTTTTGATGTGGGCAGGATAGCCGGGGAATTGCAGCACTTTTTCCTCACTCACACCGGCAATAAATATGCCGCCGAGCCGTTTATCGGTCACTTTCTCTGGCACTATGCCGGGTACTTTCCGGATCAGAAAAGTGCCTTTGACTCAATAACTTCCAGATTGCCGTTTTATATCGGCATGAATCTGCTGCGTATCGCCAGAAACAACTATCTCAATGCGGATTACCGCCGTAAACTAATATTCGAAGCCAAACAAGCTCTGGAACGCTGAAAAATGATCAAAGCTCTGATTTTTGACCTCAACGGAACCGTGATAGATATATGCACCAGTGAAAGCGATGAAAATATCTACCGCACCGTTGCCAACTTTCTTGAGTATCACGGAGTAAAAATCGCCCCGGAGGAACTTAAAGAGGGGTATTATAACGGAGTGAGAGAACAGAAAGAGAATAGTTCCGAAGAGTTTCCGGAATTCGATGCTGCTGAACTTTTCGCAAAAATCATCCGGAAACACTGCGGAAAAACCCCGCCGTTTCTGGCGGAAAATACCGCCATCGTCTTCCGGGCGGCAGGCCGTTACCGTCTGCAGCTTTATGATCAGGTGATACCGACTCTGGAAAAACTTGTTCCCCGTTTCAAAATGGCGGCAGTTTCCGATGGTCAGAAGCTCTGGGCATTGCCGGAAATGCGTGCTTGCGGTCTGGAAAAATTCTTTTCACCCGTGATCGTTTCCGGGGATTACGGATTTCGCAAACCCGACCCCAGAATGTATCATCTGGCTCTGAAAAAAATGAAAATCAAACCGCATGAAGCGATCTTTGTGGGAAACGATATGTACCGGGATGTTTACGGAGCAGCAAAAGTGGGGATGAAGACCGTTTTTTTCCGTTCAAATCAGGGCGATCACCGGTCATGCGGGATCGAACCGGATTACATCATTTACCGCTTTGAAGAATTGCTCAAAGCAGTTGATTTTCTTCTTGATCGCTGATGCTCTGAAAAAGGGGTGAAAAAGCGGCTCTTTTCCTTTACGAAGTAAAGAAAAGGACTTGAAATTTTGCCGTTGCGGGTGTATTGTAAACCCATGTAAAAAATGTGTTTTCAAACAAGTAGAAAAATAGAAAGAAAATTGCCCGCTATGAGTGACAATCCCAATAATATTCCCGCCAATGCAGGGGAGTACAGTGCCAGTAAAATTACCGTGCTTGAAGGTTTGGAAGCCGTCCGTGTGCGTCCGTCGATGTATATCGGCGATACCGGTGAACGCGGTCTGCACCATCTGGTCTACGAAGTGGTGGATAACTCCATCGATGAAGCTCTCGCCGGTTATGCCAGCGATGTGAGAGTAACTATTCACGAAGACAACTCCATCACCGTCGAAGATGACGGCCGCGGTATTCCCGTGGATATGCACGAGGGCGAGGGTAAACCTGCCGTCGAAGTTGTGCTTACTGTACTTCACGCCGGCGGTAAATTTGACCACAACAGCTACAAAGTTTCCGGCGGTCTGCACGGTGTGGGTGTTTCCTGCGTGAATGCCTTGAGTGACTGGCTGAAAGTTGAAGTCTGCCGTGACGGCAAAAGACACTCCATCGGTTTTGAGCGCGGTGTCACCTCTGAACCTTTGAAAGAACTCGGCACTACTGCCAATCGCGGTACCAAAGTGAGTTTCAAACCCGATGGAACCATCTTCCAGACCACTATCTACAAGCGGGAGATCCTCCGCAACCGTCTGCGGGAACTTGCTTTCCTCAACCGCGGTATCCACATCACCCTCTGCGATGAACGTGAGGAAGATGAAGCATTGCGTCAGGAAGTATTCTGTTTTGAAGGCGGTATTTCCGAATTCGTCTCTCTGGAACTCAATGCCAACTGCAATGTATTGAGTCCGGAAGTTCTCTATTTCCACCGTGAAAAAGACGGTATCGACGTGGAAGTGGCAATGCAGTACACCGACGGCATCGCCCAGAAGATTTTCTCCTATACCAACAACATCAACACTATTGAAGGCGGTAAGCACCTCGACGGTTTCCTCTCATCACTGACCCGTACCCTCAACAATTACGGTCACGAATTCATGCCCAAAGAGATGGGCAAGGAAAATATTCTGCAGTCTGATATCAAAGAGGGTCTTTCCGCTGTGGTCAGTGTGAAAGTTCCCGATCCGCAGTTTGAGGGTCAGACCAAAACCAAACTCGGCAATCCCGAAGTCCACGGCATCGTCGGTGCGGTCATTTCCGAAGAACTCGGCGATTATCTTGAAACCCATCCCGAAGTGGCAAAACGTATCGTCGGCAATGCCATTCTCGCTTCGCAGGCCCGTGAAGCTGCCCGTAAAGCAAGAGAGACCGTCCGCAAAAAAGGTGCGACACTCATCAAAGGCAAACTTTCCGACTGCTCAAGCAAAGATCCGGAAAAATGCGAATTGTATATCGTAGAGGGTGACTCCGCAGGCGGTTCTGCCAAACAGGGACGCGACAGCCGTTTCCAGGCGATCCTGCCGATCCGTGGTAAACTGCTCAATGTGGAAAAAGTCCGGCAGGACAGGATTTTCGATAACAAAGAGATCCAGTCACTTTTCTACGCCATCGGCTGCGGAACCGGTGATGAATTCGATGTGACCAAAGCCCGTTATCACCGTGTCGTTATCATGACCGATGCTGATGTCGACGGTTCCCATATCCGCACGCTGCTGCTGACCTTTTTCTTCCGTCAAATGCGTCCGTTGATTGAAGCAGGTTACATCTACATTGCCAAACCGCCCTTGTACCGGGTCAGCAAAGGCAAGAAATTCAGCTATATCGATACCGAAGATCAGCTCAACCGCTATCTGGTCGAACTCGGTCTGGAAGATATGTGTGTCAGCCGCAATGGTGCTGAATTGAGCATTGAAGAGATCCGGCAGGTGATCGCCCTTTACAACCGGGCTGCACAGGCCGCCAACGGCTTGTCACGCTGCGGTCTGGAAGCCGCAGAATATTTCGACGTGGTCAGGGAAGACGGCCGTTGTCCGGTTTCTCACATCACCATCCGCGAACATGACGGTACCACCACCAGTTACTTTGCCTATACCGGTGAAGAGCAGCAGCAGATCATCGCCGATGCCGAAGCCCGTCTGCGTGCGGTTGGCAGCTTTGATGATGCGGCAATCGCCAGCAGGATCGATACGGTGAATATCTTTGAAGCGGAAAACTGCGTAGGCATCGTCGCCGATCTTGCCGCTTACGGGATACGTCCGTCACAGATTTTCTCCGCCGGTGAGGATGAACTTTTTAAAATTGCCCGTAAAGAGGGTAAAAATCCCGCTCCGGTATTCTCGCTCAAAGAGCTTTTCCTCAGTATCCGCAACAGCGGTCAGAATGGCAGCGGTCTGCGTATCAACCGCTACAAAGGTCTCGGTGAAATGAACTATGACCAGCTCAGGGAAACGACTATGGATCCGAAAAACCGTACCATGATCAAGGTCACTATGGAAGATGCGATCAACGCTGACCGTATCTTCAATCTGCTCATGGGCGATGTGGTGGAACCCCGTCGGGAATACATCGAGAAACACGCTGCAAAAGTCAAAGATCTGGATATTTAACTGTTGTTGGGAAAGGAATGATGAATCATGGCTGAAAAAGATATTCCGATGGTCGACCGCGAAAAAAGTCTGCTTCTGGCGATCAGTCAGATCGAAAAAGAGTTCGGCAAAGGCTCCATTATGCGTCTGGGAGCCAATGCCGCTGAAACTGATGTGCCGGTGATCAGTACCGGCAGTATGTCTCTGGATATCGCTCTGGGTGTTTACGGCTTGCCGAAAGGCAGGATCGTGGAAATTTACGGTCCGGAATCAAGCGGTAAAACCACGCTCTGTCTGCATGTTATCGCCAATGCCCAGGCGGCAGGAGGCAATGCAGCGATCATCGACGTTGAACACGCCCTTGATCCGGCTTACGCTCAGAAGATCGGTGTGGATGTGGATAAACTGGTTGTTTCCCAGCCCGATTGCGGTGAAGATGCGTTGAATATTGCCGATACCCTTATCCGGAGCAATGCACTGGATGTGCTGGTCGTTGACTCGGTTGCGGCACTTGTCCCCCGTGCGGAGATCGAAGGACAGATGGGCGATTCCCACGTCGGTCTGCAGGCACGGTTGATGTCGCAGGCATTGCGTAAGATCACCGGTGCGGCAAGCAAGAGCAAAACCTGTGTTATTTTTACCAACCAGATCCGGGAAAAGATCGGTGTGATGTACGGTAATCCGGAAACCACTCCGGGCGGAAATGCGTTGAAATTTTATGCTTCAGTGCGTATGGATATCCGTAAATCAACCGCGATCAAAATCGGTGATGCTGTGACCGGCAACCGTGCCAGAGTTAAAGTGGTAAAAAACAAAATGGCACCTCCATTCAAAGTTGCTGAATTTGACATCATGTATAACGAAGGTATCAGCAAAACCGGTTCCATTCTCGATGTGGCGACTGATATGGGCATCATCGAAAAACGCGGTTCATGGTTCAGCTTTGACGGCGAACAGCTCGGTCAGGGCAGAGATCAGACCAAAGTCGTACTGGCAGATAATCCGGAATTGCAGCAGAAGATCAATGACCGGATCAAAGAGGCGATAGCCGCTGCCAAAGCTGCAGCAATGCCGAAAAAAGCAGACGGAGCCGCTGTTACCGAAACGGTTCAGGATTGAAAGGCTTTTTTGAGTGAAAGTTCTGTTACGCCGTTTACTTTTCAGTTCCGCTGTGGGAATCGCAGCGGTACTTTCTGCTGATGAAGCGATCCAACGCAAACTCGGCGATGCGGCATTTTATGCCGGTGATTACCGGAATGCGGTTTCCAGCTACATCAGTGCGTTGGAACTGGCTGATAAGGAAAATAACGCCGACGGCTGGGCGGCAAGTGCCCTCAATCTCGGTGTGGCATATCTGCATAATGGAGATATTGCCAATGCACAGCGGATTTATGAAGAATTCATCCGCCGTTATCCATTGCGTTCAGCAGGTACTCTGCCCGGAGATCTTCTGGCAGCTGCCGGAAAATATGCGGAAGCAGAAAAATTTTTCCGTTCACTTGCGGCGGGAGACCCGCAAATTGCCGATGCTGCGGAATTCAGTCTGGCGACGTTGTATTTAAAAACTGCCAGAATAAAAGAAGCATACCGGCTGTTTGCCAAATTGGCAGCGAAAAAAGATTCCCCGTGGTGTATCAGTGCCGGGAATGAAGCGATCTATTCACTCATCCGTCTTGACCGTTACTCCGATGCATTGGCTGAAATCGGAACTATTCCACCGGATAAGCGTAATGTGGATGTGGAGCTGATGCAGTATCTTGCAGAAGCGTACACCGGCAAAACCGTTAATCTGGAAAAGAACTTCCGGAAGTTCATTGAAAAAATCCCCCCCCAGCCGCATGTGCGTCTGCAGGAATTGCTTTCCACTGCGGCAGAAGTTGCCCGTAAAGAAGGAAATATCCAATTCGCTGCCGAAGCACTGCGTCAGGCATTGGCGTTTTCAAGTGATGAAAAAAATAAAGAGAATCTGCATAAAGCACTCATAAATACCCTGCTTGACGGAGATCAGCAACTGGCTGCTGCTGAAGCATGCAGCTATACCCGTCTCTATCCGGCTGCAAGTGACCGGGCAATGGTGGTTATGGCTGCGGCACAGCGGATGAAAAATCCCAATCCTGATGCGTTGAAACTCTATTCATTCATCTCCCGCGGAAATTTCAGTGCCGATGAGAAGATCGCTGCGGCAATGGAAGCGGCAGACGTAGCAGAATCCAATCGGGAATTCGGGGTATTGGAAAAAATTTCCGACTTTCTTTCCGGTCAGCTGCCGGTCAAAAGAAAAATCGATTACCAGTGCCGTTATGCGGCATATCTGGAAAAAAACGGAAAAAATCAGCGGGCAGAAAAAATTCTGCACAATGCTCTGGAAGCAGCACGGGAGTCAAAAAATACTTCCCTCATGGAAGATGTGATGCTGGAATTGCTTAATTTCAGTTGGCGTAATAAAAACAGCATTCAACTCAATCAGTGGGCATCAGCATTGGAAAATTCCCAATCTGCATTGCACCGGAACAGTGCTAAAACGGCATTGGGCGAGTTATTGGATCGTGCCGGAAAATATGAGGAAGCACGGAAAAAGTTCCTTGATGCTGCAAAAGCGATGCCGGAAAAAGAGGCCCCGGCACTTTTCATGGCGGCAGCAATGGCGGCAAAATCGTTTGATTACGCGGCAGCAGCAAAAGAATTTATTTCACTGGCAGAAAAATATCCGGATTTTGCTAAAACTCCGGAAGCACTTTTTATGGCGGCAGATCTTTATTCGACGGTAAATGATACGGTTAAAGCAGACAAAGCGGCAGATATCCTGCAGGAAAAATATGCCAAAAGCAAAGCGTTTGCCGCACTTGTTTTGCGTAACGCTTCCGAAAGAGGCCATGCCGGAGATATTGCCGGAGCGTTGACTGAACTGGAAAAACTGGAAAAAGCGTTTGCTCCTTCAGCGGTGGCGGATGAGGCCGCAATGCTGCAGGGAGTTTTTCTGGCTCAAAGCGG
The DNA here is from genome assembly GCA_045644425.1 of Victivallaceae bacterium. Lineage (GTDB taxonomy): Bacteria > Verrucomicrobiota > Lentisphaeria > Victivallales > Victivallaceae > UBA1784. Next base: position 4,740 of record JAZRGW010000017.1, on the reverse strand, counting down.
CAAAGAGATCGATGCGGAAAAAATCTTCCGGCGGCTGCAGAAATCTGAAAATCAGCATCATGCAGCAGAAAGCAATCTGCGTCTTGGTGAAATACTGAAAAAACGTGGTGATCTTTCTGAGGCTTATCAGGTATTTACAGAAAGTGCAAAATATAATTCCGGTTCACTGCTTTCTGATGGAGCATTGCTCCGGGCGGGAGATTCTCTGATGGCGGAAAAAATGCCGCTGGCAGAAGAAAAAGCACTCAAAGCTCAGGAAATTTTTGAAAAACTGGCAAAAGAGAGCAAATTTGCCCCCATCCGGCTGGAATCACTGTATAAAGCCGGTAAGGCACAGGAATATCTGAACCGGAAAGATAAAGCATTGACCCATTATGAAAATACGATTTACACTGCGGTCAATATGATCGATCAGGGTATGATCCCGGAACCGCGCTGGTGTGAAAAAGCCTGTGAAGATGCTTTGCGGCTGATTGCAGAAAAAGACGGTACCGGAAGTTTGCAGCGTGGCATGCGGTTGATCGACCGCTGCCGTAAACTGATGCTTCCGGATGGAGAATTTACGGAAAAAATGCGGGATTTCTTCCGCAAGGAACTGAAACAATGGAGAGCGAGAAAATATGTTTCTGGTAAAGTTGATAAATGATGGCGGTCCGGTAATTTGTGTGATCCTGGCATGCGGAGTTCTGGCACTTTTTATCTTTCTGATCAAAGTTTTTCAGTTTCACCGTGACGAAATAAGCGTGCGTGAATTGATGCGTGGACTTTTCAACGTATTGAAACGCAACGGTATGCGTGAAGCACTTACTCTTTGCGACAATACTCCCGGCCCGGTGGCACGTCTGCTTACCGCCGGTATCCTTGCCCGGCAGAATGGCGATGCCAATATCCGCACTGCCATTGACGGTGCAGCAATGGATGAATTATCTAAACTTGAACGTCATATCCCGCTTTTCGGCAGTTTAAGTCATGTGTTGATACTGTTGGGGCTCCTGGGAACTGTTCTCGGCATGCTCAATGCTTTTGAAGCGATCCAGGCAAGCGAACACTTTTCTGCCGGTCTGGTCGGTGTGCCGCTGGTCAAAGCTCTGCTTTCCACAGCTGCCGGTCTGACGCTTGCCATTCCCTGCCATCTCGGTTACAGTTATCTGATGATGCGGGTTGATGCCCTTACCGTGGATATGGAAAAAGCGGCATCTGAATTGACCGTATTTTTTGAGCGTCTTGACCGGGGTGAAGTTGCGGAGGATGAAGAATGAATTTTCCGGGAAGTATCACTTTTGCCCGGCGTTACCGCACAAAGTTGAAGCCTTTGTGGAATATCGGGGCATGTCTGGCAGTGCTGGATCTTTTCCTTCTGCTTTTATTTTTCATACTTCTGGCATCTTCAGTGACCCGTATTTCCGGAATCAAAGTGAATCTGCCGCAGGCAGAAGTGGCATTATCCAGTGACCTGGGCCGAGCGGTTTTGACAATCATACCTCCGGCAGAAGCATCCGGTGAGTGCCGGATATATTTCCGTGACCGCCAGATCGCCATCGAACAGCTCCGCCGCGAACTTATCAGCGACAACCGCAAGGAAAAGGTTTTGATCATCCGTGCGGATAAAGATATTCCGGCAGATTTGCTTTTCCGGGTGATCGGAATTGCCGAAGCGGCAAGAATGGAAAGTTTTCTTGCTGTTCAGCCTTTGAAGTCCAAATCGGAGACCCGCTTTGAGTAAGGTTTTCAAAAAAACTCCGCCCCGCCGCAAGTGGCGGTTTGAAAAAGGCAGAAATTCCAGCAGTGTCATCGTGGCAGTGCTGACGACTGCCGCTGTTCTGGCGGTGATTACCGGATTATTCCGTTATGAATACATTCAGGAACATAAAAGAGAGGAAAATTCGGCGATTGTCAGGATCGATCCGGAGCTGAATTATGCTCTTTTTGAGGTGCTTGACCGGCATGATCCGGCACGCACATTCGGGATGACCGGCGGCAATTCTGTGGAAGTATTTGCTGAAAAAAAATACGGAATCGAATTGAATGCAGTCAACGTACCGGAAATAAAAGACTACCCGGTCAGCGGTAAAAAAATTCAGATGCCTCTGGCAAAACTGCCGCTTTCCATACGTTATGCCGGAGTTTTACCCTCTGCCGTAAAAAGAACTGTGCCGGAATTACGGAACCGGATATTTACGCAGGATGGTCAGGAAATTACCTTGCCGGCACTGGCAAAACTTGACGGAAAAGCAGTAAAAAACTTCAGCATGGTGAAAATTTCCGGCGATGAATTTCTGAAACGGGCGGAAACAGTGATTTCCAGCGGAAATAAAAAACTTGACCGTCAGCTGGAAACGTTGTTGAAAAATTCCGGAGTTGTATCAGGAACATATCTGATCAACTGGAGCAGCAGAGCAGGTGAAAAATGATTGGAATAAGTTTTACAGATTTCTTTACAACGATTCTGATCGTGCTTCTGATTTATATTGCATGGCTCTGGCTGCGGGAGGTCGGCAGGATCCGGAAAAATGAGTGGCAGCTGAATAACCGCCGGCTTTTTCACTGCAATAAATGTTTTCTTTATTTTGTGCCGAAACATCCGGTTTCACTCTGCCGCTGTCCGAGATGCAACAATGTGTGTATCTTACGACGCCGGGATGCACTTTTGAAAGAGGAAGCTCCGGCAGAAAATGAGGAGTGAAACCATGAAAAAGTTTGCACTGTTGTTTATCGCCCAGCTTTTGCTGCTTCCCGGATGCTGGATACTGCCAAGCGGGGATCCGCCCGAAGGAAATATCACAGATAATCAAATCCGTGCCGCAAAGCAGGTGAAAAATCCGGCTCAGGCAATGGATTATCTGGTTTCTTCACTGACAGTGGCTCTTTTAAGTAATTGTCCCGGTGAAAAGATCCGTTTGGATTCCGATGCGGCATCTTTACATTTCAGCACAAAAGTATTGCATGAAAGCTCCAGGATTTCTGGAAACAGTGTCGCACTGACCGATTCCGGATGGGTATTGAAATCGGTCAGGGACAAAGAAACATTGCAGATGAAATTGCTTTACAAGGGCAAAACCATCTGGAGCGAAACTCTTGAATATTCCTTTGACCCTGCAGTGTTGAATTAAGCAAGACTAAATTTCGCTGTAATTACCCAGAAATGTGAATTTTCCGTCATCGGAAACCAGTTCCACAATGAGCCGCCGCAATTCCGGATCAGCCATAGATGCTTCGAAATCGAAGTAAAACATATATTCAAAATCCCCATCCCGCTTCGGGCGGCTTTCCAGTTTGGTAAGATTGATTCCCAGTACCGAGAAACGTGCCAGCAGACGGTAAAGAGCTCCGGGACGGTGGGGGAGAACTCCCATGATGCTGATTTTATTTGAACCGGGATAGATTTCCGGCTTTCTGGAAATACAGATAAACCGGGTGTAGTTGGAATCCCGATCCTGAATATTTTCCGCAGCGGCATGCAGATTGTAGATACCTGCACACTCACGACTGGCGATGGCGGCAATATCTTTTCTGCCGGATTCGCTGACGATCTTTGCTGCCATGGCAGTACTGCCGGCGGTGGTACGTTTGATATTGCCCAGAGATTTCAGATAATTGGCACACTGTTTCAACCCCTGTTCATGGGAAATGACCTCCCGGATACCGGAAATTTCCGCGCCGGGCGGCAGCAGCAGCGAGTGACGCACCTTGAATTTGCAACTACGGACAATGTGAAATTTATGATCGAGCATCAGATCATAAACCTGATCGATCGTACCGGAAGTGGAATTTTCGATCGGCAGGACACCATATTCGCAGAGATTTTTTTCAACCGCCTGAAAAACCGCACTGAAATCATTGAAATAAGTGATATCGGCAAGCTGAAAAAGCTGATCGGCTGCAAGCTGGGCATAAGCTCCGGGAACACCGCAGCAGGCGACTTTGGCAGTGGCGGGGAAAAGAGCCGGGGTGTTGGTCAGGGCTCCGGTTATTTTCCGGGCGAAATCCCCATCTTCAGCGTGCAGACGCCGCTGGTATGATTTACTCAACTCAAAGAGAGTGGAAAAAAGGATCCGGGCGGAGCTGCCGAGATCTTCACCGGATTCCCGGGTGATCTTTAAAAGTATCTCTCTTTCACGTTCGCTGTTTTCCACCGGCAGACCGGCGGATTCCTTGATTTTTCCGATGACACCGCCAAGTTCCATACGGCGGGCAAAAAGGGAAAGGATCTCTCCGTCAATGCGGTCGATCTCAATTCTGGCATCTGCGAGGTTCATTTTTACAACTCCTTACATTCCGGCACACAAAAGTTGTGCGTCTTTAATAATATTGATTTTTTTCATAAGTTTGTCGAATTCCGGCATGGTAAGACTCTGCATACCGTCGCACTTGGCACAGGCGGGATTATTGTGGACTTCGATAATCAACCCGTCAGCTCCGGCGGCTGTGGCAGCGAGAGAGAGAGATGGGACAAATCCGGCAATCCCGGCAGAGTGACTGGGATCGATGATCACCGGCAGATGGGAAAGTTTTTTCAATGCCGGAATTGCGGAAATATCCAGAGTATTGCGGGTGTAAGTTTCAAAGGTACGCACACCTCTTTCGCAGAGGATCACATTTTCATTGCCGGACGCCATGACATATTCGGCACTCATCAAAAGCTCCTGATAAGTATTGGCAAGACCGCGTTTGAGCAGAATGGGTTTATCAGTTGTACCGAGCTGTTTAAGCAATTCAAAATTCTGCATGTTTCTGGCTCCG
>JAZRGW010000016.1:0-27881 GCA_045644425.1 Victivallaceae bacterium | reverse complement strand
GCCGGTTCAGAAATCCCAACGGCTGCAGCAAGGGCTTTTGTTGTCAAACCTTCGATCCCATTTTGGGCAATCAGGGAAATTGCCGCCTCAATAATCTCTTTCTGCCGTTTGCTCCAATCCATGATCTTCTCCTGTTTTGATTGCTGTTAGTTATCATTCACCAACTTAATATAACTGCAAAAATCAAGAATACAAGTGCAGAATAAAATTTTTTTGAGAAAATCTGACAAAGTTCTCGGTATACCATGATTCACCTTGCCCCTTGCCGTAACCGCCGCGACACGCCGTGCGTAAACGCAAACTGGCGGCAGGATTTCTCCTACCGCCAGTTTGTGGTGGTGTTACCGTTCCGGGAAACCGAAAAGCCGCCGCTGTTCGTTCCAGTCTTCCGGAATATGACGCTTTATGCCGGTTTCGGGCTTGTCTATGTGGCGATTCCGCTTTTTTTTGCCTTTCCGGAATGTGTTTACCCGGCTTCATCGTAGTACGGATCATAATCCGGTGGCATCACGGATAAGTAACTTCCTCACCTTTGAACCGTCTGATAATTCGGTGGTATTGCGTTTTTTTTAGATTGTAATTTTTACAATTTATGCTATATTACAACGCTGATGAGTTGTGCCTCGCAGCAAGGAGTGTTATGGCGGGGAAAAAATTCAATAATCAGATGTCTGATGAGTACATCGTTCAGGGGGATGGCTCTTGAAAGCAGTGTGCAGAAAACTGGCAAATTGCCATCGCTCTGCAGGATGTTGACCGGTTGCAAAACTCTGTCTGTCTTTTGGACACTGCACGACACCATATCGAAGTGGAACTTGATATTGCTGCTGCACAGCAAAGAATAGAGGATTATTGCCGGATGACTGAAGGTCGGGAACTTGCTTCTCAAAGAACCGGAGAGGCGAGCATTGTTGCTACTCGTATTTCTGCAGTTTTAACTGAAAAAACATTGGCCTTTATTACATCATAAAATTCAGGACATTAACCAAAACTTTTCAAAATCATCTAAAGAAGGAGTAAAAAAATGTTTGAATTCGGTTATGCTCAGGAAGATATCACACCCGTATGGGGAATTCCGCTGGTAGGTTATTTCAACCCGCGATTCAACCGCGGTGCCTATGACCGGTTAAGTGTCAAAGCTGCGGTTTTCCGTGCCGGCGATGAATGTGTAGGCGTGGTTTCTTACGACTTGTGTTATGTCACCAGGGCAGTCATTTCACGTTTCCAGGAAGCCGTTGCCAAAGCGGGTCTGCCCTGTGCCGGAAAAGTTATTTATTGTGCGACTCACACTCATACCGGTCCTTATACCACCGATATTTTTGGTGAAGAAGTTGATAAAGATGCCATTGACAATTATCTTGATGAATTGGTCAGCAAAACTTTAAATGCTCTTACCAAAGCCTGCAAAAGTCTTGCTCCGGCAGAGCTTTACAATACCAAAACCAACTGTCACTCTCTTGCGTTCTGCCGCCGCTACATTATGAAAAACGGCAAAACTCTCACCAATCCCGGCAAACTGAATCCTGATATTGTCAAACCTGAAGATGAGATCGATTCCGATATCTATATCATGGCTGTCAAACAGGAAGGTTTGCTCCGCCTGATCATGACTAATATTTCCAACCACACCGACACGATCGGCGGTGAATATGTTTCCGGAGACTGGCCGGTTGCCATGGAAGCCGAAATCCAGCATGGTTTGGATTGCGGAGTCCCCGTTATGTCCATCATTGCCCCTCAGGGAAATATCAACCACTTCAATGTCGCCACTGATGCAAATCAGACCAGCTACGCTGAAGCCCGCCGTATTGGCAAAGCCTACGGGCAGATCGTTCTTTCAGCTCTCTACGGATTGAATAAGGTCGAATGCGAAAAAATCACATTCAGCAATACTGAAATCGAAATGCCTTATATGAAAGTCACGGATGAAGAATATGCCGAAGCCAAAAAAGTTTATGAGGCAAACAAAGATGTAACGATGGAAGCTGGCCGTGACTTTACTTCTGAAGACATCGCCAAATGCCATCCCTATGTCATGAAGTTCTTTGCTGAACGTTTGATGAGCTGCCGGGATAAAGCGATCCCCGGAATCCGCATGGAAGAGTTTGCTGCAATTGCTTTCGGTGATGAAATTGCCATGGCAACTCTGCCCTGCGAAGCATTTGTCGAATTCACCCGTGAAATCCGTAAAAATTCCAAATACCCCATGACTTTTGTTGCCGCTCTTGCACAAGGAGAAATCGGTTATATCGGAATGCCTCACAATTACGGTCACGGCGGTTATGAAACCAGTCCCAGCAATACAGTTGCAGATCGTAATATCGGACCGGAGATGCTCAAAACGGTTAAAGAATTGTTGAAATAATCATGGATATGCAAAGTATTCCTACAAAGAACGCAGAAGATACCGCCGGTATGCCATCGGCTCGGCGGTAACAGGCTGCATATCTGAATGGGTGCTTGACAGCAACACTGTTATTATCCTGTATCTGGTGATGCTTAGAGGAAGTGAATCTTTTTCCATGTTTTCCAGCGGTATTTCAGGTTGTATTGAGTAATTTCGCAGATTTTGAAATTCCTGCAAGTTATACTTTCAATGCTCCGGATGGAGGGAGTTATTCAGTGTTCAATTTTGAAGGAACGGTCTCCCATGAAAGCAGTTACCGTAATTATTGCTTCGGCGGGCGAATCAGAAAATTTTTGAGTGATCTCAATATTGAACTTCCTGCTGTACTGAATGGTAAGAATCCAGATATCTATATTCAGGGCAATGATTCTGCCGACGGTCGTGCGATCGGTATTTGGAATTGCAGTCCTGATTATGCCAAAAATTTAACTATTGACATTAACGGTAATTTTAAAAGTGTGGAATCCGCTGGTATAAAAGGAAAACTTGAAGGCGGAAAAATCGTAATAGAAAATCTTGAAGCATACCGCTTCGGATTTATAAACTTAAAGCGAGAAAATTTGCAATTTTTTTTGAATTTCTGCCTTTACTGTAATGGTTTGTATTTGGGGAAGCGGAAAAACTTTTCAGACAAGTCTTTTCCGCTTCCTTTATCTCAAATTTCATATTATTGGTGGTAATTTCAAAAGTCCGGCAAACGTCGTCTGAAAAATATTGTTGATGAGCTGGAAATGGTGGTTTATGCGTGACTACTATTTGAGTAACTGCCGCCGAAAACGCTCCATTTTCAGATCCCGGTAAAATTTTCAGGCATTTTATGAAACTTTTGAAATTACCTTTTTGATAAAAATCATTTTTTGAAATCCGAAAAATTCTCGCTCAAATAGCAGTGAAATACTCTATTTTTGAAAAAATATTGGTAATGTCCGGTATTTGGTGTACATTTTATTTTGATTGATTATCAAAGCCATGTGCGTTTTGTTTACTGTATTACCAGTATTCCATTTTACAAACGAGATATTGACGGGTATCCCGTTTTGTGGTGGAAATATGTCGCAATCTTGCACCAACTGATAGCATGGCGGAGAATATCCATCCGGGAAACTTCCAACAACACGGGGGCATATCCGGAGCTCTTTCGTAATACGCTTTACCCCGTTATTTGTACGGATTTTTCACCAATGTTCTGAAGAGAAGTCCATATAAGACAAGTTTTCCTCAATCATCTGTTTCTACCGACAGATATCATCCATTACTTTTCCGTATTACAAAGATGGATCGCAGGCTGTTCTTTGCTGATCCATGAAAAAATTTTTAATTTTTTTTCAAGTCGTAACTATACGATTTTTTGAACGACTTACAACTTTCCGGATTCTGTTGTATCAGCATAAGTGCTTGAAATTAATGCACTTCTGTAGTATATTGTATATATTTGCACAGCAAAAAAGTCAAACATCACATCACAGGAGGTATACAGTGAGAAGATTTTTTACATTAGTTGTGACGGTTATTTCCGGAGTATTAAATACCGGTATTTTATCAGCAGCAGAACAACCGGGAATGCCGGTTCCGACTGTTGTTGTCGAAAAAGCGATTCCGTCATCATCACGGGCGTTCCGCCGTTATGTGGGGGTGGTTGAAGCGATTAACAGTGTCCGGATCATGCCCCGTATCAACGGAGAATTGCGCAAAATCCATTTTACTGAAGGAACTCTGGTTGAAGCCGGTCAATTGCTTTATGAAATTGAAGATACTGCCTGCAAAGCTGCTGTTCAGGGGCTTGAAGCTCAACTGGAAGCTCAAAAGGCAACTTTGACGTATGCCGCCAGTGAATATGCCAGAAAAAGCAAACTTTTGAAAAACAATGCTGTATCGGCAGCTTCACATGAACTTGCGGCAATGGAAATCAATGTGGCGAAAGCCAATATCAAACGTCTTGAGGCAGCTCTGATCGATGCCAGAAATACTCTTTCCTACACCCGGATCACTGCTCCTGTATCCGGGCGGATCGGAAAAAGTGCAGTTTCGTCAGGAAACCTTCTGACCCCGCAGATGGGAGCATTGACTGATATTCAGCAGCTTGCTCCGATTTATGTGAAATTCAGTATCAGTGAAAAAGCTTTGCGGCGTGATTTCGGAGGAATCGGGAATATAAAGAAAAACGCCAGAGTTCGGGTTGTGCTTGCTGATGGTAAAATATCGGAAGAAACAGCTCCGGTAACTCTGGTCGATAACAAAATCAATCAGCAAAGCAATACTGTGACGATGTGGGCAGCATTCCCGAATAAAAATCTTGAGTTGCTGCCGGGAAGTTTTGTGACAGTACGGCTCTTTGCTGCCGGGAGTTCCGGAGAGCAGCCGACAATTCTGCCATCCGCAGTGGTAATGGAAAATGAAAAATGTTTCCTCTGGGTTTTGAATACTCAAAACAATATCCCCGTTCGCAGGGAGGTCAAGGTCGGCGAAACAGTTGCCGGCAGAACTGTTATCCTTGACGGTGTGAAATGTGGAGAAACCGTTGTTGTGGATGGTACTCACAAAATCCGCCCCGGTTTCCCTGTTGTTCCTGTTGATGCCCAAAAGGTATTTGCCCGGGGGAGATGACCGATGTTTGCTGCATTTTTTATTGACCGGCCCAAATTTGCATTTGTCATAAGCATTGTGACTGCTCTGATCGGTGTGATCTGTCTTTTTCAGCTGCCGATTGCTGAATATCCGGAAATTGCCCCGCCAACGGTCAAAGTTACGGCGATGTATCCCGGTGCGACTTCTCAGGTTATTGCCGAAACAGTTGCCGGGGTCATCGAAGAACAGGTCAACGGCATCGAAGATCTGCTCTATTTCAAAAGCGAAAGTGATAATAACGGTAACTACACTCTCACTTTGACTTTCAGGTCAGGAATCGATTCCGATATTGCCCAGGTCAATGTGCAGAATGCGGTTCAGCGTGCAGAAGCACAGCTGCCGGATATTGTAAAGCAGATCGGTGTGACAACAAAAAAACAGTCGACCGATATGATCGGTGTGTATGTATTCCGCACCACCGGAGAGGAGTTGAACCACCTTGATCTTGCCAATTATGTCCGTATGAATGTCAAAGATACCTTTGCCCGCTTGCCGGGAATGGGGTATGTGGAAATTCTCGGCGAACGTAATTACAGTATGCGTATCTGGCTTGACCCGATCAAAATGGCGGCTTTGAAACTTGCTCCGGAAGTGGTTATCGGCAAACTCGCCAGTCAGAATATCCCGGTTGCTGCCGGAAGTCTCGGTGCTGAAAAATCCAACGGATATCTGCAGTTGAAACTTGACCTTACCGGGCGGTTGAAAACCGTTGAAGAGTTTGCTTCTATCATCATCGCCACCGGTGAACGCGGCGAACAGATCAAACTCGGCGACATCGCCAGATTGGAACTCGGTGCAGAACGCTATACTGATGAAGGTTTTTTTAATGGAGAAAGCTGCATTGCCCTTGCTATTTACCGTCAGGATGGAGCCAATGCTGTCGATCTGGTCAAAAGAGCCAATAAAACATTGGAAGATTTAAAAACCCGTTTCCCCAAGGGCGTAACGGCACATCTTTCTTATGACCCGACCCATTACATTATGGTCAATGTCAAAGAAATTGCCGTGACATTGATCATTACCTTGATATTGGTAGTTGCCATCACCTATATTTTTCTGCAGGATTTCCGGGCAACCCTGGTTCCGGCTCTGGCGATACCGGTATCGCTGCTGGGAACATTTTTCTTTATGTCGATTCTGGGGTACAGTATCAATGTATTGACCATGTTCGGTCTTATTCTGGTTATCGGTTCTCTGGTTGATAATGCGATCGTGGTGGTGGAAAATACCATGCGTATTATTGAAGAGGAAAAACTTTCCCCGAAAGAAGCGACCCGCAAAAGTATGAAACAAATCACCGGGCCGGTCATTGCCGCCACATTGGTATCTGCGGCGATCTATGCACCGATTGCCTTCTATGGCGGTATTGTCGGCACGATTTATATGCAGTTTGCGGTCACGATGTGTATAGCATTGTGTATTTCTGCTTTCAATGCTCTGACCTTGAGTCCGGCATTGTGTGCGTTGATCCTGCCTCCGGCAGATCAGATAAAAAAGAAAAAATTTATTTTTTTCCGCTGGTTTGATACTTCTTTGAATGCAACCAGACGCGGATTTCTGTTTTTCAGCCGGATAATGATACGCCGCCTTTTGCTGACGGCAATTTTGATGCTTGGAGTTCTGATAGCGGCATATATAGTTTCTCAAAAGCTCAACGGCGGATTTCTGCCGGATGAAGATAAAGGGGTGTTGATGTGTGAAGTGGAGCTTCCCCCGGGAGCGGCTTTGCCGCGGACTAATAATGCCATGCTGGAATTCAGTGAAAAAGTGCAGCAAATCAAAGGTGTAAGAGAAGTAATTGCAGTCGCCGGCTTTTCCATTATGTCCGGAGCAAGTGAAAATCTCGGTTTCGCCATTGTCACGCTGGATGACTGGAGCAAACGGACTGCACCGGATTTATCAATTTCTGCCATACGCAGCAAGATTATGGAAATGGGATCAGGTATTCCGCAGGGTGAAGTCCGTGCTTTTCAGCCTCCGGCAATTATGGGATTGGGTGTTACCGGCGGTGTGACTTTCGCATTCCGTACTGCCGGCGGTGAATCTCCGCAGGAATTTGAAAAGCAGATGGGAAAACTTCTGGGAATGCTCAATAATAAACAACTGATGCCGGAAGCAGCATTTGCTTTCAGCGGATTCAATGCCCGGACTCCGCAGGTTTTCCTTGATATTGACCGTGAAAAAGCCGAGGCTCTCGGTATTCCCACTGACCGTATCATGACCTTTATGCAAAGCAGTTTTGCCAGTTTGTATGTCAATGATTTCAATCTGAAAGGATATTCTTTCAAGGTGAAAATCCAGTTGGATGGTGATGAACGTTCCACGTTGAGTGCATTGGAAGAAACAATGGTACAGAATAATAACGGTGATATGGTACCATTATCTGTATTTACGACGCCGAAAATAATGCTGGGTGCCCGCAAGATCGAGCGATTTGACCAGAATATGTCTGCTGCAATAACGGTAATTCCACTTCCCGGAGCATCTTCTGCACAGATAATGGATAAGATCGAAGCGATGGTCAAAAAGGATTTTCCCAATCATTATACTGTCGGCTGGACTGATATGAGCTATCAGGAAAGGAACAATGACGGCAGGATCATGATTCTGATGACTTTGGCGGTCATTTTCGGTTATCTTTTTCTGGTTGCACAATATGAGTCCTGGATGGTTCCGCTGCCGGTCATTCTGTCAGTCGCATTTGCTTTGCTCGGCGGTCTTGCTGCATTGTGGATAACGGGAATGCTGCTGGATATTTATGCTCAGCTGGGGTTGATCATGCTTATCGGATTATGTGCCAAAAGTACAATTTTGATGGCGGAATTTTCAATGCAGGAGCGTGCTGCCGGCAAATCAGTTGTCCGTGCTGCACTGAATGGTGCCAATTACCGTTACCGGGCGGTATTGATGACTGCGTGGAGTTTTATTTTTGGTGTTCTGCCGTTGCTGTTCGCTTCCGGGGCCGGAGCGGAGAGCCGCAAAGTCATCGGCACAACGACATTCTGGGGAATGTTGATGGCAACTGTTCTCGGTGTGGCATTCATTCCGCCTTTGTACGCGATATTCCAGAAAGTCCGTGAAAAGGTAAAGAAAAGACATTGAGAAATCCCGTATCCTGCCGGCGGTGCCGGTAAGAAAGAAAACAGAATAAACTGAATAAGTGCAGAAATCAGTTCCCCGGAAAGGCTTTTCTTATGTTTTTCAGCTTGATCCGGCTTGAAAAATCCGGATAGATGTTTTATCTTATAGAGATTGTAAAAATTTATCAGTACAGGAGAATATTTATGCATACAGCAGACTCTTTGAAAGCCGATCTGAAAGCTCTCGGATTGAAGCCGGAAGATACCGTTATGATCCATTCTTCGATGAAATCTCTCGGAAAAATCGAAAATGGTGCGGAAGGTTTTTTACAGACGCTTGCTGAATATTTCGCTCCGGGGCTGGTGGCGTTTCCCACGCTTTCATGGAATCTGGTCAATTACCGTCAGCCGGTATATTCGGTGCGGGATACTCCCTGTACGACCGGATTGCTGCCGGAACTTTTCCGGAAATTTCCCGGTGTCCGCCGTTCACTGCATCCGACCCATTCCATAGCCGCTCTGGGCAAAGATGCGGAAACTTTCCTCGCCGGACACGAAAAATTTGATTCCCCCTGTCACCGTAACTCTCCGTGGGGCCGTCTGGCTGACCGGGATGCGAAAATTCTTTTTATCGGTACCACGATCGTCTGCAATACATTTCTGCATGGTGTGGAAGAGTGGCTGCCGGTTCCGGGAATGCTTACTGAAGCTGCTGAATCTCTGGTGGTTTTTGATTACGACGGCAACCGTATCGAAGTGCCTTCACGCCGTCACGATGATGATCACTCGGAATTTTATGACCGGGTGGAAAATCTTTTCCGTGAAAATGGAGCATTGAGCGAGGGAACTCTCGGCGATGCCCATGTGTTTATCCTGCAAGCAAAAGCGGCGGGCGATCTGGTTTATTCGCTTTTGAAAAAAGAACCGCTTTTCTTTACTGCCGGATTCCAGAAAAAGGTCAGGTAAATAAAAAATCCGCACCGGCAAGTGCCGATGCGGATTTTTTTGTCTTTTGATCACATAAATACCGTATATATTTTGCCGCCGGTGCGGATAACGGCACTGCGGGGCAGGGCGTCGGCATTAACGGGGATCTCAATACACTTTCCGGCATCCAGAGCCGGAATCGCAAGATCAAAGGTGGTTACTTTGCCCTCTTTTGATTTACATTCCAGAACTGCTTTTCTGGCGGCTTCTTTTGCAGAAGCTGCAAATTTCAGCATCAGTTTGCCATTTTTTACTTCGAGAGCCATGCCGGTATGACCGATAATGGCATTGAGTCCATTCAAACCGGGGAAGATTTCAATCGAATAGGTAAAGGTGAATTTTTCCTGTGGTTTGAGCGGATATTTGGGCCAGACGACTTCGGAAGTCTGAATACCGCCGGTTTTACCATCGCCCCAGGAGTAGAAAACGCCCTCTTTATCCAGTGTGCCTTGCGGCAGACGCAAAGCCCATGCTACACTTTTACCATGCAGTACAATGCCTATCCAATCTGCTCCCGGCAGCAGGTAGTTATTGTGTTTGCCGAATGTAAAGAGCTGCGGAACAGCGTTTTTGCCGATATCTCCGAAACCTTCCCGGCGTTGAGTGCCGGCAGCTTGCGGAATTTGCGGGAAACTGCGGGGATTGCCGACCAGATGCAGCCACGGAGCGATTTTCTGCGGGGTTTTTGCCTTGTTGGTGATGGTGGTTTTGAACTGCAATTCAAACGCGTCCGGCACGATGGTAACTTCACGGAAAAGATCGATTTCTATATTACCGTAAAATTTGCCGTCAAATACCGCTTTATTGGCAGCTGCCGTACACTTCATTCCCACGGTACCGTTGATTTTTGCTCCCCAGATCAGCTCATAAATCCCCATCATGTTATCAGTCGTGTAGGAAAAAAGCGGAGTTTCCTCAACTGCAGTGACTTTGCCGGGAGTGAGCAATTCCAGTTTTTTACCTGTGAGGTAAAGTGAAGTGATCCTGCCCGACCTTTCCGGAAGCATGGTCACGGAAAGCCGGGAGTTGCTGATAGAGACCTCCTTGCCGTTGGTTTCTTTATTCAGACCTCTTTCGTAAGCATTGACCGTGAAAGCGGTAAAGAGCAAGAGGGCAGCTGTGAGTTGAAAAAGTTTATTCATTTTTATTTGACCTCAGTTTCAAAGCAGCGGGTAAAGGGCAGACGGAGAGTTTCGACACCGAACTTTTTACCGATCGCAGTCGGGGTCGGATAGTGGGTCGAGAACGGGAAGAAGTAGGGGTAACGTCTATCCATGATTCTTGCCAGTGCGATGTAAGCCTGCCATGCACTGCGGAAATCCGGAGCACTCAAAGTGATGGTATTGCCGTCGCGTTTGATCAAAAGGACATTGCCTTTGCGGATGGAAATTTTCATTTCCGGCACACCGGGAGCGGCTTTGAGCAGGTTTTTGCCATTGGTGATTTTGTACTTGTCGGTGAAGCGGAAGTAATCCGCAACATAAGATGCAATGGTTTTTTCATCTTCATTTGCATCCGCGGCAAGATTGACCGCAAAAGCCGGACGGTTCTTTTTATCGGTGAAGGGAAATGAAACGATTTCCGCAGCCGGATTGACAAATCTGGTCGAAGTGTATTCGGCACTGATCACCGCATTGGCGGGGATTGATATTTCTTTGCCGATGGCAGCAGCTTTACCATTGACAAAAAGTTTTACGGTGAAATTGTCGTTTTCTCTGGGCGTAACGGCGGCGGAGAAAGCCTTTTTATTGCTCAACTTCGCCTGATAACGCATGAAGTGGATATCTTTTTCCGAGGAAACAACGGCATCAAGTTTGCCGTCGTCAGGCAGTTTATCAAAGGAGAATGCTGCTTCAAAAAGGGTCGGTACCCGTGAAGGAAGAGCATATTTGATCGTGGTATCGCCATTGGCAATGGCGTTTGCCATAACGGATTTATCCCGCATCTTGGGCAGGAAAAGCTGATAGCCGCCGCCCAGACCGCTATTGTCGATGATAAAGGAAAGCTGCCACGGTTTTTCATACGGGTTTCCGTAGAAAAGGATGGTATTTTCTTTTCTGCCGTAGCGGGCACGGTAGAGCATTTTTCTGCCCTGTGCCGGAACAGCTACGGGAATCAATGCACGCCAGCCGAGGTTGATACATTCGAGCAATTCCGGCAGGCCGTACTGGCTCTGCAGATTGCCGCCGTAACCGTAGAAAGAGTTGCTCATGCCATACTCGTAATCCGAGAAATTGAGGTGATCGGCAAGCAATTTCCATTTGGTCATGAATTCCGAGCGGGAAAGCTGACGCCATTCCGGGATGGTTGTGCCGAAAAGATAACCTTCTCTGACATGGAGAACACACGGTCTCTGACCGGCATTGTATCTGGTAAGCGGCATCCATGAAGAAAAGATCGGACCGAAAAGGTCAGTTTCGATCATCCGCATATCAGCTTTGCCCTCGCCGTTTTTCCAAACATAGAGCGGGTCTTGGGGTCTCATGGCGTGTACATAGTCAAAAAGGATATTGAGTGCAGTCAATTCATCGCAGAAAATACCTTTTTCATCCCATGAACGTCCTTTGAGTTTCGGATTTTTCGTTGCCGGACCGTAGTGGTTTACGCCGGGAGTACCGCAGTCAAAGGCGAATCCGGGGATATCCAATTCATCGACGACATCGTGGATATCTCTGATGACCGCATCGCCGAAACTGTTGGCAATCGGGAACATCCGCAATTCAGAGTCGTGACCGGTACTCCACGAGGGCAGATAGAGCGTGGCACTGGTATCGTCAGCAAGAGAATCGCTGTAATACTTTTCTGCAAGCTGTTTTTCACACCAGCCGGAACACATGTAGAAAGAGAAACCGAACTTTCTGCCGAAACGTTCAAAGATGGATTTGCGTTTTTTGTGGAATTCTTCACAAGTCAGTACCCGGTAATCAAAGTTTTCACCGACAGCATATTGACAGAAGGTGACCGCGAAAGGACGGTAAAGCGGTTTGTAATCCCAAAATTCTTTGCGACCGAAAACGTCCCCATTGCGTTTGAAAGGAGTATATGTCCAATCCAGTGTGGCATAACGGCGGCGTTCAACCTCGTAGTCAGGACGGTTCGCCCATGCGGTGTACTGGCTGTGGATACCCCGGATATAGGGGTTGTCTTTGCCGACAAAAGGACGGAAATCTTCCGGAGAGGCTTCGTAAAATGCTTCAACCACATTCTGTTCGCGGTCGAAGCGGATCGGCACGATACCGCAGAAGAATGTGAGCGTCAACTCTTCACCGGGTTCCAGTACGATACGCTGGGAAAATTTGATTTCAGCCGCAGAACCGTTGGCTGCGGGAGTGTACTCAGAACCGGTCCAGCTGGTCAATTCATACATTCTGCCGCCGAGAATAACGGCACGCTCTTTGCTGATCAGTGTGGAAACCGGGAAAGGCTGGCAGAGACCACCGGCAACATGTTTTGAAGTACGGCCTTTGTATCCGTGCCGTTTGATATTCTGTTTCCCGGCATTGAAAACGTCGAATCCTGCCCAGTAGAAATCTCCATCTTTGCGTGCAGCAGAGATTTTAAGACCGGGCTCAAGGAGCAGTTGACGTTTGGAAGTATTGCGGATGACGCCGGTGATCTTATCCAGACGCGGCACCGTGACGATATCGGATTTCCAGATGAAATCGGCATTGCTCAAAGTGAGGGTTTTCCCGTCAAGTTTGCAGGAAAGGGGCAGATCGCCTTTATTCCTTTCGGCGACAAAGAGTGAACCACTGATTTTTTTACCTTTGGCAGAGGTAACAGAAAAAGTGTTTTTTCCGGTAAAATCCACCTGTGCCATGCCGGAAAAAAATGACAATAATCCTGCAATTAAAAGTAAACGCTTCATTTTCTTATCCTTATTTTCGGTTGTCAGAGCCAGTGCCAGTTGGTCATGTCGGTTTTGAATTTACCATCGGCACCGATGACACCGAGATCGAACTGCGTGTAGTTTTTAACATGACCGTCTGCATGGACGATATTGATACTTTCGCCGGTGTGACGGGTGGCACGCTCCTCTTTCCAGTAACGTTCCGGAAGCATGTAAGGACCTTTGCAGTCGCCGAAAACGATGGTTTTCGCCGGATTGCTCAAATTTTTCAGCAGCGGAGCTTTTTTCTTCTTTGCCGCGAAGTGCGAGGTCAGGAAGTAATTCATACCGTAACTGTCGGCACGCAGCTGGGGTTTGGGTCTCAGGGGGTTGTCGATTTCCTCAAGCATATGTGCATTGCGGGGGTCTTCAGGGCAAGCCATATTTTTGAGGTCTTTGACAAACGGTCTGATATAACCGCTCCAGAAAGCCCAGCGGGGCTTCTGTTCGACGATAACGGGGGGCAGGGCGTTGTGAGCCGCCTGATATTCAGTCACACTGACATAGAGAAGTTTGAGGTTATTCTGGCAGTAGGCGTTTTTTGCATCTGCGGTATCCAATGCGGCACACATCAAAAGTGTCAGCAGAGTGAATACCCCGGAAACGAGGATAAGTTCTTTATAATTACGCATTTGTTTTTACTCCTGAATTATTTGTAAGCGGAATCACGACCGAAAATTCTGGAACCCTCTTCCAAACCGTTCTGGAACTCATACAATGCCGCATGACCGTCAACGAAAAGCAAATTGGATTTGCCGTTGTGACGCATGGCAAGGTTTTTCTGCAAACCTTCTTTGGTTCCGAGGTCGGCATTGCCGGTTGCGGCAAATGAGGGGGAATTGTTACGCTGATTTGAGTGTTCTCCGATAACAAACACCTCTGAAGCCCATTTGATTCTGCTGGCTTTGGCAGGTTTCCAGCCCCAGCTGTAGAATGTACCCATGATACCGGGGTTGCCGCCGCCTTGAACCCAGCGGTAGGTGGTATTGCCGATGTAGTGGCTGACCCAGTAGGCGTGGCAATATTCAAAACCGCGGAAACCGACGGCATCTTCAGACGGGCACATAAAGGAGGCTTCATAACGGGGAGTCGTTCTGGTAATAAGGTAAGGTTTATTTCCGGAATCTTTGATACCCATGTAAGGTCCGAGGAAAAGGTTGAATGTGGCAACCCATGCTGAGCCGTAATTTTCACCAGCAGCATAGCAGTTGTAACCGTCGTAATCTTCATTATACATGGCGAGAGCTGCACCGTAGGTTTTCATATTGTTCAGGCAGCTTGCACTCCTGCCACGCTCACGGGCGCTGTTGAGTGCGGGCAGCAGGATCGCCGCCAGAATAGCGATGATGGCAATAACCACGAGAAGTTCGATAAGTGTAAAACGTCTGGCATGTTTTTTCATTGTTGCCCCCCTTTATTTAAAAAAACAAATTTTCAGTTGATATTGTCATAACCGAATTCAGGAGTGCCCTGAAGCAGAGGCAAAGTGAAGTTGCTCATTGCCACATGGCCGTCGCAGAAAACCAGATTGTCCTTGCCGTTGTGACGCAAGGGGAACATATCAGCTTTTACCTTATCCCAGGTGTTGTAAGATGAAGCATTCCAACCTTTTGAGCAAAGCTGCGGAACATTACGATTCGGAGATCTTCCGGCAATGGCGATAACTCCTGACGGGTTTTTGATACGGTTGGCTTTGGTAGGATTCCAGATGGTATTGCCGGAGCGATAACCGAAGACACCGTTATTGGTACCGCCCTCGTTAGTCGGTTTATAGGTGGTGTTTGCCATATAATGGAAAACCCATTTACTCATATTGTCAGCATTGAACGGCAGAGAGATATCTTCTGAAGGACACAGAAAAATCGGTTCATAGGTGCGGACGGTTTTTTTCGGAAGAATTGAGTTATCCCCTGCCGCAACTCCCATGTAAGGACCGAGAAACATCGGGAATGTTGCCACGAGTCCGTGCCAGCTGCTGTTATAGGCATACGGATTGAAGCCGTCATTATTATCACTGTACATTGTCGCTGCGGTACCGAATTGCTTGAGGTTATTGGTACAGCTTGCAACTCTGCCGCGTTCACGGGCACTGTTGAGTGCGGGCAACAGGATCGCCGCCAGAATAGCGATGATGGCGATAACGACGAGAAGTTCGATCAGAGTGAAGCTCCGGAGCTTCACTCCAGCAGGCTGGAGTGAAAGACCTTTCATTGTCAATTTTCCTTTCTTTTTTTGGTAAAATATGGTTGCCTCTTATATAAAGTATACGCAAAATTTTCTGAATGCAAAATATTTTTCAGTGCAAAAACATATCTTTTTTTATCATTCAGGGCGTTTGAAGCATCGCATGATCATTTTGTTTATGTAATTATATTTTTTATTTACCTGATTCAAAACACTTCGTGAACTTCAATTTGAGATTTTGAGTGCCGAATTTTTCAGAGATCTGCTTGGGCGGCAGATAGTGGATGGAGATCGGGTCAAAATAGCTGAAGCGTTTATCCATAACTCTCGCCAGTGCGATATAAATCTGCTTTGCTTTGCGGAAATCAGGTGCGGTCAGGGTGATGGTGTCACCATCACGTCTGATAAAGGAAGCATTGCCTTTGCGGATGGAGATCTTTACCTGCGGCACACCGGGAGCAGCTTTGAGCAGCTCTTTGCCGCTGGTTATGCCGCGCTGTGCAGTGAAGCGGAAATAATCTTTCACATAGTTGGCAAGCTCTTTTTCATCCTCATTGGCATCAGACGGCAGAGCCACGGCAAATGAGGGCTTATTATCTTTATCCGTGAAGGGGAAAGAGGTGATCTCTTTTGCACCATTGGCAAAGCGGGTCGAAGTATATTCCGCAGTAATGAGGGCATTTGCCGGAATTTCAACCTCTTTGCCGATGGCAGCAGCTTTACCGTTGATAAAGAGTTTGGCGGTGAAATACTCATTGTCACGCGGGGTGACCGCCGCTTTGAATGGAGCATTGCCGTTGAGTTTTGCACTGTAACGCATGAAATGAATATCCTTTTCAGTGGAAACGGTTGCTTCAAGTTTGCCGTTGGCAGGCAGTTTGTCAAAGGAAAATGCCGCTTCCATCAGGAAAGGTTTGCGTGAGGGAACTGTATACTTTACAATGGTATCACCGTTGGCGATTTTGTTGGCAAGTTCTGCTTTATCCCGCATTTTCGGCAGGAAAAGCTGATAACCGCCGCCCAGACCGCTATTGTCGATGGTGAATGTCAGTGCCACCGGCTCATTGTAGGGATAACCGTAATAAAGAATGGTATTTTCTTTTCTGCCGTAACGGGCGCGGTAAAGCATTCTGTCGCCCTGACCTTCGGTTTTTACCGGGATGAGGGCACGCCAGCCGGTACGGATACATTCAATGAGTTCCGGCATGGAATACTGGCTCTGCAGGTTGCCGCCGTAACCGTATGTGGAATTCATCGTGCCGTATTCAAAGTCGTTGAGTGTGAGGTGGTCACCGAGTTTCTGCCATTTGAAAAGGAACTCATCAAGGGTGAGTTTTCTCCAGTCGGGAATGGTTTTTGCAAAAAGATATCCCTGATGCACATGGATGATCGCCGGTCTCTGACCAGCCATATAGCGGGTAAGCGGCATCCATGAGGGAAAGACGGGACCGAAAACGTCGGCTTCAAAAAGAGCCACATCACTGTCGCCGTCACCATTTTTCCAGATGTGAAGCGGATCATCAGGACGCAAGTTGCGTATCCACGGGAAAAGCTGGTTGAGGGCACAAATTTCATCGCAGAAAATTTTACCTTTGTCATCCCATGCTCTGCCTTTGGTTGTGGGCAGCTGGGCACCGACACCGTAGAAGTTCACTCCGGGAGTTCCGCAGTCAACCGAGAATCCCGGCAGATCAAGATCTTTTACGATGCCTGTGATGCTCTCTTTGAAAACTTTACCGAATGAACCGCCGATGGGGAATACACGCCGCTCCTGATCGTGACCGGTACACCATGATTTCAGTGAATAGACATGATCCGGATCGACGGTAAGGGAGTCTTGGAAATGCTCTTCAGCCAACTGTTTTTCGCTCCATACCGAGCAGATGTAGAAAGAAAATCCGAACTTTCTGCCGTAACGTTTGAAAATTGACTGCCGTTTTTTGTGGAACTCTTCCAGAGTCAGTTTTTTATAATCGAAATTCTCGCCGACGGAAAGCTGGGCGAATCTGATTTCAAAGTCACGGTTTAGCGGTTTGTAATCCCAGAATTCTTTTCTGCCGTACCAGTCACCGCTGCGTTTGAAAGGGGTGTATGCCCAGTCAAGCGTGGCAAAGCGGCGGCGTTCAAGCTCATAATCAGGTTTTCTGCACCATGCGGTATATTGGCTGTAAGTACCCATCAATGCGGGGTTGTCTTTCGGAATTTTGGGTGCTGAATCGGCGGGGAATGCTTCATAGAAGGCTTCGACTACATTTTCTTCACGGTCAAAACGCACCGGAACCGTACCGGCAAGGAAGTTGAGAATCAGTTTTTCACCCGGTTCCAGCACGATTCTCTGGGAAAAACGGATCTCCGCACTTTTGCCGTCTTTGGCAGGGCGGTATTCCGCACCGGTATAACTGGTGATCTCATAGATCCTGCCGCCGAGGATATACGCTTTATCTTTGCTGATGAGGGTTGAAACGGGGAAAGGGGTGTTGAGTCCGCCCTGCAAATGTTTGGAGGTTTTTCCTTTGAGTCCTTTGCGGGCGATAATCTTTTTGCCCGCATCTTTAACGTCGAATCCAGCCCAGTAGAAGTCGCCTTTCTGGCGGGGAACGACCACTTTCATACCCGGTTCAAGAAGCAGCTGGCGTTTGGTTTTATTATGGATGGTACCAGTGATATTATCCAGTTTGCCGCGTTTGACAAAAGCGATTTCCCATGAGAAATCTTTGTTGCTCAAAGTGATTTTGCCGTTGCCGGTTTTCTGCGACAGAGGCAATTCACCTTTGCCGTATTCGATAACGAAAAGCTTAGGTGTGATACCGGCTGCCGCAAGAGACATGGCGGCAAGCGAAACGATAGAGAGAAAAATTTGTTTCATAATGTTTTCGTTCCTTATATATTGTTAAAAATCAATTCCATGTCCAATATTTCATGCTGTAGACCCATTTTCCAGCTTTGTCTTTGGTCGCCATGTGACGCTCCTGAAGAGTTTCAACGTGGCCGTCGGCAAAAAGCATATTGATCGAATCATCCTCGTGCCATGCAGTTCTGTCTTTGGTCCAGAGGCGGTCGGGATACATCCAGGGAATTTTGTTGTCGGCAAAAAGGTAGCCTTTATCAGGTTTTGAAATTCCTGCAAGCAGTGGTTTTCTACCTCTTTTCTCAGCGGCTTTTTTGGTGACAAAATAGTTCATGCCGTAGCTTATTGCACCGCGGGGATTAGGCGGCAGCAGCGGATTTTGTTTGCCTGTGTAAAAATTTTCATTGCGGGGATCGGCAGGGCAGGCAAGAGTCCGTTTGTCTTTGATGTATTCACCATCAAGATAACTGTTCCAGAATCTGTATCTTTTGCCGGTGACCATCACTGGCGGCAGGATTCCGTTATCATTCTGGTAAGCAATGACTGCACCGTGAATTTTTTTCAGATTGTTTTCACAAAAGACTCTTTTTGCTTCCGGAGTATCGACTGCCGCCAGAAAAAGCGTGACCAGCAGTGCTGATACCGATGCGGTAAGAAGCATTTCAAAACAGTTTCGCATGGAAAAATCCTTTCTTTTATTATTTTTTATGCAGTTAAAACGATTTAATCATGTAATAAAAATAAGTATACTGCTTAAAATGCTTAAATGTCAAGAGCAAAATGAAAAAAAATCAAAATTTTTTTGTTTTTTTGAGTAAATATCTGGTAAAAATCCGGCATTGATGCTATTTTAACAGCCGTAATGTCAGGAACTTATTTTATGGAGAATTGAAAATGACCCCATTGTGGCTGAAAATGATAGAAGATGTGCCGAAAAATCGGGATTTCGCTCTTGCATGTTTGGATAATGCTGCCGAAAATGCCCGCAAAACCGGCTATGTTTCCCCTGAAAGGTTGCAGAAAATAAAAGAGTATACTGCGATTATCCGCAATGATCAGGAGGAATTGGAAAATTTCTTCAATGCCTTTTATATATTTGCCCACGGGGTCGAAGATGAAATTTTTAATGAACCGTTTCCTGCTGAATTCGGCAGAAAGTGCGGCGAAAAACAGTTTTTACTGGTGTTGGCGATGAGTCTGATCCCGGTCGCTGAAGCAACATTCCGAAAACTGGGGATCCCCGTTGCCAAACTCCATGAAACTTACGATGAGATCGAGGCGTGGATCGGCAACTGCGAAAGGAATTACGGTGTGACCGGGTTGGAATATATGCACGGTTTTGCGTGGATAGTTATCCGGTTGTTTACTGCACAGGTGATCCGTTTCAGCCGTTTGGAATACAACCGCTGCAAAATGCCGGATGATATTGTGGTTTACTGCAATAAGAAAAGCGGTGAAAAGTGTGTGCTGATGAATAAAGAAACTGATTTCAACGCTGCCGGTTTGATCGCTGCAGCGGATGAAAAGGTCGAATTTACTGCAAAATTGCAGAAAGGTGATGACGGCACAGTCACCGGATTCAAAGTGTTGAAAAACGGTATCGTGGAAAAAACTCCGGTCACTTTGTTTCCGGATGAGTGGGAACTTTACCTGACTCCGGGGGATAATGCGATTTTTATGCATATTCCGGAGGTCGGTCCATTGAAAATTGACGATGTGCTTGATTCTTACCGGATGGTTCAGGAGTTTTACAGAGAGTATTATCCGGATTATCAGTTGAAAGTGATCCTCAGCCACTCATGGCTTTTTGATCCGGTGCTGCCGATGCTGATGCCGGAAACGTCCAATATCTGCCGCTATCAGCAGACCGGACACATTTTACCCCGTAAAGGCCCATCTGATGCAGTCCGCAGGGTTTTCGGTCAACCGGCTGTTGATAACGGGGTGGAAAGTGTGGAGTGGAAAAGTTCTCTGCAGAAAACTTTGGGAAATTATATTGCTTCCGGCGGGGTGTGCCGCGGCGGCGGTATCCTGATTTTTATTGATTGAGAAAATTGTCTGAAACTCCCGATTGTTACAGCATCTGCCGGTTGGATCAGCACGTTGGTAGGAGTATACCGTTACAGCATCCACCGTTATAAGACGGAACACTATCTGCATGGATAAAAAAATTCCGCACC
This sequence comes from Victivallaceae bacterium, assembly GCA_045644425.1. GTDB lineage: Bacteria > Verrucomicrobiota > Lentisphaeria > Victivallales > Victivallaceae > UBA1784. Next base: position 7,681 of record JAZRGW010000016.1, on the reverse strand, counting down.
GGGGCGGAACTTTTTTATTTTTTCAATCCAGTGTATGTGTACCGGCAGTGAGGATCTTTCCCTGATATACCGCTTCGGAGTTTTCCGGCACGGTGAGGAGCTTTTTATCTTTGCTCCACTCAAGTTTGATTTCACCTTTGACTGTCGGCATGTGGAAAGAGAAATTTTCCACATATCCGGGCTGCGGATCGACAGTAAAACGTTTGAATCCCGCTTCAAGCGGACGGATCCCGCAGAACATGCGGGGAATGATATTCGCCGGAGCGGCACCCCAGGCATGGTTCCAATCCTGATTGGCTTTGAATTTATCGCCCCACGCTTCCATGGTGATCGTCGCTCCTTCACGGAGCATATTGAACCAAGAACGGTCACTTTCAGAAGTGATGAGTTTGACGGCGTGTTCAGCCATATTGTAACGGAAACATGCTTCCAGCAGGAATTGTGCTGTATAAACACTGCATGCCATATCTTTGGAAAGGATCATATTGCGGCAGAATTCGATTTCGTCACCTTCGGCAAGATCGAAATAAAGGGCAAATGCCGCTGTGTGGATGGCAGTATGTTCAGAGTCAATGGAATCGACAAATCTGCCGTTTTTGACAAAATGGGTTTTGATAGCGGTTTTGAGTTTATCTGCCCGGATGAGATAACTTTCATTCCCGGTCAATTCAAACATCGCTTTCAAAGCACCGTAGAGATACGCATTGGGCACAAAGTTGATTCTGCCCATGTCGTAATTGTCTCTTTCACTCATCGGCCAGTCGACCATATCATTGGTACGGCAGCCGGGACGGATATTTTTGTAAAGATCCTGATTGAGCAATCCTTTTTCATCCAACGCTCCGGCAAGCAGTTTTTCTTCCAGAAGCGGTATCCATCTTTCGAGCAATCCGGTATTGCCGGTATAAAGGATGTGGTCACGCACAAAGATCGGAGCCAGCAGCAGATATTCGGTCGGCCAGGTGTATTTGCCGTGTTCAAAAAAGTGGTCGATGGTGTGGCGGGCAATATCGAAATTGAGGGTATGGCAGAAGTGACCGAGCTGATTGATGATGGTATCGCCTTCATAGGGCATGCGTTCCCTTTCACCATCCACATATTTATCGAAAACAGTTGCTGCCTTGATGGAATATTTGCAGAAGTCCCAGATTTGATTCAGCTTGCTGTCGGAAGATTCAAAAGCCGAAGCATTGTCATCCCAATCGTTGAAGTAGGCTGTTCTGCGGACAGTGATATCACCGAAAGTCCGGTTCACTTCCACATACCGGAAAGGGGCAAATTCTCCTCCTGCTATTGCCGGGGCGTGACAATGGGGAAAACCGCTGAATGCAGGAATGAATGGGGGAATATCGATTTTGATCACTTGTTTGCCGGTACGGGTACGGATGATTTTCTGGATAAATGTGCGGTAGCCGGGAGTGTGGATGATTTTGCCGTTTTCAGCGACTTCACCGAGGATGACTTCCACATTGGCATCAAATGATGGATTTACTTCGATTTCCACGGTACTGAAAGCATCTTTGCCGAAATCGAAAAACGCGTGCAAATAGGTGTCTTTCAGTGTGATTTCCTGAACTTCTGTATACATAAAAACTCCATTTTTCAACATGTTTTTGGAGAAATATACACTATATGCAGAAAAAAAGCAAATGATTTAGCGGAAATTTCCCGGTGTATATCAATCATTTCAGATGATTGCCATAGGGAAAATGAAAAAATTTTTTCTTTATACAGTTGAAAAAAGTGTTTCCCGGAGTTACATTCTTCCCCGACTGGTAGTAATCAGTTTAATGCAACAAAAAATATAATATAAAGGGACTAAAAATGGATAAATTAACCGGTATATTGCTCACATTGCTGCTCTTGAGTTCAGTACTTGCCCAGGATAAGTATGAATTCGTGATGAAAACCGATAAAAAAACCGGTATCTATGCCAAAGGTGAAACGGTCAAATATACCGTCAATCTTCTGAAAAACGGCAAACCCTGTGAAGGTGTGAAATATACCTGCCAATTTTCCGTCAATGGCTTCTGGAAAGAGAAACAGGAATTTGTTTCTGACGGCAAAGTGCTTACTTTGACCAAAAAATTTGATGCTCCGGTTTACTGGTATACTTTGAAAGCGGAGATCCCCGGTAAAAAAGTGAGTAAAGAACTCGGTGCCATCGCTTCACCCTATGAGATCATCACCGCAGTCAAAGAACCGGTCGATTTCGATGCGTTCTGGAAAAAACAGCGTGAAGAACTGGATAAAGTGCCGGTAAAGGAGCTTGAAAGAGTCGCCATCCCCGCCGCCAAATATAAAGATCAGGTGGTCTGCTATGATGTCAAAGTGGCATGTGCCGGAGCAACTCCGGTTTCCGGTTATCTTTGCATGCCGAAAAATGCCAAACCCAAATCGCTTCCTGCGATCGTGACTTTTCAGGGAGCCGGCGTGCTTGGAGCATGGCAGGAACCGGAATTCGGCAAAAAAGCCATTGCCCTCAATATCAATGCTCACGGCATTGTCAACGGTAAACCTTACAAATTCTACCGTGAATTGACTATCCCCAACGGCAAAGGCAAACTTGATAACTATGCCTCATGGGGCGTCTGGAAAAAAGATCTTTACTACTATAAAGGTGTTTACACCCGTGTTATGCGGGCATTGGACTATGTGAAAACTCTGCCGGAATGGGACGGAAAGAATCTCTTCGTTTACGGTGCATCTCAGGGCGGCACCCAGAGTATCGTGGCGGCGGCGATGGATAAAGATGTAACCTACTGTCATGCCGGAGTTCCTGCGTTGTGCGATCACAGTGCAACTTATGCCGACCGTACCCCCGGATGGCCCTGCCTTGTCCGCATGGAAAAAAGCAAACTGAACAACGAAAAGAAATGGTTCATGATGGTTTTGAATTATTACGATGTGGCACACTTCGCCAAACGTGTTAAATGCGAAATCAGTGTCTCTGCCGGACTTCTGGATCACACTTGCAGTCCGACATCAGTAATGTCAGCATACAACAATATTCCTGCCGGGGTGAAAAAACATATCCAGATCGTGCCGGAAGGTCTTCACGGAACTGCTTCAAAAGGCATGGAAAAACGTTTCAACGAAGTGCTGGATGCTGCAATCAAAAACAATAAGTGATTACCATAAACAGGTATTGTAATCGGTAGGTCAGGGAAATTGAGAAATTTTCAGAAATTGTTTCTGATCAGATAACAGCATACCTGTTTTGTTTAATTCCGCCGCGGCAGGCAGCGGGCATCTCATATAAATATAAATGGGGCTGTTGCAAAACCTGTGTGTTTTTGCAGGGGTGCTCACACCGCCCCCTGCACCCCCGGTGCCCGCTCAAGCGGGATTTTGTATTGGCAAGTGGTATGCGGTGTGTGGTGGTGGGGTGACTCATGTGGTGCGAATCTGCACCCGCTGCCGCCTTTTATGGCGACAGGCGGAATTTGCTTCGCACCACGACTGCCACTCCGGGGAAGAATATCCCCGGACCCCTCGCGGCGGCGTGCAACGCTCGCCGCAATTCTTTCGGTGGACTGCTATATTTCGTGATATATGTCATTGCTCAAACAGAAGTTTTGAGCAACGGGATTTTTTAAGAGTTTTTGAGAACTTTAAAAATTGTCTCTTTACGCTGAAAAAAAAGAAATGGGCTATTACCAAACTTTCAAGTTTTGCAACAGCCCTACTTCACTTTTACCGATAGGGAAAAAGCTTCTCATTGCGTTAGCAATGCTTCACACGGGGGGCAAATGCCCACCCGTGTTTTTCGTTGATTTGCGGGAAACCGCAAATCAAATCAACTCAATCCTCCCAGGCGGTGTTGCCGAGGATGCCGCGGGTGAAGAAGGTCGGTTTGTAACCGGCTTCAGTGGCAAGACGGCAGGCGGTTTCCACCCGTTCGAGGTGATTGGGAATGTAGTTGAAATAATCCGGATAAGTGTACTGCTCATGACTCATGATGTTGACCGTGTCACGGGGATCATCAGCGAGTTTGGCAAATTTATTTTCCAGCACATCCACATCATCGTAGTTGCAGCATGAGATGCTGTTGAGCAGGAAAAGATCGTGGAAACGGTCGTAGAAAATGTGTTTGTCGCAGATGTAGCAGGCGACATCTTTTTCATAGTGGAAACCGATGTCAGTGACCTGAATGGTGTGAGCTTCGCCGATATGGGCGATGGAGCCGAGGTAACCTGCGGCAAGGCAGGTGGTGCCGCGTTCTTTGAGGACGGAGAAGTTTTCCGGGTTGGTCATTGCCCAGTGGATAACCATCGGAGCAATAAAGCACTCTTTACCGGCGAAACGGCACACCTCATTATAAATTTCATCGTAGTCGGCAGCAAGTTTTTTCGCATCGGCATGCTGATAGGGACGGTCGGGAAATTCGCTGTGAGCGTGGAACGACATTTTCAGCCAGTCACTGTTTGCCTGAAATTCCGCTTTGTAATCTTCCGGCATATCGGAAATGGCAAAATCGTGGTGATCATCGTGGAAAAAGAGGTTCAGCGTGAAGCAGCTGCCGTATTTGTCATGGATTTTTTTCAATCCGCCGAGGAACATTTCATCGAAAAGAGATGCGGGGCGGTTCAGGGCAAGTGAACGGAGGAAGAAGCTGCAGTCATCGAAGAAGAAGTTGTAGCGTTTGAATGATTTTTTATCCCATGCCACAGTGAGGGTCAGAGCCTCTTTGCCGAAATAGCTGTCAGCAATTACGGTGATCTCATTGATCTTTTTTGTAAGCTGAACGGTTGCGGAAAAATTGCGGTCATGGCGGCAGGCACGGACGCCGTTGACTCTCACATCAGCCTGACAATCGGCGATGCCTTCGACTTTGATTTCCAGATAGTTTTCAGTTTCGGTCCCGAAGTTGCGGTCAAGAACCGCACCATCACGCAAATTAGTGATTTCCAACATTTTTTATTCTCCTTTTTTTACTGTTGGTTCAGTTGTCCCATATTTCGTTGCCCAGCAGGCCTTTGGAAAACCATGCCGGTTTGAAACCGTATTCAGTTGCAAGGCGGCACGCCTCTTCGATCCGGTCAAGATGATCCGGGATATAGTTGAAGTAATCGGCATAGGTGTATTGTTCATGCGTCATGATCGTGATGACATGCTGTTCAGGGGCGATCGACTCGATTTTTTTCTGTAATGTGCTTATATCATCATGGTTGCAGCATGCGGTATTGTCAAAAAGATAAAGATCGTGAAAGCGGTCATAGAAAATATGCTTGTCGCAAGCTCCGCATGCCATATCTTTTTCATAATGATAGCCGATATCGGTCACTTGAATTGAATGTTTCTCTCCGATGCGGGCAATGCCGCCGAGAAAGCACCCCGCCAGACTGCGGACACCGCGCTCTTTGAGAACGGAAAAGTTTTCAGGATTGGTCATGCCCCAGTGGATGACCACCGGTGCCATGAAACACTCTTTGCCGGCAAAACGGCAAACTTCATTGTAAACTTCATCAAAATCCGCCGCCAGTTTTTCAGCGTCGGCATGTTGATAAGGACGGTCGGGAAATTCACTTCTGGCATGAAATGACAATCTCAACCAATCTTTATTTGCCTGAAACTCCGCCTTGTAATCCTCCGGAACATCGCAGATGGAAAAATCGTGATGATCGTCATGATAAAAGAGATTGAGCAGGAATTTGGTGCCGTATTTGTCATGAGCTTTTTTCAATCCTGCAAGAAACATCTCATCAAAAAGCGACTTTGGGCGGTCAAGTGTCAATTTCCGCAGAAAAAAGCAGCAGTCATCGACAAAAAAGCAGTAACGTTTATACGATTTTTTATCCCAAACCAGCGTAATGGCAAGGGTTTTTTCGCCGAAATAACCGTCGGAAACAACGACGATGCGGTTGATTTTATTTTTAAGTAGCACTGTTGCATGGAAATTACGGTCATGCCGGATGGCAGGAACTCCATTGACCGTCACATTCTCCTGCGGCGGAGCAATGCCTTCGATCCGGATTTCCAGACTGTCTGCAAACTCTGTACCGTGATGGCTGTTCAATATCTGCCCGTCACGGAAATTTGTGATTTCCAACATAATATTCTCCAGTTGAGGATTGGACTTTTTGGTCGCCTGTGATATATTATACCATCGCTTGATAAAAAATAAAATATGCAAAAAAGGACATTTTATTGCATCAAAGGACATTAAGGGGAAAAAGATGGGATACTTTGATGATTTTCAATTGCTCAATGTGACCAAAGTGCGGATGTATGGTGCTTCAGAAATAAGTTCCATACATACGATGTGTCACTATATCGGCGTGATTCAGGGAACAGTGCTGATCAATGGAGTTGAAGAAAAACGGCCTTTTGTCTATCTTACTTCCCGCAATATAAAAACCCTTTCCGGCTGGATATCTCCGCCGAATGCGGTCCGGGATAATTTTTATATCGAGTGTGCCGGTGAACGTGCCGACCGTTTTTTTAAAGCATTTGAGGCAATGGGTACATGGCGGTATATTTTTGTGCGTGATATAACACCGTTTATTGCCAAACTGGAAGAATTCCGTCAGCTTTTTTCTCTGGGCAACCCGCTGCACCATCACCGGATGATCCTTGCTTTTGAGGAGTTTGCAGCTATGCTTGAATCAGAATTGCACCACGAGAATCATCCCGGTTCCCACCGTTTCAAACTTGATGAATTGCTCACCGCCATCAACCGCAATCCGGGAAAAAAGTGGGATTTTGCCGCCGAGGCACAACGGGCGGGGGTCACAATGCGGCACTGGCGGCGGATTTTTGCCGGTTCGACCGGAATGCCGCCGAACCGGTTTGTGAATTTATGCCGGATGCGTCTGGCAAAAGAGCTTTTGGCTTCCGGAAATCTTTCTGTTAAAGAGATCGCGGAAAAATGCGGTTTTGAGGGAGCTTCGGAATTTTCCCGTTTTTTCCGTAAAAACAGTTCCCTGACTCCGGGTGAGTACCGCAGAAGCCGGATGGGATGAATTTCAGTTTCTGACCGGGATGATGAATTTTTCCGATGGAGAATCCTGTTTGAGTACCTGAAAACGGCATGATTCCCGCTGCAATTCACTCAGTCTTTCTGAACATAATACGGCAAGTTTTTCGTAATCGTTGCACTCTCTGCTTACATGGGCGAGCAGCAGCAATTCCACATTTTCATCCAGCAATTCTCCGAGCAATTCAGCTGTATCCCGGTTGCTCAAATGTCCCCGGAAACCGAAAATACGCCGTTTCAGATCAAGACTGCGTGAAGAATTCATCAGCATTTCGTGATCGTAGTTGCTTTCGAGGATGAGAGCGTGACAATTTTTTAAATTGCGTTTCACACTTTCGCTTACGCATCCCAGATCGGTGGCGATACCGATATTCACTCCGCGGCACTGCAGACGGAATCCGACTGTTTCCACATCATGCGAAAGGGCAAAACTGCTTATCTCAAAACCGGCGAGGGAAAATTTTGCCCCCGGCTCAAAGATCCGCACCTGTTTGGGCAGACGGTTGTTTTTTTTCAAACGCATGACTGTTTCCGGTGTGGCGTAAAGCGGCAGATCAAACATATCGCAAAATACTCTTGCTCCGGTGGAGTGGTCCCCGTGTTCATGGGTCAGCAAAGCTCCGCAGAGCCGGGAAGGGTCGCACTTGGCATCTTCCATACGACGGAGCAGTTCTTTGCGGGAAAATCCCTGATCTATGAGCA
>JAZRGW010000015.1:0-26177 GCA_045644425.1 Victivallaceae bacterium | reverse complement strand
TATATCGCAGACAAATATGGCGAAGATATCTTTCTTGCATGGCGCGATCCCCAGCGTACCGTAACGGCGTTTTCAGGTGAGAATGATATGAAAGATACGCAGGCATCCATCGCATATTACCGCAACAATATCATTGTCTCTTTCTTTGATACCATGTGCAATCCGATGCCAGAGCGCCGCATGGTCTTCCACTGTACCGAGGGTACGATGAGTCTGGAACTCTACAAGGGGATCCTCAAATATCAGCTTATGAATGATAAGATGGAATATCTCCTTGACTTCGGCAGCGACGGTCACGGCGGCGGTGATGAGGTCATTATGAAAGAGCTGTATGAAGTCATGTGTACTGGCGATAAGCCCAAATGCAGCGGCAGTGAAGGATTGGAAAGCGCCGTTTTTGCTCTCGCACTTGATGAAGCTGCGGAAAAAGGTACGATGATCGACCTTGAACCCGTCTGGAAACAGCTTGACCGATAACGGTAATTTGCCTGCGGGGCTGAGCGCAAAAAACTGATGTTTTGCGGCGGTCTCTTTTCAGCGTAAAATAAATTCATTTGGAAGGATCAGCGGGCAAAAAAATCCATTGCTCAAAACAGATGTTTGAGCAATGGCAGATTTCAAGTTCAAGTATTGCAGTTACGCCGTAAGAGTTGCGGCGAGCGTTGCACGCCGCCGCGAGGGGTCTGGGGAATTTCTTCCCCAGAGTGGCACTCGTGGAGCAAATTTCATCTCTCCTGTCGCCAGAAAAGGCGGCAGAGGGTGAAACTTTGCGACACATGAGTCGAACCACCACCACACACGCATACCACTTGCCAGTACAAAATCCCGCACGCGCGGGCGCCAGGGGTGCAGGGGGTGTCCGTCTTCGTTACACTACGCCGTGACAAGTCGTTAGCACCCCTGCAAAAAAATATCAGATTTCAGCCCGTTTTTTTTTAATCTGGAAAAAATATATTTACAGGTGATCGATTTGCTCTTCAGCTTTTCAGATGCATCAGTTTTGCCCATGCATTTGAGCGGTAACGCCAGTAGAAACCTGCGATACGGACGAGCTAAAAGAGTATTCTGAAATATAAAAAGGAATGAGTCCGGTAAAATACCGAACCCATTCCACATAATTTACCCCATTCAAATTTTGGGGGCACATCAAAAATATGCAGCAGATTTCCGGAGATTATTTTTTCCGGTGGGTCAATGCGATATTTCCGGTGGAATCTTCCTGCTGTTCTTTCAGCAGTTCCTTGTGGTTTTCAACCACTTTATGGACGGCATCCACATAGAGATTGATCAGCTCTTTATTGAACTTTTTGAACGGCGGTTCACCGATCATCCGCTTGTTGATGGTAGATGCCACCGGCAGCTCACCGGTCAACTGACGGGGATCGACACCGGCAGGCAGGAATGCTGAAGCAGTCGGTTTGCCGTGACCGAAAATATCAGTGGTATAGAAAAGTTCAGATTTGTGCAGCGGGAAGTTTCCGTTGGGGAAGAATACGGTACCGACTTCTGCGTTGAGTGCTTTTGCAAAAATTTCCACATCCAGACCGTCGAATGCCTCCGGATCATAACCTGCACGGCTGGCGTACCAGCCGGCTTTATCACTGCCCGGATCTTCGGGATAGACCATACGCAATCCTTTGATATTTTTGATGCCTTCCCAGAAATATTTCATTGCCTGATCGACTTCTTCACATTCAGCTTCATATTTTTTGAGCTGCTCCAGACCGATTGCTGATGAAACCTGATGCATGCGGTACTTCTGACCGCCGAAAGGCACGTTACGGGTTCCGGCGAGTTCTTCAGGGGAGTAGACATCCGGCATACGGTCATAGTGACCGAAGCTGATCGCTCTGCGGTAAATTTCAAAATCGTTGGTCAGCATCATACCGCCTTCACCGATGGCAAAGGATTTACCGCTCATCAGCGACATACCGGCGACATCACCGATAGTACCGAGCATTCTGCCTTTATAGTGACCTCCCTGCGCGTGGGAAACATCTTCAATAACTTTGATGCCGTGTTTACGGGCGATCGCCATAATGGGATCCATATCCGCCGGGTGAGAAAGGTAATGTACCACGATAACCGCTTTGGTACGGGGAGTGATGTGAGCTTCGAAACTGGCAGGATCGATCTGGAAATCTTTTTCACATACATCGCAGAAAACCACCGTAGCACCGAGGCTCAGAGCAGCTGTACAGCTTGCCCAATAGGTCACAGACGGGCAGATCACTTCATCTCCGGGACCGAGACCGACACCATACATCGCACCGATAAGAGAACTGGTTCCGGTGTTATGGGTAAGGGCATATTTCATGCCGTGCCATTCGGCAAATTTCGCTTCGAATTTCTTGGATATATCTGTACCTGACATATTTCCGGAATTCAAAACATCCAACTGTGCCTGACGCATTGCATCGTTGACGATCGGCCAGTGAAAAAGTTCTTTGGGCCAGTAATCCAGAATCGGTTTTCCACCATAAAGTGCCAACTTGCTCATAACAGTATTTTCTCCTTTGATTTTAGCTTGACGGTTTAAATTAACCCAGTGGTATGCTTAAAATAGCACATCTATTGTTGTAAATCAAGTTTCAGAGTACAAAAAACATGAAAAAAATCATGTTTAGCACGTTTAATGATTTGCAAAAATCATAAAACAGGGATAGATTAAAGACCAGTTGCTTTTTTGCCGGGTATTGTGCCTGATATATTTTGTGTGAAATAAAAATAAGGAGAAAGTTGTGTTTATAGACATCCATGCTCACGCTTACCGTCTTCAGCCTTTGAAGCCGGATAACAGTCAATGGGTTTATCCGGAAGCACTGATTGAGTTTTACGATAAACATAATATTGATGCAGGCGTGCTTCTGCCGCTGGTAAGTCCGGAATGCAACTCGCCACAGTGCAATGAAGATATTCTGGAAATGGCGGAAAAATATCCGGGCAGATTCATTCCTTTCTGTAATGTTGATCCCCGGGCTCTTTCCAATGACCCTCATGCTCCGTTGGAAAAAGTTCTCCTCCGTTATAAGGAGTTGGGATGCAAAGGTATCGGAGAAGTGACGGCGAATCTTTCATTTTTTGATCCTTTGATGCGTAATCTTTTCCGGGCGGCGGAAATTGCCGGATTGCCGCTTACTTTCCATATCGGGCACCGTCTCGGCGGATGTTACGGGATATACGATCAGCCGGGATTGCCGGGGGTGACCGAGAGTCTGGTGAAATATCCGAATCTGACTTTTTTCGGTCACAGTGTGGCATTCTGGTCGGAAATCAGTGAGATGCCGACAATGCATGATCGTTTTCTTTATCCCTCCGGCAAAGTCAAAGAGGGTGTCGTTCCTAAATTGATGCGTGTTTTCCCCAATTTGATGGGTGATCTTTCTGCCGGATCGGGTGCAAATGCTTTGATGCGTGATCCGGAATATGCGGTACAGTTCCTCAATGAGTTTCAGGATCGTCTCTGCTTTGGCATGGATATTTGTCATCTTCCGGTTGAGAGTAATGCAAGACTTGCTTATTTTCTCATTCAGTTGAGAGATGAGGGAAAGATTTCTGAAACGGTTTTCCGGAAGATCGCCAAAGAAAATGCGGTGAGGATTCTGGGATTGAATAAGGAAATTCAGGATGTCAAGAACAGTTAATTCAGCAATTATAGAGCTTTTAAAGAAAAAGATACTTTCCGGAGGATTTGATAAGGTTACTTTTCTGCCTTCAGAAAGAAAGCTTGCAGATGAGTACAATGTCGGCAGAGGGATCATCCGCGGAGCTTTACGGGTTTTGCGGGATGAAGGATTGGTTTATAATGTGCCGAACCGTGGATTCCGTATCCAGAAAAAACAGGAACGCAAAAGAGTTAAAAGAGTTATTCTGCGTATGCCGGAGCAGGTTTCTGCCAAAGCTTATGAAGCATTTGGACTGGTTGCCGGGATCTGTGCCGGAGCCAATGAGATATTTGCGGAAGTGATTATTTCCACTCCACCGGCAGAATTGAAACTGCATGAGCTGCAGGAAAGATTCAATTCCGGTGATATTCAGGGAATAATTTTTTTGGAAAAATCTTTTAACCTTTCCATTGATGAGGTGATCAAAGCCGGAATCCCGTGTGTGGTTGCGAATCTGGAAGATGATGTTGTTTATCCGGGAGTCCGTATGGATTACCGTGGTATCGGGAGACTGGCAGGTGAGAGAATATTGCGTGCCGGATACCGGCGTCCTGCTGTTTTTTCCGGACTGCTTCAACGTTTTATCTACCGGGAACTGCTTGCCGGTTTCCGGGGGGCTCTTGCGGAAGAGGGGATGCTGATGCCGGATGAAATGGTCTTTACCGGGGATATCAGTGAGTTGCCGGAAAAGATGGAAAAAATATTATCTTCGCCGTCAGACCAGCGTCCGGACGTGATTTTTACCGCCAGAGATTACCGTGCAGCAAAGATTTATCAATTGTGTGAAAAATATTCCATCCGGATCCCGGATGATATCGGAGTTATCAGTTTTGATAATATTTCATGGCCGGAAGCTGAAAATTGCGGTTTGAGTACGATAACTGAAGATGTCAGGGAAATCGGCAGACAGGCGATGTTTCTGCTGCAGCAGCAGTTTGAATCGGGATATGCTCCGGTAACCTGTATCATTCCCGGAAATTTAGTGGAAAGAAAGAGTTTGAATCAGGTTTTATCCACACAGAAGATAATTTATTCATCCAAGGGGTGAATATTATTTGCTTCTATTACTGAATCTCTTCAATATTCACTCCGCTGTCAACAAGAATTTTGTAAAGCGGTTTGATTTCATCGAATTTCTGCGGATTATCATTCCGGAAACGGCATGCTGTGAAGAAAAGTTTTTCCTGAGCCCGTGAGAGGGCGATAAAAAATGCACAACCTTCCTCAAGGGCATCCAGTTGAAATTCCCTGAATATATTGTCTTCCAGACCGATGAAAAATACCGCCCGGAACTCTTTGACTTTGCATCTCTGGATGCTCAAAACCGGAATTGCATCATCGCCTTTCAGAGACTCAAGTGCCGATGAAAAAGATTTTCCGGAAAAATTCTGCCGGTCTGCTGCTGCAGCCAGATCGGAAAGAACTTGAGAGAGCCACTGACCATGCAGATATTCATCAAAAGCTGCCCGGATTCGGTTGCTGTCAAGAAAATCAATACTTTCCGCAATAAGGGTCTCAAAGTTTTTCCGGTTGAATTCCGTTTCAGAGTAAAGTGTATTTATCCGCTTCTTAAAGGTTGTCAATTTTTCAATATCATTTTTCCGGTCAAGAAAAGAGGTCACATCATCCCATGCCGCAGGGGCATGATCGGAGAATACTGCTTCCCATAAAGCAAAAAGAAGTTTTACGACATTTTCATCCAGCAGATTCTGAACAGGTACTTCATCACGGAAATATAAAGATGTTTTTGCAGCGGCATTGGCAAGCATTTGGGCACATACCGCAGAATCATGTCTGACACATATACAAATATCCCGCGGAGAATAACCATTGGCAAGCAGGGAAGAAATTTCATTTATAACAAACTCTTTTTCTCTATTTTCATCCGGAAAGATCATTACCCGGCAAACTCCGGTGTTTTCAGAATTTACCGGTATTGCTTCCGGCAGAGTATCGCATAAAAGTTTTTTTGCCACATTATTCTGGATTTCCACCAATCGCGGAGCTGACCGCCAATTCCATTGCAGATTTATCTCTTTCGCATAAAAATCGTCGATGAATTTTTCAATGCCATCCGGCATGGCATCTGCCCAGAGCATGATATTCTGTTTTTCATCTCCGGCGGCGGTCAGCGGAATGGAACTTTTTCCGAAAGCTGTTTTCATAAGCCGGTACTGTTCAGGCGTAGTATCCTGAAACTCATCCAGAAAGATATAGGCATAACTTTTCTGCAGAAATGATTTCAGCTGCGGATTTATTCTTAACAACAACTCCGCCAGAGCATTGAGCATCGGAAAAATAAGTGTTGACGGCTTCTTATTCAGCCAGTATTGCCACATCAGCAATCCGGCATCATGAGTAAAAGTACCTGAAAAATTTACTTCAAGAGGAAGCGGTACTGAAGTAAGGTAATTGCGGTTGAATCCGTAAAGGGGAAGTTTTTCAATTTCCTCAAATGGATATATCCCGCCTGCGGCAGAGTGGAGTTCTTTGTGCAATTTATCCGGGGTAAGCAAATCTTCATCAATACAGTAATCCGGAGTGATCTGCCAGATTTCCGGGAGCAAATTTCCGAAACGGTCGATCAGGATTTTCGCAAAAGCATCAAAAGTGCAGGATTCAAAAAATTTTGCTTTTTCCGGATCAAGCCGCAGGTGTACCCGGTTACGCAGATCTCTGGCACTGTTTCTTTTAAAACTCAAAGCAAGGATTTTCTTTCCATTTTTCAGAAATCCGTTTTCAACGAGATAAGCTGCTTTTTGTGCGAGAATTTCTGTCTTTCCGCTTCCCGGACCGGAATGGATGAAAATATTGCGGTCTGTCGTCCGGATCGCTGTAAAAGCAGCTTTTTCCAACTCATTGATCCCGTGTAAACGCCAATTATCAGAAGCGGGATTCATTTGATTTGATCCTGAAGATTTTTTATTTTTTCAATCACAGCACAGATTTTTACCGGAATTTTTGCAGAAATTTCAGCATCCGGAAGTGTGGAAAAAAGTTGGGTGTAAATCATGGAAAAATTTCTGTCAGCATAAAGCCGGTTGAAAAACATTTCATCATCCTCCGGGTATTCCGGATAAAGCATCCGCAGTTCCGTCTGAAATGCCCGCAGCATCATTCGATTCGAATCCGTTTCTATGAAAAGAAATACATTCCAGTTATCTTCCAGATAATTTATCCATGGTTTTTCGTTTTGCAGATCCGGTTGATTTTTACGGATAAGTTCAATATTTGCGGGATTATTTTCTTCATCCGCAGCCGGAAGGATTTTGCCGCAGAGTGAACCGCAATAGAGAATATCTGCGATCTTTTCCCAATCACCACCGGGCAACCCGTGATTCAAATCTGCCAATGTCAGATACGGAATACCGAGCCGGTCAAGCAACTGCCATAAAAGATGAAGTTTTTTACCTGATAAGGGGATGATTGAAATATTATTCTGATGAAGATTGATACCGGATATAGAGGCAAATTTTTCAATAAAGATCCTGTCATCGGCTGAAATCGTTAAAATGATCATCCGGGAAGAGATCAATTCCGGAAAAAGCTTTACTGCATTCATGAGAAATTTTTTATCATCTTCATTTTCCGGCAATATGATGGAATTTACTGAATTTTCCGAAAAACAGCGGATATTTTCCAATGAAAGATTTTCTGTATTCCGGGGCAGGGCGGTCGAGTGGATCAGCTGTATTCCGGGGAATGAGATGTTAAATTCCGGTAAATCATCAATAAATAACAAATTTATTCCGACATGAGATTCAGTTGTCTCATTACTGTTTTGCCAAATCAGCAGACTTTGCAGAAGCTGGCGGAAAAAATGTTTTTTATTTTCTTTTATATTCAACTCGATTCCGGAAAGAAGCCATGAAATATAATTTCCCGGAGAATACGCTGCCGGATCAACTGATTTTAAAGAAGCTGCAATGAAATTTACAGTTTCTCTGACCGTTTCACCATCAGAAAGTTCAGCAATATCGACCAGTGTATCCGGAGCTGAATGAAATATTTCCAGCATCGTTTTACGAATGGCATTTTTCAATATTTCCTCATCCTCGGCAAGATAAGAGAATCTGATCCCCGCAAGTTCCTGTGGTTTCACTGCACGTTTGACATTGTGAGGCAGCATCCAATTCAATTCAGAGTGGATTCCGGAATCTGTTTTTAAAGCAGAATATTCCAGAATGGCACAAATATCCCCACTTTCATCAGCACGCATGTGATGAAAAAATTCGGGAATTTCATCCGGATCGCTTTCCGGAAACGTGAGTTTTGCCGAAATCCGCAGATTTTCATCATAAAAATCATCTGCAAGAGCTGTTTTTGCATTAAAAAGCAACTCCAATGCCCGCAAAAAATTTTTTCTTCTTTCGCAGTTTCCGCAGAGAAGTGTATTATGGTTCAATGAAATGATACTTTCTATTTCCGGAAAATTACCGATGCCGGATAAACTTATTTCACTGATAAACATTTTATATCGTCCCCCAAAAAATCAATACATGAGTTTAAAATAGTTCCCGGATATGTAAAATACAAGTTTTAAATAAAAAAAGGTACTGCAAAATTTTATTTCAGCAGCACCATTTCGGAAAAAGGTTTTAATGAATAATCATTTCTTTTTGACTGAAAAACCGAAAGTTCCAAGTGATTCACCAAGTGAAAAATAATTGCCGTGTGCATAGGCAAGTAAATCGGCTTTTTTGACGTCAAAATGATTTTTTTCATCAATGAATTCAGAAGATATCTGAACTGCGATCACTTCGCCCACATAAAGGATATGCGAACCGAGATTGAGAGAGTGTTTGACTTTGCACTCCAGAGAGATCGGACACTCTCCAATCACCGGAGCTGCAATTTTGCTTCCCGGAATCGCGGTAAATCCGCATTTTTCAAATTTATCCACATCCCTGCCGGAAACAACTCCGCAGTAGTCGACCTTTTCAGCCATATCTGCAGAGGGCATATTAACGGTAAAAACACCGCTGCTTTCAATCAATCCGCGGGAATAACGCTCCGGACGTACTCCGATGCCGACCATGGGCGGATTACTGGAAAGAGTTCCCGCCCATGCCACGGTGAGACAGTTGTATTTGAAGTTTTCTCCATCGCCGCAACCGACGAGTACCGCCGGAACCGGTGCAAGCTGAGTGCCGCCGGGCCAAATCGTTTTCGTATTTTTCATTTTTATTTATCCTCTGAAACAGCTTTAAGCAGTGAGTTCATCACAGCTGGCGGGAAGTGATAAGTTTTGTTGAGAATATTGATGATCTCTTTTTCATCGGCATTCTGAGGGATAATAACAGCAGTTACATGTCCATCTGCAAAGGCCACACAGACTTTGTTGCTTTTGTGTTTGAAGCGGTCACAAATTGCCAGAGGATAATTTGCCGGATTGGTGATCGCACTCATTTTTACATTGGGAGCGAGAAAGATCACATTATCGCAAATGCCGCTGCTGATAAACTCTTTTTCCAGAAGTTTATCAATAGAGGCCGGGAAAGTTTCATTATTGGCCTCGGCATACATGATACAGGCAAGAGCAAACTGTTTCATGGCGTTTATACAGGCTGCAGATCTTGCTTTTTCCCGTGCTGAATTCAGAGCAGGAAGCAATGTTGCTGCTGCCGGCATCATAAGTGATCCGGTCTGATATGCCTGCGGAATGGAAAAGTTTGAAGCTGTAACAGTTTTTTCACCGGTCAGTTCCGCACTCTGGATACCGAGCAGAGCTATGGGGGAGAGAAATTCGCAGATTTTTGCTACTTCCGGACTATTCGCATTGAGTACTACAGCTTTGATACGGTTGATCAGATTTTGAGAAAAGTTGAAGACAATAACCGCATTTCCTTTTGCCGGAAGATTTGATGAAAATTTCCTGAAAAGCGGTAAATTTCCGAGTTTTGCAGTATTATTGTTGAGAATACGCTCATTGGAATAGAATACCACTTTGCCAGGAGCATAGAGAACTTTGATTTCCAACGGAAAATCCGGAATGGTCAATTTGTCTTGAGAGATCATCGGGCGGATAATTGCACTCAATGCACCGGTTTTGTCAGGGATCTCCAGTTTGATCGCCGGATTTTTGATGTCATTTCCGGCTATGATGAATTCAATATATCCATCAATACTGGCAATGACAGCTCCGATATCCACTCCGCTTTGTTTGAGCATTGCGATCTGCATCAAAAGGGTCTGATAAGTCGGATCGGAAGAACTTTGTAACTCGGCAATCAGCATTTTCCAGAAATGATTAAGATTGAATCTGCCTTTTACCGCAAAAATGGTATCGGCGGGGAAATTCTGCCAGAGAAGTTCGGTATTATTGATTTCCGGAGAAAAAAGTATACTTTTTGCCTGACGGTCAAAAAGCAGAAAGTTTTTCATTATATAAAGATCTTTTTCAGCCTGCCGTGAACTTACAGCATATGCCTCAAAAGCTTTCAGATTGAGCATTTTTGCGGCACTATTCCACCCCTGAAAAATCAGAGGTGCTGCCTGATGATCTTTTAATGCACTGCGGAGTATTCCGGGGATGATGTCGTTAAAAAGTTTTTGAATACCGTCAGTATTCTGATAAAGGAGCATTTCCCCGCCGAGATCGACTTGTTTGATGGTTTTATTAAATTTTTCAGATGCATTTGCAGACGGTGCCGCTGGTAAAGAAAAGGTGATTACAGATGCGGCAAAAATTGAGAGCAAGAAACGATTTATCATAAAGTACCTCCTTTTTTTGTATATAAAACTCCGGACTTCTGAGAGTTAAAATAATCCATGTTATTTTATTTTTCAATGTGATCCATGAAAATAATCAATAAAAATCTCAACTTTATTCAGAATCTTCTATCCATTTGAAAAATTCTTCTCTCAGCGGCTTGTGAGTTTTTATTTTTTTGCGTCTGGGCTTATCCGCTTTCGGTTCTGAAAAGTTTTTACCTTTCCTGCTGTCACGCTCATTTTTTTCAAAAGAATTCTTTTTATCCCGTTTTTCCTGCCGTTCTTCGCGGGGTTCATCGTACTTGAAGTGCCACTGATCATCTTTTGCAAATGCCTTGATTATTTTTTCAGCATCGGCAGCATCGGCGTTGATAAAAGTTTTATTGGCACGACAGATGATCTTGCCCAGTTGATTGCCTCTGATTCCGGTTTTTTCGCAAATTTCCTGAAGCAGTATCGGGACGGTTATTCCGTCGGCTCTTCCGGCAAAGAGGAGCAGTTTTTTCATGTGGGATTCATCCCGTTTTTCTCTGGTACCGAATTCATGGTAACTTTCCGGAAGCAATTCGTTCTTGAAGTGAAGTTTTAATACCGCAGCCAGAGCTTCAGCCGGATGACCGCCCAACGTGCAGAGTTCTTCGGCAAAGTTGAGATAGTCTGACGCATCGCCGGTTTCAAGCAACAAAGCAACATTTTCTGAAAAGAGCTGCTTTTTTGCTTCAATTATATCAGAAATTTGCGGCAGTTTTTTCTGCGGTATCTCATTGCCGATATCTTTTTCAATAAATTTGAGTTTGCGTCTTTCGCCCGGAGTGACAAATGAGATCGCCACTCCATGCCTTCCGGCTCTGCCGGTTCTGCCGATACGGTGGATGTAGATTTCGGAATTCTGGGGCAGGGAGTAATTGATCACATGGGTAAGATCATTTACGTCGATACCGCGGGCGGCGACATCGGTGGCAATGAGCAGCGGGAATTTACGTTTTTTAAAACCGTTGATCACCCGCAGGCGTTGAGCCTGTGAAATTTCTCCATGCAGAGCTTCGGTCCGATAGCCTTTTGCATGAAGTTTTTCGGTGACTTCATCCACATCGGCACGCGTTCTGCAGAATACCATTGCGTAAAGTTCCGGATTGGCATCAATAAGACGCATAAGAGCATCAAGTTTATGCTCCCGTTTGACTTCATGGAAATATTGTTCTGTCAAAGCGGTATTTGTGGCATTTTCGCATCCGGCACGGGCGATGTCGTATCCCGGACGCATGAATTCTGCAGCAACATCCATGATTTCCTGCGGCATGGTTGCACTGAACATAAGCATTCTTTTATCCGGATTGGTCAGTGAAAGAATCTCTCTTATATCATCAATAAAGCCCATATCCAGCATTTCATCAGCTTCATCGAGAATGGCAAATTGCAGTTTATCCAGCTGCAGTTTGCCCCGCCGGTGAAGATCCATGATCCTTCCGGGAGTTCCGACTGCAATATCCACTCCCTGTTTCAATGCATCAAGCTGGATCGTTATCAACTGACCGCCGTAAAAGGGGATTATTTTCAATGCTTTATCTCTGGCAAGAGATTTCAATTCATCAGCGATCTGAATGGATAATTCCCTTGTCGGAGCAAGAATGAGAGCTTGCGGTACTTTGCCTGAATCAATCGTTTGAATCACCGGCAATCCGAATGCGGCAGTTTTTCCGGTTCCGGTAAGAGCCTGACCGATAAGGTCTTTTTCTCCGGAAAGCAGAGCCGGTATGGTCAACGTCTGGATCGCACTCGGGGAAACAAAATTTTTAGCGAGCAGTGCCGGGATGAGTTCATCAGCTACTCCGAGGGCACGGAATTCCGGAAGATCATTCATGAGAAATGGTACTTTCTTGGGTTGGGTTAAAATCATATATCATCATATAATATACACCGGAAACGGTATAAAAACAATCATCAATCACATGCAGAGGTGCTTTACAGCAAACATATCGTGATTTTTTCGTCAGTAATGGTTGACTTTTTGTTAAGGAAGTCCTATATTAATCCAATAAACAATTTGTTGTTTACATAGAAAGGTATGGTTAAAAATGAGCGATGGAGCTTTTTTGATATTGTTTCTGGCTTTTACCGGATTGATGAGTTTGATTCCTTTTTTGTTGCGTCGGTTTCATATTCCGACAGTGATTTCGCTTCTGATCGTTGGTATGTTGATCGGTCCGACCGGAGTCGGTGTTGATCTGGTTGGTATTTTATCCCGCTGGTTGAGTTTTCTCGGAACACCCGGTCAGGAGTTGCAGACCGCAGCTCAAACGACAGAAAGTTTCAATGTGATCATCAATTCTCTCGGTTCTCTGGGGTTGATGCTTTTGATGGCACTTGCCGGTATGGAAGCTGACTTTAAATTGATAAAATCAGTTCGTAAACCGGTGATCGTTTTGAGTATTTTTACATTTTTGCTTCCTGCGGTTGCCGGTTACTGGGTCTACTGGTATTTCAAGCCGACCGATCTTGCCGGGAAGTTGCTTTATGCTTCACTTTTTGCTTCTCACTCGGTAGGTATTGTTTTTCCGGTGATGCGTGATTTGAAGTTGAGCAAGACTCGTTTCGGTGCTGCGGTGCTGATTTCCACGGTCATTACAGATATTGCCAGCATCGTGTTGTTGGCAGTCAGTGTGCAGCTGCACCGTCAGGCACTGCAGATTTCCCACTCCGTGGTTGCCAGTACGCTTTCGATTTTTGACCATTTGAGCAGTAATTTCTTCGGTAACGGTTTTGTACCTGCATTTCTGGGAATTGTTCTGCTCTATCTGGTGTTGTCGATGATCGCAGTTTACTTTTCCGGAAAATTGCTGATAAAATATTTCCAGCCGGGCGAAGATGTGCTTATTACATTTGTGATGCTGGTGATTCTGGTTACGGTGATCATCGGTGAATTGCTTGGTATCAATATGGTTGTTGGAGCATTTATTGCCGGACTGGGACTTTCCCAGGTGGTCAAACAGCGGGATATGTTGTTATTTAAACGTATGGAAAGTATCGGTTACGGGTTCCTGATACCGTTCCTCTTTGTATCGATCGGTATGAAAACCGACTTTACTGCTTTCAGCAATTCCGGCAGCTGGATGATCGTCATTCTTACCATTGTCGGATTGGTTGGCAGTAAGATGATTTCCGGATTTACTGCGATGAGAATTTGCGGATTCAACAATGCTCAGGGAGTTGCTGCCGGATTGATGACTGTTCCTCAGCTTTCAGCAACATTGGCGGCCGCGGCGATAGGTAAAGATATGGGATTGCTCAGTGAAAACTTTTTCAATGCGATCATCATTCTTTCTATTGTTACGACACTGCCGATCCCGACATTGGTCAGAGCTGTGCTTGCTTGCAACCGTCAGAGTTTTGAAGAAACCGATTACCGGGTTCCGGGAGTGGTCAAGGAAGACAATCTGCTTTGATATATTTGAAAAAAATCCGTATAGTGAGCGATTTTCACTGTACGGATTTTTTATTGACACAGCTCATTGAGTCTGGCACTGATCTGTTCTCTGACAACCGCCAGACGCTGATGGAAATAGGAAAATGATTCAGTTTGAGAATCCAGCAATTTTCTGCATGATTCAAGTCGGTTAAGCACATCATCCAGATCGTTGAGAGCCAGTTTCCCGAGTGTGATCAGCAGTTGTGAAGTGCAATATTTGGATGGCTCCATGAAGTCTGCACTGCGGGCAAGCAGTTTGGCAAAGGCACAACTTGTGCCAAGAGCATGACGGGATAGTTCATCGTCTTTGAAATCCGAGGAAAATATATTCCATGCCGTTGCCAATTGATCAAGAGAGTCAATGCAGGAAAAACAGACCGGATGGCGTGGACCGTATTCTTCTTCCGGTTCTGTATCATCATTTTCTTCTTCGTGTTCACGCATCCACTGCTGTAAAGCAGCATTTTTTCCGGCAGTTACCGGATCGGAAGGTGTTTCCACTGTTCCCGGCAGTTCTGACGGCAGATCACTGATCGGCAAGTCGAGACAATAAACGAGATCCTGAAAGAAAAGGGCAAGCTGCTTTTCATGCAGAAGGATCTCGTTTTTCCATTGCTGCTCGCTCCATTGCGGCAAATCATTCATGATCTTGAGAAAACATTATGCTTTGGAAGTGCCCCAAAGGGTTTCCAGCTGATATTTTTCCCGGACCTCTGGCAGCATGATGTGAACGATCACATCGTTGAAGTCAAGCAGTATCCAACCGCCGTGATTGCCGTCTTCACCGGAAATAACTCTTGATTGATAGGTTTCTCTGACCTGTCTTTCAATGTGATTTGCCAAAGCCTGCAGATGGGGGTCGGAATTTGCCGTGACCACTACAAAAAAATCAGCTACACCGGAAGTTTCCGGCAATTTGATCAGAGCCGGATCTTCAGCTTTTTTATCATCGGCACACCGGATGCAGAATTCAGCCAGTTCTTTTGCTTTTTCGATTCTTGATTGGGCCAACGTCATAAAAATTCCTTTCCCGTAATATCACATTGCCCGTAAAGGCTGTGTTTGCTTATATATTCACTTACTCCGGGCAAAAGCCCGTGCTCCTCTATAATATGATGCCTGAATCCTTTTTTTTCCATTGAAATTTTCGTTTCTGTTGAAGATATTTCAAAAAAAGTTCCGCAAATCATACTTTTTATCAACTTTTCAGCCGTTTTTTCATCCCAGAACTCTCGCAGTTTTTCCATTGTCACTTCGGATCCCCGCCGGGGATAGGTGATAAAATCGGTGGTGCGTACAAGTTCTTCTGCGTTGAACCAGGTGTGAAGCATCAACAGACTGTCTGCACCGATCAGCAGTGTGTAACGGATACCTGTCTGTCTTTCCAGTTCGGCAAGGATATTAAATGTATAAGACGGGTGTATTCCTGCATCAGCTTCAAATCCGGAAACAGCCATATCCGGCTCATTTTCGATCATCAACCGCACCATATTCATCCGGTCTTCAAAAGGTGCCCGCCGGGAATTTTTTTTATGAGGCGGATCGGCGGCGGGAAACCAAATCACCTGATCACATTTTCCCGATTTCAATGCTGCCCGGGCAACTCCGAGATGTCCGGCATGAGGTGGGTCGAAACTGCCGCCGAAAAAGGCTTTTTTCACAAATAAAATCCCCTGTTTTCACTGTTTTTTATATAAATATAGTGTTTTTTTTTCAAAATTCAACTGGAGAGATTGACTTTTGGCAACTAAATGTTATCTTTAATGAGTGACATGATTTAATTGAATATTCCGGAAATGGAGTTTTTTATGTTAAAGAGAGCATTTTTTGTATTGTTTCTGGCGTCGATGATCGCCGGATGCCGTTCTGAATTGTATTATCAGCACCGGGCAGTGGAAAAAGCCCGTAAATATCTGCTGGAAAATTGCAATACGTTGAAAGAGGATGATATTTATTTTGTCCGTTTCAATGCTCCATTGCTGCTGCACTCCCCGGTTTTGGAATACAATGACACAAATCGTGAACCGGAAAGATTATCCAGTGAATTGCAGCAAATATGCATTACATGGCTGATTCCCGGCAAAAAAGATCTCTATATGGTTTGGGGGGTATCCGGTGCGAGAATGGACGATTGGAATCCCAACCGGATAATCGTGCGTGATTACAAAAAATATCAACCGGTGCTGATGGGGGCTGTGGAAAAGATCCGGAATTATGCACAGAATAATTTCTTTGCTGATCTCAATGCGGCAGAGGCAAATCTGGTGCGTTTTTCATTTCCCTATCTCGTTCGTACAAAATTTGATTTGAATTTCAATCCGGATGGAAAGAAAAGTGCTGACGAATTGGCGGCTGTTCGCAAATCTGCTGCTGGAAAGATTCAATATTCTCTGGTGTGGAAATTTGCTGGACGCAATCTGGTATTTGCCGGATTGTCGAATGCCGGTTTTGCAGACTGGGATTTCAGTTTTGCCCAGATCATTGAAGACAGGGAGCTTGATGCTCATACCGTAAAAGTGGTGATGACTCCGGCAGAAGGTCTGAATCCGCTTCCGGCTGAAGAATTGAAACTTGCAGGAGATAAGTAATATGCTTTTGAGTATGACCGGTTTCGGCAGAGGTGAAGCGTGCTGTGCCGATGGCAGCAAAGTCACCATTGCAATCGCTTCCGTAAACCGTAAGCAATTGGAAATGCGTTTTTCGCTTCCTTCTGAATTGTCGGCGTTGGAAATTGCCGGCCGCAAACTGGTGTCACAGGCTGTTTCCCGTGGTTCGCTGCAAATCCGTTGTACAGTATGTGATGCAGCGGCTCAGGTGGGGAATTTTGAAATAAACACAGCTTTGCTTGACAAGCTGATCAAAGAGAGCCGTGCGGCAAGAGTCCGGGCGAATATGTCGGCTGAAGTTGCTGTGGAAACACTTGTTGCTGTACCGGGGGTTTTGTCAAACCGTAAAGAATCTGCTGAAAATCCGGAATTGGAGCAGGCTTTTGAAAATGCTCTGCTCTCTGCATTGGACGATTTCAATAACATGCGTCGGATAGAGGGGGAAGCTCTTGCCAGGGATCTTTTGCAGAGAATTGAAAAGCTTGAGGCGTGGCATGGAGAATTGTCGCAAATGACGGCAGCTTATCCGGAATTGGCAAAAGAGCGTATAATGAACCGTCTTGAAAGCAGCAATCTGCCGGTTTCAGCTGATGATCCGGCACTTTTACGGGAAGTCCTTTTTTATGTGGATAAAGGAGATGTTACCGAAGAGATCACCCGGTTATCCAGCCATTTTGCCCAGTTCCGTTCCTTTCTTGCATCAGAAACGCCATCCGGAAGAAATATGGATTTTCTGGCACAGGAAATTTTCCGCGAGATCACCACGCTTGGCAATAAAGCTGCTGTCGGAGGTGCTTCACCGGTCGTTGTGGCATTCAAAGCGGAAATGGAAAAAATCCGCGAACAGATACAGAATATTGAATAAATTGATTCAGGATATGGATATATGAACCGTCTGGAAAAGAAAAATGCGTTGGATGTGATCAATCAGGAATTGCTTGCCAGTTATGCTGATGGTTTCGGGGTGAATGATGCCTGCGGAGATAGTCTTCCCCGCCGCAGTGAAGTGGTCGCTATTACCGAAAAACTTCTGGAGTTGATTTTTCCAGGATTTGAGCGGGCTGGAACCTATCCCTCTGCGGCTGTTTTGCTGGGAGATTGTCAGCGGGAACTTTCTGACCAGATTTCCAGAGCGATCTGCCGTATTTCTGGCGGCAATTGTGACACCTGTGAGAGCAGTTGTCTGATTAAAAGTGATGAATTGGCACTGGAATTGCTCCGTAAACTTCCGGTTATTCGTGAAGTGATGAAAAAAGATGTTGAAGCTGCCTACAACGGTGATCCGGCGGCGAAAAGTTTTGATGAGATCATTTTGAGTTATCCCGGAGTACGGGCGATCGCTATTCAGCGTCTGGCACATGAGCTTTATATGCTGGATGTACCTTTGATTCCCCGCATGATGACTGAGTATGCACATTCAGAAACCGGAATCGACATCCATCCCGGAGCGACCATCGGGAAAGGGGTGTTTATCGACCATGGAACCGGTGTTGTGGTTGGAGAAACTGCGGTTATCGGCGACAATGTCCGGATCTATCAGGGAGTGACTCTCGGCGCGGCTAATTTTCCGAAAAATGCCTGCGGCATGTTGATAAAAGGAGCTAAACGCCATCCGACGGTCGGAAAAAATGTTACGATTTATTCCGGAGCTTCGGTACTGGGTGACATTACTATCGGCGATAATTCTGTTATCGGTGGTAATGTTTGGTTGACAGAGAGTTTGCCTGCCGGAACTAAAATCACCGCATTACCTCCGGAACACCGTAAAAAATTTCTCAATGCCGGAGAATCTTCAAAATGAGTCAGGTGATCGATAACTATCTTGCTGTAAAAGAAGATGTTGCCAAAGCGTGTGCTGCTTGCAATAGATGCGTGAGTGAAGTACAGCTTCTGGTGGTCAGTAAAACGATCCCGGTTCCGGTGCTTATGGAGCTTTATAATGCCGGTATCAGGGAATTCGCTGAAAACCGTGAGCCGGAATTGGCAATGAAAAAGGCTTCCATGCCGGAAGATATAATCTGGCACTTTATCGGTCCGGTACAATCCAATAAAATCCGCAAAGTTGTCAAACTTGCTCAAGTGATCCACTCGGTGGAATCCTTGAGTCAGCTGGAAAGATTTGAAAGAATCGCCGGAGAAGAAGGCGTTGCTCCACGGATTTTGTTGGAAGTCAACGTTTCCGGTGAAGAATCCAAAGGCGGTATGACTCCGGAAGAGCTGCCGGTTGTTGCGGCGGCGGCGGCAAAATGCGTAAATGTGAAATTTTCCGGTTTGATGACCATGGCACCTTTTGATGCTGAAAAATCAGAATTGACGCAAATATTTTCCACATTGAAAAATTTGCAGGCTGATACAGCGGTATCATCCGGTATTGATTTACCACTGCTTTCAATGGGGATGAGCGGTGATTTTCCGGAAGCGATTGCCTGCGGAGCGACTATCGTGCGTGTTGGCAGTAAAATTTTTGAAGGAATAGAAAAAATTTCCAGATGAAACTTCTTTTGATCGGTGCCGGCAGTATCGGCAGTTATTTCTGCGGCCGTGCCGCCAACGGCGGAGCGGATATTGAAGTGCTTATCCGCCGCAATATGCCGGAAATCCGTGAAAAAGGTTATGATATAAAAAGCATTTACGGAGATTTTGTTTTTCATCCGTCGAGAGTGTTGGGTGAAGCAGATGAGATTTCTCCGGATATTGATGGGGTGATTCTTGCGACAAAAGTTCTTCCGGAAACTGACCGGGTAAAGTTGTTGAGAAAAGCGGCATCACTGCCGTCAAAGCCGCCGATAGTGCTGCTTCAGAATGGAATCGGTATCGAGGATGAGATCGCATCGGCATATCCGGATAATGAACTGATCAGTTGTATAGCTTATATCGGGGCATACAGAAAAAGTTTCCGTGAAATCATTCATTCGGGGGCAGGACGGTTGCTTATCGGCAGATTCGGCGGCGGTGAATCTGTTTTTGCCCGCAAACTGGCAGATGTTTTCATATCCGGCGGAGTTCCCTGTCAGGTGACTGCTGATATTGCTCTTGAAAGATGGCGTAAATTATTGTGGAATCTGCCATTCAATCCGGTGTCTGTGTTGGCAGGGGGCATTGATACAAAAGAGTTGTGTGACGGAGATGCGATTGAAAAACTCTGTTCGTCATTGATGGATGAAGTTATTCTCGTTGCTAATGCCAGCGGGGTGAAACTGACCCGTCAGATGGCGGATGAACAAATCGAATACACGCGGAATTTTCCTCCTTATAAAACCAGTATGCTTCAGGATTTTTCTGCCGGATTGCCGTTGGAAGTGGGGGCTGTGATCGGCAATGTGGTCAAAATTGCCGACCGGCTTTCTCTTGATATTCCTGTGATCCGTTGCTGTGCGGCGCTTCTTGCTTCTTTAGACCGTAAAAACCGGGGATTTTAGCAGGTTGGTAAAGTTTCTGAACAAACTTTTGCAAAAAGATTGTATTTATGCTTGAAAATAGTCTGATAGAATGGTATTTTATCTATATGTAAAAAAGTTCATTCATCACATAAACTTAACAAAACATAAGGAGCCTGATGATGAAAGTTGAATTGAAAGACAAAGTAGCCGTGCTGACCGGCGGCGGCGGAATCCTCTGCAGTGTTATGGCCAAGGCACTTGCAAAAGCCGGAGCCAAAGTAGCTATTCTCGACCTCCGTGCCGAAGCGGCTGAAAGCGTAGCTGCTGAAATCGTGGCAGATGGCGGTCAGGCGATCGGTCTGGGAGCCAATGTGCTGGAACTTGCCAGTCTGGAAGCTGCTGAAGCCAAAATCCGTGAAGTTTTCGGTCCCTGCGACATTCTGGTCAACGGTGCCGGCGGCAACAATCCCAAAGGAACTACCAGCAAAGAGTATCTGACCAAAGAAGATCTGATTGCCAAAGCTGAAGGTATCACCACTTTCTTTGATCTCGATCCTGCCGGTGTTGGATTTGTTTTCAATCTGAACTTCCTCGGTACTCTGCTGCCGACTCAGGTTTTCTGCAAGCACATGGCTGCCAATAATGGTGGAAATGTGATCAATATCTCCAGTATGAATGCCTTCTGCCCCCTGACCAAAATTCCGGCTTACAGCGGTGCCAAAGCTGCTATCAGCAACTTCACTCAGTGGCTGGCGGTTCACTTTTCCAAGGTCAATATCCGCGTCAATGCTATTGCTCCTGGATTTTTCCTTACCAACCAGAACCGTACTCTTTTGACCAATCCGGATGGTTCTCTGACTGCCCGCGGCAATACCATTTTGACCCATACTCCGATGGGTAAATTCGGTCAGCCGGAAGATCTGGTCGGTGCATTGCTCTTCCTGCTTGATGATGAAGCTGCCGGTTTCATCAATGGTGTTGTGCTGCCGATCGACGGTGGTTTCGCTGCTTTCAGCGGAGTTTAATCTGTAATTCAAAGTCCAATTACTTATAAGGAATATATATCATGGATAAAAAAGCTGACATCGGTTTGATCGGATTGGCGGTAATGGGCGAAAATCTCGTCCTCAATATGGAAAGCCACGGTTTCAGTGCTGCGGTTTACAACCGTACTGTTGAAAAAGTTGATAATTTCATCAACGGTCGCGGCAAAGGTAAAAACTTCATCGGCTGTCACTCTCTTGAAGAGCTTTGCAACAGCCTGAAATCCCCCCGCAAGATCATGATGATGGTCAAAGCCGGTAAACCGGTCGACGACCTTATGGAACAGTTGATTCCCTACCTTGATAAAGGTGATATCCTGATCGACGGCGGCAACAGTCACTTCCCCGATACCATCCGCCGCACCAAATATCTGGCTGAAAAAGGTCTGCGTTTTGTCGGTTCCGGTGTTTCCGGCGGTGAAGAAGGTGCCTTGCTCGGTCCCTCTCTGATGCCCGGTGGAGATCCGGAAGCATGGGCTGAGATCAAACCGATCTTTCAGGCGATCGCAGCGAAAGTTGCCGGTGGCCGTCCCTGCTGCGAATGGGTTGGTGACAATGGTGCCGGTCACTATGTAAAAATGGTTCACAACGGTATTGAATACGGCGATATGCAGATGATCTGCGAAGCCTACTGGATCATGAAAAATATCCTCGGTCTCAATGCCGCTGAACTGCACGATGTTTTCACTGAATGGAATAAA
This sequence comes from Victivallaceae bacterium, assembly GCA_045644425.1. Taxonomy (GTDB): domain Bacteria; phylum Verrucomicrobiota; class Lentisphaeria; order Victivallales; family Victivallaceae; genus UBA1784. Next base: position 4,602 of record JAZRGW010000015.1, on the reverse strand, counting down.
GGCGAACTCAATAGCTATCTGATTGAGATCACTTCCAATATTTTCAGCAAGATCGATCCCGAAACCGGCAAACCGGTAGTTGACATCATTCTGGATACCGCCGGTCAGAAAGGTACCGGAAAATGGACGAGCCAGAGTGCATTGGATTTGGGAGCTCCTGCTCCGACGGTTGCCGAAGCGGTTTTCGCCCGTTGTCTTTCCGCTGTCAAAGCTGAGCGTGTCGCTGCTTCCGGCATCCTGACCGGTCCCAAACCGGCTTTCACCGGTGATAAAGCTGCTTTCATCGAAGCTGTCCGCAAAGCTCTTTACGCTTCCAAGATCTGTTCCTATGCTCAGGGCTATCAGCTGATGAAACTTGCTGCCAAAGAGTATGGCTGGAAACTTCAGTACGGTGAAATCGCTCTGATGTGGCGCGGCGGATGTATCATCCGTGCCCAGTTCCTCGAACGCATCAAAGATGCTTTCGATAAGAATCCTGATCTGGATAACCTGCTGCTGGATGACTTCTTCCACGGCGTGATCGACAATTGTCAGGCTGCATGGCGTGAAGTTGTGGCAGCTGCGGTTGCCAATGGTGTACCGGTTCCTGCATTCAGCAGTGCATTGGCTTATTACGACGGTTATCGTTCAGCCTGTCTGCCTGCCAACTTGCTGCAGGCGCAGCGTGACTACTTCGGTGCCCACACCTACGAGCGTGTCGACAAGGCCCGTGGTGAATTCTTCCACACTGCCTGGACTGAAACCAGCGGTACCACTGTTTCCGGAACTTATACCGCATAAGTAAATCAATTCCGGCGGCGGGAACATCTTTTCAACGGTGTTGCCCGCCGTTTTTTCAGAAAGAGGAAAATATTATGGCGATGTATGTAGAAAAAGGCGGGGCAAATATTTCCATCAGCGACAGCGAGCTTCAGAGTCTGGTGCTTGAAACGATTGCCAAAAGCGGAAAAGAAATTAAACGGATGCTGATCCTGCCTCCTGACCACACCCGGTTGAATTCCTGTGCAGGAAGAATTACCGAGATCATTTATGAGAATTATGCAGACAAATGTCATATTGACATCATGCCCGCACTGGGAACTCACTCTGCAATGGGGGATGCCCAGCTGGAATTGATGTTCGGCAAAAAAATTCCCAAAGATAAATTTCTGGTTCACGATTGGCGTAACGGCGTAAAAGCCATTGGTAAAGCTTCCAGTGAATTTATCAGTGAATTATCCGGTGGCAAGGTCGATTACGAAGTTAATGTGGAAGTGAATAAGATCGTTTTTGAAAATTACGATATTATTCTTTCCGTCGGTCAGGTCGTTCCCCACGAGGTTGTCGGTATGGCGAACTATACTAAAAACATCATGGTCGGTATCGGCGGATCGGATATGATCAATAAATCCCACTTCCTCGGTGCTGTATCCAATATGGAAAAGATTATGGGACATGCCGACAGTCCGGTAAGACGTCTTTTCAATTACGGTGTGGATACTTATCTTGCGGATCTGCCAATTGTTTATATGCAGACTGTTATGGCAAGAGATGACGCTACCGGCAAAATGGCGATGCGCGGATTCTATTCCGGATGCGGAGCTGATGCTTTTATGGCAGCTGCCAAACTCAGCGTGGAAACCAATCTTCAGCTTTTGGATAAACCGTTGAAAAAGGTTATCGTTTTCCTTGATCCGGAAGAATTCAAAAGCACCTGGCTGGGCAATAAATCGGTTTACCGTACCCGAATGGCGATTGCCGATGACGGTGATCTGATCGTGCTGGCTCCCGGATTGCAGGAATTCGGTGAAGATCCGGAAATCGACCGCCTGATTCGCAAATACGGCTATAAAGGAACTCCGAACACGCTGAAGATGGTTGCGGAAAATGAAGATTTGCGTAACAATCTCGGTGCGGCAGCCCACCTGATCCACGGTTCAAGTGAAGGTCGTTTTACGATCACCTATTGTCCCGGTGATAAAATCAGTGCCGAAGAGATCAAATCTGTTGGTTTTGAATACGGCGATCTGGATGAAGTGATGAAAAAATATGACGTTGCCAATTTGAAAGATGGTGTCAATACCGTCAATGGCGAAGAAATTTTCTATATCAGCAATCCGGCTCTCGGTCTCTGGGCATTAAAATCAGCTTTTACTGAATAATTATTGGTAATTTTTCAAATAACCCTGCTGTGGTAAATACTGCGGCAGGGTTATTTTATTGATACTGGATACTGGATACTGGTTCGGCTGATAAATTTTGTAAAAAATTCTATTATTGCCTTGACAAAACAATGTTTTAGGCATTATATTATTAGTGTCGAATGATTAAAACGATTTAATCAGGTGGTTTATGAGTGTTACATTAAAAGAGGTCGCAGCCAGGGCAGGGATTCACCCGACGGTAGTATCTGCCGTACTTAACAACCGCAAATATTTACGGGTTTCGGAGACACGTCGGGAATATATCCGAAAAGTGGCAAAAGAAATGGGGTATTCCCCGAATATTCAGGCGGTCAGTCTGCGTAAAAAACAAAAACCGGTGGTGGGAGTATTTCTGCCGTCGTGGAATGATACGCTGTTGTTGGAATTGATTCATGGTTTGACAGAAGGTTCCGGATTGTATGATATTCCGTTGAGTTTTCATTTCGGAATGACTGCGGAATCTTACAGTGCTTTTATAGATTCAATGACCTCGTTTCAGCATACCGGCATCATCAGTTATGTTCCATATTGGGATAAAGGTTTTGAAAAGACGCTCCGCAAGCTGGATGAATATCTGAATAACGGCGGTAAAGTAATTTCTTTGAATACATTGAATTGGCCGATGAAAAAGAGTGTTACCTTGGATATGGATGATGAGTGCGGCGGTTGGCTGGCAGGAAGATATCTTGCTGAAAAGAAATTATCTTCTTACGCAGTATTGAGTATGAAATCAGCAGATTGTGTTTACTCTTTGCGTGAAAATAAATTCTCTGAAAGCTGTGAAAATTTCGATCCGGGCAAGAAGGTCAGAATTTATCGTGTAAAAGAAAGTATTTTCCCGGAAAGTATGATCGGGAGGATGCTTGATGAGGCGGAGTTCCCGGTAGGAATGATGTGCGTATATTCGAAGTTTTCCTCTGCGATTCTTCTGGAATGTCAGAAACGTAATCTGGTTTACGGAAAGGATTTTTATCTGGTATGTTATGATAAATGTCTGTATTCCGGAGATTTTTTTCAGGTTCCGGGGATCATTCAGCCATTTCATCAACTCGGTGTTCTGGCAATCAAAAAATTACGCAGTCTTCTGGCTGGGGATGTCGTTGAGTCGGAGAAATTGAAGCCGATACTGAACTATAATTCTTTAGAAAATATTTTTAAATAAATGGGGAATGAAAAATCCCCTGAACAAAAAAGGAGAAAATTAAAAAATGTTGGTAACAGGAACTTTTCTTGATGAGATCAGCCACGACATTCCGCACCAGAATTGGGGCGAAAAAGAGTGGGATCGCGATTTTGCATCAATGAAAGCTGCGGGAATTGATACGGTGATACTGATCCGTTGCGGTCATAAACGCTTTATCACTTTTCCTTCAAAATATCTGATGGAAAATGAATCATGCTATTGTCCACCGCTTGATTTGGTGGAACTTTTTCTGACTTTGGCTGACAAGTATGAGATGTCATTCTATTTCGGTCTCTATGATTCCGGAAAATACTGGCATCGCAAAGAGTGCGAAAAAGAGTTGGAAATTTCCAAGTTTGTCGCTGAAGAAGTGTGGAAAAATTATGGACACCACAAAAGTTTCAAAGGCTGGTATCTTAATTGCGAAATTTCCCGCAACAGTATCGGCATGACCAATCTTTACCGTGACCTCGGTAACTTTGTCAAAGATCTTTCCGGCAATCTGCCCACGATGATTTCTCCGTATATTTGCGGTGTCAAAGTTTGTCCTGAAAGTCCTGTGACTATTATTGAGCATGAACACGACTGGGATATTATCCTTTCTGAAATCAAAGGAGCAGTGGATATCGTTGCATTTCAGGATGGTCAGTGTACCTATGAAGAATTGCCTGATTATCTGGCACTCAATCATCAGCTTGCCAGCCGTTACGGTATGAAAAGCTGGACAAACTGCGAAACCTTTGACCGCGATATGCCGTGGCGTTTTCCGCCCATCAAATGGGAAAAAATGCGGTTGAAACTGGAAGCTGCCCGTAAAGCAGGTGTGGATAAAGCGATCACATTTGAGTTTTCTCATTTCATGAGTCCGAATTCAATGTATCAGTCTGCCCATGGACTTTATGACCGTTATATGGAGTACCGTCAGGAACTGCTTGCCAAATAATCGGCATAGAATTTAAAAAAAAATTCAGGGGCTGTTGCAAAACCTGTGTGTTTTTGCAGGGGTGCTAACGCCGCCCCCTGCACCCCTGGCGCCCGTGCGTGCGGGATTTTGTACTGGCAAGTGGTATGCGTGTGTTGTTGTGGTTCGACTCATGTGTCGCAAAGTTTCACCCTCTGCCGCCTTTTCTGGCGACAGGAGGGATGAAATTTGCTCCACGAGTGCCACTCTGGGGAAGAAATTCCCCAGACCCCTCGCGGCGGCGTGCAACGCTCGCCGCAACTCTTACGGCGTAA
>JAZRGW010000014.1:0-15601 GCA_045644425.1 Victivallaceae bacterium | reverse complement strand
CTGAAACTGCGCCGGAATGATCCGAAATATCTGAATAAAATCCCATTTACCGCAGAAGAGGTGTTGGAGCTGGATTACAGTAAATTCAATACTCCGGGCAAGTATTATTTTTATGTGGAAAATATCGGTCGGAGCGAGGATTTTGTTATTGGCAGCAATGCCTTGAGTGAAGCCTTTTATATCCATGCCCGGGGGCTTTATCACAAGCGGTGCGGTATTGCCAAAGTTCAACCTTTTACCGGGTGGACAAGTCCGGCGTGTCATCAAACTGTATTGCGGGGACGTTTTCCCGGCAATGCGGAGCATTACCGTACAGGTAAAGGCGGAAACGATTACGGATTTTTTGACATCAAAGATAATCGTATCGAGGTGAAACATTTCGATTTGATCAAAGAAAATCCGCCATACCGCCAGGAAATCATTACCGCTCCCGGCGGATGGCATGATGCTGCGGATTATGACCGCAGACCTTATCATTTGCGTATTGTGAGCGATTTGGCAACGGTGTATATGATGAAGCCGGAAAACTTCATTGACGGTCAGCTCAATATTCCCGAAAGCGGAAACGGTATTCCGGATATTCTTGACGAAGCGGCATGGGGAGTGAAACATCTGCTTGCAGTGCAGCTGGAAAACGGCGGGGTCGGCACATGGTTTGAAACGACCGGACATCCTGGACCGGGTGAAGGTTTGCCCGATCAGGAAAAGCGTACTTATTATGTGTCAGCTCCATCGCGCAACGGAACGTTAGAATACGCTTCTGCCGTCAGCACGCTGGCACTTGCCATGAAAAAAGCCGGAGCTGCTGCCGAAGCGGAAAAATATCTGACTTCTGCGGTAAATGCCTGGAATTTTGCTTTGGATCCCCGGAATCAACTGGTATCGTGGCTGCGTTTGAAAAACAAGTTGATCGCTTACCGTGAAGCCGCAGAATTGGACAGTGAAAATCTGTTGAGAACCGGGGTGAATCTTTTCACTCTTACCGGGAAACGTCAATATCTTGATCCGGTTTTGGAAAATCAAATGCGTATAAAAGATTCTTTCAACAAATATTTCTGGAAATGGTCGGTGTTATTGTGTATGATTCTGGAGCTGTATCCGGTAAAAGAGCTGGAAGAGTTCCGGAACGGGTATAAAAAAGTCATATTGCGCGATGCCGACCGGATGCTTGCTGATTTGGAAAACAATTATCCTTATCGCACCTTGTGGCATGCTTATAATGCCGGTTGGGTTCACGTTATGGGGTGGGGAAATTATCATCCGCTGCGCCGTGCAATGACTTTGATCGCTGCCCATAAACTTTCCGGGGAAGAAAAATATCTTGCCGGAGCGTATCTTGCCAATGACTTCCACAACGGAGCCAATCCGTTGGGCAGAAGCATGACTTCCGGACTCGGCAAAATATATCCGGCAGTATTCCTTGATCTGGTAAGTTACGCTGACGGTATCGGAGAATTTATCCCCGGCATTACCCCCTATGGAAATACATTCGGCATTGACCGCAATGCAGTGAAAATGGTGTATGGAAAAAATGCTGACAAACTGCCGGTTTTCCGCAGATATGTGAATCTGGAATTTTTGAGTGTTCCGGCAAGCGAATACAGCGTGTGGGAAACCATTGCTCCGGCAGCGGTAACCAGCGGTTATCTCATTGAAAAACCTTCCATTCCGTCAACTGAATTAAAGAACCGCAAGCCTGCCGGAAATTTTCGCGAACTTTCGGGCTACCGGGCTTTGCCATGAGGTGAAAAAGTGAAACATAAAACGATTGAAATATTTTTATTCATAGATGCTCTGGGGTGGAAGATCGTCAATGATCATAAGTTTTTGATGGAAATTCTGCCGTACCGCAAAAAGATCACTATGCAGTTCGGGTACTCCAGCAGTGCGATTCCCACGATTCTTTCCGGAAAAACTCCTGCAGCCCATGGACATCTCGGGTTATTCCGTTTTGCACCGGAATCTTCGCCATTTAAAAAACTTTCCCGGTTCGCGTGGCTTTTTAAACCTGATTTTTTCTGGCATCGGGGCAGGGTGCGGCATCATTTGTCAAAAATACTGAAAAAAATTTATGGTTTTACCGGATATTTCCAACTTTACCGGATGCCGCTGTGGAAATTGAAATATATGGATTATTGCGAAAAAAAGGATCTTTTTGTATCCGGCGGTATGGAAAATATTGCCAATCTTTACGATACAATGAGTCAAAAAGGTGTGGATTTTCATATTTCCGACTGGCATTTGGGTGATGATGAAAATTACGCTGCTGCAGAAAAAGCGATCGAGGCGGGAAAAATTTTCCTTTTTGTCTATACCGCAGCTTTTGATGGTGTTTTACATAATAAGATCGGTGATCCGACTGCTATTGCTGCAAAACTTGATGAAATTGGATTCCGTATAAAAAGCCTCTATAAGAAAGCAGAAGAATATGCTGAAAATATTCACTTTACCGTCATATCCGACCATGGGATGACCCCGCTTGCCGGAACTGCGGATATAATGAAAGCCGTGGAAAATAGCGGTTTGGTATTCGGAAAAGATTACGGAGCATGTTTTGACTCCACCATGGCAAGATTTTATTATCTGAGTGAAAAAGCCGAACCGGTTATTTCCGGTTTGATGAAAAAATTCCCCGGACACTTTTTAAGCAAAGATGAGGAAATCAAATATGGCATTTACCGGGATGACCGTATGTTTGGCGATGCAATTTTCCTGCTGGATGCAGGAATCCAGATCGTGCCGTCGGATATGGGGGACAAACCGCTGAATGGTATGCACGGTTTTGTTCCGGAAGATGAACACTCATTTGCAGTGATACTTTCCAATGAATCTCTGCCGGAAAATATTGAAAAAGTAGCAGATTATTTTAACTTTATGGTAGAAAGAGCTGAAAAATTATGAAAATACCATTTTTCAAAAACACTGTAACCAATTATTTTTCCATGTTTGTCCGGCTGGTACAGGGCATACTTGTTACCCGCTGGCTGATAAGTCATCTGGGAGAAGCCCAATACGGCTTATGGGTCATGCTGTGGAGTTTTTTCAGTTATGCTCTTTTGCTTGACCTCGGATTCGGTGTGGCAGCCCAGAAAGTTACTGCAACCGAACTTTACAAGAAAGATATTGAAAAGTACAATCATACCATTTCCAGTATCTTTTTCAGTCATGTAAGTATGGCTATATTGATTTTACCGTTGACTTTTGTCGGCATGTATTACATCAGGGAACTTTTTCATCTGCCGGAAGATGCTACAGTTGAATATATTGACTTTTGCCGTCAGGCACTGCTTTTGAGTGGACTTGCTGCGACCATCGTATTCCCGTTGGGAGTATTTCCGGAAATATTGGTTGGGCTGCAGAAACTTTACTTGCGGAACTATATAATTATTGTTTCCAAAATAGTAGAGCTTGCCGGAGTTATTGTTATATTTTCTATTGGCGAAGGATTATTTATCCTATTGCTTTTTGTAATGGCAGTCATGGGAACTACCCAGTTTGCGATGCTGCTTGCTGTGTGGAAAATCATTCCCGGATTTCGTATCCGTTTTGCTTTTGACAAAGAGGTTTTCAGAGGTATATTCCGCTTTTCAACTGCTGTTTATATAATTTCCATAGGAAGGGTGATCTGGGAAAGAGGGATGTTCCTTTTGATCAGTATTTTCTGCGGACTTGCTCCGGTAGGTGTCTTTCAATTGGGCAGCCGCATACCGTTTCTGATCCAGCAGATCGCATTACCTTATGTGGAAAATATTTCTCCGATATCAGCTTTGCTTCACAGCAGAAAAAGAACTATGCATCTTGCTCAAATATTGATGCGTTCCATCCGTTGGGTGAATTTTTTTGCTGCCGGAGCAACGGTTATGGTAATTATCTATGCTCCGAGGATCATTCTGCTGCTTTTCAATGTCGAAAGTAATGAGGCCGCATTCATTTGCCGTTTAATGGTGGTTTTTGTTTATTTTCTTCTGGTTTTGCGGATTATTCCTGAAAAGTTTCTGACCATGGCAGAAGAACACCGCTTCCTTGCCAAAGTACAGAGTTTTGAAAGTTTCTTTTTTATACTGATTTCGATTTCTGTACTTTGTTTCAAACCGCATGTGCTGGTTGTGGTTGGAGCGATGATGCTTACTAAATTTATCGGCACTGTTTTCTTTATTGTACCGCATTTGATCCGGCGAACAAATATGAAGGTGTTGCATTTTATTCTGAATTCGTTGTTTGAACCGACTTTATTGGCTTTGGCTACCGGATTGATTTGTTACTGGCAATATTATTTACTGCGGGGGAATATTCATGAGTTTTTCCTCCTCGCTCTGGCAGGAGTTTCCGGAGTATTGATTTATTTTCCGGCACTTTATTTTATGATGTTTGACCATGCTGAAAAAATCCGTGCCAAAAAGATCATCGGCAAAATAACAGGCAAATTGCAGAGGGCGTGAATTATGGAAATGTGTTTTGAGTATATCAACGGTGTTCTGGTCGCTCATGTACAGTGTTACTTGGACCGTGGCGGTGCAGAAAACTTTAAATACGTTTTGCGGGAAAGAATGAAGCCCGGTGAAAATATCATACTTGATTTGGAAAAATTGGTCAATATTGACAGCTATGGATTGGATGCTCTCTTATCCGCTGCTCAGAATGCATTGAAAAATAATTCTGTTATCAAACTCGCCCGGGTCAGTGCCGATATGAAAATCGTACTTGATATAACCCGAGTTTACCGGGTTTTTGAGATTTATTCCACAGTAGAAGAAGCAGTGGCAAGTTGTCAGGAGAATGGATGATTATGATTTCGGTATTGATGCGTTCACATAATGATATACTTTACATAAGAAAAACTGTCGAAGCTCTGATGTCTCAGGATATTGATGACAGTATGGAAATTATTTCCTGCGATGATCATTCAACTGATGGAACTGCGGAATATCTGGCTTCTTTACCGCAGCTTTGCCGTATTGCTCCTCCGGAAGGAAAATATATTCCCGGGAAAACGCTTAATTATATGGTAAGTCAGGCAAAAGGTGAATATATCGTTTTTAATAACGGCGATGCTATCCCTCAAAATAAAGAATATCTGAAAAATTTGGTTTCTCCATTGAAAAATCCGGAAGTAGATTGCGTTTTCGGCAACCAGATAGCCAGGAGCGATGCCTTCGCCGTGGTCAGGAAAGATTATGAAAGAGCATTCGGCGATGGTTCAATTTCATGCAAATGGCACAAATTCTTTTCATTGGTTTCGTCCGGGTTCCGCAAGGAGGAATTGATCAAAAATCCTTTTGATGAAACTTTTCAATATTCTGAGGACTCCCAGTGGGTAAACCGTCGGGAAGTAAAAATAGTTTATGTGCCGGAATCGGTGGTTGAACATTCTCATAATTACACGTTGAAAGAGGTCGAAAAACGCTTTTTTAATGAAGGTGTGGCAGATAAGCAGATGGGGAAAAAGGTTCCCGGTATTTTGCGGATATGGAAAACAATTATTGCAGAAACCCTGAGGGATTGGTTTTACATTTTAAAACATGGAGCGATTAAAGAAATTTTTTATGCTCCATGTTACCGTTATATACAGAAAATGAGTTATTTCCGGGGGGCAAGACAATGAAAATAGCCCATATTGTACGTCGTTTAACCTTTAATGAGTGGGGCGGAACAGAAAGCGTTGTCTGGAATCTTGCCAAACAGCAGAAAGCTGACGGATTGAAGCCGGAAATCCTCTGCACTGCGGCGTTGGATAAAGTCGGATCAGAGGTCATTGACGGCATAACGATCAAAAGATTTCCTTATTTTTATCCCTATTTCCCGATGGGGAAAAAAGATAAACTCATTTTGGATAAAAAAGGGGGCAATCCATTGTCACCGCTGCTGATGCGGGCCTTGAAAAGGGGAAAATACGATATTTTTCACATTCACGCCGGCGGCAGACTTGCAAATTACTCAATGCTTCTCGGCGAGAAACGTTCCATTCCGACATTGATGAGTCTGCATGGCGGTTCCTGTGTGATCCCTGTGCAGGAGATGCTGCTGATGCTTAAACCATTGGAAAATAAATTCAGTTACGGCGGCATCATAGACCGGATTTATAAAGCCAGATTTATTCCCGAAAGCCGTGCTGATGTGATTTTAGCATTGAGTTGCGAAGAACAGGATAGGCTGCTTAAAAATTATCCGGGAAAAAGAGTTGAAGTGCTTCCCAATGGAATTATACACCGGGAACTTCCGGAGGCCGGGAATTTCAGAGCTAAATACAATATTCCAGAAACAGCTAAATTGCTGCTTTGCATTTCCCGTATCGATTACCAGAAAAATCAGAAGATCTTGTTGAGATTACTGAAAAGAACCGGAGAAACCCATTTGCTTCTGATCGGACCGGTCACCGCCCCATGGTATCTGGATGAATTGCTTGTTGAAGCTGAAAATATCGGTGTTAAAGAGCGTTTGACGATTATTCCCGGTCTGCTCCCGGATAGTCCGGAGTTGCTGCAGGCACTTAAAACAGCATATTGCTTTATTCTTCCTTCCCGCCATGAACCATTTGGAATTGCGGCACTTGAAGCTCTGGATGCCGGAGTTCCGCTGATAGCTTCTGCAGTAGGAGGATTGAAAGATTTTCTGGTCGATGGTGAAAATGCGTTACTTTTTGAAGATAATAATGCTGATTCTCTGTGTAAAGCGTACAGCCGTATCGACGGTATGAGAGAAAAAATAATTGCCGGAGGCAATGTCACTGCTGAAGTGTATAACTGGCAGGTGATCGCAGAGCGATTGACCAATATTTACCGGGAGCTTTTGCAATGAAAAAAATACTCTACATCGGTAAATACAATGGTATTGTCGGCGGCATTGAGCGTTATATGCAAAAAAGTGCTGAACTATTGAGAAAAAACGGATTTGCAGTGCATTATCTTTATATGGAAGATGGCGGAAAAGAACAGCAAATTTTCGCACAATCTTTCGACACTATTCAACCGTTTTCTCCATATGACGAATTGCTTACTGCTGTCGATACGGTGGTCATTCACAATATCATTCCGGTTGAGTTTCTGAAATTTCTGCCGGAAAATAAAACTTTCTTTTTCGCTCACGACCACAATATTTACTGCCGTCGGCGTCACTATTATACACCGCTAGGCAGAAAAAATTGTCACCGTAAGTATAATAAATTTATTTGTGCAGCATGTTCTCTTTTCAGGAATGCTGTTCCGCCATTGACTGAATACAGAAAATTTCCGGCACTGGTTCTTTCTGACTTTATGGCGGGAAATTTGCGTAAAAACGGTTTTGAAAAGGTTATCAAACTTCCGGCATCCATCAGAATTATTGACACTGAACGCAGTTTTATGCCGGATGGTATTCTGCGGATTCTTTTTCTCGGTCAGTTGATCAGGGGGAAGGGGGCAGATCTGATGTTGAAAACGCTTTTTGAATTTGCAAAACTTGATATTCCCTTCGAATGTACCATCGCCGGTGACGGAAAAGACCGGCAAATGTTGGAAAAAATGGTTGAAAAATTCAAATTATGTGATAAAGTACATTTTACCGGATTTATCAGTAATACGGAAGAATTGTGGGAAAATTGTGATTTGTTTTTCTTTCCGATCCGTTGGCAGGAGCCATTCGGATTGGTGGGATTGGAAGCAATGGCTCATGGAGTGCCGGTGATGACTTTTGATCTCGGCGGGGTGCGGGAGTGGCTCGCGGTTCCTGATTGCGGGATTGCGATTCCGGAAAAAGCAACTGTGGCAGCAGCAGCAATGCTCGGTCTCTGGTCAGGAAACCGTGAATTGCTTGAATCAATGGGCAGACGGGGCCGGGAACTTGCCGGAGAAAAATTTTCAGAGGAAAAATTTGTGGAAAAATTCAATGAACTTTGCGGGGGGCTGAGATGAAAATACTGCTTTCAGCAATACCTTTTGATAACGGCAAATCCGGCATATCTGTTTATATAAGAGAAGTGGTCAAAGCTCTGGAAAAACAGGGGCATGAATTGACTTTGATCGTGGAAGATGACGGGGCAGAAGAATTTGAACGCTTTGAACTTATCCGGATAAAAAAGCGTCGTGCATTATTTTCCATGCTTTACAGTTTATTTATTCTGCCTTTCCGGATAAACTGGAAAAAGTTTGATTTCTGTATCCTTCTTGCTGCCAACAGACGGGTATTTTTCCGTTATCCGATTTTTACGATTGCGGTTGTTCACGACTTATCGCAGTATCATGTGCCGGTTAAATATGATAAATTCCGGATGTTTTACATAAAACGGGTACTACCGTATTATATCCGCAAAGCTCAGAGCGTTGTGGCAATCAGTAAATCTACCAAAAATGACCTGATAAAATACTGGCATATTCCGGAAGAAAAGATTTCAGTGGTATACAATGGATTTACTCCGCCGGAAAATGTTGATGCGGAAAAACTCAAACAGATCCTCTATATATCCCGCATTGAGCATCCGGGAAAAAATCACCTGAATTTGCTTAAGGCCTTTGAACTTCTGCCGGAAGATTTGCACAGGGAATATACCCTCGTTATGCCCGGAGCAAGTTGGAACGGGGCGGAAAAAGTTTTTGAATATGCAGAAAACTCACCTTGTAAAGAACAATTTAAATTTACCGGATTTGTCGATTTTGCCAAATTACCGGAACTTTACGCCCAAAGTGCGATGTATATATTTCCATCTCACTTTGAGGGATTCGGTTTGTCGCTTCTTGAAGCGATGCATGCCGGATTACCGTGTGCGTGTTCAAATAACTCATCTCTGGGAGAACTCGGTGAGAATGCTGCAGAACTTTTTTCTCCTGCTTCACCGCATGATATTGCTGAAAGTATAAGGAAAATCCTTACTGATCCGGATTATCAGAATGAGTTGATCCGCAAGGGCAGGGCAAAAGCTTCCGGATTCAGCTGGCAGAATACAGCTGATGGATTGCTTGATATTTACCGCACCAGGAGTGCGTCAGTTTTCGGGGTAAAGTTTTTCTGCGGTACGATGGATGAGGCATTGTTTAAAATTGATAGTCTGGTTAAAAGTAAAAAATCGCATCATGTTGCCTTTATCAATGCTCATTGTCTGAATATCGCATATAAAAATAAAGAATACAGAAAAGTTCTTGATAATTGTTCCGAGGTTTTTGCTGACGGTATCGGAGCAAAGATCGGTGCGAAGATACTGGGGTATAAGGTGGAAGAAAATGTCAATGGTACTGATATGTTTCCGATTTTAGCCCAAAAGCCGTATCGGATCTATCTTTTCGGCGGAGCCCCAGGCGTGGCGTCAAAAGCATTGGAAAATGCAAGAAAATTGAATGGAAAAGCTGAATTTGCCGGATGTGCCGATGGTTTTTTTATGGAAAAAAGTGAAGCGGAAATATTTTCCGAACTTGCTGAATTGAATATAGATATTCTTCTGGTTGCCCTCGGTGTTCCCAAACAGGAGGAGTGGATAAAATGTAATCTGGATAAACTTTCCGGATGTACGGCAGTCGGTGTCGGAGGATTGCTGGATTTTGTTTCAGAGCGTATCCCCCGGGCTCCGCGATGGATGCGTAAACTCAATATTGAATGGTGTTTCCGGCTTTATTGCGAGCCGTCAAGGTTGTTTAAACGTTATATAATCGGAAATCCTCTTTTTATCATGAGGGTTTTCAAAAGTAAAATATGGAGAAGTAAATGAAAAGGTTTTTCTGTTTGCTGATTTTCGCTGTTGCAGTTTTTGCATTTTCCGGATGTTCCATGGTTTCACCGTATGACTATGGAACCAACTGGTTGATCCGGGAAAATGACATTCCGCAATATTACTCGAAGTTTGATCTTTTTTATATCGGCAAAGCTCCTGCCGGTTATGGAGATACCCATGATATTCAGTTTAACTGGACCAAGACTCATACTAACGATGTTTTCGGACGTGGTGTCCGGGTTTTTGCTCCGGAGATCCAGATTCCTGATGTAAAAAATGTTGCAGCGGCACTGGAATATTATCTCGGGTATTTCCATGAACCCGGTCATCCCTTTATTCTGCTTGCAGAGGGGGAAGCTGCCGATTTGCTTTATGCGGCGATGCGGAAGGTCAGTGGTTTAACGGTGAAAAATGGCTTTATAGCAGCTTATCTTCCGGATATGCAGCCTAAAACTGCTGAGGAAATCGCCGATGATTTTTACTGGGATGGTCTCAAAGCGGCATCTGGGGCCGATGATTACGGAGTGATAATCACATGGATAAGCCGTATCAATAATGAAAAAATTAGTGATCCGGCTTTGAGACCCGGTATTTACTGTATCAATCCGATAAATTGGAAACTTGATGGTACCAAAGCTGATGCCAGAGAGAATATCAAAGCGGTATTTTATATGCCTGAGCATAAAAATATTTTCTGGCGTAAAGTTGAAGTCAAAAATTTCTGCGGAGCAGTTATTGATACCGGTAAAGAGGTGCTGAATATCACTTGCCCATTGCCGCTTTTGCATGTGGCCAAGGGTAAATTCACCAATAACTGTATTTCGATTTTTGCCGGAAATATCGCCGAAAATGCAAACAGACGTACGAAAAACCTGATCAAGTTCCGGGAATGGAAGAGTGTAAAATGAGTTTTTTTGATTATCTTCCAGCTTATATTTTGAATCATTCGCCAATGATAATTGCGGCGTTTGAAATGGATTTTTTGCGGAATATATCTGCTTTTAAAAAGGCAATACCGCAAGGTAAAAAGTTTACGATGTTTTTGCAGCTCGGCTGGTCTGCTGAATTGCCGGAGGTCGCCAATGAGTTGAAAAAACGTATCGTTGAAGCAAAAGAAACCTTTCCGGAAGCTCGTTTTATCATTCTTGCCAATGCTCCCGGAGAAGTTGGAGTGATCAAAGATTTCTGTGAAGTTTATCTGGCAAGTCACAATGCATTCCTCGATCCGTCACGCTATCCGCTGGCAAAAAATTGTAAGCGTAAATTTGACGCTCTGTATATCGCCCGCATCACTCCTTTTAAACGTCATGAACTTGCGGAAAAAATAAATAACCTGCATCTTATCGGCAGTTATTCGGAGAAAGAGAAAGAGTATTTTTTGCAGACTATTACTCATTTCGGTCATGCTGAATGGAGCAAAAAAGTTCCTTCGTTTTTGATCGGCAGAAAAATTTGTGAGGCATCCTGCGGTTTGGCTCTTTCGGCGGTTGAAGGTGCGATGTTTTCCTGTGGGGAATACTCTTTGTGCGGAGTCCCGGTTGTCAATACCCGTAATCTCGGCGGCAGGGATACGCTTTTGCCGGAATTTGCCTGCCGTTATGCAGATGATAATGCTGAAAGTGTGGCAGAAAATGTTGAATTCTGGGTCAATAATCCTGTCGACCCGATGGAAGTGCGCAACGGTTTTTTGCGTTTGGCATTGCCGCAGAAAGAGTTGGTGCAGGATCTGATAAACTCCATCGCCGGGAAAAAAGTTTATTTGCCTCATAAGTTGAATATCAGATGCCGTTTGCTTTTTTATACAAAATTACTGCACGGAATCAGGAGGATAAAGTGATGAAAATTGCTAAAGACAAAATTTTTGCTGTCATAATGGCAGGTGGTAAAGGCGAGAGATTGTGGCCGCTGAGCACGGAAGATCGACCCAAACCGTTGATTTCGCTCAATGGACAGCAGACATTGCTTGAAGACACCGTTCAACGGTTGTTCCCGCTTTTGAATGCAGACAATGTTTTTGTGATCACCGATGAAAAATCAGCGGTTTTAGCCCGGGAGATATTGATGCTTCCGGAAGAAAATATTATTGCCGAACCATGCCGCAGAAATACGGCACCGTGTATTGCTCTGGCTGCAGCATTGATCCACAGAAAGTGTAAAGATGCCACTATGATCATTTTGCCGGCAGATCACCGGATCACTCCTGTAAAGCGTTTTCAGGAAGATTTGCTCGACTGTATCGAACAATCAGCAAATGGTTCATTGACCATTCTCGGAGTTGCTCCGGATAAGCCTGCAACCGGTTATGGTTATATCAATGCCGGAGAGAAGCTTGCTTCCGGAGTATACAAAGTAAATGCTTTTAAAGAAAAACCGGATTTTGAGACCGCCCAACACTATATGATGGATGGCAATTACTGGTGGAACTGCGGAATTTTTATCTGGCAGGTCAACGCGATTGCCGAAGCATTCCGCAGATACAATCCCGGGTTGTATGAGAAATTTGAGTCCTGGTCAGCCGGGGGGGATTACCGGAATGATTTTGCAAGTTGTGAAAAAATTTCCATTGATTATGCAATTATGGAAAAAGCAGACAATGTCGTTGTAAAACAGGCATCTTTTCAGTGGAATGATCTTGGTACTCTCGGGGCTCTTTATGAAATAACTATGAAAGATTTTTATGAAAATGCCATCAGTACCAAAGGCAAAATCCAGCTTGATGATTCCAATCAGAATTTGATTTTCTGTGATGATGATACTGAAATACGCATGGAAAAAATCAAAAATTGTGCGGTGATCAAATCCGGTAAATCATTGCTGATAACTCAAAAGTGGTAAAAGCAGAATGACGGAACCGGTTGAAATGAAAAAATGCAATCGTTAGTTGTTGAAGATTTTTTCTCAATACAGTTGTAAAACTCTTTTTACAGTGCTATTTTATAATGTCAAGCTGTTTTGTCGTGGAGTTATTTTGAAATGATTATTTTAAAAAGGTTTTGTATTTTTATTTTATCATTTGTTTTTTTCTTATCTGCATCTGCAGATGATAAAGCAAAGGTAAAAAAATGCCTGGATGAGGTCTTGAAGGCAGGATTTGCCTTGGATTTTGCCGGAATGAAAAAGTTCTGCACCGATGATTATGTAAAAATTCCCGAAAATAAAAAGGTTTCTGATAGGAAGATGCTGGATGTTATGGCTGCTTATTGGGAAAAGGTGCAGGCTCCGGATCTGACTTTCTCTGAATTGATGAAAGTTGTATCAATGCTCAAGGGGCAGCAATTGACCGATGCCCAGTTGGCATCTTACCGGAAGCTCGATAATGGTCAAGTCGGCAAAGAAGCGGTAAAAAAAGCCCAGATGCAGGTGCAGACATTGCGTCGGGATATGCCGAAAATATTTAAAGAGGCTTTACCGGGTATCGTGTATGGAACCCGGTTTATAGATAAAGATTGGGCGGTCTGTTTTTACAAATCCTCTTATCTCATCCCGGTAAAGGGAGTCATCGTTTTCCGCAAGGTCAATAATGAGTGGAAACTTTCCCGTGAATTTTCGATCAACGATGATGGAAAAAATCAATCTGTCGCGTCCGAAAAAGAGGTAAGGGGATTTGTTGAAAGTTTCAAAAAGGCAAACAGCAGTTTGACTCATTACAAAGATTTACTTGTATTTTATTCAACCGATTCGCTTTCTGTATTCCCGGATGGTTCCAGTATGAGTTATCAGCAGGCGGAAAAATTGGTAAAATTCAATGATATGCTGCTGACCGGCAATCCGACAATGGTACAGGCGATGCCGTTGATTATTGAAGCCCTGGGAAAAAGTGTTACTCCGGAGCAGCTTGCCAAATTTGCCGAACAGGATAAATCCGGTGAAGGTGAAAAAATCATGGAACAGTTACGGAATAGGATAATTGAACATTGTGCTGAATCGAAAAAATTTGCTTTAAGTCACGAAGTGAAGTACATTGTAGTTTACGAGGATTGTGCTTTGCTGGTGGATCGTTTTACTTTGCCGGAAAACGGCAGAGTTGAGAGGGTTTCTCTCTTGAAAAAGCAGGATGGAAAATATCTCATATACCGTACTGCGAGCAGAAAGATTTGAATTGGATCAATGTATGAATAAGTATAGATGGAGGTGAAAAATGAGAATTGCAGTTTTGTTGATCGCTGTTTTGGCAATGGTGCAGCTTGAAGGGGCTATTAAACGTGAATTTTCCCGTCTCGGACGTTATCGCAATGTGAGAATCATAAAGGTTTCATGGAAGGGAATTCATTTTACTCACTCTTCCGGAGGCGGAGTTTTAAAACCGGAAGATTTGAGTGACAGTGAAAAGGAGATGCTTTCCGGAGAGCTTGAAAGCTGGCGGCGGAAACTTGCAAAACACAATAAGGAAAATAAACATATTGTAAAACAGATCAAGCATGAAAAAGAAGCTGAACTCAAAGATTTGATTGATAAAATATCCTCGCTCTCTTTCGATCGCCTTAACCGCTGGTTTGAACAGAAAATAAACGTTGGATTATACGATGGCGGATTCAGCGATGCTTTTGCCCAGAATTATTCCATCGCAGATAATTACAAAGAGGCATTGAATGCTCTTAATCTGGTTCGGGGAGATTTTGAAGATTCTCTTCTGGAAAGCATCTGGGCTGAATGCCGCGATAAAAGCATCGAAGAGGTAATTGATATTTTATATCAGCGGGTTGAGTTGGATATTACCGATTATGATTTCAAACAGAATTTTTACAACCGTTTTCCCCGTGCTGAATTGAAAAATGACTTTTTTAACTATCTTGAAAACAGGGTGTTCAAAGAGGCTTCTGAACTTGCAATCGGCAATCTTAATAAAGCGATAAAGAAAGGGAAAGTTGATGCAATGGCAAAATTTGCCTCTCTTTATGCCGCCGGTCACGGAGTGAGAAAAGATTTGCCCAATGCTCAGGAATGGTATATGCTTGCTGCTAAAAAAGGCAGTATCGATGCCTGCTACGCCCTCGGTGTATTGTCTGCAAATGGAACGATTGTGGAAAATTCCGCTAAAGATGGAATAAACTGGTTCTTGAGAGCTGCAGAGCAGAATCATGCCGGAGCATTGTTCGTTTTGGGCAATTGTTATCTCAATGGTTTTGCTGTAAATCAGGACTATGCCAAAGCAGTAGAATATTATACCCGTTCGGCAAATGAAGATTTTGCTCCTGCCCAATGGGCATTGGGGATTTGTTACCTTTGTGGGATCGGGGTGCAGGATAATGAAAACAACGAAGAAATGGCATTGGAGTATTTGCAAAAAGCTGCCGATAATAAATATGTGCCAGCCGAATTTGTTCTGGGATATTGGATGAATTTTACTGGCGATGCGGAACAGAGCAAACGTTGGTTCAGCAAGGTAAAAAAACATAACTTTTCAATGACAGATTTTTTAAAGTCACTTGGCAAACTTGGACCTGAGCAGGATTTCCGGAAAGGTGATTTATTGCAGATCAGTGCCGAAAAAGGCAATCCTTATGCTCAATTTATCATGTGGGTATTCCTTTCTACTGATTTTGGTAACGGCAGAAATATTGATGAGGCAGACAAGTGGTTCAAAAAAGCTGCCGAAAATGATTTCTGGCTCAGTTTTTTCTGATTTTTTAGTAAAAAACAGTTGCAAATCATTGTTTTTTTTGTGTATACTTATAGCAGTATTTTATTCTTCCACTATAAAAAATTTTAATCAAAAAAAAGAAAGGTCGTACTTATGGAAAAACTCTCTGATCAGAGAGTAAGGCAAAACTGGGGCTGTTGCAGAAGTTTGATGTGACCCCAAAAATTTGGACGGGTTAAATTATGTGGAATGGGTTCGGTATTTTACCGGGCTCATTCCTTTTAATGTTAAAGATACTCTTTCGTTATTGAAATAGCAAATGTATTCTTCAAGTTTTTGCTTGAAAT
>JAZRGW010000013.1:0-23539 GCA_045644425.1 Victivallaceae bacterium | reverse complement strand
CATGTTGGTGTTTTTTTATGCCTGTATCTGATACCCGCAATGGCGTGCGGGCTTGATGGTGCGGCACTTTTTGAGAGGATTTGAGAGGTTTTGGGAATTTTTGAGAGGGTGATTGGGTGTGCTGCCTGAGGCTGGCAGAGTGTGTGTCGATCAATAAATTTATCAATCGCCATAAAGTCGGAATTTTTATTTTTTATAAATTGAAAAAAGCTGTAAATAATAGTATATTAAATGAGTTGCGTATATAGGTCTTTGCAATTACAGGTAAAAATCAGGAATTTATTATGGATAAAAATATTCCGCGTTTGAAAGTCGCGGTTATAAGTGATTCTCAGGCATATCCGACTTGGAATGACTGGGGGATGAATAATCTTGACAAAGCATTTCAGCTGCTTGCTCCGATGAAGCCGGATGTATTGTTGATGGCAGGTGATCTGGCGGATCATGCTATTTTGGAAACGTATGGTTTTTACCGTGAACTTCTGGAAAAATATTTTTCTCCTCTTCCGGTTCATGTCGGATGTGCCGGTAATCACGATTACTGGGTGTATCCCGGTGAGGAGAAACGGACGGATCATATTTATTCGGAAATGAGCCGTCTGATCGGTCAGAAAAATGCCAATCCGCTGCGGGAAACTGTCGGAGGATACGATTTTATTGCTTTATCCGAAGATATTGATATGGAAAATGGTCATTCTCAGGAAATGCTCGATGCTCTGGAAAAAGAGATCCGGGCTGCGATCGCCAGAGATAACACCAAGCCGGTATTTGTTGTGACCCATTTTCACCCTTTTGATACAGTCAGCGGCAGCCATAAAGATTCCGGAAGACCGGAATTGCGGGAACTTTTCAACCGTTACAAACAGGTGGTTTCCATATCCGGTCACACACATTGTCCGCTGGAAGATGAGCGTTGCATCTGGCAGGGGGAATTTACAGCCGTGAACTCATCGACACTGGCTTACGGATGTGTGGAAGAACCGTGTTATAATAATTGCAGTGTTATCATCCCGTTTGCCCGGGAGGTACTTCATGTGATGATGCTAGAAATTTTTGACGATCACTTTGATATTCACCGGTATAATGTGGAAGACCGCCGTGAAATCAAGCCGGAAAAACTCTGGAGTTGTCCGATACCGTATATTCCGGAAAAAGCCAAATATACTTCACAGCGTAAAAATGAACGTTCTGCACCGGTGTTCCCTGCTGATGCCAAAGCGGTCATCCGTTATGACTTCGGTTATCTTTATTTGATTTTCGATCCGGCTTTGCATGATGATTTTACCCATTTTTACGATATTAAAATCTATGAGAAAAATGGAGAAGATTATATTTTCAAAGCTGAAGAGCGGTATATCAGCGATTTTTACCGTTTGCAGGGGATTTCCGGTCACCAGTTGGTCTATAAGCTGCCGACAGAATTCATGACCCCGGGGAATGTGTACCGGGTGGAAATTTATCCGGTTGAAACTTTCGGTAATACCGGTAACCCATTGGTCATTGAACGGGAAATTCCCTATGCCCGCAGATTCAATGATGGAAAAACCGTTTGTCCGCAGGAGTGATCAGAATAAATAAAGCGGTGATAAAACAGAGGTTTTGTCACCGCTTTTTGCTGTTACAAAGAGGGGAAAATTTATTTGCTGATATTGACTCTGCCGAATTTCAGCGGAACCTGATACCCGCCGCCGGTAAGTCCGCACCAGTCTCTGCCCTGTGAACAGATATTGAGGGTGAAATCATCACCTTTTTTGATTCCGGCAAGTTTTCCGGCAGTTTCCCATGGAATGATCACCCTGAAACTGGCGATTTCAGAGTTATATGAAACTTCTGATTTCCAATCGAAAAACGATTTTATATCGTTTACTTTTTTCCCGTCAGGCAGGAAAACTGTTTTTACATCCATCTGGGTATTGAGGGTGTTGACGACGAGCTGGGCAAAATTTTCCGAACCGGGTTTGCCGAGGAAAACTTCCATTGCCACATCTTTCCAGACAGCTCCATCTCTTTGGGTGATGACCGATTTTTTACCGATCTGGTAACGCACACTGAAATCAATGCAGATGCCTGCATCGTTGACCACCAGTTTTGCTGAATCCGGTCTCAAAGGTGATTTCCAGCTTCTCATCAGGTCAAAACTTTTTTCCCATTCCGGAGTGTTGCCTTTCTGCATGGAAACAGTGATTTCCTGCGATGGTTTGACATTCTGGAACTTGTCTTTCATGATCGCCATGAATTCTTTATGGGTAAGACGCTCAAGTTTTTTCAGATTGCTGCTGGTCAGAGCAATGATTCCGCTGCCGGCAGCATCGAAGGAAAATTCTGCGGCTGAACCGGTCTGTTTGACTGAACATCCCCAGAGGTTTTGCGGAGTAAGTTTGAGATCACGGATAACAGATTTTGAAAAATCAACTTTGGCAGTGACGGGAAACTTTTCCGGATTGACCGCCAGCAGCCATGCTTTTTTCCGGTCAGCAGAAACGATCACCTGAAATTCTGCAGATGTTTTTCCGGAAACAGTGAAAGGATCTTTAAGTTCCGGACCGAGCAATCCATCGGTTATGGCGGCGACAGCTTTGGTCAATTCACAGAAACGTTTCCACACTGCCGGATAATCCACCGGACTCAGCCGCAAAAGTTTTTCCGGTGCCAGTGTGGGATTTTTTTCTGCAATTTCCCACCATTGCAAACCCTTTACGCCGTGGATCAACGGCAGGATGCTCATCGCACACAACTCGTCGGGAGTCGGCATTCTCTGATCTCTGCCATTCCATTTGAATGCCTGGGCGATAAAGAGCAGCGGACGGTTGTTGCCGTAAAAACGCATATAGTCGATAGTATAACCCATATCACTGATATTTCCCCGGGAAACCGGATAATGATCCAGACTCAAAATATCGGAGACTACAAAGCAATCCCGGGAGTTGGAGTTTGCGGCAAAATTCACACTGGTAACAGTATCGGGCATCAGTGCTTTCATCAGCGCATTGAGCAGACGGAACTTGCGGGGAGTGAATTCGGCATGGTTTTCCGGTTCATCAAAAAGATGGATAAATGCGACATTGACAGGGTTGAAGTTGAGAAAATCCCGTATCTGCCGGTCAAAGGCGAAACGGTCTCTGCCGCCGACCACATATTTATCAGTACTGTAACGCCAGCCTTTCCATTTCCAGTGAGCCGTATTGCATCCGGTTTCATGATAGCGTGGATTATCCGGATTCAACCCGTAACCGAGAATAGGAAAAAACGGTTTGCCATTGACCAGAATATTGTTGTTTTCATCAATGACTTTTCCGGGTTTGCGGTAGGTGATACCGTAGTGATCCAGCATTCTTTTCGCGAATTCTTCCGGATCAATATCGGGATTTGCCGCCAGAAGTTTTTCACCGAATTCCGGAACCGGCTTGATTTCCGGAACAAGTTTTGCCAACTTCAGGGCATCGACATCATTGGGGTCGAATTCCGGATCGGCAGTCAGCAAAAGTGCATCGCCCCAGCCGCCGCCCAGCCCGTCGCAGTTGATGGTAAAAAGGATTTCAGGATCGGAAAATGATCCGACTTTCACCCATTTGAATTTTTGTCGCGGCAGCTGGAGTTTTTTTTTACCCAATTCCACAGTTACCGGTTTGGATGAGTGCCAACGCATGAAGCAATTGTAGATTTCCGCCTTACCCGGTTTGGCGATCCGGAAAGTATATTCCATATCGTTGTACCAGATCCCGGCTCCGCCGAGAGAGGTGTTGCTTTTGACTTTCCACGGTCCCTGGATATTTTCCAATTCCAGTCTGTAGGTTTCCTGCGGTACCGGAGACGCGGCAAGTTGATTGCCGTTTCCGGCTTTGCCGAATACCCGGATCTCTGCGATTCGCATACTCATCGGGCGGTAGTTGGATGATACGACTTTAAGTATTGCCGCTTTTTTATTTATCTTGACCGTCAGAGCATAGGGTTTGGTTTCTTTTAATTCGTTTTGTTTCACAGATACGGGAGTTTCCCAGAGCCAGAGATTTTTGTTTTTCTCTGATGCGGTATAAACTTCCACTTTTTCGATCAGAGAACCTTTATTCGGGAACTGCCAGATCTCGACGTATTCCACATCGCAGAGACCGCCGAGGTCAAGTTCGATGGAAACTTCTTTGTCATGATGTGTCCAGTCGTAAGTTTTGATCACAGTA
This sequence comes from Victivallaceae bacterium, assembly GCA_045644425.1. Lineage (GTDB taxonomy): Bacteria > Verrucomicrobiota > Lentisphaeria > Victivallales > Victivallaceae > UBA1784. Next base: position 19,364 of record JAZRGW010000013.1, on the reverse strand, counting down.
TTGAATTTTCCGTCATTCAGTGCGGAAATTTTATTGTGTTTGATAAAAGCGGGAACATCGTAAAATCCGGTTTTGTCAACGATCACCGGAGATTTTTCATTAAATGATTTATCTGTACCTTTGATCTGCTGATTTTTCCAGTACTTCCCTCTCATTTTCATTCCGGAAACCCGGTAATTGAGCATATCAGCTGCGGAAACGGTAAATGCCGCAACGGCGAGCATGGTAAAAAGAAGTGAAGTGATTTTCATTTTTATTCTCCTGTGAATCAATAGGTTATAAGTTGACCTTTTTGGACGATTTTGTAAAATTGACGGACTGCGGCATTGTTGTTAGCGTGATCCGGAGAAGTGTAGTACCATTGATCGCCTTTGACTTCCTCCGGAGAGATTTGTGCCACATTTCCCTGCAAAGTAACTCCGTTGGCTCTGCCGTTGTGAACCATGGAAATATGGGCGCGGTCTTCATCTTTATCCTCATCGATCACCGACCATGCGGCACTTTCACCATTGAGATCCAATCTTTCGGCACAAACAAGCTGCAAAATCTGCGAAGGATTTTTGCCGTTGAAATTTTTGAAATCACGCAGATCGAACCAACTGCTGGAATACATACTGCCGTAGGTGTGGAAATAATACCAGCCGCCTTCAGCCGAAGCATTGGACGGAATCGGTATTGATGGACAACTGATGACTCCCCGGCAGCCATCTTCAAGATAACCGGTTTTTACCAGCAATCCCGCCCATGACCAGGAGGCATTAGCCGGTTGAGCGGCAATATCCCGGTTGCCGTTGCCATTGCCGTTGCGGAAATATTCGGGATTGTCGTTGCGGTAACTCTGGATCGCCAGACCGCAGTTTTTGAGGTTGGATATACAGTTGGCACTTCTGCCGCGTTCTCTTGCGGAGTTGAGTGCCGGGAGCAGTATTGCCGCCAGAATGGCGATGATGGCGATAACGACCAGAAGTTCGATCAGGGTGAAATGAGAAATTTTTTTACACATAAAAACCTCCAATTTTTAGAGAAAGTTACTTTAATTTTCCTTTGATATAGAGCAATTCCCGTTTGGGATATTTGAGATCCGGTTTCATCAGCAATTCGGCCGCGGCACTTCCCATGAGCCGGTAATCATAAGTGTAGCGGAAAGCCCCGGGAATAGCGGCATAGAATTGATCTTCCCCCGCACCACGGCATAAAAAGTAGAGTAAAGGTGAGTATTTGATTTCAGCAAGCAGAGAGAGAATATTTTTTTCAAGATTGCCGTGGAAAAAAAGAGCATCCGGACGTTTGGAGTTGATGAGCGAAATCACATCTTTGATATCGGGAGCTTCGGCAGTGAAATGTTCCATATTGAGCATTGATGCGGATAATTCACCGAAGCGGAAACACTGACCGCTGAGAAGCGGGTTCCAGACATTGAAATTATGCGGTATCTGCATGATGGATCTTGCACCGTTTTCTCCGGCATGACGGAAAATTTTTGCGACCGCATCGGCATCATCTGCCATGACTCCGGAAGTTCCGGGAATCGGCATATCCACCGTTACCCGGTAGGGCTGCCAGTATTTGAGAAAATATCCGGCACCCCGGCACATGATCGAACGGTAAGGGAGCATCACGATACCCTGACCCGGTTCATTGCCGCCGGCGGTATTTATTTTGCGGTAATCTTTATCCTGCAGATCCAGATATATTTCATTGAAGTCGATATTATTTTTTTCGCAAACTTTCCGGATGCCGGAAGATAATTCATCCATTACATGATCTTTTTTTCCCGACGGCTGTATCTGCCGGAGCAGACGGATCTCATGAAGTGATACCTGACCGCGGTCTTGCGGATCGCAGACGATGAATGCCCGGCCCCGGTTGGCGGCAATCACTCCACGTTTGCAGAGTTCCTGCTGCACTTTATAGGCGGTTTTCAGCGAAATATTGTATTTTTTACAAATTTCACTGCGGGAAAGAAAAGGTTTGCCGTAAGAAAAATTGCCATTGACAATATTGGCATAAAGTTCGTCAGCAATAGTCAGAAATTTTTGAAAATTATCCATTGACATCTCCTGTATACATCTTAAAATAACATGTATACAGTATAATGTCAAGCCGGATAAAATTTTTTTTGGATTTTTTTGCACAGGATGAGATACCGGCAGTGGTGTGCGGACTTTATGGTACGCCCGGCTCCATCCCGCGGCTCACAGATAGTTACCCGAGTAACCCGCAGGGGATCAATTGTTTGCAGTTTTGCTGACAGATTTTAAATTGCAGCGGTCCCACCCAGTGCGGTGATGGTTCATCAAGATAAAATGGTCCGAAAGCGTTTCTGCGGTGGCCGTAAACGGTTATATCCAGACGGTTTTTCCCGGCTTGGAGATATTTTGCGATATTTACCGTATACGGTTCCCAGCCGAGAAGTATTTCCTCTGAACCGTTGACCGAAATTCCCAGAGCGATACCCCGCCAGTTGTCAAATTTCAGCCAGACCGGAGTATCCGGAACTGAAATAAATTCAATTTCCTTTGAATAGGTCATATTATCTGCATAATAGGGAAATCCCTGTTTGCACCAGTTGCCAAGAGAAAGATTTTTCGGTTTGGCGGTGATATGATCACTTACAACACCGAAATCGCCCAGCAGATAGAGAGCTTCCAACCCCGGATGATATTCATGATAAGTGGTGGTAAGTTCGATAGTGTTTTCCCCGGTATTGAGCAGATTTTCCGGCAGGGTGAGTTTCTGCAGAGCCGGATCGACCCAGAAGCCATCGGGATTGGCTGAAAATTCCTGACCGTTGAGTTTGAATTTCCACAAATCCGGGTATTCGATTGCCAGAGATAATTTTTCCGGCATGGTGTCTATGGTGAATTGGCAACGCAACGTGACCGGGAAAAGTATTTGCGGCTTTTTATCCTGCCGGGTATACGGCTGGGTCATCGCTCCGCCCCGCCGGGGAATGGCAAAACGGTCACGCAGAGAGTTATCCACATTTAAAACATAATCGGCTTTACGGAAAGATTCGGTATCAACGGTATATTCAAACCAATCCAGAATAAGCACGTTTTCTCCGTGGGTACGGTAATTCCATTTGCCAGCGGGCAGCGGGAAACGGTATTTTTCATCATACTCTTCCGGACGGGGGGAAACGGGCAGTTTTTCCATTGTTTCAATAAAAAGCCGGGAACCGAGTTTTTCCAGTTTGGTCATAAATGCCCGTTTGCCGTCAGCAAAAACGGATTTTACGGCGTAATATTTTCCTGAATCCGGATCAAGTTCATAAACTTCACCTCTGCCGGCAGAACTCCACTTGACAGAAACCTGCGGAAATTCTTCGTTGCGATCCAATACACCCGGCTCTTTTTTCTGTTCGGTCAGGCCGAGTTTGTGACCGACATTGCAGATGAAAAGAGTCTGGAAATTTTCACCGGTTTTGATCAGGGAAAGCACCGGATCGATCTCCTTACCGCTATCGGTGATGGAAACGATTCTGACCGGTTCCAGATATGAGGCAAGTTCAGAGAGGGCAACTTTGGCAAATGAAGCGAAAAATCCGGCAGCTTCATCCGATTTTATTCCATCGATATATGCCGGAATATTTCCGGTATAAAGCACGATACCGCCTTGTTCTCTGAATGTTTTCAGCAAATCGAGTGTGGATTTCCGCAAAGTACGCACGTCGGGAATGACCACTGCCTGATAAGCAGCTTTGCCGACAATAAAAGATTTTTCTCTGACTGAAGCCAGACGTGAAAGCATCTCTTCGTCGCCGTAGTCAAAGTCGAGATTCGCCGCCAGTAAACTATTGCGTAAATCGATGAGTTTCTGGTCTTCGGCATCCATATCCGCTTGAGTGGTAACGGTTTCAGACTTCCATCCCCAGACTGATTCGATCGGATGGATGACCAGAATCGCCCTGCGGTCACGCCCTTCGGATAAAACTGCACTCAAACGGGCAAAGCGGTCTTCAACATAAGAATATTTTTTATACCACGGCGATTGGAAAGAGATACTTGCCGGATAATCCCGCTTGGCATCACCTGCCATGGAGTACCATGAAAGATGCTGACAGCGGAAATTTATTCCCAGAGCATACTGCCATTCACCGACAGCTTTATGCCCGGCAAAGGGAAAATCCCATCCGGTGCAGCCGTAACACTCGGTCAGACGCCATTTTTTATCCAGTTGTGCGGCAACGGAAACGCATTGTTTGACGGTATCGTAGATCTGCCAGTGTTCGGTAAGCATATCCACTCCGGGCATCTGCATATATTCGTATGAACGCATGGCGGCACCGACCTGATGCCGCTGACAGGTCAGAGTATCTTCCCAGTGCATGTGTCCGGTCAGGGGGATATGGTGGGAATCGCACCATTTGCCGAGTTGTTCAGTAAAGGAACTGACAAACATCACGGTCAGGATTTCATAATAATCTCTGCGAACCCGGGAAAATTCTTCACCATTGAGGCAGTAGAAAAGTTCCGGCAGATGGTCAAGAATATCGTAACCGAATTTTTCCCGGAAAAGTTCCGGAAGTTTCTTTGTCCACGGCAGGATCTGCGGCGGGGGCGGGGGAGTCTCACCGGGTTTGACAATGGTTTTGGCATTTTCTGAAAAAAGTGCGGTGCGGTAGTTCGGTTCATCGGTGAATATCGCTCCGACGGATTTGCCGAATTTATCCTGAAAATGTTTTGCATAAGGTTCGTAGGCGATGCGGATGAACTCCTGAACCGCTTCCGGATTGAGGGTGTCAAGATAAGTTTGATCATTGTACCAGCTTTCCGGAGGAGAGTGGCGGGTGTAGAAATGCAGAAGATTTCCTTCTGAATCCATCGGCGTTTTGTGCCATGATTCCGGAATACCATCATTGTCAACGGCAAATGAACCGAGATAAACCGCTTCATCATCATCGAGCAAAGCGGTGGTCATGGCGATCGCCTGAATACGGTACTCCTTATTTTTTGTGACCATGCCGCCGGCAGAGCCGCTGGGCCAGCGGTCTTCGTCGTAAAGATAGGCGGTCATACCGAGTTTTTCGGCATCTTCGATACAGTTTTTTACGAGTGAGAACCATTCATCACTGAGAAAAGGGGTATTCAGACCGACACGGGCATGCATGAAAAATCCACCCATTCCCATTTCGTGCAGGATTCCGATCTGACGGTGCAGTTCTGCGGCATCAAGTTTACTGTTCCACGCCCAGAAAGGGGCTCCACGGAATTTTGAACCCGGAGAAACGAAATTTTCAAGCATATTTTTCAAAATAATCTTATCCTCGTTTCAATAAACGCCAGCATCTTTTGCGAAGTTCAGAAGCTGATACCAGTCAAAACCGGCGATGCCGTGTCCTTCAGTACGGCGGTAGTAGCCGAGATATTCACCGATGGCGGCAGTTTCATAATCTGCGGGGAAAGGGACATCCGGAAATCCTGGTTTACCGCAAACTTCCCATGCACAACCGGCAGCTTTACAGGCCAGATATTCGCCCTCTGTATCGAACCACGGACTGTCGAAACCGCCGATAAGCAGTTTCCGGGGGGCGACAGCAGCTACGAGCAGATGCTGGTCAAAGGTAAGTAGTTGAGCCGGATTGCGGGCATATTTTTCATACGCTTTGCAATACCAGTGAGTGAACATAGTTGTTTCAGTAGCGACATTTTCACCGAAATCCCGTTTGGCAAGGGTAGCTCCGCCGCCGCCGCACTGGATCGGCACACATACCGGGAAACGTTCATCTCTGGCAGCGGCAAGCAGTGCCGCTTTGCCCAGACGGGAAAAGCCGGTGACGATCGCCCGTTTCGCATCCAGTTCCGGAAGTTTTTCTGCGAAATCCAACGCTCTGGATAATGCCCACGCCCACGCCCCGATTGCGGTCGTGTTGTCGGTACGGCTCTCATCCCGTTTTTCCCAGAGATCGAAAACTCCGGTATAGGCAAAATTCTGCTGGGAAAATTCTCCGGTCTCTTTAGCAAACGGATCCGGAGAAATCTGACAGTAACAGGCTGTGATCACCGCATAACCGGCACTGAGCAGCATTCCTATCGGCATGACAGTATCTTCATCCGGATTATTCATAACTCCGCGTTCCGTCGGGACTTTATAACCCTTGATCAGACCTGCCCACATATCGGGGATGGTGATATTTTCATCCGGAATAAGTTGATGATTTCCCCGGTAGTTGAGAAAAATCACCGGTGGAGCGGCTTTTTTTGCATGACGGGGACGGATCACCAGAAAGTTGACCGCCGGACCGGATTTGTCTTTTTTAAAGCAGACTTTATACTCTGAAACCACTGCGAATCCGGCAAGGGCGTTGGCTTTTTCATAGATCAATTCAAAATCGACAGTTTCCGGTGCCGGTGGTTCTGCACCGAACATTTCGCTTGCAAAAATGCCGAGGATCTCCTGCCGCCGTTTCTTCCATGAATTTTCATCGGTGACTTTAGTGCCGTCAAGAAAAGTCAGCGGATCTTCCAGGGTGTAAGGGGCGATTTTTTGGGCGTCGTAATTAACTTCGTGCCAGTTGGGACGGATATCGGGAATATTATTATTGTCCATGGGAATTTTCCTTTCTATATTGATTTTACAGAAAATACCACAATGAAGAATAAATTTCAAGTATAGATAACAAAAAACCCGTACTTCAACAACACAACCGCTGTTTCAGCACGGGCTTTTCCGTAACAGAAATGTAAAAATTACATTTCGACCGGTTTGGTTTTGGGCAAACCGTAGACTTTGTCTTCAGCAATGCGGCCATCGGCACGCAGAACATTCAGACGCTCAAAGCGTTTCATAACATTACGGATCTTGCGGATTTTTCCGCCGACACGCAGACTCGGATGCTGGGACATTTTATCACCTCATATGTTAACGTTAAAATAAAAATCATTATTCACAGGTTACTTAATATAGCACAAAAGCTCTTTTTGTCAAGTTTTTTCTTGCCTCAATCTCAAAAAAAGCTCTTATTTGAAAAAATATTCGCAAAAATCCTTTTCTGTCATATCTGCCTGTGCCCGGGCGAGAAACTCGATGCCGCGCTGATTGCCCCAGCTGTAAACCATTTCAAGAACACCCTCAAACTCACACATGTCGAGGTCGGAAGCGTTGATATTTTCTGCTTCGGCAATATATTTTTCAAGAGACGGGGTGAATTTTTCAAGCAGTTTCCGGTCATCATCACTGTACGGCAGAACCGGATTTTTGTCGCTCCACTTCCAGTTTTTCAGATCTTTTGAACGTGCAACGCAGGTATTGAAACCATTTTCATAGGAGCCGTCAAGATAGAAGAAGTAGAAAAATCCGTCAAAATATCTGAGCATGGGGCCGCCGGTATAAATATCCTGACCGAAAACCGCATCCGGAATAAATTCCCATGCTTTCAGGTCAAAGGATTGGGCGAAAAACATCGTAAAAGGAACTTTTACAAGTTCCGCAGGGGCACCCAGTTCAAATGCGAGGATAAAACGGTCACCGGCACGGCAGAGCGTGGTATTGTAACCTTTCCATGAGGGATCTTCCAGAATCACCCGCGGGGTACTCCAGTTTACAAGATCACTGGATTCCAGTTGATAAAAACGGCTCTTACCCCAATCTTCCACGGCGGTAACGATCATCCGGTTTTCCCACACAAAGGCGTTGCCCATATGCAGACCGTGACCGAATGCCGGAAGAATTTCTCCATTTTGCTGATCGACAAAGCGGAAGTACGAATCCCCGGTGCGGTTGGCGTAATAGCCTTTCTGATCATTTCTTGCTCTGATATATTCAAAACGGAGCAGACGCCCCTGCCAGACGACCGGATTGGCTTCAACTATATCGCAGTCAACGGTGCCGAGTTTATGGATAATGTTTGTATTTTTCATAATATAAAAGTCACTTTTGATGTTTCAGAATAAAATCCACGATGGGAGACGGATCGGTCAGGCAGTGCGGGTGATGTTTACCGCCGTGTTTCCAGATGACTTCGATTTCCCCGCCCAGTTCCCGGTAACGTTTTTCCAGAATCACGGTGTTTTCTTCCGCCGGAACTATTTCATCAGCATCGGCACAGAGGTGGAGTACCGGGATACGGTTGTCAACGAGAGTCTGCAGATCGTCGATGGGATTGCCGGTATATTTCATCGCTTCATCTTCGGTGAAGTGCCACATATCAAGGCAGGTCTGCCACTCTTTTGCACTGCCGGGGCCGATCCCTTTGCCGCCGGGCCAGCTTTTGAAGTCGCAAACCGGATTATCCAGATAGAGGCAGCTTACTTTTTCCGGATTGAGCGATGCCCAGCGGTAAACATCCAATCCTCCCCGGCTGTAACCCACCGGAACACATTTTTTGTTGAAACCATGCCGGGTCATAAACTGATAAAGCATATCCATCCGCCGCATACATTCATCATTGGCGTATAACTCCGGCACTGCGATATGGGCAACGTGCCAACCGAGTTTGAGCATCGCAAAATCTGCATCGGGGAAAGCTCCGAAAAAATGTACCCGCCAGTACCAATCTTTTTTCTCATTTGCTTCCACATCCGGCACGACAAGGCGGCAGTCGATGCCATCAATGGTAAATTCATGGCACTTGAAACCGAACCAGTCAACGATTTTTCCCGGAAAATCCGTGGTAAACATTTTTTTTGACTCCATAAATTATTATTTTTTTGCCGATACCATAATATACCACCGGCTGAACTTTTTTCAATATCAGCAGAGGAGTGGATTATATTATTAAAAGGTGTTTTTTCCAATTTGCTGTCAAATCATGTAAATACGCTGAAAAAGCTTTATTTTTTTCTTGCAGAATTATTCCACTGCAACTATATTAAATAAAAGGCGGATTTCCCGCCTCTATTACTAATAAATCAGGAAGGATCGAAAAAATGCCGCCCCGGGTCTCTTGGAAGTTGAATCTGGCGATGTTATGGTTTTCACAGCTGGTGATTTTTGCGGGGTTTCAGGCTCTCATCCCCTTCGTGCCGCTTTTCATAAAAAATGAACTCGGTGTGACAGATACGACCGCTCTGGCGGCGGCAGTGACCGCATTCAATTTTTTCGGCACCTTTGCTTATGCCATATTCAATCCGGTCTGGGGTTCTCTGGCTGACCGCTTCGGAGTGAAACCTATGCTTTTACGCGGAACTTTTGTCACCGGTCTGATCTTTCCGCTGATGGCGTATTCCAAAACGGTGTGGTTTCTGGTGCTGCTCCGTTTTATTACTGCCGGGTGTGCCGGAACCACGGCTGCTTCCCAGACGATGATCGTGCGTAATACTCCCAATGAAAATCAGGGATTTGCTCTCGGTGTGTTGACGACTGCCATTTGGGGCGGTTCGATGCTCGGGTATGTGATCGGCGGATTGCTTATCCACTACTTTGATTATACCGTCGCTTTCTGGGTGTGCGGCATGATGTATATTGCCGGCGGCATATCCATTCTCTTTACCCGAGACGGAGCCATTCAGGCGGTTCATGTCAAAAGCCATATTCAGAAAAGCGGCATTGCCCGTTTTATTCCGCAGCTCACCCGAGCGGTATGGGTGATGCTGATACTCTTTTTGCTGATGGGATTCATCCGCAGTTTTGAAGTGCCCTATGTGGCGTTGAAAGTTGAGGAGTTGACTGATAAAGAAACTGCCGCATTCTGGACGGGTATTACCAGTGCCATCGTTTGTGCTGCTGCCATTGCTTCCGGATTCGGAACCGGTTATCTGGTTGACCGTCTGCCGGCGAATAAAATTTTGATTCCCGTGATGCTGGTCTCCGGATTGGCGATCGCCATGCAGGGGTTCGCCCAGAATCTGTGGGTCTTCGGGGCAGGGCGGGTTTTGCTTTATACCGCAGCCGGCGGTCTGCAGCCGGTTCTGCAAAAAGTTCTGGCACAGATCACCCCGCCGCGAAAACGGGGCAGTGTATTCGGTTTTGCCTCATCTTCACAGGGGATCGGTACGATGCTGGCAGCTGCGGGAAGCGGTGTGGCGATGGTGCATTGCGGCATTTCCGGAGTCTTTTACATTTGTGCATTGTGTTTTATCCTGATGCTCCCGGTGTGTATTAAATCTATAAACTTTGCGACTCTCCCTCCGGTTTTTCACCGGGTGAAGCGTAAAAATGCTTGAAAAGGATTTTTGGTATGATTGAAATTACCAATTTGAGGCAGGGGGCGGTGCTGAACCGCAACCATGGAGTTGAATGTGCCGGATCTCTGAAAATCACTGTGGAAGGTATTTGTGACCACGGAACTCCGGTTTCAGTCAATGGTGTTGCTGCTGAAATGGATGGCAGACGTTTTTGTGCTGAAATCAATTTGAGTGCCAGAGAGAATCTGATCACGGCATCAACGATTACTCCTTATGGAAATTATTCGCAGGAATTGACAGTTATCTGGGATAAAAATTCTTTCAAACGTTACCATATTTATATTGACGATCATATTTTTACCTTTACCGATCTGGCAAAGGAACGTCCGGCCCGGGCATTTGATCACCACTATCTGCGGGATTTGAAAGCGATCAATCAGCGTTACGGAACCAAATTTACCCTGAATTGCTTTTACCATAATGCCCATCAGGAGTTTTTGCTCAAAGATATGCCGGATATCTGGAAAAGCGAATTTGAGGATAATGCCGATTGGCTGAAATTTTCATTCCATGCTTACAGCGAATTCCCCGATCGACCCTATGCCGAAGCTTCCGCTGAAGAGCTGGGCAAAGATTGGGATCTGGTGCAGAATGAAATTGAACGCTTTGCCGGAAAGGCTGCTTATACGCCGCCTTTGGTGCTGCATTGGGCAAATATCCACCCTGCAGCTGCACAGGAGTGTATCCGCCGTGGTGTCAAATGTTACAGCACCACCACCCGTCTGCGGGTCATGGGCGGTCCGAGTCTGGCAGACCGTCAGAATGGCGGAAATATGAAAGCTGTTGAGGAACGTGCGGTTTCCGGAGTCGACCGGATGAGCGATTCACTCGGTTTGAAACTCCACTACGGATTTATGGAAGAATACGACTATCTTGCCAAACATTTCTGCTATTACGATCCACTTCTGAAACTCTATTTCTTCGATACCAATCAGGGCGTGTGCTGCAATCTGGTGTCACTTGCTGATACTGCTCCCCAAATCAGCAAAATATTTGCCAATGCGGAAAAGAACGGTTTTGAAATATTTTATGTCGGCAGCCATGAGCAGTATTCATTCCCGTATTACCCGAACTATCTGCCTGATCACATGCAGAGATTGGAACTTTCCGCCCGCATCCATCACGAATACGGCTGCAAGCCGGTCTTTTTCAACGACGGAATCTTTGGTAATACGGCTTGGGAAGATTGAGTTGATTTTGCGGTTTTCCTCAAAATAACGTGACGAGCCGGGAAGTAGCCCCGCGTGACGAATTGCAGAAGATATGTGACGCTTTTTACTCACGGCAAAAGTAAAGTACCCGCTGCAAGCGGGTATTGACGGGTAAAGTTTTTGTTTGGCTTGCCGCGGCGAAATGAAAAAATGACGGGTGTGCCGCAATGCAATCAAAGCCCGTCTTTCAATCTCTCTTTTTCTCAAATGCCCAGCTCCACCGTGCGGCTTGCAGAAAGTGGCTCTGATACTTCAACGGTATAACTTACCTGTCGTCGCCACCCATAAAGAGTTTGCGGAAGCGAATGAAGTAACCCAATCCGGAAAAAATCGTGACCAGTACGATGCCGGTCATAAAAGCCATCCAGACATACCAGATGCGGATCCCTGCCCATGACGCACTGCGCAAATAGGCTGCTCCGCCGTCGATCGCCCATGCGATACCGGCAATGCCGAGCATGGTCATCTGCAACGCTGTCTTGAGTTTTCCCCAGCGGTCGGCGGAAATAACCACCTGTTTTTTGGCTGCAAGTGTACGCAATCCCGTAACCATGAATTCCCGGAAAAGCACTGCAATTGCGATCCATGCCGGAATTATCCGGTACTCTACTGCCATCAGCATTGTGCCGGTGACAAATATTTTATCGGCAAGCGGATCCATCAAAGCACCGAAATCGCTGACCCAATGATATTTCCGGGCGAGATAACCATCAAGCAGATCGGTCAATCCTGCCAGCAGAGCGAGAATGACTGCAGAAAGCCGGAGTCCGAAGATCCAGTTTTTATCGCTGATCACGTCGAAGTGAGCGACCGAAGCGATCGCCACAAAAATCAAAACCGCAAATATACGGCTTACGGTCAAGGTGTTGGGGAGATTTTTTCCCATCAATGACATTTGTTTTCCCCCTTTGAAATTGGTAAATGTGGTTTATAACACAAACGTCCGTTCCTGCATATAAGCCGGAAACGGACGCCGCAAAAGTATTATCGCCGCTGTCACGCAACGGCTTTCTCCGCCGCACCGTATTGTTCTGTGCGGCAAGGAGAATGCTTACTTGTTTTTGTGCCGAAGCAGTTTGAGCTGTTTTTTGCGTTTGTGTTTGGCGATTTTTTTACGCCGTTTCTTTTTCAAGTTACCCATTCTCTAACCTCATATAGTATGAAATTGCTGTTATAGCATTGTATTAAAATAACACCGCTTTGTAAAAAAGCAAATGCTTAATGCTAAAAAAGAGCTTTTTTTACTGGAAATATATCGATTTTTCCGGATTTTTGCTCTTTTCCCATCTTTTCTGTGCTGCATTGAAACGTTTTTCATAAGCGGATAGATCATATAATTCTTTCAAATCTATCCCGATAGCTTCGGCAAGAGCCAGTGTGCAGAGAAAGTATTCCAATTTTTCCTGCGGCGTGGAATTTTTTTGCATTGCCCGGATGGTTTGTGCATGGAGGATGCGGATTTTTGCCAGAAGTTCTACTGCAGGGGTTTTGCCGCCGTCAATGATCAATGCCGCTTTTTCAACTGTTTTTACAGGCGGGATCTCCTGCGGACAATCCAATGCCCCATCGGTGATGTAAACGATATTTTTATCCGGCAGATGACCGAGCAGGGCATTAAGTTTTATCCGGCAGATCTCCGCCACGGCATGATCCTCAAGTATGCGTGCAGTTTGAAATCTGGCGAAAAGTTTCCGGATCTCATACCGCTTTCCCGGAAACTGCTTTATTATATCGGAAAGATTTTCCGGAACCGTTTTTTTTAGAGATATTTCTGAAATTTTACGGTAACTTTCTGCCGCTTTTTCCGCTGCGATATCCCGGTGCAGATCGACACAGCCGCTGATGATAAGCGGCAGGAAAAAGAAATAAACACACTTTCTGATCATATATTCCTCCTGAAACGGTAGAGCCGGTGCAGCATATTCTGATGAAACATTTTCAATTTTCCGTTGAACCGGGCTTCAAATTTTGCCGGATCTTCCTCTGTTGCCAGAATCACAAGTGAATCATCCGGCAGAAAAGTCAATATTCCCGGCGGCACATCCGGCACAATATCAAATCTGCCGTTTGCCGCATACATCAGGGCAAAAGGATCGGCATCAAAAGAAACAAATACCGGCACGATGCCTCTGTTTTTCAGTGTATACGCCGTTAAATCGGCGATTGCGTGCGGGGTGAAAAGTTTCCGTGCGAAACGGGGGGCAAAAAAATCATCCTGACCGGCAAGAGTAACTGCCGGCGATAGAATCCTGCGGGAATATTCCGGCATAGTTACTGCTCCCCAAATCAGAACGGCCGCCGCGGAAATTTTCAATATTTTCCCATCCGCTTTCCGCAGATAGCTGCCGCAGAGCAATGCGAATACCGGAAAAAGTACGAACCATACTCTGGGAAATGGCGAAACCGGCAGCAATGCTCCTGTCAGCGGGATGAACCAGATAAAAGTACGGGGCCAATTGCGTAAGTGCGGTTTATGAAAAAATATTCCGGCAATAAGCGGAACAAAAAAGGTTGCAATTATGCCAACTGCCGTCGCTATAAGTGCATGACCGGCATGGTGCCAGCCCTCTTTTAATTCAAATGCTTTAAAAAGTTTTTCTCCGATCGGAAAGTAGAACAGAATGAATCCTGCCAGAGCAGTGACCGCCAGAAGATAAATTTTCCGGTTTTTCCAGAACTTTTTTCCGCAGTACGGTGCAATATACAATCCGGCTCCGGCAATTCCCGCCAATGCCGACGGCATCACTCCCACACAAAGAATGGATGAAATGAACCATGCCGCAAGAAACTTCAGTTTCCCGCTTAAAGCATATCTTTTACCCGCACAGAGTGCGGCGGCGGTGAACATCGCTGCCAGCATGTATCCCCGCAGGGAACTGGCATAAAGCCAGAATGGCGGGGAAAGTATCAATGCTCCGAGAGCTGTTCCCAGTTGGAGTTTGCCGGTTTCCCGGTGGAAATTCTTCCATAGAAGATAAATCATCAGTGCCGCACACAAAAGCGGGAATATCCGGGCAGTTTCCGGTGAAAATCCCAATTTTAAAAGGGTATGGAGCAGTATTGTGTGGATTATCTGGTTATTGGGGATCGTGTAAGTCCGGTAGATTTCCGCTGCCGAGGGCAATGCGGCAAATTGCAGTGTCAGTACTTCATCGAACCACAATTCTCTTGAAAAGTAAAAAGGGGCAAATACCGCCGCAATAAGCAGTATTAAAATGCAAAAAAGCCGACCGGAAAATACTCCAATCGGCTTTTTCAATTCCATAACGCTTAAAATCAGAGCGAGATGGCTTCGGTCGGGCAACTGCCGACGCAAGCACCGCATTCGATGCATTCGCCTTCGGTGATAACCGCTTTATCGGCATCAATTTTGATAGCACTGACCGGGCAGCTGTCGACGCAAGCGCCGCAACCGACACAAGTTTCCTGATTGACTGAAGCAGCCATTTTCAAATCTCCTTGTTTTGTTTAAATTATAAGGGAAAGAACCAGAGTCCTTCCCCTCTCTGTTTTGTTAATATAACACACTTCCGGGAAATATCAAGTCTCCCGGAAGTTTTTCGTGTTTTATTATTACGCCAGAGCTTTGATGATTTCCGCCACAGCGGGATCTTCCGGCGTATAGATGATCCGGCTGGCGACCTCTGCGGCACCGATGGCACGGCGGTAGAGATCGGGCAGACGGCTGATTCTGCCGGCAAACTTGGTGCGGAAGATCGGGAGCAGGTGATCGAGGATCAGCTGATCTGCCAGCAATTCCGGTTTGTCGGTAAAGAGATCAAAGAGAGCCGCTTTGAGTTCATTTACTTTATTGCCCAATTCGTTGCTCAAATCGGTCAACGGGGTGGTTTTGCGGGCATTGAACTCTTTGTAGAGCCATTCGGCTTCTTTATTGGCACAAGCGGCAAGACGATCCATCAGATCGGCGACCAGCTCTTCCTTATTGGCGATGAATTCATCTTTTTCCAGCAGGATACCGCTCATGATTTCGTAGCTGGAAGTGATCACACCGCATTTGTTGGATGAAGAATCCAGCACGTTGACGATTCCGGCAGCCTGCAGTTTCAGACGTGCGGAAGGTGTGGTGAAAGAGTTCGCACCTTCAACGATCGCTTTGATGATCGGTTTGCCGTTGGGGGCGAAGTTGGTCCAGTTGCCGTCATGGATGGTCTGGGGACGACCGCCGCCGGGGATGAAAACAGTAGCTTCCTGGAAGATGTTGTTGCTGAAAAGCTGCATGAACTCATTGCGGCTGATCAATTTTTCTTCCAGTTTGCCGTTGACGATGGTTGCCATGCGGTGCAGACCGTCAGCATTGGCGGCACTGAAGATCATATATGCACCTTCACCGTGGAGTTTGGCGGGGTTGAATCCGTCAAGGGCGGCGGTGTGGATGAGCGAAGAAAGCTCTTCGCGGTCGATACCTGCCGGATCATAAAGAGCGGCGGGACCGTCGGTCACAGCTTTGATGCAGAGTTTGGGCAGCACATAGGAACCGTCAGCTTTTTTGGCGTTGAGCAGTTTCATCATGTTGCCGGCGACGTCACCGAAAGGTCCGCCGGAAAGAATGGCGGAAAATTCATCGGTTTCGGGATTGATATTGAGGTGTTTCAGAGTACGGATGAGGTACTGGTAGACACCGAAGCTGGTCACACCGTAATGTTTGTGGTTGATACCGGTATCTTCTTTACCGGAAATGATTCCGGATTTGAGAACGTATCCGGCTTCTTCACCACGGTCGCCCATGTGACAGATCATCTCATCGAACATATTTTCATCCGGACCGATCTCGATGATGTCGTTGCTGTCTTCCAGCAGCAGGGCGAGGAACGCTTCAAAGATGGCACGCTGGGCTGCCCAGAGTGTGGTTTTGAAATCGGCACCGTCGAGATTTTCGAGGATGGTGACCATTTTTGAACCGCCCTCGTAAATATCTTTGTTTTTCTTGTGCTGGGTATTGGCAAGCACGAAACCTTCGCGGAAAATTTCGCAGTGAGCCTGATTGAATGCATCACGTTTATCCAGAACGCTGCTGCCCGGTTTGGGTACCACGGTACGCCATCCGCCGCGGGCGATGGGGGCGAAACGGATCTGGAAACCGCTGATTTTGTTGCGGTAGAAGAAGAAAACACCGAAGGGACGTTCCGGGGGGAATGCCTGGATGTATTTTTCATCGACTTCACCGAAAAAGCTCATAAAAGCCGGATCGAGTTTGAAAGCCAGAGCTGTTTTGTTTTCCAGGGTGTAGTTGCTGCGGATAACGCAGCGGAAAAATTCAGCAGCCGAGTTCAGGACGGTTTTGACCTTGGCATCTTTATCAGCGATACCGCTGGCGATTTTGGCGATATCAGCTTTGACTGCTGCCACATCGCGGTCACCGGCGAGGAATTTATCCATCAGCTTACGCAGGATTTCCGGGTAAAGACCCATGAAACGGCGGATCTCGCAAAGGGTGTATGCGTTGCGGTCGATATAAGCAAGCTGACTGTGGATGAATTCTGCAGCAGCATTGAGAACGTTGGCTTCAGCCGTGGCAAATCCACCGTAGATGACGAAGAAATCATCGCCGCCGGAAATAAGCAATTCTGCGACTTCACGGGCAGGATCTGCAGGAATGGTGCCGTTTTCAACTTTAACGGTCAATGCAGTAATACTTTTATTACGGAAATCATCGGCTTTGGCATCGCTGTTGAAAACAGTGGTTTCGGAGGAGATGACCTTGCCGCTGTTGCCGGCTAGAGCGAGCATCTTTTCTATCATAGCATCGGCCATAAAGGCACTGGGTGCGGCGATCTGCCAAGTGGCAATACCATCGGCTTTCACCGCATTGACGACCGGGTAATCGACTTTTGCCGCAAGTTTGGCGGCTTCAACGGGGAAATTTGTGTTCATCGAATGTACACTTTCTTTGTTCTGTTTAGGTTGTTGTTTACATTAATACTTTTACACCCGAATTCACAATATACCACAAAAAAATATTTTTTGCAAGCAGCGATGAACGTCTGAAGAAAAATTTTTTGCAATTTTTTGCTAAAACCCCGTATTTAACCCGTTGATACTGTGAGAAAAAGATAAAAAAATATCTTTTTGATTTCCGGAATAATAGGGATTTTTTTATAATTTCAAGAGATGGTATCAAGCATTTTTTTTACAGCAGATACAGGCATACCTGCAATAAGAAACAGTGACACTGCAGAAAATAAAAAAATTGTCTTATTTGATATATCTTTATCTGTCGGTAAATTTTTACGGATTATTTGATGAAAAGTTGAATTCCGGCTTGCAATATCGCGACATATTATGTATATTATTGACCTCTATATGAATTGTTGATTATTGTTTCTGGAATATTTGGATTTATTTATGGATATTGATAAGACCATCGCGTTTGAATCTCCGGAAGAGAGGAAATTCAATGTCTGTCCGGTTTGCGGTGCGGAAATGAAGTTTTCATCTGACGGTAAAAATACTTTGCGTTGTCCGGTATGCAACTATCTTCAGAAATCACGCAGTATTATTGAACCCGGGCATGTGATCATCAATAAATACCGGGTCTTATCCAAACTCGCCCACGGAGCCTTCGGAGATATTTATCTCTGCCATCCGCTTGATGATGTTTCTGTGCGTTATGTATTGAAACAGCTGAGAACCGGTTCCGGCAACAGTTCCCACCGTTTCCGCCGGGAAGCCGAGATGATGGCATCTATCAGAAGCGATAAGAGAATTGTTCAGATCATCGACTTCTGGGAGGAGGAAGACAGTATGTTTATCATCATGGAGTATGTCCGTGGTGTGAATCTGCGTCAGGCGAAGCTGGAGTATGATTTTGATGAATTATCCGTCTGGCAGATCGCCCATGAAGCAGTACTTGCGTTATCGCATATCTGGAATGAATATTCACTCATTCACCGGGATATCAAACCGGAAAACATCATGCTTGATGATGAATTCCGTCTGAAAATTCTGGATTTCGGGCTCTGTAAACAGTGCGGGAACGATTCTGTTGCCGGATTGACTATCGCCAACGCCACATTGGGAACCCCCGGATATATGAGTCCGGAGCAGTTTGTCGATTCCAAACATGTGGATTTCCGTTCAGATATATTTTCTCTCGGTGCAACGGTATTCTTTTTACTTGTCGGAGAAAATCCTTTTGCTGCTTCCGAATTGGATCTGGTGTATGAAAAAACTTTGCAGAATAGTCCGCCGCCGGCAGAATTATTGCAGGATGTTTGTTCTGAATCCGGCATCGCTATTATCCGGAAGATGATGATGCGCCGTCCCCAGGATCGTTACAGCAGCTATATGGAATTGCAGGACGATATTGAGCAGCAGCTCTATACTCTTGGAGGAGAGTGATCGCCAGCCACCGCGATCACGATGGGTGGATCAATGCCACACTCTGCAAGCCGCATGGTGGAGCAGGGTATTTGAGAAAAATTTAGAAGATTTGAGTGATGGGCTTTGATCGCATGGCGGCACCCCGATTAAAAACCAGTATTCCCAGTCAGTGCCGCCCCATAAAATCTGCATGCCACAGCGGGTATCAAATACCGGAGGGATCAGATCCGGAGCAATGCGACGGCAACCCAATAACAAGTGAGCAATCCCATTTTTTTGCCGATGGCAAAAAAAATAACCGGAGCAAAAAGAAAAAGCAACAGCGGGGCAAAGCATATTTGACCAAGCTGATGCTTGCTTTTTGCCGGGATTACTTACGACGATTAAAAAAAATGGCGCTTTCTGCGGGAATCGAACCCACGACCTGCTCCTTAGGAGGGAGCCGCTCTATCCAACTGAGCTAAGAAAGCGTCCGTATTCTCCAAAAAATCTCCCTGCGGCGGCGGGAGAGCCGCCTCGCCGCTCGTGCTTTGCACTCGGCGGTTTCAGTCGATTTTCCGGAGACCTCGCCCTACGTCATTCCGTCGGCGGTCGCCTTACTCATGACTGCGGGATTGGTTGTTTTTATTTAATTTTAAAAATCTTTCTTCCGGATTCGTTTCACTACGCCGTTACAAGGCGGTTG
>JAZRGW010000012.1:0-55891 GCA_045644425.1 Victivallaceae bacterium | reverse complement strand
TCCACCCCGCAACGTTGTGGTATAATATAGCATTACCCCGGGGGTTTGTCAAATCGTTTTTGAACTTTTTTTTGATTTTTTTTCAAATTTACAGGTGCTTTCGGCATGAATTTCCTTATGGTTTGATCCCTTGATCTCCGGTTGGGGCCGCAGAAGATGTGTGTCTCTGCGGCGGCTTCGTCTTACTTGAAGGGCAGTTGGGGCTGGTAGTAGTGTTCAGAACGACGGAGGGACGGGGCGGGGGGTTCGGAAAACGGACGACGGAACAGGGATATGATTTTTTTCCACATAATTGCTTTTCCTTATTATTTGAACGGTTGATTTTTTGCTCCGGAGATAATATATTATAGCCAAGTGGACATTTTATGTCCCTTCTTTTCACGATTGCAAAAAAAAATTAATTTTTTTCCGGAGTAATGAAATATGCCACTGCAAAAATCACAGATGCCCCGCCTGATGCGGATCGCCGCATTGCTCAAAGAAAACCGTTACCCCAATTCGGAAACGCTGGTCAAAGAGTTCCGCCGCATGGCCGTGGAAGAGGAGTTGGAAATCGAATGCGGCCGCAAAACCGTTCTGCGGGATATGAAAATATTGGAAAATGAATTCGGATGCCCACTCGGCTTTGACCGGGCACGCAACGGATACTATCTCAAGTCACATACCTGGGACTTCATCGCCCCTGCGCTCCTCGACGAAAATGAAATGCTTGCCGCCGTTATCGGCGCCCGTATCGCTGAAGAGATCTTCCCCGCTCCCCTTAAAAACAAGATACGCAACGCCGTCGATTTCCTCTTGCAGAACAACAATCCTGATTTTCTCGACACCGCCAATATGGAAGGACTCAACATCCTTTCGGGCCTTTTTGCCGATCCGGATCCACAGATTTTCATGGCGGTCTTTCAGGGATGGCAGACCAATCACTGTGTCAGGATTTCTTACGCCGACTGGCAGGGGGAACTTTCTGAACGCGTGATCGAACCGCATACACTGGTCTTTTTCAATAATTCATGGTATACCAAAGCATTCTGTCATCTGAAAAGCCAACCCCGTACTTTCGCTTTGCGGCGGATAAAAAAGGCGGAATTGATGAAACGTGATTTTGAACCGGATAAAGATATAATCTCATCCGTCAATCCCGATGATTTCCTCGGCTTTGAAAAAATTCAGAATGTGAAACTTCATGCGGAAAATTATGCTCTTGACCGTTTGAAGTCTTCTCCGCTGCATACACATCAAATCATTCACAGTGACGGTACGGTGGAAATTCCGGCAGTGGCAAAAGAGGTACTTTTCCCCTTTATTCTTTCGCAGGAGGGAAATGTGAAACTGCTTGAACCGGCTGCATTGAAAGCAGAATTCAAAACTCTGCTGGAAAAAATCCTCGCCGGTTACTGATTTTTACCGCAGAAAAGATATTTTATATGTGCTTTGAATAAAAGCATTCTGTTTTTGAATGTCGGTGACAACCGGCAGCTTTCTTTTGCGTGAAAAAGGAGTTCTTTGAAAAGTTTTTCCCGCAATGCTTCCCGATACAGTTTGTGGTGAAAATCTGCTTTTCTACGGCTGATGATTTTGCCGTATATCAAATTTAATTCCGGAAAATCACTTATAAAAGAATCGAAAACCGATGCTGCAGTGGCAATTTTGCGGTAACTTGCGGCAGATAAGTTGCTGCCGTGGCGTCTCCGCAGGAAAACCGGTTCTTCTACAGCATAAAATTCATGTTCCATGGAAAACCGCAGAAAGAAATCGTAATCATGAGCTACCGGCAAAGAGGTATTGAATCCGCCTTTATCCAGAAATGCCTGTCGCGGCATAAGTGTACCACCGCAATTCACCACAATATGCTCAAGTAATTTTACGGTGATGTTTCCGGATGGGTAAGTCTTCACCTTTTTTCTGGTCGGCAGAAAATTTCCTTCGGCATCAATGGTCTGATAGGTTCCGTAACTGCAGCCATTGCCGTCTTCCGGCAGAGCTTCTACCAGTCTTTCCACGGCATCCGGCAGAAAGAGATCATCGGAATCGTTGAAAACGATATATTCCCCGCTGCCGGCACGGGCGGCGTGATTTTTCGCCGCCGCATCACCGGCATTTTCCTGGTAAATATACTTTACCTGTGGGAATTCTTCTCTGACCATCTGCTCAGTTCCGTCAGATGATCCATCATCCACCACTACGATCTCACAATTTTTATAACTCTGTTCGAGCAGGGAATTCAGACTCAAACGCAAAAGATCTTTGCGGTTGTAAGTCGAAACTCCGATAGTGACCAGCGGTGAATTTCTCATATTTTATCTTCCGGTAATCAATTTTCATTGCCGGTCAGGCTGAGGATCTTACGGTAGTCCGCAATTTCCAACAGGGCACTTTTGACCTGACGGATTTTCCAATCCAGATGCCACTCATCACCGACATATTCCATACTCGGTTCCCAGCCGAGGCGGGAGTCAACGGCAACATACTGCATAGCTTCTTCGGCATTTTTGATTTCTCTGTATGCCAGAGCTTCGATGGATTCGAGCTGTTTCAGACCCTCTTCGGCACTGGTGATATGCTGGATGTCGCGGTTGAGGCAGTACCAGGTGGTGGTATTGCAGCAGCTCTGGATCGAACAGCGGATAAATCTGCCCAGATTGAGTTCACGCTCCAACGCTTCTTTGCGGTGTTCCGGTGCGGCATCAAGAGCTTTTTCATAGAGGGCGATACCCTCATCCCACAATTTGAGCATCTCATTGAGACCCTTGATTTCGTTGGGATAACGCAATGCTCCGGGGAGCTGGTTGATATTTTCATACGGCTGATAGAGAGTTTTGACGATTCTGCCGCCGAAGTGAGCTTTGGGATCGGCAGGGAAGTCGATTTCTTTCTGTCCCATCGTGCGGGTGATATTCGGCTGGAAAATCAGCGGATACGCCGCACCGACCCGCAGCGGACCGTACTGGTTTTCATTGGTGGCAGGCAGATATTCAAACGCATCGCTCCACTTCTGCCATGCTTCGAGCAGATATTCTGCACCGGCACCGGCACGGCGGGAGGCGAAAAGTTTCAGCATCTCATCCAGATCGCACTGCGGAGAGTTGAAATATGCTTTGCCCAGATCGGTGATCACCGAAGCGTGCCAGCCGTAGTGGTGACAATCGTAGAAAGAATCCAGATTGCATTCTCTGCGGAAACGGTCAAGTTCTTTGAAACGGGTGATCCACCGCTGGGGAACCGGCACATAGGGGATCACACCGATATCCCAGGTCGCTCCGGCGGTGTTGCTTGTTGCCATCAGCGGGATATCATATTTCGCAGCGGCTTCACACTCACTGGAAAAGTAATAGCCCGGTTTGGCGGCAACGATGGAGTAGTCCATGACCCGCCGCATCTGACCGTAGAGCATGACTTTGGAGAAAATGTCGTAAGTTACCTGTACGGTGATGCCTTCCGGGAGATTTTTGAGGAAGTTTTCCCGCACATCAAGCTCTGTCCAACCCCAGTTATAGGTATTGAAAATGATTTTGGCATCGGGGATCGCCTTTCTGATAGCGTCCCGGATACGGGCGAGATATGCCGGATAATCGTAAGTCGGCCAGTAACCTGCCGGAGGACGCACATCCGGAATCCCGTCAACAACTGATTGATTCCAGCCTTTGCCTGTGCAAACGGGGTCTTTGGAGGGGAAGTAGATACTTTCACCGACCAGCATCACACCGGCGACACCGGGATATTTTTCCAACAGTCTGGTGTAGACATTTTCAAAAAATTCCACTGCATCATCATCATCCGGATGTTTGAAACTGGGCAAATAGGCGTAGAGGTAAACATCAATGTCATATTTTGCAGCTCTGGCGATCAGGTCGTTGAAATCCAGCACACCAACGTTGGTTTGATTGGGTCCTTTGCAGAAAACGGCAATGGCATCGAAACCGGCGTGCATGGTGGCGTTGAGGTGGGAATCGGGGAAAAGTTCAATGCCCCATCCGGAGTGGACGATACGGGGGGTGATCAGTTTTTTTCTTTCAGTTCTGCCCTTTTTGAGCATGGGGGCTCCGCGGAGATTGAGCAGATCTTCCAGATAGATCCCGCCCCGGCGGATGCCGCCTGCAGATGAGGCGGTGATAGTGACTTTACCATCGGTCACATCCAGGATGAATGCACCTTTTTCCGTATCTGATTCAGGATCGAGATTCAGGACGATGCCGCTGTTTTTCCCATATTCCACATGCAGCGGGATATCCATGGAAACCTGAAAATAATCTTCGAGGTCCTTAGCTGTTTCAATGACTGCAGCACAGCTTTCTTTAGGACAGGTGATACTCCATGAGGAGTCGATCAAGATCTCATCATCAGCCTGCGGCAGATCGGAATCATTCATATTCCGGTGATGCACGATATCGATCCGGCGGCGGAACTCGTAATTGCACTCTTTTTTCAACATACGGAACATCCTTTCATAAGATATAAAGTTTCCTGTAAATAATCACGCAGGTAATATACATCAACGGCAGGTTTTTTGCAAACCGGATTGAAACAAAAAGTGCCGCAGAATATGTTTTCTGCGGCACTTTGTATGCACTGCGGGCGGAAGTTAATTTACGTCGGTCCAAAGATGCTTCTGTGAATTTCCGCTGTAGGGATAAAATTGGGGTGAGGGAGTGAAATGTTTTCCCCATGCATCGTTGATGAATGATCCGCCATGTGTCGCAGAAACATGAAGGTCGGCTTCGGGAATAGTTATCACATTTCCGGCAACCATTACGGCATTCATTGCGTTATTGTGCTGCACGGTATTGGCATTGCAGTTGGTCCCCATGTTATTATCAGCCACCCAGAGGGTTGAGGATAGTGAGTAATTTTTCTTACTTACTCCGATTTTGAAAAATCCGGTTCTCCAGTTCTGCTGCCAGCGTGCTGCACAGTTATTGTTGGAAATGCTCCAGGTCATGCCGTAGTTATTGCCGAAAGGAGTTTTACCGTCGATCATCAATGCGGAAGGACACTGCAGAATGCCTGTTGCAACGGCTGTTGCTGAGTAACCGGGGAATTTCTGCGGTATATATCCCAGAGATGAGCGTCCAGCTGCGGTGGCGGTATCACCGGGGAGGCACATTAACTCCGACCAGAAATAGTTATCGCCGCTGCTGCTGTTAAAAATCAGGGAGTGACCGATACCCCAACCATCCCAGTCTCCGGCGTAGGTCGTGAGAGCTGAACCGATCTGTTTGAGGTTGTTGATACATGAGGCACTTCTGCCTCTTTCCCGGGCAGAATTCAATGCCGGCAGCAAAATTGCCGCAAGGATCGCGATGATGGCAATGACCACCAACAACTCGATCAAGGTGAAACCCATGGGTTTTCTGTCATGACTGACAGAAAAGATCTTTCTGAAGTCTTTTGTCTTTTTCATTTGTTTTCCTTTCTATTATTTAACGGGGATGCATACGATTCTATCGATCCGGATCGTTCCCGGATCATTTACCGCGTCGTTGCCGAAAAGTTTTCCGGAAAAGCGGATACGCACTTTGACTTCCAGTTCCAGTGCAGCACTGCCGGCGGGGATCAGCCGGTACTGGGATTTCCACAAACGGGTCAGATAGAGATAACTTCCGGAAGTTACCTTCACCGTTTTGAGCGACAGCCAATGATATTTGCCATCGGTCGGCAAATCCTTGAACCGCTTGGAAACAAGAGTTTTTCCCGAATCATTGTCGTGGATCCCCATTTCAAAAGGTGCCTGATAACCTTTGGCATTTTTTGCGGCATCGATAGTCAGTGCGACTCCGGCAGATGCTTCCGGGTCTTCTGCGATCCGGATCAGTTTCTGATCGTGATTGAATAGTGACGGCAAAGCGATATCAAAAGCTCCTTCACCGGTAAATTCGGTGTTTTTTGCTGTTGTTTTCACTTTTTGAACAAAAGTAAGCATGGATTTTGCCGTATCGATGATACCCTGACATTTCTGGTCGCAGTAATCCGGTTGATCTTTACCGGTTGCCGCAATCGCGAGTCTGCCGGTAAGTGCTGCGGTATCAACGGCAATGCTCTGCTGCAATTCGATCAGACGGCAGGCGGTGAGCAGATCCAAACCCAGCCGGGCCCGCCGCACTCTGGCTGATAAAACTTCATCACCTTTGACTGCCGCGGCTGCTTTGTCGAAACAATCATTCATTTTTTTGGCAATTTCAGGAGTGATGAAGGAAAAATCCCGGATATACGCCATCCACGGCACGAAACCTTTATTCTTTTTTCCTGCTTCATAGAGAATTTCGCGGGCTGAATATATTGCAGAACCGCCGGCTCCGTAAAAGAGATCACAGAATTCCCGGATAAGCTTGCGGCTTTCCAGCTGTGGATTTTCCATGGTTTTGGCTTCCACATAAACTTTCAGTTCGTGCATATCGCTGCAGCAGGGATGTTCATGTTCCCAGAAAATACCGGAAACTTTATTGGCGGTATACTCTCTGGTCGTAGCGGCAGTTTCAAATTCCGAAGCATAGGGATACATGTGGCTGTGATAAGCTATGGAATAGTCCCAGATAAAAAGGTTGCCGGCAATTTTCCCCCACTTCTGCAGCCGTTCCAGATAGAGTTTATTTTCCGGAGCGGTCGTGGCAGAAGCCTGATTGGTGATCGTATCGCAAAATTTGATGATCAGATTCTTTGCCGGGCGGATATTTTTTTTCGGCAGCGGTTCACAGTGGAAATATGCCAATGTGGTTATAAAGACATCCGGAAACTCCCTGCCGATGGCTTCTGCGATTGGATTGAGGAACTTGAGCAGCTGACCGCTGTGACCGTATTCTGCGACTTCTTTGACACACTTGTCACATTCACACGGTTTTGCATTGTCATTTATGGAAATATCAAAAAGTTTATACGGGGGTCTGCCGGAAACGGCAGCAGCAGCACGGTCACTGAGAATATTTTCCCGCAGTGCCGGCAGCAGGATTTTGGCGATTTCCGGATTGGATAAACAAAGTTGACCGGACATGAAGCCGCCCCGGCGTTTGCCATTTACCAGAGAGAAATATTCAGGGTGGCTTTTCAAATACTTCTTTTCCGGAAAATAGAAGCAGAATGTGTGGCAGTGATAGGGTTTGCCGTAGTGGAAAGTACCGCCGAATTCAGGAGCAATGGCAGTATCTCCGCGACGGTTCATGCGAAGTCTGGCAGCAAATTTGCCGCGGTCATTTTTCAGTTTGTTACGGAAAATATCCCGGTAGATCAGTGCCGGGCGTCCGGATTTGTCAAGTTTTGGCAGGGAAAGTTTGCCGTGGGTTGGGATATGCTCTACATTATCAGCAAGAAAGCGGATGCCGAGTTCATTTTCCAGAAAGCAGTAAACACCATAGAGCAGACCTCTGCCGGAACCGCCAATGGTCAGCGTGTCTCCTTTGGAGAAGTAAAACCAGCTTTCCTCCGGCAAGGCATCATTACGCTGCAGTACGATATTTCTGATCTCTTTGCCGTCAATGATCAATGATGATTTCACTGACCGCAATAAAAACTCTTTCAACTCTTTTCCGGCAGTTACTTCCCATGTCCGGGGAGAGTCCGGCAGCTTTACCGGAATTTCTGCCGCAAAAGAGATTCCGGAAATCACTGCCATTGCCATAATGGCAAACAGTGCTGTTTTTTTTACCATTTCGTACCTCCTTGTTTTTTTTGTTTCACTTAAAAGATATTTCAATCATCAGGTGACATTCAAAAGCCGGAGCCGTAAATTTGATTCTGCCGTTTTCCTGTGTGAAATCAATCTCTTCCCCCCCGGGGACGATTCTGACTGCCGATACCGGACGCTCGCAACGCAAGTCGATTTCCGTCGGCGGTGTCGGAGGCAGGTCTTCAATGATTTCCAGTGTATCCGAACCGAAATTTTTTCCGGTTTCCCGGTTGCGGAATTCTCCGCCGCGCTTTATTCCGGGACCGTAAAGCAGATGCATGATCATGCGGTTCTCTTTTTTCTGCTCCAGAATAGAAACCCGCTGAGTGGAAAAGAGCGAACTGCGAAGCTGGATATCATCCCCGAGCAGTGAATGTAACGCATTGATCACAAAATGTTTGAGTGCAGCTTTGCCCCATGCCGCGTAGAGTGTAAACACATCATGAGCGAAATAAAGGGTGTTTCCGGTGATAACTCCGGCGGCAAAACCGGATGCTTCCATTTCAAAAGGAGTCTGCTGGTGGCTGCTGAAATGCTTGTAATCTCTCTGGAAATAGGGATTATGGATATCCCCAAGAGATTTTCCGCCGTTGAGTTTGATTTTCCGGGCAGTACCGTAACTGACAAAGGGAGTACTTACCCAATACGGAGCAAATTCCGGTGCCGGATGCAGGTAATCGGGATCAGCGGTACCGGCACCGAAATCCTCAACTTCCGGGAAAAGTCCGGAGTCAAGAGCCTTGCCGGAACCGGCGATCTTACCGCCGTCTGCAAGATATTTTTTCAGCTTGTCGATCAATTCCTGTGGCATATTTTCCGATTCCGGAATGATGATCAGAGAGTATTTGCTGAAGTCAACTGTCGGCAGGATGAAGTCAAATGGCAAGTGACTTTCCAGAAGAATCCGGGAAATACCGGTGTCTGATGCCGGAGTGCCGGAAACTTTCTGAAACATCTTGCTGCCGAGAACACCGATTTGAGCCACACTGCTTATATCTTTGCACCACGGCTCCTTGACTTTTACTTCCCGGTATGCCTGACCGATCAATTTGCAGGTACTTTCATCAAGGATCCCGGATGGATGGAGCTGATCACCGATGGAACATCCGGCACCGTAGGCGAGCATGGCGGCACACTCGTAACGCAGAGCGTTGGGATGTTTGAATCCGCCGAATTCTCCCCAGGTGGTATGGAATTTTCCGGTCATGCCGGTAAATTCATAGCCGAGATTGCGGCAATATGCCGCCGACATGGGAAAGTGGTCATAGCCCCAGCCGCCGGTAGGCAGGGATTCAGCTTCCAGATGGGAGAAATAAGGCAGGATCTCCGTATCTCCCATGGGAATATCGCCGCTGTTGTGGAATAACCGCATTCGGGGATCGATCTCATGAACTGTCTGTGTTGTACGCCGGTAATATTCCATAATCACCTGACGGGCAAATTTACGCCGGTCGGCATCGATTTCCGGATTCAATCCGGCATCAAGCATCCCCTTGATACAGCGGGGGCAGCAGCAGGGATATTGAACCGTGATGTCGATAAACACACCGTCTGCATCCGGATAACGGGTGACTGCTTCAGCGAGCAATTCACAGAAATAATCCATATAAGCCGTATTGAGACAAAGTTTGTGAAATCCCGGTTCAAGCGGACTTTTTGTCCAGCCGTACCAGTGCCCGGTATGGTCAATGGTCATCCAGCCGGGATTTTTGGAAAAAGCATATTCATTAACGCCGCAGGAAAGATAAATCGGCACATTTACTCCGATCTCATGGCTGGCATCGATCTGGGACCGGAGCAGATCGTATTTTAAATTCGGATGCATCATGCCGACTTTGGTCGGATGATAGCTCATGCCGTGGTGGCAGAGCGAAAAACAGGTTATTGAATCGGCTTCAGTTTGCTTCAATCGCTCCTGCCAGAGTTTTTTATTGAAAGATTCCCCCATCGGTACCAGAGGGGAATTGTGAAAATCCAGATGGATTTGACGGAAACGCATATTTTGCTCCTTTCACTGATTATTGTTATTTTTTGATTTATTACATAGTCGCACGCGGGATTATCCGGGAATTTATACTGAAATTGACCGGAGTATCGAAAAGTTCATCTTCCGGATTTTCGATCCACTTTATCAACTCCCGGGCAGCTTTTTGCCCCATCTCCTTGTGGGATTGGTTTACACTGGTCAGCGGCAGCATACCCCAGCCTGCCATCAACCCGTCTCCGAATCCGGATATGCCGAAACGATGCGGAAAGTATTCCCGTTTCCAGAATGGATGCTGCAGTATATGCAGAGCCTGCTGGTCAGAGGAACAGATTATTGCAGTTTTTTCCGGAAGTTTTTCATTATTTATCTTTGAAATATCAAAGACCTCTTTTATTTTGCCGCGGTTTTTTTCCACTCCGGCAATAAACCCGTCTTTCCGTCTTATTTCAAATTCCCATGATCCATTGACCGTCAAAGGCCCGCAGAGATTGACAAAACCACGCCCGACGGCATAATCGGTCAGATTTATCATTGCCTCTTTATCTGCTGAGGTCACGCCGATACCGTAGATACGGTTGCTTATATCTACTGTGGCACAGGGCAGACGGTATTTGAGGAGTGTCTGTTGTATATCTTCAAAAAACAGATGACCGGGAGCATGAAAAAGAACTCCCTCGATCCGTTGTTCACAAATCTCCCGTGCGATCTGCTCATGGTTATCCGGCAGCAGTGAAAATACTTTCAGAGAATAGCTTTTTTCAGCAAGTACTTCCAATGCTCCTGCCATGATTCTGCCCATGAATTCATCATCACCGATATTATTTGAAACCAGTGCCAGCACCCGGCTGTGGCCGCTTTTTATCGCCCGGGCAAGTTTGTTGGGGATGTAACCGGTCTGGCGGACGATCTGCATGATATGCTGGCGGGTCTCCGGACGCAGTTTGGCTGCTTTAGGATGATTATTCAACACATGAGATACTGTTCCGGCATCCACCTGTGCCAATCTGGCGATTTCTTTGAGAGTTACTGTCATTTTTTACCCGAATATTTAATCCAATGGTTTGGATTGATGCTTTGTTATAATTATACCGCAAAAAATCTCATTTGTCAATAGCCGGAATAAAAAAAAGTAAAAATTTGTATTTGCTGTCGATTGTAAAGGTAAATGCACATCGAGGGTAAAATGATCATATACTCCTTTTGTCAATTCACAGAAACTGTATTTCCGGTACGACCGGAATAGTTGCGGATGGTGTCGGGGATTTCTTAATAAACTTCATCTCTGCTGATGATGGCAGAAATATTCTTTGATGCTTTGTTTACCGCTTTTTGGTATCACTTTTGCAAAAACTATTCAGATTGGTAACAGTTGGATGTTGTTTTTTTTCACGCTGTGAAGTATATTTATCTCAAAATGAAAGGCTGAATATGTTGCTGAAAATCTCATCAACCACCCGATCTTCGAGAAAATTGCTGGCGGGAGCTTTGCGGGTATACGCAGGTCATCTGGCTCCGGGCAGCCGTTTTCCGAGTGAGAATACTCTGGTCAGCGAATTGAAAGTCGCCCGGATGACTCTCCGCAGGGCAATGGATGATCTGGTTGCCGAGGGCGTTCTCTGCCGCAAATGGGGCAGCGGCACATTTGTCGCTTACAACGATCCCGATACCATATACTTCGTGCTGCCGACTCCGGGCAGCCGCAAAGGGGAACTGCGTCACTTCGCCATGATGGGGTTTTATGATGCTGTCTGCCGGTCTGCCGGTGAAAGAGGTTTGAAAGTTGCCAAACTGGTAGCATCCCAGACCAACAGGCGTGATGAGCTGGATTGGGAGGTATTTCAATTTCTGCCGGATGGGGCAAAGGTGATACTGCCCGGATACTGGTACTCTGAACTATTTGATTTTTTGAATGCCAAAAAATGCAAAGTTGTCTTTGTTTCCTATCCTTTTGCCTGCAGTTTTCTCTACCGTGATGTGATCGGAGATTGGTTCCATCTGGAATACGATCTGACGGCGGCAGCGGCACTGGGGGTTGAAAAGCTGCGGGCTCTGGGGGCAAAAAATATTCTGCTGATGGATGATGATCTGGTTTGTACTTCGCCGCTTCAGTGCGGTTTTAAAGAGGCGATGGGGAAGGATTTCCGTCAGGAGTTGGTTATTTCCGGAGCCGGAGGAAGGTATGAATTGGTATATAATACGGTTCTTTATTTTCTCAAATCCGGGGATATTTACTCTTTTGATGCTGTATTGGCGGCAAATGGCAGTATTGCCCGCAAAGCTCTTGCCGCCTGCAGAAATCAGAATGTGAAGAAGCCGCTGATCGTACTCAATGAGGAGTCGGGATCGGAAGCCGGTGAATTCAGTTCAATTGTTTACGATCACGATAAAGTGGCAAAGATCGCTCTGGATAAGATCACTGCCGGAATATGGCAGAGTGGTTTTGAGTCGATCAAACCCGGATTCCGGGAAGCTGTATTGACCGCCGGATTTTAAATTGATAATTGATAAAATAAACAGCAATTTCAAAAAAGAAAGGTGTTTTATGAAAAAATTTGCAATTTCCAAATTGAGGGTGAAGTTTCACACTCTTGCTGCTGTCAGTACGGTTTTTGCGGCAGTTTCCGTTTGCAGTGCGGCTGAAGCAGATGATGTCTATTACTCTGACCGCAGCAGTGTGGTCGGTTTCCAGAATTTCAAAAGCAATCTGCCGAATAAGGTATTGCCTTCGCTGAAAGAACAGATGGCAAGTTACCGTATGGCATCGTATTATGTTCCTCCGGCTCTTTCGGCGGCAGAGGCGGCAAAACAGGCAAAATGGTACAAAGATGCCGGATTCAATATGATCCTTGCAGATCAATGCCGTACACTGATTATGGATCAGCTGCCGGCTTCTGAAAGAACGGCTGCCCGCAGACCGCTGAATAATGTTATAAAAGATACTAAAACATTTTTCGATGCCGTCCGCAAAGAGGGGTTGCAGACCATGCACCATGTGACCTGTACCATGGTGCCGATGAAACTGCTCAAAAAACATCCGGAATGGGCCGCGGTAAATCTTGCTACCGGCAAAACCGAGATCAACCAGTACAGTACCGGTAACAGTTGTATAAATAATGATGAATTTTGGGGCATCTGGTTTGCCGCTTTGAAGCGTCTGCTCACCGAGTCTCCGTCAGATGCGGTGATGATCGATGAAATTCAATTCTTTTCTCCCCAGCTCTGCGGATGCGGTTCCTGCCGTACCAAATTCAAAGCCGATACCGGATACGAATTGCCTGCCAACGGCAAATATAAAGGCTGGTCGACCCGCGAACCGGAAGCTTTCCGCCGCTGGAGAGCATGGCGTATCGAAAAGATCCTTGCACGTCAGAATGAATGCCGCAAATTTTTGAAAAGCGTTAACAGCAATGCTGTTTTTTCCGGTTATCTCTGCAATATTCTTTCCGGTTATCCCTATTATGCTTTCGGTCACGACATTTGCAATCTGCCGGCATATATTGATTCCGTGGGATTGGAAAGTATGCCGCACAGTCTGCGTTATCCGGAATATTACCCGCTGGTGATACTGGAATTGAAACTGCTCCGGGCCGTTTCCGAAAGAACCGGAAACAATCCGTGGGTACTTTTCTATGCCCAGGATAATTTCAGCGATATGGTTTCAAGTCTCACCGCTTTTGCCACCGGAACCCGCCAGTGGTGGTGGCTGCTGGGTAAAAAAGAATATGTCTGGCGTCCGATGCTCCAGTGGGAAATGGAGCATGAAGCTCTGGTCACATCCAATGAAAATGCGGGAAATATCGCTCTTCACTTCTCATCACTCAACCGCAACAACAATCCCTTCGGCGGCAGTGAGTGGGAATTCGGTTTTTCCGGTGTCGGCAACAGCTTGACTGATTCACAGATTCCTTACCGGGTGGTGATCGATGCTGATTTCGCCGATGGTGATACTCTGCGTAAAAAAGCCGATACGGTGGTGGCGATGAATACGTCGGTATGGAAAAAATCCGCTTTGGCTGAAGTGGAAAAATTTGTCCGTAATGGCGGAACTTTCATCACTTCCGGCAACTTTTCCATGGCGGATGACAACTATAATAAGTTCACTGATTTTGCCGCTGCAAAGCTGCTCGGTTTCAATTACGATGGTGAAATCAAATCCGCTTCTGCTCTTGAAGTGCCTGCCAAAAATCCGGTCACGGGCAATTTCACCGGCAGAATTGATTATGATAAACGGATAATCAAGTTGAAAAATATCGCTTCCGACGTAAAAGTTTACGGTTCATTCATTGATAAAGACGGGAAATCCCATCCCGGTATTCTGGTGCGTGAAGTCGGCAAAGGCAGAATTGTTTACTTCGCCGGGGCACCGGAAAGAAGCACCTTCTTTCACTTCTACAATACCAATAAGATCGTTCCGGGGCAGATGTGGAACGATCTGCGTAATCCACGGTGGAGTGCTTTGTGGTCACAAATCGTCAAAGCTTATAATGACAAAGTGGTTTTTGAGGCAGAAAATTTCCCCAAAGGCGTGATCATTGAAGCACTCAAACAGAAAAAAGGTGAAACTTCCGGTACGATGCTGACGTTGGTCAACTTTCAATCCTGCCGGGTGAAAGGTGGAATCCAGCCGCAGCTTCGCAACTATGATTTCCCGCCGGTATCATTGAATAAACCGGATAAAAATGCTCCGATGGTGTTGGATATTTACGCCCCCGGAACGAAAAAAGTTTATCTTTTCAGTCTTGACTTCGATGATGTCGTAGATTGGAAGTTTACCCGCAACGGTGACCGGATCAAGGTCGAAATTCCGGAAATTTACCGTCATCTGGTGGTTTATTGCAGCAATGGCAGTGATAAAGCATTTGCTCTGCCGGGCAGATCGATCGTAAAAGAGTTTCCGGCTGCCAAACCGCTTTTACTGGAAAAATTGCCCGCATTGGCAGCTCCCCGCAACCCGGATGCAGTTACCATCTTTTCTGATAACGACAACGCTTTTTCCGGCGGTGTGAAACGCGGCACCTGGGCACTGGGTGAACCGATCCGTATCATCTACGGAAAACGCAGTAACAAAACTGAAATGAGCGTGAATTTCAAAATAGATAAAGCCATGGTCAAACCGATTCTGGAAATGGGAGGTACCTGCGATGATGTTATCAACAGTCGTGCCCCGATCAAAATCGAATTCAACGGCAGAGTCATCTTTACCGGTAAAGCTCCCTATCCCGATTACCGCTGGGCAGTTAAGGAGTTTCCGCTGGGTATGGAAAAACTTGAACCGGGCAGTTACACTCTGAAAATCACCAATACCGGCAATGGTCCATTGAATAATGTTCCGTGGCTGGGAGTAGCTTTCTGCCGGATCAAACCTTCCGGTAAAACACTTGATGTAAATTTCAACCGTGATAAAGAGATCCCGGTGCGGGGCAAATTTGCGAAAGTTAACGGAAAGATCGAAAAAGGGGCATTGCGTTTCGGTTCTGACGGCACCGGTATTCAGATGCCTGCTGACATGATCACCGGCAGTGAAGGGGCGGTCGCTTTGCGTTTCAAGGTCGAAGTTCCGGCAGAAAATGCCAAATTCAGTCTGCCGCTGCTTTATTTGCGTCCGTCAAGTCTGGCTTCGCTCTTTTTCAATATTTCCGGCAGAAAAGCTCCGGAACTGAGTGCCGGTTTTTATCATCCGGTCAATAAAAAAGGTAAAACTTTTTCGGTAAAAACCGGCTTGGAATTCGGTAAAGAGTATCATGCCGCCGCTATCTGGAAAGATGGAAAATTCCAAATCTATCTCGACGGTAAACTTCTCGGAGAAGGGGATATTCCGGTGAAAACGGTGAAATTCAACGATCTTTTCATCGGTTCATTCAAAGATAAATGGCTCCACTCATTCAATAAATGGAGCGACAGCTGTCTGATCAGTGAATTGCGGGTCTGGAACCTCGCTCCGGCAGTCACGGAAATTTTTCCGTGATTGCTTTACCGGTCGGTATGCCCGCAGTGGCGTGCGGATTTTATGGTGCGGCACTTGTGAGATTTTTTGAGAGATTTTGGGATTTTTTGGGAAATTTTGAGAGAGTATAGGGGTGCCGCCATGCAATCAAAGCCTATTTCTCAAATCTTCTCAATTTTTCTCAAAATCTTTCAATTGCCCATGCTCCACTCCATGGCTTGCAGAGTGTGGCTGTGATTTTCCGCTGTTATATGCTGTATCCGGCTTTTTCCAGTATCCCGTATGCCTCGGTAAATCCGCGATCCACATGATTTGAGGCATGGGCATCGGCATTCACATATACCGGGATTTTCCGGATATTGGCGGCTTTGAGTATCTCAAGCGAAGGGTACTGTTCGCCGCATTGTTTATAAAAACCTGCGGTATTGAGTTCCAATGCTCCACCATTTTCTGCAAGAATATCCAAAACTTTCAGTGCATGGGGCAGATATTTTTCATTGTCGATCAAACCGAATTTTTTCGGCAGATCGAGGTGTCCTAAAAAGGCAAATTCTTTGATTTTGGCGGCACCGGCAAGTTTTTTCCAGTAGATTTCGCAAATTTCATCCTTTCGGGCTTCTGAAAGCGGTTCCCAGGTGGATATTTCATAGTCAATGGCGAAAATTCCGGAGTAATGCACCGAACCGATGAGATAATCCAGCGGATATTTTTTGAGATTTGCAAGCACTTCATCAATATTTTCAAAGAAAAAATCGACTTCCAGACCGGTTTTCAGAGTGAAATTTTCATCATCCAGCTCATTTTTCAATTTTTGCAGAGTTTCCACATAGAGATCGAGTTTATTCAAATCCATGCTCCACTCTTTTGAATCGGTTCCTTCCATCGGCGGCACCACCCAGTGATCGGAAAGTCCGAAAATTTTCAATCCTGCAGCTTTTGCTGTACGGCACATCTCTTCTATCGTACTGCCGCCGTCGCTCCAATTACTGTGGTTATGCAGGGAATATCCTCTGGCGGGAGCGGGAAAATCAAATTTCATTATCACATAATCCTCACTATTTGGTTATCATCCGTGGATAAAATACATCTTTGATGGTGAAAAAGCAAGTTGAAAAATCTCGAAAAATGATTATAATATTTGCAAAATCTTTCCACTGGAAGTATAGTACGGCATAGTTCAGTGAAGAGATTTATTATTGTTGAGAAAAGATCAATAACAATTTTTTATGAGAGAAAAAATACCAGTTTCAGAAATCATCACCAAATGTGATGAGTTATTCAATGCCGGAAAAGATGCCGAAAGTGGCAAATATCTTCTGTCGTGGCAGCTTGAAGCAGAAAAAATTGGCGACTTTGCCGGTGAGTTATCGGTGGTCAATGAACTCATCGGATTTTTCCGGATGAATAAGATGCCCGGAGAGGGGATGAAAGCGGTATCCCGGGCAGAGGAACTTATCCGGAAAAACGGTATTTCCGGCACGGTGAGCTGCGGTACGATACTGCTTAATTGTGCTTCGGCACTGCATTCATTCGGTAAAGTTGATGAAGCAAAAAAACTTTTTGAACGTTCTTATGAGTGTTATGCAAAAAATCTGCCGCCGGATGATCTGCTTTTTGCCGGATTGCTCAATAATATGTCGAGTATTTATGTCGAAAGCGGGGATTTTCATTCTGCCTGTGCCTGCTGCAAAGAGGCGGGGGAGATTCTGCAGAAAAAACATAAGCTCATGGATTTGGCAGTCTCTCTGGTCAACCTTGCTCAAATTTATCTGCAGTTTGATCCGGATTCACCGGAATTGTCAACTTTTCTTGACCGGGCAATGGCATGTTTTGATTCTCCGGATGTGGTGCATGATACTTACTATGCACATACCTGCAAAAAGTGTGCCGCACTTTTCGGTGCTGCCGGAAGGCCTGATGATGAAAAAGAACTGCTCCGGCGGGCGGAGGTGATCTATGAACGCCATTGAATTATCCCGGGAGCTTTTTGAAACTTACGGCTTGTCCATGCTGAAAAAAGATTTTCCTGCCGAACTTCCGGAAGTCGCCTGCGGTATTGCCGGCAGGGGATCGGATTCTTTCGGTTTCGATGATGAAGTTTCCCGCGATCACGATTTTGAAGCCGGTTTCACCTTGTGGCTGAGTGATGAAACGGATGAAAAATCAGGTTTCCGTATGACTCGTGCCTACCGTAAACTTATGGATAAATTCCCGCAGGTGAAAAGTGAAAAAAGTCTTT
Source organism: Victivallaceae bacterium (assembly GCA_045644425.1). GTDB lineage: Bacteria > Verrucomicrobiota > Lentisphaeria > Victivallales > Victivallaceae > UBA1784. The sequence goes on along the minus strand of JAZRGW010000012.1, from coordinate 38,067 downwards.
ACGGCACTTCAGAGCGGGGAGTGGTGCGGATCAGCGACTTTCTCCGCCGTCACATCGGCATTCCCCGGGTTCCGGAAGTGTGGCAGGAGTGGTTATATACACCGGATCATGCTTTTGCCGAGGTGGTCAATGGTGAAATTTTTTACGATGAAAGCAAAAATTTTACCAATATACGGGAAAAGATCAGAACCGGTATGCCGGAAGATGTCCGTTATAAAAAACTAGCTGCCGCCGCCGTTCTGATGGCACAAAGCGGTCAATATAACTATTCCCGCTGTCTTGCCCACGGTGAAAAAGCGGCGGCAGTGCTGGCTCTGGCAGATTTCACCCGTTACACGGTGTCGATGTATTTTCTTCTGAATCACGCCTTTGCCCCGTACTGGAAGTGGTCACTGCGGGCATTGCGTGCCTTGCCCTGCGGCGGGGAAGAGACCGCAGATGATCTGCAAATGCTGCTTTGCGGCAATCTTCCGGCAAAAGAAAATCAACTTCTGATCGAAAAAATCTCTGCTGCAACCGTGAAATTTCTGCAGAAAAATAATTTGACCGGTTCAACCAATGCTTATCTGGAAGATCACGCATTGGAGATAACCGGTCATATCCGCACCCGGGAGATCCGGGAACTTCACCTCATGGAAGGGGTGTAAGTCACCGCGTTTTTTCTTTATTCACTTCCAGCACCCGCTTTACTTTGGGATGGTTGCTGTTTTCTGCAGGTAATATATTTTCATTAAGTATGCCGTCAAGCAGTATATTGACCACTTTGGGACCTTTTTCCGTCATTGTCACATAGGTGATATGGTCAAATTCACCGTAATTTGTGCCACGCATGGCAGATGCTCCGCCTGCCGTAGCAAGCTGATAGTAATCTCTGTTGTAAAAACGGTATTTGGTGTAAAAGTGAAAATCGCCTGAAAATACTGTGTAATCGCGGTCTGCCATCGCCTTTTCAATTCTGGAAAACGGTTCTTCGCACCATGTCCACGGCGAGTGTACAAAGATGATAGTCCAACGTACCCCGGAGTGTTTTTTCAGTGTATTCAATGCCCATTCGGTCTGTTCATGAGTCAAACCGCACTGTTTCTGCCGGGAATCACGTCCTTCCTGCTGATCAAGGCAGAGGAAAAGTACATTTTTATAAACAAAACTGTAATAGGTCACTCCAAAATTTTCTTTCCAGATCTCAGCTCCCATCTCGTTTACTTTCGGGAATCCTTTGCGGGTACGGGAAATATCGTGATTGCCTGCAAGATAAAAAAATGGTGCTGAAGATTTTTCCGTGATTTTCCGCAATTCGGAAACCTGTGCTTCCATCCGCTCTTTTGTCAGCAAATGAGGTTTGTTTATCCCCTCAATCAAATCACCGACGGTGATAATAAAATCGGGGTGAAACATATTTGCCTTTTTCAACGCCTCCGCCCAGATACCTTTTTTGCGTTCACCTCCGGTACGGTCAGGGATTATGATAAAGGAAAATTCATCTGCCCGATTCTGGAAATTGGTGTGTGTCCACGGCTTTTTTTCCGTTTTTACATCATGGGTAAAAAGTTCTGCTGCTCCTGCTGTCAAAACCGACAGCAGAAGCATAAGAAATGATATTTTATTTATCATGATCTCATTCTCCGATGAAGAACGGGGTATTGAGCATGATTTTCAGGGGATCTTCACCCTCGACCTCTACCCGGATGAATTTATCCGGAGTGATTCCGGTCATCGGGAACTGCAGATCGATTTCCGCACTTTGGGGATTGACTTTGAAAATGACTTCCGCTCCGGAATATACCCGCACTTCTTTGATGACTCCGGTGGCAATGGCGGCTTTGACCGTCAAAACCGAATTTTTTGCCTCTTGGGCAGAAACCACATCACCGGGAAGTTTGTCACCGAGCATCACATCGGCTTCGTTGAAAAATGTGGCGGCGATCGTGTGATGGTTGCGGATCGCTTTTACCACACTGTCGCGGCACGGTTTTTCGCCTTGCAGATAGACGAAATTCATTGCCGGATTCTGGAGCATCCGCCGCCAGCCGAAAAGGTCGACGCTATTCATCAGAGCCTTACGGCCGCCTTTGAGCCAGAATTTTTCGATGATCGAACCGGAAAGCGGTTTCAAAGGTTCCTCATCAACGGCATCGTAATCGTAATCGTACCAGTAATCCACATTGACCGGGTGGGTGGCACAAACTGCTCCATGGTGATCATGCACATACTTGATGGCACGTTTCAAATAGGCATCGACTTCCTTATCGCCGTGGAAACTGCAGGTGAATTCCGGAGTGTAGGAATCGTGGTCGATACCGATGGGGAGCATGTGGTAATTATTGTGGCTCACATGACAGAAACGGTCTTTCCAGTTGAAAGGATGAAACTCCTGACCGTCGAGGAAAAGCACTTTTTCATCGGAATATTTTGCCGGATCAAGTTTGCCGTCGTAGGCACTGGTGTCTTTTACCGCCAGTGAACAGATGTCAAAACCCATCAGCCGCATCATGGCATTGATAGTACCGGGAGCGGAGTCACAGCCGTACCAATCCAGAGAGTGCATGTGGATACAGAGTTTGTAATTCTTTTTTTCCGCCAGTTCTCCGGGGGCGGGGACTTCCGGTTCCGGAATGCCGTTTCTGAAACGTTCAAAGTAAGCCAGCAAATTCGGGATATATTTTTTCCAGAACTCCGTACAGCGGTCGAAACCTTCCGGCTTGACTTCGGGGAAAAGCAGCTGGTTGATGAAATACATGCCTTTGCCGCATTTTGCCCGCAGGATGAGGGCCCCGTCACGCACCGCCGGATCCATATAAGAGCCGAGGATATCCCACTTCTCATTGGCAAGGAAACAGGATTGGGCAGCGGTACGCAGAACTTCCAGCGTCGGATAATTTCTTTTGACCAGCCGGAAGCTGTTGGAAGGCACGAACCAGTCGAGCATATCATCCGGAGTGATTTTATTGGGGTAGTTGAAAAGTGCTTTGCCGCAATCTTCAATCCACGGCATCATATAGCAGTAATACGGTTCGTCATTGGCATCTGCAAGGTTGCGGACATCGGCAAAGTGACGGTGGATAAGCTGGGTGTAGCCGACCAGATCTTCCGGCAGGAAATATGGTGCCCAGCGTTGATAGTCCTGATGCATGAACCAGAAAATACCGCCTCGTTTGACCCAGTCAGTGATGTAAGGTTCATCATTTTCGATGAAGTCATTGAAACCATTCTGTTCGACCATGACCACATCGTATTTTTCCAGATAACGGGGGATGGAATAGTCGATCTCTTCGATCTCAATACCTTCAGATCTCAAAAATTCAACAAAAGTGTAAGGAGGCTGGCTCCAGTGTTTGAAAAATCCCAGACGCATATCGTTTCCCTTTCTTTGAATGTATGTAATATAATCCTGTTGTTATTGTGGTGTATCAGCTAAATATAACACAAAAAAAAGGTTTGTCAATCAGATGTTGACAAACCTTTATCTGAAGATATTATATTTTTCAGAGTTCAGCGATGATCATACCGTTTTCAGGTACATCCAGCGTAATTTTGCCATTGACCACTTTGCCCTTGCTTCCGGCTTTGATCCGGTCGCCGGTCTCATTATAGATGTAGAGTGTGACATCGGCATTATCCACACCTTTCCAAGTGAAAGTACCGGCATGACGGGTGATGAAACGCTCTTTGGCGGCGATGAATCCCGGTCCGATTTCGCGGATGGTAATGGGATACATTTTGCAGATGAAGTTGTTTTTGCCTTCAAGGAAGCGGTTGGATCCGGCATGCGGAGTGTAAAGGCCACCCATTTTCAATGCTTCTCTGGCACCCTGGAAAACACCTTTTTTGCTGTTTTCATCACCGAAGTTGCCCAGCACCAGCGGCACGTTGTAAAGGTGGATCTGCGGCATATTGATCAGAGATGTGCCCTCAACAAAACCATATCCGGCAGAACAGTTGATGGCAAGAGAACACTCTCCGCCGTTGCCGAGGAAGATCTTATTCTGTGATGTGAGTTTCTGGAGCAGAGCGGTTTTGAAAAGGTCGGTGGTACGGGCGTTGTCGCTTTTGAGAGCGATGATTTTGCCGTTTTCATCAATATCGGCGGAAAAACCATCCCATGCCGAGTAATCGTATCTGCGGTAATGGCGGGGAGTCTGGAAGGAAAATTCATCAAAGTAGATCCCGTCAGCTCCGGAAGCGAGAGCGTAATCGACCTCTTCCATGACCATATTGTACCACGGATTGCCCGGTTTGGGCAGATAGTAGATGATCGACCAGCCCTGTTTGCGTTTTTCTTTGAGGATCAATTCATTGTATCCCGCGTGGTAATAAGCTGAACCGTCGGCATTGCGGATAGCGGTGGTGGCAAGCGGATTTTTTTCAAATTCCGGCATGTAAGTCGTACACATCGCAGGGTGATGCAAACACATGATCTTCGCTTCGGGGAGCAATTTTTTGTAGAGAGCGACTTTGTCGGAGATCTGTTTGCGTTCAACGATCCGCTGTTTGAAATATTCGTCGGTATAGGAAGCACCTTGGGGAAGTTTTTTGTGCATGACGCTTCTGCCGAGATTGCCGAACCACGGAGTGACAGCGACATAGATTTTACCCATTGAACCGAGATTGGCAACGATGCGTTCTTCGGTGTTTTTGCCCGGAATATACGGGGGAAGCGGAGCGAAGAAAATGGGGGCATCCAGACCTCTGGTATTGATGTTACGCATTTCACGCAGGTCGTTGATAAAGCTCCAGTAGCCGCCGGACTTCACCGGATGCAGCATGTAGTGGCAGGTGAAAGATTTGCCCGGAGGCAGAGCGAGAACCGGCGAGAAAATCTCGACGAGACCATTATTGGAAACGGCATTGAGAATGAGTCTGGCATAGTCATCTTCCAGAGAGAATGCCACACCGGTTCCGGCTTTTTTGGCATCTTCATAAAAGACGGTGTGATTATTGGAAAATTCCATATCCAACACCTCTTTGGTGCCACCGAGGTGATTGAGAGATTCGCTGTTGGCAAGTCCGGTACGGTAACGGAAAGGAATGGCAGTGATCTCTTTGGAAATATTTTTCCAGATGTCGATCCAGGAAACTCTGCCGTCAGGAAGAATTTTCAGATAACGGGTAAGGGCGATTTTGTTGTTCCATTTGGCATCGACCCGGATGGTGTTTTTGTCGATGGTCTTGGTATTCAGGGAAATGGATGGAGCTTTGGTGCTGGCAGTAAGCGTGGGAGCAGTACCGAGTTTCATTCCCATTGCAGTTTCGACAGCCAGCGTCTGAACTCCGGCAAAAGCAACGGAAAATCCGCCGTTGTTGTAAATATTCACACTGGTATTGCCGTCAGCGATACTGCGGGTGCTTTTTTGCGGGATCACGATCGGTTTGAAATTGCTTTTGGGCATGGCAGAAAAAGGCAGATAACCGACAGAAATATCTTTGACGGTCAAGGTATTGTCGCCGGGCAGATTGGCACGGATATTGCGGAAAGAGATGGTATTCACATCCACCGGATTGGCGGCATCGGTCAGATCAAGTACAAAATATGAACCGAGCTTGTCACCGGTACGGCGGTCGGCATCATCACAATCTGCGGCAAAGGGCAGATTGATGTTTGCCCCGTGGAAAGTATTGAATTGACGTTTGCCGTACTCTTTGGGCAAAGTGAAAGTGCGTTCACGGAAAAGCAGACGTGGTCTGCCGCTGGCAGTGATCATGCCGAGCGGAGTATCGTTGAACATGATCCGGACGCATTTATTGCATCCGCCGCCACCGGCACTTGACATACGGCAGCGCAATACCCGCACCATTCCCTCTTTGCCCGGCAGCTGGGGAAGTCTGAATGTCATTTCTTTACCCGGCTGCGGGATCTTGAAATCCGGGATCTTCACCGCATCGGTCAATTCCGGAATAACGGGAGCTGCTCCCAGAACAAGCGTGCAGAAAGATACTGCACTCAACAGTAATGAATTAAATACTTTCATAAAAACTCCTTGCGTTTTGTGTGTACTGCAATTACTATATCCCGGAGCAAATGAAAATTCCTTGATGGAATTGCAAAAACATAGCACGATTTTGCAAAAAAGCAAGCTCTTTCCACCGGCAACGGTTCACCGTTATTCCACTTGGATACGTCTGCCGGAATTGATTATCTGCTGAAACCTGTTTGAAGCGGGATTTTTTATGATTTTTTTTGTGAACAGGGTTGAAAATTATGTTGAGATGAGCTAATTTATTCCGGAAACCGGATAGCCGGATAAATCAAAAAAAGAAAGGAAACTTTATTATGAAATTCGTATGTACTGTTTGCGGTTATATCCATGAAGGCGATGAAGCTCCTGCCAACTGCCCCCAGTGCAAGGCTCCTGCTGCCAAATTCAAAGTTGTCACCGGTGAGCAGAGCTATGCCTGCGAACATGTGGTCGCTTCCACCGAAGGTATCGATCCGGAAATCGTCGCCGGACTCCGTGCCAATTTTGAGGGTGAATGCTGCGAAGTAGGTATGTATCTTGCCATGAGCCGTCAGGCCGAGCGTGAAGGTTATCCTGAAATCGCCGAAGCCTACAAACGTTACGCTTTTGAAGAAGCTGAACACGCTGCCAAATTCGCAGAATTGCTCGGTGAAGTTCTCACTTCCAGCACCAAAAAGAATCTGCAGATGCGTGCCGAAGCTGAATGCGGTGCCTGTGCCGGTAAATTCGACATCGCCAAACGTGCCAAAGAACTCGGTTACGATGCCATTCACGACACCGTTCACGAAATGGCAAAAGATGAAGCCCGTCACGGCAAAGGTTTTGAAGGTCTGCTCAAACGCTACTTCTGAATCTTTTGATCACTTTTTCAGGAAAAGGGGAGCGTGCTGCACGCTCCCTTTTATTTATCAATGGAGATTTCAGCATGAAAACCACTTGGCAGAATAAGGTTGCGGTGATCACAGGCGGCGGTGGCGGCATCGGCAGAGCAGTTGCAGAAAAACTTGCCCGCAACGGTATGAAAACGGTACTTCTCGGCGGAAACAATCTTGAAAATCTGAAAACCACCGCTGCGATCGTGGAAAAATATTCTTCCGTTCTCGTTCTGCCGGGGGATTTGACCGATCTGCAGTTTCTTGCTGATTCCATCCGGACCGCTGCGGAAACTTTCGGCGGCATCGACTTATTGATCAACAATGCCGGAGTCGCCCAGAGTACCGCTTTTGATCAGGTTTCTCCGGAAGAATTTGACCGGATCATGGCGATAAACACCAAAGTCCCATATTTTCTTTCGCAGTATGCCCTGCCGTTTCTGAAATCTTCTGAAACTCCGACAGTGATAAATATCGCTTCGGTGGTCGCCCATGCCGGTTATCCTCTGCAAAGCGTCTATACAGCTTCCAAACATGCGTTATTGGGATTTACCAAAAGTTTTGCCAAAGAGTATCAGAAAGATAATATCCGTGTTCATGCGATTTCTCCGGGTGGAGTTTATACTGATATGGTTAAAATTTCCCGTCCCGACCTTTCTCCGGAAGGAATGATCATGCCGGATGAGATAGCTGAAATAATCTGGTTTCTTCTGGAAAATCGGGGCAATGCGGTTATTGATGAGATCATCTGCCACCGGCTCAATAAAGAACCTTTTCTCGTGTGAATACAGTAATTGACATCACATAAACAAGGGAGTGTGAATTATGAAAAAATTGTTTTTGTTTTCAGTGTTGTTTGTTTTTGCAGTGATCCATGCTGCGACCATCGACATTGTGACCACGGAAAAACGCAGTTACAAAACAGGCGAGGAAATAACTTTCAAAGTCACTGCTTATGAAAGTAAAGGCAAGTTGATGAGTTCCGGCAAATTCACTTTGAAAGTAAGCAGCGGAACTGAAGTTATCGAAAAAGCTCTGCCGGTCGATCTTGCCCAAGGCAATCCCTTTACTTTTAAAACCAAATTGGATCATCCCGGTTTTATTTTTGTTAAACCGTCAAATTATACTCTTGCAGACAATAAAGTTGAGAAATGGAAAAATTCCGGTGATCTGCCTGCCGCCGGCGGTGCGGCTGTCGAACCGGAAAAAATCCGTCAGGGCGGCACAGTGCCGGAAGATTTTCATAAATTCTGGGCAGATGGACTCAAAGCGTTTGAAAAAGCTGAAGTTTCAGTTGTCCGTGCTGCTGAACTGGATTATCCCGGGTACAAAGTTTCCCGTATGACGGTGACATTTCCGGATAAATCCGGATTCATCGACGGATTTCTTTCCATTCCGGTCACCCCCGGAAAATATCCCGCTATTGCAGGTACACCGGGGGCAGGTCAGGGAGTGGTCAAACCGGCTCCATATATCTGCAATTTCAAACCGGCGATCCGGCTTTTTATGAATATATTTCCTTACCGGACTGCTTCAACAGCAAAAGAGCAGATCCAACGCTACAAAGAGTTCAATAAAAGTATGCCCGGCGGCAGGGCGTATTTCCACTCTTATTCAGAAAACCGGGATAAATTCATCTACCGGAATGTGTGGCTGGCATTGAGCCGTGCGGTCGATTATGTCGCCTCTCTTCCTGAATTTGACGGCAAGAACTTCGCGGCAAGCGGCAACAGTCAGGGCGGCGGTACCGCTTTAGCTCTTGGATATCTCAATAAAAAAATCACCTGTGTCGCCGCAAGTGTACCGGCATTGTGTGACCATAACGGAAATTTACTCAAACGGATTCCCGGATGGCCCCGCCTCAATCTGGGGATGCCGGGGAAAAAACATACTGCATTGCCTTATTTTGACGGAGCGACATTCGCTTCATTTATCAAAGTGCCGACGATCATTTCCGTCGGATTTGTGGATGAGACCTGTTATCCGGCGTCGGTCTATGCCGCTTACAATAATCTTAAAGGTGAAAAGAAAATTCTGCATCTTTACCGCCGCGGACACCGCAACGATCCGGAATCCCGCAAAGCTCTGGGTGAATTCATCGCTCAGCAGTTTACAAAAAAGTGAGTACCGGTATAACGCCCGGCAGATCACTGCCGTATTTGCCGGTGATCAAATCACCCGATCCAGAAATGCCTCAAGTCCGCGGTAAATATCATCCCATGTGGTATGGAAATCACCGCTGTACCACGGGTCTGCCACGTCGCCGGGGGAGTCGGTGAAACTCAGAAGTTTATACATCTTATTTTCCGGATCACCGCCGCAGATACGCTGCATATTACGCAGATTTGAGCTATCCATGCAGATAAGATAATCAAAGTAGTGATAATCATCAATATCCATTTTGCGGGCGTATTTTCCTCTGCAGTCGATGCCGTGATCGGCAAGTATCTTTCTTGCCGGAGGATAGACCGGATTGCCGAGTTCCTCGCTGCTGACTGCTGCGGATTCGATTTCAAACTGATCCTGCAAACCTGAAGATATTACCATTTCTTTGAATATGAATTCCGCCATCGGACTGCGGCAGATATTGCCGTGGCATACAAAAAGTACTTTGATCATGGTGATTACAGAGCCTCTTTCATCACATTGTCAAGATAATTCACCACCCGGCACTTATCTCCCAGAGCCTTACGCATATCCGGCAGATCGGTGTATTTGAGGATCCCTCTCATCATCAGGGATACCGGCCAGAAAGTTACTCTTTCCCGTGCCATGGAATCAAATGACTCCGGTGCATCCAGAAGAGTTACTGAAGCGACATCATCGCAGAGTATTGCTCCGATGAGTGCCACGATCGAACCCTGACCTCTGCCGGTCAGACGGATCGATGAAGCGTTGCGGCTGCGAAGCAATGCAATGGTACTCAGCAGATCCCGCACTCTGGCTGCGAGGGTGGAGGAGTTGAAAAGTATTTCGCAGGAGTTGTAGTGATAATCTTCGCCGTAAAGGTGGAAAAAGTCATCCATCAGATCCACATCACAGTTGTTGCTTCTTGCCGCACCGATGCCCCGCACATCCACACCGCAGAGGATCCTTCCGGAATCGATACCGGGGAGTTCATCTGCCGCTGAAAGATGGGGGATGTAGAGGTCAAATTCCTCATTTTCCGGAACGTGGAAGAGAACCTTTTTCTCATCCTGATTTTTCAGCCACAGCGGTACGAGGATGCCCGGTTCACTTTCCACGGCGAAACGGGAGTAGACGAACATGGGAAGTCTGCCGTTTTTCAGATGATATGCACACCGCAGACTCCGGCAGTAGGGTTCGGGTATATCGCTTTTTATCTGGTAAGTTTCAGTAAAAAGCTTTTTCAATTCCGGTAAAGAAAGTTCTTTTCTTCCGGCAGCGAGAAGATCGAGTTTTTCCACGATCAGGTCATGGAGCAGTTTTTTACCGGCAAGATCAGCGGTCTGACCGGTCGGGGTGCAACTGAAATCAGACACAGTAAGTGCGGAAATATCCGCCTCGTTTCCGGGAGTGGTCACCGGATTGGATAAAGCGGCATGAGTGTCGAAAAATCCATACATTGCACAGCGGTTTTCCACCGAATAACTGTGATTGGTCGGTCCGATGAAAAGCTGCAGATTTTCTTCCGCACCCAGAAGGGCGTAGACTTTGCGGCACTCTTCATAAGTTTCCCGGAGCCCGCGGGGGTCGAAAAAGTCATTTTTCTGACCGAGCAGCAGGATCGGACGGGGAGCGTAAGCGAGGATCAGATCGCCCATTTCACAACCGGCGGCGAGAATGCCGGGGGGAATCTGCTCCATATCTGCCGGCAGTTCATTTTCAATATTACGCTGCCAGCTGGTCACATAACAGCTGGGGGCCGCCATGGTGAAACGGGGATCGAGAGCCTGAACGAATGTGGTCATGGTTCCGCCGCCGGAATTTCCGGTGATACCGACTCTTGACGGGTCGGTTTCCGGACGGGAAAGCAGATAATCCAACGCACTCAAAGCATCGTGAGCCCGCCATGAACCGAAAAATTCTCCGGTGAGCCAGAGCTGTTTGCCGAGCATATTGTGTTCCATTACGCATTGAGCATTGACCGCCCAGGAGTTTTTTACTCCGGCAAACTGGTAGCGTTCTCCCTGACCTGCCGGATCGACCACCAGCACGGCAAAACCTTTTTTTGCCAGAGTTGCCGCCCCTGCGGCGTAAGCACCTGCGGCTTTACCTTCCTGGGCGTGACCGCAAAGGAAAAGCACTGCCGGAAGCGGGGATGATATATTTTCCGGCAGATACAGATTAGTTGTGACCGGATAATCTTTGCGGCTTTCGATGATGATTTTTTCCATCCGGAAACCGTCGCCTTTCACCACTCCGGTAACGGTCGCTTCCGGAACGCTTTTTCTTTCCGGAAGATCGAAGACCGCAGCGATTTTTTTCCGCACTTCCAAAATATATTTTTCCGCATCTTCACGGTTGTTCAATGCGGCGATCCTTGCCGAACGCTCACAGTTGAGTCTCCGTAGCCGGTTGACATTGTATTCCTGAAGCAGAGAACCGTAAATACCATTGTAATCCATGACAGTAAATCATCCCCGAATTATTTTATAGAATCAGAAAGGTTATTGAACATCGTTTGGGCTGTTGAAGAAACTTCATCTGCGGCATTTTCCAGCCTTGTTTCAGCTGTATTTTGCATGCAGGGAAGAAACGTTGCAGCAAAAAGCACGATTCCGACACAAAGCGGAATCGTGAAGTTGTCATCTATACGGAGCTGCTTTTGAAAAAGCTCTGCACCGGTTGCCGGAATTATTGCCGCAATTCCGGCGATGTAGTATCCTGCGGAAGCTCCGGTGATCGCCAGAATTACTGCCAACGCACCATAACCGACCAGAATAAATGCGGCGACACCTTCCCAGGATTTGTTGTTGGGAGCTTTGTGTCTGCCGAATTTTCTGCCGATAAGTGCGGCGGCGGCATCGGCAGTGAGCATTACCGCCAGTGACGCGGCTGCGATGAACGGGGGGAAAAAGAAGTTTACCAGCAGAGCAGCTGCCAGTACAAAAGCTCCGCCGGAAACCAGCCACATGCCCGGTTTTATCTCTTTGCGGAGCATTTTTCCGAAAAGTATGCCGTAAAGTTTTCCCAGATATTTTCCGTTATTGGCGTAATCGTGTTCAGAAAAAACGGTCAAAATCAGCAGTGCTGCAAAGACGATACAGGAGATCCAGCGGCCGTATTCCGGAAAAAAATATGGAAAAATGAGTGTTGCTGCCACCATCCACAGTGAAGAAAGATGGATGAGTTTGCGTTTTACCTCTTCAAAGTATGTTATTTCGATTTCCATTTTTTCTAATCTCCTTTCAGTGCCACGAATTTTCATGGATTTTATTGCGGTCGAAACGGCAGCGGGGCGGGACTTCTTCCGCCGGGAAACCGAGGGCACATGCCCCGACGGGGATGATATTTTCCGGAAGCTGGAAAAATTCCCGGAGCCGACTGATCCGTTCTTCGCGGGGATGGATCCCCAGCCAGCATCCGCCCAGACCGAGACCGGGAGCTGCCAGTAGAATATTTTCAATGGCGGCACTGCAGTCCTGAAGCATGTATGACAAACTTTCGATATAAGCTTTTCTGATATCGCCGCAAACGATTATTGCTCCGCCGCAATCTGCCAGAAACGGGCCGTTGGGAAGCAGCGGGGCAAGTTCAGCCAGACGTTCTTTGGATTTGATGACGATAAATTCCCACGGATCGCAGCAGCGGGCGGAAGGAGCTGCCATGGCGGCACGCAGTAATTTGTCAAAATGTTCATCCTCAAGCATTTGCGGTTTATAGGCACGGATGCTTCTTCTGCGGTGGATATAATCAAGTTCACAACCCATATTTTTCCATCTTCTTTCTGTATTCATCGTAAAATTTATTGAGATCGGCTCTATCCTGAGCCAAACTTCTGGCTCTTTTATTGGCATTCTTTTTGGGACCGCGTTTTTTACCTTTGCGTGGCGGCACCCGGGGGGGCCAGCCGTCGGCTTTGATTCTTTCACGTTTGACAATACGGATGAGTTTTTTATATTCATTCCATTGCAGACAACCGAGTCTGGCGATCTCCTCTTTTTCCTTTTCGCTCTCAAAAACGATCTCTTTGGCAGGTTCAATATGCACATATTCCCCGTCATCTTCCGGTTCCGGAGGCGGATTTTTGGGAGTAATCGGTCTCGGCGGCAGAACTTCAGGTCGTTTTTTTGGCAGCCGCCGCGGCCAGTAGGATCGCTGAACATCGACTACTACACCGTAGATCAGCTCTTCAATACCCCATGCCGGCATGGGATTGGCTGCTCCGCCTTCGTAAAGGTCGAATTGCCACGGGCTGCAGGTCACTGCATAACGGCGGACTGTGATCAGATTCAGCGACGGTATCCGGCACACCACCAGATCGCCGTGGGTCGGTCGCAGATTGGCGGCGGCAGCGATACGGTCACCTTTGCAGATACCGTCATTGACCATACAGTTATCGGGCATGATAAAACCGAAATATTGGAGTTCTTCTCCGAATTCCGGTTCTTTCGGGATGCAGAATGATTCCCGGTCTTCCACTTCCCGCCAGGAAAGTTTCCGGTAAAGTATCTCATCCTGTGTGAGAATGGGAATAGCAGTAAGCTCATTGACTTTATCGGTTTTTTCATCAAATTTTTTCTGAAAAGCCTTGTTGTCTTCGATAGCCTGCTCGGTCATTCTCACCCATGCGGCGTAGAAGAAGTTGAATTTTTTCTTGATTCCGAGTCCGGCGAAAAACTCTTCCCGGGTAAGGTCTTTTTTACGTTTGAGCAGTTTTACCTTGCGTTTGTAAAGGAAATATCCGAGAGTCATCAGGCTCTTTTTTCTGCCCCGGCGTTTGGGAACTTTTATTGTTTCTTCCGGAACCAGTACCCGGCGGTGTTCCGGGACCAATGAATCCTGTTGTTTGATAAAAGGTTTGATTCTCAAAATAACTTCACTCCAAATCCGTTGACTGCCGGTGCCTTATTTTTTTCGCAATGCACCCTGACGAAATAAACGACTTCAAATTTTTCCGTTTTGCCATCTTTTTCTTTTACAAAGGTCAAAGTCCACAGAAAGTTGTGGATTTTGCCGGTGATGACTCTGCCGAGGTAGGAAGCCGAAGAAAACTTCCCGAAAGTATTGATTAATTCCTGACGCATTTTATCAAATTTCTGCCGGTCGATCTTTGCGGCATTGGCAGGCGGGATGACCAGACGCCAGTATTCAAAATTGCCGGTTCCCATTGATTTGATGAATCCACCGGCAAAGTCGGCAGCGGTCTTTTTCACCGCGGCTTCTTCGACAACGGAAATTTCCTGAAGATCAAGAGCTTTTTTATTTTCCCTGCTCCCGGTGGATGAACAGGACGGAGAGAAAATCAACAGTACCGCTGCCAGCGCAGCAAAATCACGTTTGCAGATCATTTTTGACACTCCGGGCAAAAACAGCTCGATCTGCCGCCCAGCCGGATCGACTCCACGATCCCGCCGCACCGGGGACATTTACTGCCGGATTTGCCATACATTTTGAGGTTTTGAACAAATTTTCCTTCACTGCCGTCAACGTGGCGGAAATCAGAGATGGTCGTGCCGCCTGCCGCCACCGCTTCAAGCAGGATCTTTTTGGCATTTTCAACGATTTTTTCAGCTTCTTTCAAGGTCAGTTTTTTACCGGATCTGCGGGGATCTATTCCGGAAGCAAAAAGTGTTTCCGCGGCATAAATATTGCCGATACCGGTGACGATTGCATTATCCATGAGCAATTGTTTTACCGGAGCAGTGCGTTTGCAGCAGGCATCGAAAAAACTTTTTCCGGTAAATTCCTCACTCAAAGGTTCCATCCCGAGTTTGGCAAGAGGGGCGGGCAGACGGTTTTCATCAACTTCGTGGACTTCAAGCAGACTGAATCTGCGGGTACACTCAAAACGGAATATATTGCCGTTATCCAAATGGATGAAAACGTGTTCATGTTTGCGTTTGGGAACATCTTTTTTTTCGATCCGCACCACGCCGGACATACCGAAGTGCATCAATAGAGTCCGTCCGTCGGAAAGATCCGCCATCAGATAACGCCCCCGCCTGCGTACTGCCGTAAAAGATAATCCCGGCAATCCGGCATCTTGCAGAGGCAATAAAGGTGTACGCATGGCAGGAGTGAAAACTTCGACAGAAGTGATCACTCTGTTTTTTAATGCCCGGTCAAGAGCTTTTCCGATAGTTTCAGCTTCCGGCAGTTCCGGCATGATTCTGACTCCCTGTTTCCAATAACACATCCTACAAGAGTTAATGTAACACCTAAATTGTAAAAAATCAAACGTTCGCCTTGCATGAAACAATATTCTGAGGTATATTATTATATAAGAAAGTATAATAAAGGAGACAATTTCAAAAGTTTTCAAAAAATATTGAAAATTTCCGTTGCGATTTTAAAAAGCCGCGTTTCCGGCTGGTTGCTTATTCTGCAGCCGCCTCAAACTGTCTTTTTAATCTCATCAACGGTTTATTTCCAATCTCTTTTTTGATTGACTTTTGCAATTTCTCTCAGGGTGTATATTGGAGCTGCACGATGCATAAATTCAAATTTGATACAGAACATCTGGAACAGTATTTTCTGGAAGTGATGTCCGGCAGGAGAAGGCGCTGGTTCGATCTGGTGCTGGTCAATCTGCTTTTTGCCGGTTCCCGCTTCTACCGGATGGTGGTGCAGTTCCGGGTGTGGCTCTACGATAAACGGGTGATCCGCAACCATGCTCTGGGATGTCTGGTGGTCAGCATCGGCAACCTGACCTGCGGCGGTACCGGAAAAACCCCGGTGGTGGAAGTTTTTGCCCGCACCCTTTCGGCAAACGGCAGAAAAGTTGCTATTTTAAGCCGCGGCTACCGGAGCAAAAAGCGTACTCTGGGCGAAAAACTTGCCCATATTTTTCAGCACGGCAAAATCGAAACTCCGCCGAAAGTGGTTTCCGACGGCAAAGATCTGCTGCTGAATTCCGAATATGCCGGTGATGAGCCGTACATGCTGGCTTCAAATCTTCCGGAAGTGGCGGTGGTCGTGGATAAGGACAGGGTGAAATCCGGAATTTATGCCATCGACAATTTTCAGAGCGACGTGATCATTCTCGATGACGGTTTTCAATATCTGATGCTCAAGCCCCATATCAATATCGTGCTGGTCGATTCCACTGATCCATTCGGCAATGGTCATGTGCTGCCCCGGGGGGTCTTGCGTGAACCGATCAAAAATATCCGCCGTGCAGATTATATTTTCCTGACCAAATCCGACGGCAGTCACAAAATCGAACATCTCAAACGCTTCATCCGCCGTCACACCCGCCGTGCCGAAATCATCGAGTGCTGCCACAAGCCGCAGAATCTGGTGACTCTGGAGGGGAGAAAAATTTTACCGCTTTCGGCATTGAAAGGGGCTAAAGTGGCGGCATTGTCTGCGATCGCCCGCCCGGATAGTTTTGAAAGATTCCTGGAGGATTTCGGTGCTGATCTGGTTCTGAAAGATCATTTCGCCGACCATCACCGTTACACCCAGCAGGAGATAATCGACTTTGTCAATCAGGCAAAAGCCGCCGGGGCGGAAATGATCGTGACTACTGAAAAAGATGCGGTGCGTATTCCCCGGCTTGACCGCTGCGATGTGCCGATACTCTATTTGCGTATACAGATAGACATCCTCAGCGGTCAGGAAAGTTTCAATCAGTGTATTTCCAGAATTTGTTTCATGTAAGAGAGGTTTTTATGCAGCAGTTGATCAGAAAATTTACAGAACACTTCAAAGTTGATCCGGTGATCGCTTCCGCCGCTCCGGGAAGATTGGAAGTGCTGGGTAATCATACGGACTACAATGAGGGATTTGTCTTATCCTGTGCCGTCAGTCAGACAACCAAATTTGTGCTTGCCCCGGTGGAAGGGACCGCTTGCAAAGTCAAAGATTTCCGTGACGGCTGTGAAATGAGTTTCGACCTTTCCGCACTTGACCGCAGACCGCCGCGTAACGGGAGCAAATATATTATCGGCATGCTCAATGAATTGCGTAAGCGGGGTTTCAAACCTTTTGCCTTTGTCGCCGGATTGGAAAGCGGAGTACCGCTTTCAGCCGGCATGAGCAGTTCTGCGGCACTGGAAGTAGCCTGCGGCATGGCATTTGCCGGATGGAAAAAATTTGCCATTGATCCTGCGGAAATGGCGAGAGCCGGTCAGGGGGTGGAAAATAATTTTCTCGATCTGAAAACCGGTCTGCTTGATCAATTCAGTTCTATTTTCGGTGAAAAGGATTCGATCATCATGAGCGATTTCCGCAAAGTGGAAGTCATTGATACGCTGAAACTTCCCGAAGGATACGCTTTTGTGGTGATCAATTCGATGAAAAAACATACTCTGGTCGATTCAGATTACAATATCCGCCGTGAAGATTGTGAAAATGCGGCAAAGATCCTTTCCGGAATCTATCCGGGAAGCAGAACTTTGCGGGATATTTCCCCGGCAGAACTGGAAAATGCCAAAGATAAACTTTCCGACCGTGAATACCGGCGTGCCGCCCATGTGGTTGGTGAATGCGACCGGGTGAAGCAGGCAGCGGAACTTTTGAAAAAAGGCGATGTGACAGGTTTCGGGAAATTGCTTTTTGCCTCTCACGATTCCAGCCGGGAAAATTTTGAAAACAGCACCGCTGAATTGGATATGCTCGTGGATATCGCCAAAAACGATCCGGCATGTCTTGGTGCAAGACTTTCCGGCGGCGGTTTCGGCGGGATCACCATCCATCTGGTCGAAGCTTCTGCGGCAGAAGATTACTCCAAACGGGTGCAGTCGGAATATTTCAAACGTACCGGCATTGAAGCGGAAGTTTTCATCTGTTCCCTGGGTGCCGGAGCGAAAGCAGAGATTTTGTGAAATTTTTACATAAGGAAGAAAAAATAATGAGAATTTTGACCGGTATCCAGCCGTCAGGTACACCGCATCTGGGCAACTATTTCGGTGCGATGCGGCAGGTTTGCGATCTTCAGGAAAAAGGTGAATCATTCCTTTTTATCGCTGATTATCATGCCCTGACCACCAACCCCAAAGCAGAGGATCTGCGGGAACGCATCCTTAATCTGACTCTTGATTTTCTCGCCTGCGGAGTTGATACGGAAAAGACGGTTTTTTTCCGTCAGTCAGCAGTTCCGGAAGTTTGCGAATTGATGTGGATACTGAATACCGTTACCCCGCTGGGTTTTCTGGAAAGGGCTCACAGCTACAAAGACAAGATCGCCAAAGGTTTCCTGCCGAATAACGGATTATTTTCCTATCCGGTGCTGATGGCGGCAGATATCCTGCTTTACAACGCAAATTTAGTTCCCGTGGGTAAAGATCAGAAACAACATCTGGAAATCACCCGTGATCTGGCGATAAAATTTAACAATGAGTACGGTGAAATTTTCACCATCCCCGAAGGATACATCCCGGAACAGGTGGCGATCGTACCGGGTCTGGATGGTCAGAAAATGTCCAAAAGCTACAACAATACCATTCCGATTTTCGGCAAGGAAAAAGCGTTACGCAAAACCGTGATGAGCATCGTTACCGACTGCAAAGGTTTGGAAGAACCCAAAGATCCCGAATCCTGCAACGTGGTCGCTCTGTATAAACTTTTTGCCAGTGAAGCGGAATTGAATGCAATGAAAGAAAAATACCGTGCCGGAAACTACGGTTACGGTCATGCCAAACAGGAACTTTTTGAGAAAATGTGGGAATTTTTCGCTCCTATGCGTGCCCGCAGAGCCGAATTGGAAGCAAATCTGGATTTTGTTGAAGAATTGCTCCGCAAAAACGGTGAAAGGGCCCGTGCTGCCGCCAGTGTCACCCTTGATAAAGTACGCCGTGCAGTCGGCTTGATTTGAATTCTCAATAATTTTACAAAGGATAGAAAAAATGAAAAGTTACACCATTAAAAAATCTGCCGTCCCCGTCGATCTTGCCGCCGGTTGGGAATCGGAAATGTGGTCAAATGCCAATGTCGCGGTCGTTGATTTCGGTTTTGACCGCAATAGTGACCATACCCCGAATGTGCAGTTGAAAATGCTCTTTGACGGCAAAAATATCTGCGGTCTTTACCGGGTCGAGGATCGTTACGTCATCGCCCGTGCTGAAAAAGATCAGGATATGGTCTGTCAGGATAGCTGTGTGGAGTTTTTTGTGCAGCCCGCCGACAGTAAATACTATTTCAATTTTGAGATGAATTGCGGCGGAACTTTTCTGCTTTACCGCTGCGGTGATCTGAAAAAGAAAGAGTACATAATCATCCCCGATGAAGATATGAAAACTTTTGGCCGCTATCACACCCTGCCTGCCCGGATCACCGAAGAGATCACTGAACCGACCACCTGGTATCTGGGATTTGCTATTCCGGTGGAATTTTTCATCAAATACACCGGCTGTGCCGCACCGGTTTCCGGAAGTGTCTGGAAAGCCAATTTCACCAAATGTGCCGATCATTCTTCACACCCGACATGGCTGAGCTGGATGCCGCTTGCCGCATGCAGTTTCCATGTGCCGGCTGAATTCGGCGAATTTATCTTTGAGTGAGGTGAAAAATGAAAGTACGGATCGACCGCAGTGAAACGCTTTTTTCCGGAAAATTTCTTTCCTGCCGGAAAATCTTTTACACCGATGCCCGCGGTATCGCCCGGCATTGGGAAGCGGTCGACCGCACCGGAAATCCCGGCTGTGCCCATGCGGTTTTCATCATTGCCCGGATCGTGCCGGATAATGAGGTGGTTATCATCCGGCAATTCCGTCCGCCAGCCGGAAAAGTGATGGTTGAATTCCCCGCCGGTTTGATCGACCCCGGAGAAACTCCGGAAACGACCGCTATCCGCGAACTTTATGAAGAAACCGGATTTGAGGGCAAAGTGCTTTCCTGTACTGCCGGCGGTTACAGTTCACCGGGGATGACCGGTGAATCCATCGTATTGGCGGCAATGGAGATCGACGGCACCCGATACCCCGACGGGATGATTCCGCAGAATCATCAGGAAGAGAGCGAAAATATCGAGGTTTTCCGGGTGAAGATCGGCGAATTGGCGGAATTTGTAAAAACTATGGAAGCTGATGGCTGCGGAATCGACAGCAAAATCTACACCGCATTGACTTTTCAAAGTTTCGGTTGGTAAAAATGGTTGAAAATATCGTCATAAAGGGGGCAAGTCAGCACAATCTGAAAAATGTCGATCTGACCATTCCCCGGAATAAACTGGTGGTCATCACCGGATTATCCGGTTCGGGAAAGTCATCATTGGCTTTTGATACCCTTTATGCTGAAGGGCAACGCCGTTATGTGGAAAGTTTATCGGCTTATGCCCGGCAGTTTCTCGACCTGATGCAGAAACCGAAAGTCGACCATATCGAAGGACTTGCCCCGGCAATCGCCATTGAACAGAGAAGTGCCGGCGGCACACCCCGTTCCACAGTTGCCACTGTAACGGAAATTTATGATTATCTGCGTCTGCTCTATGCTCATTGCGGTACTCCGCACTGTCCGGAATGCGGGAAGGAGCTTGCCACCCAATCCGCCGAAGCGATAACCACACAGCTTCTTGATATCGAAGCCGGATGCAAACTCACCATCCTTGCTCCGGTGGTTTCCGGCAGAAAAGGCGAACACCGGGATATATTGGAAAAACTTATCAACGACGGCTTTATCCGGGCCCGTATCGACGGGGAAACTGTCGCTCTGGATGATGATGAAATACAGCTGGAAAAAAATATCCGGCACACCATCGAAGCAGTTGTTGACCGCCTGAAAACCGGAGCGATCGACCGTACCCGATTGACCGATTCCGTCGAAACCGCTTTGAAACACGGCAATGGTGTATTGACTGCCGTGATCGAAAAAGATGGTACGGTCACTGAAAAAAGTTTCTGCGAAAAACTTGCCTGTATTGATTGCGGGATCTCTTTCGGGGAGATGCTGCCGAGAAACTTCAGTTTCAACTCTCCTTACGGTGCGTGCAAATGCTGCAACGGTTTGGGAGTGCAGCTTTGCATGGATCCGGAAAAAGTTGTTCCGGATAGTTCTGTTTCCATAAAAAACGGAGCCATTCCCGGCTGGCGTCGCGGACCGCGGCATCTTATAATCTACTACAATATGCTTTTACGCAAGTTCGCTGAACAATTCGGCGACACCGGTCTGCTTGCCGTACCTTTTGCCAAATTACCGGAAGATTTCAAAAAGAAACTGCTTTACGGAACCGGAGAAGAAAAGCTGGAATTTGATTACTATATGCACGGCAAAAAATATCACTGGTCGAAACCTTTTGAGGGGATTCTGGAAAATCTCCGCCGCCGTATGGTCGAAACGGATTCAGATTCGGTCAGAGAGAGATTGGCGGCATATCAGAGTCCGGTGGGTTGTCCGGTATGTCACGGAGCAAGGCTTAATCCGCAGGCTCTTGCTGTGAGTGTCGGCGGCAAAAATATTGCTGAATTCAACTCTTTGAGCATCAAAGAGGCAAGGGAATTTATTTCTGCTTTGCAGCTCGATGCCGAAAGCACCGTGATCGCCGCCGATGTGATCAAGGAGATCCACAGCCGTCTGACCTTTCTCTGCGATGTGGGACTGGGTTATCTGACTTTGAACCGGGTGAGCAGTACCCTTTCCGGCGGTGAGGCTCAAAGGATACGGCTTGCCACCCAGCTCGGCTGCGGTCTGGTCGGAGTGCTGTATATTCTTGACGAACCATCTATCGGCTTGCATCAGCGGGATAACGATATGCTGCTGGCAACGCTGGAAAAACTCCGGGATCTGGGTAATAGTGTGATCGTTGTCGAGCATGATCTTGATACCATCCGCAGGGCGGATTTTCTTGTCGATCTCGGTCCGGGAGCAGGAGTGAAAGGCGGCGAAATCGTCGCGATCGGTACTCCGGAAGAGATCCCAACTTTCCCCGATTCACTTACCGGTGATTTTCTTGCCGGCAGAAAGGAGATCGCAGTACCTTCTTCCCGCAATCCCGGCAACGGCAACTTTATTACCGTAAAAAAAGCAAAGTTCCACAATCTCAAAAATGCCACAGTGAAATTTCCGCTTGGGACTCTTACCTGTGTCACCGGAGTTTCCGGTTCAGGTAAATCCTCTCTGGTCAATGGTATATTGGTGCGGGCACTCAATGCCGCAAACAATATTCAGGATGATCCGGTCGGGGAGTGTGAAAAAGTTGAAGGTCTGGAATTTGTTGATAAAGCGATCGTTATTGACCAGAGTCCCATCGGTCGCACTCCGCGGTCAAATCCGGCGACTTACACCGGAGCATTTGATATTATCCGCAAACTTTTTGCCGAATTGCCCGAAGCGAAAATGCGGGGGTATAATCAGGGCAGATTCAGTTTCAATATCAAAGGAGGCAGATGTGAGGAGTGTGCCGGTGACGGTATCCGCAAGATCGAAATGCAGTTCCTTGCCGATGCCAGTGTGGTTTGTACGGCATGCGGCGGCAAACGTTTCAATAACGAAACACTGCAAGTGCGTTACAAGGGGTTGAATATCCATGAGGTACTGGAATTGACCATTGATCAGGCATTGGAACTTTTTGCCAATATCCTGCCGCTGAAAAGAAAATTGCAAACATTGCAGGATGTGGGGTTGGGATATTTGAAACTCGGTCAGAGTGCCACCACCCTTTCCGGCGGAGAGGCCCAGCGAATGAAACTTGCCTCTGAACTTTCCAGAGTTCCCAGAGGGCATACGGTGTATATCCTTGACGAACCGACCACCGGACTGCATCTGGCGGATATCGACCAATTGCTCAAAGTACTTTTCCGTCTGCGGGATATGGGCAACAGCGTGATTGTTATCGAACACAATCTGGATGTGATCAAAACTGCCGATCACATTATTGATATGGGACCGGAAGGCGGTGACGGCGGTGGAAAAGTTGTTGCAGCCGGTACTCCGGAAGAGATCGTGAAAAAGAGTACTTCCCATACCGGAAGATTTTTGAAGCCGCTTTTGCCATCCAATAAAAAATAAAAAAGTTCTGCCACCGGGTGCTTACCCGGACGAGGTCAAGCGACGGAACGCTTGTCGCCGCCATAAGCGGCGAAATGTCAGCGAAGCGTTTAAGTCGGCGAAAAGCCGACACCACCAGCCGTAAGCGAAGTCATGCGATTTATTGCATGACATTTGAGCTGAAGGCAGTTTGAAAAAAGTTCTACCACCGCGTACTTACCCGGACGTGGTCAAGCGACGAGTATCGGGCGGTATTTTTTGCAGTTCGTCTGATTTATCTATCCATTCAGATTCATAAAAATTTAAATTTGTCCGCATTAATTTCTTTCATATTTTTAATCCCGCTTGAAATTCACATTTACAGCTGTAAATTATATTCTCATACACAAAGTAAGACGCTTTCACAAAATAAGGAGATAAAAATGCGTATTACCGGAACTTTTCTTGATGAAATCAGTCACGATATTCCCCACCAGAATTGGGGTCGTGAAGAGTGGGATGCCGATTTCCGTGCAATGAAGGCATTCGGAATCAACACCGTTATCCTCATCCGCTGCGGCTGGAAACGGTGGATGACCTATCCCTCAGACATTCTCCAGAAAGAAAAAGACGGTTTTCTGCCCCCCATCGACCTTATTGATATGTATCTTGATCTCGCTGAAAAATATGATATGGACTTTTTCTGCGGCAGTTACGATTCCGGTATTCCGTGGTGGCGTCCGGAATATGATGCGGCACCTGATGCTGATATCATGAGCAGAGTCTGTGACGAGATCATCGACCGTTACGGCAAACGCAAAGCATTCAAAGGCTGGTATCTTTCACAGGAAATCGGCGGTGAAAATGCCAAAGTTGCCGGAATCTACCGGGCGATGGCGACCACCATCAAAGAGCGTATGCCCGGAGCCAAAATCATGATCTCCCCGGGAATGAAAGGTGCCAAAGCCTACAACGAAAAAATGGAAAAACTCGGTGTTACTATTGCTCCGGAAGAGCATGAGGCTCACTGGAGAAAACAGATGGAACGCATCAAGGGTGTCGTCGATATCGTCGCTTTCCAGGATGGCCATGTGGAAATCGAACTGCTGCCGACCTTCCTCAAAATCAACAAGAAACTTTGCGATGAAAACGGTATCGAATGCTGGACGAACAGCGAAAGTTTCGACCGCGATATGCCGATCGACTTCCTGCCGATCAAATGGGAAAAACTGCGTCTGAAACTCAAAGCCGCTGAAGAAGCCGGACTTTCCAACGCCATCACCTTTGAATTTTCCCACTTCATCAGCCCCAACAGTATGTATAAATCCGCAGGCGGCCTCTACGACCGCTACTGCGAGGAAAACGGAATCCCTGCCAGAGCAAAAGATTTCCGTTGATCATAATCAAAATCATTGCCGTATGCCTTTTTCAGGCATGCGGCATTTTTTCTTTCCAAAACCGCTGTTTTTCATCCCATCCAGCTTGAAAATGAGTTGAAAATGTGGTATGTTTAACAACATCACTTTTTACAATTACATATTGGAGAGAAAAAATGCGTATTACAGGAACTTTTCTTGATGAGATTTCACACGATATTCCCCATCAGAATTGGGGTCGTGAAGAGTGGGATGCCGATTTCCGTGCGATGAAAGCATTCGGAATCAATACCGTTATCCTTATCCGCTGCGGCTGGAAACGTTGGATGACCTTCCCCTCTGAAGTTTTGATGAAAGAGAAAAACGGTTTTGAACCCCCGGTCGATCTGCTGGATATGTTCCTCGATCTGGCTGAAAAATATGAAATGGACTTTTTCTGCGGCAGTTACGATTCCGGTAATCCCTGGTGGGAACCTGGTTATCAGGTCGTTCCTGAAGTGGAAATGATGCGTAAGGTCTGCAATGAGATCATTGACCGTTACGGCAAACGCAAAGCATTTAAAGGCTGGTATCTTTCACAGGAAATCGCCGGAACCAACCCCGCCGCGACCACCTGTTACCGTGAACTTGGTACTTTGCTCAAAGAGCGTATGCCCGGATGCAAGATCATGATTTCCCCGGGAATGAAAGGTGCCAAAGCCTACAATGCCCAGATGGTCAAACTCGGCAAAACTATCGCCCCCGAACAGCACGAAGCTGAATGGCGGGAAAATATGGAAAAAATCAAAGGTATCGTCGATATCGTCGCTTTCCAGGATGGCCATGTGGAAATCGAACTTCTGCCGACCTTCCTCAAGATCAATAAGAAACTCTGTGATGAAAACGGTATCGAATGTTGGACAAACAGTGAAAGTTTCGACCGTGATATGCCGATCGACTTCCTGCCGATCAAATGGGAAAAACTGCGTTTGAAACTCAAAGCTGCTGAAGAAGCCGGACTTTCCAACGCCATCACCTTTGAATTTTCCCACTTTATCAGCCCCAACAGTATGTATAAATCCGCAGGCGGACTTTATGACCGTTACTGCGAGGAAAACGGAATCCCTGCCAGAGCAAAAGATTTCCGCTGATCATAATCAAAATCATTGCCGTATGCCTTTTCCGGGGATACGGCATTTTTTCTTTTCAAAACCGTTGTTTTTTATCCGGTTCAACTTGAAAAAAAACCGGAAATGTGGTATTTTAACAGCATAATTTTTGGGATTATATAATTTCCATTGAATAAGTTTTTACAACTTCAATCAAATGAAAGGATAATATTATGAGAAGATTTACACTCCCCCGGGATGTTTACCACGGCGAAGGTGCTTTGGAAGCATTGAAAGATTTTAAAGGAAATAAAGCGGTCGTCTGTGTCGGCGGATCTTCCATGAAAAAATTCGGTTTTCTGGATAAGGCTGTCGGATATCTTAAATCTGCCGGTATGGATGTGCGTATCATCGACGGTATCGAACCCGATCCCTCGGTGGAAACGGTGATGAGAGGTGCCGCCGTTATGCAGGAGTTCCAGCCCGATTGGATCGTTGCCATCGGCGGCGGTTCTCCCATTGATGCCGCCAAAGCTATGTGGATCAAATATGAGTATCCGGAAACCACTTTTGAGGATATGTGCAAGGTTTTCGGTTTGCCCAAGCTCCGTACCAAATCCCGTTTCTGTGCGGTATCTTCCACTTCCGGTACTGCTACCGAAGTTACCGCTTTTTCTGTGATCACCGATTACTCTAAAGGTATCAAATATCCGCTTGCCGACTTTGAGATCACTCCCGATGTGGCGATCGTTGATCCGGCTCTGGCACACACCATGCCGCAGAAACTGGTCGCCCATACCGGTATGGATGCGATGACCCATGCTGTTGAAGCCTATGTTTCTACTGCCCGTACAGTTTACACCGATCCGCTGGCAATGGCGGCGATCAAGATGATCAGAAATGATCTGGTCGGCAGTTACAATGGCGATATGGAAAAACGCAACTCCATGCATGATGCCCAGTGTCTGGCAGGAATGGCGTTTTCCAACGGACTTCTGGGTATCGTTCACTCCATGGCACACAAGACCGGAGCAGCGTTTACCGATTTCGGTGCCCATATCATTCACGGTGCTGCCAATGCCATGTATTTGCCCAAAGTTATCGCATTCAATGCCAAAAATCCCGAAGCATTGAAACGTTACGCTGAAATCGCTGATGCTCTGGCTCTCGGCGGCAGCAGTGATGAGGAAAAAGTTCAGCTGCTTATCAATATGCTCCGGCAGATGAATGAGGCGTTGAATATTCCCCAGTGCATCAAAAATTACGGTCCCGACAGTTATCCGTGTGAGAATGGTTTCATTCCGGAAGCGGTTTTCCGTGAAAGAGTTCACAATATTGCTGTCAATGCGGTTTCCGATGCCTGTACCGGTTCCAATCCCCGGCAGATTTCTGCAGAAGAGATGGAAAAACTTCTTCTCTGCTGTTACTTTGATACCGAAGTTGATTTCTGATATTTTGATGGAGGATTTGAATAATGCAGCTTTTGTCAGATGAAGTAAAGGGATTTCTGGGAAATTCTTCCATGATCCGCAGAATGTTTGAAGCCGGTATCGAACTCAAACGTACCTATGGCGAAGATAATGTTTACGATTTCAGTCTGGGCAATCCGGATTTGCCGCCGCCGCCGGAAATCAAGCAGGCGATGCTGGAAATCGCCGCTGAAAGCGATCAGCCTTTCGCTTTCGGTTATATGCCCAATGCCGGTGAAAATGCAGCACGCAAAGCTCTGGCAGAATTGGTTTCCGTTGAGCAGAGTTGTGCCGTGCCGCCGGAAAACATCATCGTCACCTGCGGTGCCGCTGGCGGTATCAATGCCTTTTTCCGGGCAACTCTCACTCCCGGTGATGAAGTTCTCTGCATTGCTCCGTATTTTGTGGAATACGGCTTTTATGCCGGAAACTTCGGCGGTATTCTCAAACCGGTTGCCGCAAATGAGGATTTTTCACTGAATATCGACCGTATCTCTGAGGCGATCACGGAAAAGACCCGGGCGATCATTCTCAATTCTCCCAACAACCCTACCGGAAAAATCTACTGCAAAGCGGAACTTGATGCCGTTGCCGCACTGCTTGCTGCCGCAAGAGAAAAATACGGCAGAATGATCTATATCGTTTCCGATGAACCTTACCGGTTCCTCAATTACGATGATCAGCAAGTGCCCTCGATGTTCAATGTTTATGATGGTACCGTGGTTATCGGTTCGTTTTCCAAAACCTTATCACTGCCCGGTGAACGTATTGGTTATATCGCTGTAAATCCGGCTCTGGAAAATGCTTCTGAATTGCTCGGCGGTCTGACTCTGACCAACCGTACTCTCGGCTTTGTCAATGCTCCGGTCGTGGCACAGAAACTTATTGCCAGATGCAGCAATGCCCGTATCGATCTGGATGTTTACCGCCGCCGCCGCAATCTGATGGCGGAAGTGCTGACCAAAGCCGGTATCGAATTCATCATGCCCAGCGGTGCATTTTACTTTTTCCCGAAATCACCGACTGCGGATGAGCGGGTATTTGTCGAGGCACTGCTCAAAGAACGCATTCTCGCCGTACCCGGCAGAGGTTTCGGTCTCCCCGGTTATTTCCGCCTCGCATTCTGCGTATCGGAAAAAACCATCGCCAACAGTGCGGAATCTTTTGCCCGTACTGTTGCTGCCTGCAAATAAGCGTCAACAGGTGAAATACAGGTAGATATTTGTACAAAATTTGGATGATGTAAGATAACTGTATTTATTCACATGCAGTTCAAACTCAAGGGAAGTGGAAATGGAAAAAATATTATATCCCTGTTCGTTTGATAATTCAATGCAGCCGGCATATATCCGCAAGGCCTCCAAAGCCGGACAACCTCTGGCAGTTACTTTGCACACCTGGGGCGGCACTGTGGAGCAGGATTGTTCCGGTTATACCGATGAATACGATAAACTTGACTGGAATATGATCTATCCGGAATTTCGCGGCCCGAACTTCAATCCGACAGCCTGCGGTTCAGATGCGGTGATTTCAGATATTGCCGATGCGGTAAAATTTGCGGTAAAAGAGTTTGATGCCGATCCGCAGAGGATCTATCTGATCGGCGGTTCCGGTGGCGGACATTTATCACTGCTGCTTGCCCGCCGTCTGCCGGAAATCTGGGCTGGAGTATCGGCGTGGTGTCCGATCTACGATCTTGCCGCATGGCATGATGATTGTTTGAAAGATGAAAGATTTTTGTGCTATTCCGCCAATATAAAAGCTGTTGCCGGTGGCGATCCGGCAGATGAAACCTGCCGAAAAGAAGCATTGTACCGTTGTGCTGCGGGATGGGAACCGACATATATACCATTGGATATTTCCACCGGTATCCATGACGGTCATACCGGAAGCGTACCGGTATACCATGCATTCCGGGCATTCAATTCCATTGCAGCTGAAAAAGATCGGATTTCAGACAGTGAAATAGATTTTATCGTAAAAAATCAGGCAATTCCGGAAACATTGATTTCTGCTGAAAAATATCCGGAATGGGGCGGCAGAAAAATTCATTTCCGCAGAACATCCGGCAACGTGCGTCTGACGATCTTTGAAGGCGGTCACGATTTGCTCCATGCTGCCGGGATAAATTGGCTTTCGTTCCAGAGAAAAGGAAAATCCGCCAACTGGCTCGATGGAGACACTGAAAGCGGAGACAATTCAGTACACTTGCAGGGTTGAAGTTAAAAAAGTGTAAAATTTAATAAAAGCCGCTTGACAAACGTTCTCCAAACCACTATATTATACACATAACGTTGCGGGGTGGAGCAGTGGTAGCTCGTCAGGCTCATAACCTGAAGGCCGTTGGTTCGATTCCAGCCCCCGCTACCAACGATTTTTACAGGACTTGTTAACGCAAGTCCTTTTTTCTTGCTCAAATTAAGGAAGTTGCAGCAGAAACGCCTTGGTTTTCCACGCTGCCTTTGTTGTTTTGAATGATCCTCTGTTAATGTCGAAAACCGGGGAATCTACCGCCTTTTGTATTCAATCTGTGTGCAAAATGTGTGCAAAATTCCCACCTTGACATTAAAATAACACCTCTTGAAGAAAAGTCAAGCAACTTTATTCACCTGACGAGCTACCACTGCTCCACCCCGCAACGTCACCCATGAAAAACTGTAATCGGTAACGCCGTTTTGCTCTTTGGCACATCCGGAGGGGAAAATTAAGATGCTCCAAAGAACAAACGGCTTTCATATAAATGATTATGCACTTCGGAAATAGTGATGCTCTCCTGCTTGTCGTCCTCACCGGTTTGATGATGGTTCTGCCGCCAAATCC
This sequence comes from Victivallaceae bacterium, assembly GCA_045644425.1. Classification (GTDB taxonomy): domain Bacteria; phylum Verrucomicrobiota; class Lentisphaeria; order Victivallales; family Victivallaceae; genus UBA1784. The sequence goes on along the minus strand of JAZRGW010000012.1, from coordinate 8,459 downwards.
TGATCGCATCCGACATCCTCCGTGCCTCTATCCAACGTCTTATATCCCGATCACTTCTTCCGCCTCCTCTGCCTCCTTCCGGCAGAGGCAGGCTGTAAAATATTTTAATTTTCCACATTTTTTTACGTTGGTGAGTCATGATTTTTTATTCGCGAGTCACGTTTTTCAGTCCGTGAGTCATGAAAAACGTGCCGCCAGTCACCGTTTTTATCCGGTGAAACCATCGCCGTGAGTCGGGGATTTACGCTGAAAACCGGGACTCACGACTCACAAACGCGGGTGATATTATTACCCCATATCGGAAAATATAAATTGGTCGGGAAATGTCTCATACAGGAAGTCCAATACCATGCTGTCAACGATGATGTCGGCGTATCTGATGGGACGGTCAACGCTTAAATCATCGAATTTCTGAACCCTTGAAAGTGCGGTATAGAGTTGTCCCGGTGCAAAACATCCCTGTCCCAAGCAAAGATGCGTGCGGCAATTGATCGTTTGTCCCTGGGATTTATGAATTGACATTGCCCACCCCGGAATCAATGGAAACTGCATATAAGAACCGATCTCTTTGCTGATGACGATACTTTTGCCGTTTTCATCTTTTCCCAGTTCATAGGCGATATTGATCCATTTTGACCGCTTGACTTTTATGTATCTGCCGTTATCCATTTTCAAGCAGACAATATCACGGTCAAATCCGTAAACAGTACCGATTTCTCCATTGACGTATTCGTAATGCCAATACCCCGGCATTTTCTGACGTTTCCCGTTGCAGACCACCATCACCCGGCACCCGATTTTCAAGGTAAGCAATGATGGCACCGGTAATTCATATTCCGGAAAAATGCCTTCTATTCCTCCTCTGCTGATGATGTACGGAGTAGGCAATTTTGACATTCCCTCGTGATTTATTCTTTCGGCGTCGGCTTTGCGGCAGCACAATGTGATTCCATGTCCCGGAGTATCTCTGACCGGAATGGGGTTAGTTTCAAGCAATTTTTTAACACCCGGAGATCGATGCCGGATCATTTCCAGATATGCTACCCACTCCGGATCACGTTGCCGGTGTACTTTATCCAAATAGATACTGTAAAAGTCCGCCTCTTTCCATGCGTCTGTATTGAAAGTATAAACGCCGCCGAAACGCTCATACAAAACTGCACTTACAGCCTCGTTTGTGACCACCGGAGGAAGTTGCAGGAAATCACCGACAACAATAATCTGCTTACCTCCGAAAGGCTTATACGGTGCATCTCCATTGGCTTTCATGGACAAATTTACGGCGTTGAATATATCTGCCCTGACCATGGAAATTTCGTCAATCACAATGCAATCCGTACTGTGTAAAATTTCTGCCAGATATGTATCTGTCGGCACATCGTTAACATCCAGCATGATTTTATCAATCGGGAATTTGAAAAAACTGTGAATGGTCATGGCTTCCGGGAGATTCAATGCGGCTAACCCGGTAGGAGCAACACATACAATGTTTTTGGGCGAGTTTTCAAGAAATTTCCGGATAACTGCTGACTTCCCGGTTCCTCCCGTGCCGCTGAGAAAAACATTCTTTCCGGCGAACATTTTTTCCAGTGCAATCATTTGCAGCTTATCCATAAAATCACCCTGTAATTTTGCTGTATCCAAAAGAACGCACCCTGTCCGCATCCAGTTTGGTTCTGATTTTAGCGACGTAGGAACAAACTTCCAGAACATGCTGGATCAAATCAGTATTTTCCCGGTGGATAAGTTGCCCGTGATTCAATGCGCTATTGTCAAAACCGCATTCATTGATATGAATCAGTCCGTTTGCCGAACCCTCATAACCGTAGAAACACCGCAACGCTCTGCTCCAGATAGCATTGACTTCGAAGGGAGGCAGGGCAAAATGACGCATGAAATTTCCGTCAATAATGAGGAGCAAATGATAGTGCGGATTATCAGAAAGATGCTGTTCCACGCACCAGACATAATGCAGCAGACGTCTTTTATCGCGGTTGAGAGCCCGACGGTATTCATCAATGAAGTAACCGAAACACCGGTTGTCAGGAGATGCCTTAACAGCCCGGGGATAGCGGACAATCAGCGGTACTGCCAGAATTTGAGAAGTTTTAGCAAGGGCGTTATGGATACGGTCAGAGATAGCATCAAGCAACGGCACTATATACCCTGCTTGCGGGCCATCGTAGGGAAGAACTTGGTAATTACCGGGATTGGCACTGGTGATAATTTTGGAACTCATGATTTGTTTCTCCTTGTCGTTGGTTCATAACATTAAGTCCGGAATGTATTTTATTATCGAAAAGAGGAGATCCCGCACCACCGGATGGGGATCTCCACAATAGCATACGACATATCAACTGCCGTATATAGAAGTATTTATTATCACTTCTTGTCTTTGGCTCCAGAGAGAGACTTTTTCAGCTTTTCTTCACCCATACCAAGCAGATCGGCAAGCTCATTCTTGCTGATGCCAAGACCATCTTTAATGGCTTTGACCATCTCTGCTTTGGTAGGAGGAACAGACGAAGTAACTACGAAACGCTTATCTTCATCAAAGCGTGCTTCAAACGCATTTTCATCTTCGGGGACATGGAGAAGTTTAAAGTTTTTAACCTGCACCTGGAAATTGTCGTGCAGAGTCAGGGCTTTTTTATCATCCCCTTTTTCTGCGTTGTCCTTATCATCACCTTTAGTTTTTTTAACTTTGTCACGAGTCAGGTACACTGTAGCTTGAGCAATCCTCTTTTTAGACTGCAAGCCAACAAATTTCCCGTCATCATCGAGGTGATGCAATACAACGATTGCCATTTCCGGATAACGTTCAAGAAGTTTTTTGAGAACCCAATGGTCGCAATCTCTATCCTGAACAAAACTCTGATAGGTATCAACTATAAGGATATCTGCCGGCTGCCCGGGATTACCTTCATCGACAACCCCGTCTATCAGTTCGCACAAATCCTCCCAATGAGCTTCCTCGGCATAGTTGATTGCACAATTAAGTAAATCTCTCACAATGTAATTTGCTTTACATCTTTCACGCACTTCCTTTGCATCCGGTAAATAAGGAACCACAAAATCCCGTTCTCTTTTGTCAATCCCGTTTTGACCGCTCTCAAAATCCAAGTGAAGGATTTTTACACTGTCATAGCCGTTTTTAACTTTACATCCACTCCAACAACGCTTCGAAAAAATTTCAGGACGACGCTCAGAGGTGTTGACAAGATGAGCACAGATAGAAGCGGTAAGATTGCTCTTCCCGATGCTACTGATTCCTGCGATGTAGGTAATGGCTCCCCGTGCAATAATAGGATAAAACAAATGCTCATTTTTCTTGCCCTCTGTGGTAGGGACGGTGATTTCTGCAGCAGTTGTATCAGCGGTAACCCAATACGGTTTGTCCAGTGACAGAGTTTCCTTGCGGAGCTTTTCATTTTCAGCCCATGCAACCTGTTCAAAGAACTCTTCCGGTGTTGTCATCTCAATGATGCTTCCGGGAGTGACTCTGGCTTTGGCATGGGAACGTCTGAAATTCATATACCCTTCGATATTGCTGATATTAGAAGGGATTTCAGCATAATCAACGTGTGCCATAACCGCAGTAAGTTCTTTCTGCTTACCATTTGCCAGTAAATAGTTGTAAAGGTTGACACTTGCAAGCAATGATTCTGCAGCAGATAATCCGGAATGATTAACGATCATCATGCAGACTTCTTTATCCTTAAGCGGCAGGAAATCCACCTCCGTAAGAGTATCACAGAGAAAGGCGGTAAACGCAACGCTACTATCTTGATTTACACCTTGAAAGTAGTCTGCGATCTCCAAATTCTGACAGATCACAACAACTTCAGCATCCTTGATTTTGTCAAGATTATAGAGGATCTGGGCATCAGGCAGGGGCAATGTCGCATAGTTACTGTCTGGTTTACCGTTCTGCCGAAGCTGAACAACCGGGATGTAATGTTTGCTGATACCGGAACTGCTGAACTCCAACTGTTTGACTACCGCCATAATGGGATAACCGTAGATGTCGTTGAAATAGTACAGCTGCTTGTGTAATCCTTCACATGTTTTGACATGAATGGAACGCAACAGTGCATCAGGAGCATTGTTGATGACAGCTTTCAGATCCTGTTCGATCAAAGTCGCCTCACTGCAGTTAGCGTATTGAGCCTTTTTTTCTTCCCAGTATTCGTCGTCATCATAGCTCGGAGTGAACATTTCCTCCGTCATACCGACAGCTTTTCCGTAGGGAGCATAAGGCATCGGCAACACGCTAAAGTAGCGACAGGTCTGTGTAATGCTCTTATATGGAGTGATCGGATTCAACAGCTCAAACGGCGGATATTTTTTAAGTATTTTATCCCGACAGTCAGCAATCATCCGGCAGACCAAATAGTGATTGTAGATACAAGGATTTCCATTAAAATCCACCAGCGAAGGCTTAAATTTGAAACGAAGACGGATCGGACCGGTTTGATCGTATTCATCCGGAGAATCATGGGCTGCGATGTAATATTCTGTTGCCCAAACATCCAATCGTTTTCCGGTAACTTCATCAACAACCGGGAATGCTTCCGGCAGATCAAAGATCATTTTCATTGCTTCTGTTTTGGATTCCGGCATCGGCTGTCCGAAAATAGTCACATGAGGCTTCCCCATGCTTTTAAGGTAAGAAGCAATCTTGCCGGTCAGCAGACACCACCAAACCAGCAAATTGACTTTTGCCGCCATAATCAAGCGATGCACCACGCTCTGATTGCTTTTGATATTGTCCTCCAGAAAAGGAGTTTTGACCATAGCACTGAAAATACCATTCAAGGAAAAGTTATTTGTTTCCATTTTATTTTTTCTCCAATTTTATTATTTGTTGAGCAGCGGAGCACCGTGCCCCGCTGTGTGATTTTTTTGTTATTTCAGAATACTTTCGATTTCTGATTTAACCTTATTCTGGATAAGAGATATTATCGAATCTTTCCGTTCCCGCAGTTTGGTATCGTGAGGATAAAGTTCACTAACCAGACGGATGGCTTTTTCAGAGCTTTTGCACTCTTCGATCAAGTCTTTAACATTCTGGGTGGAGAGATCAACTTTTCTTTGCAACACCCGGCTGAAATATTCACTGCCGGTTTTAACGGTATAATTACGCTTATCCTTTTTAGAGAAACCTTCGCTTGCCGCTTCAACCTGTGTGCCGGTCGGAATTTTGCCGTTTGCAGCGGCTTTGGCTTTTTCCCAAATCGCTTTTTGATCAGCAGGCTCAAAATCTGTCAGTGGACGCGTGGCTCGTTCTGAGATAAAGACCGTTTCGTCAGTTTCTCCGATGTTTGCTCTGATTTTCACCATTTCGATCAACCGGTAACACTGGGAATGTGCGATGTCGAATTTTACTTCGGCATAAGTTGCAACGTCGATTTCTGATTTTTCAAGCAGTTCTTGAATTGCCTTCAGTTCCTTTCCAATTTGATAGTTTGATTTCAGAACAGTGATGATTTTTTCATCATGTTCTTTGAGTTGCGCTTTGATGTCGTCAGCCAATTTGTTGATTTTGCTTTCGACATCGACCAGTTTGAGTTTGCTTGCATCCATTGTTCTTTCTCCTTTTGTTTGGATGTTGCTTGCAGAATTCATGTTGTTTTCGTTCTGGTTCATTTTCTCTTTTCCTTTCAGATTTTGTTATTTTATTCAACCGTCATGGTTGCGTTTCATTTAATTACTCGCTTCAAACCGTGTGATTGTGACAACTTTTCTTTCCTGGATTTCACTTTATTTAATTTTCAATCAGCCCAAGCTTTTTTGCTTTCATCCAATTTGTCCGATAGAGCCATGCGATTGTGACAAAAATTTTTGCAAAATTATGAAAAAAATTTGAAAAAATTGGATTTTCAGGTTATTTTACGCATGGAAGCAGTTAATTGCCGGAGGAAATATGGACGAAGAATATGGCTTCAATTTTAAATGGAATGAGTCAAAATGGCTGACCAGGCAATCATTACTGGTTCGTATGGAAAATGCAGATGAGTATGTGCTGGATGAATTTTTCCGTAAATATCTGCCGTTTATTGTAATGATCGCCAAAAAAGTAAAACTCTCATATCAGGACACTAAAGAGTTGATTGATATGGTTTACGATGATATCCGGACTAAAGGTATTGCCAATTACTCCGGTAAATCGCGTTTTCATACTTGGTTCAACCGGGTAATCAGAAATAAAATTTTCGATATATGGCGTAAACATGGACGAGCCAAAGAAATCCCGACCGATGATTTTTCCACGCAAGAGGAAGACGCCGCTGAAGATGCATGGTCAAATGACTGCCGGGCAGTATGGCGGGATATGCTGCGTTACTCAATATTGGTTGAATTGAAAGAAGAATTGCCATCGTCCCATTATCAGGCTTTTTATCTGGCAGCAGTACAAGGACGTAAATCTGAAGATGTGGCGGCTGTTTCCAACTTGAGTGCCGCCAATGTCCGGAAAATCGTCAGCCGGGTAAAAGAAGGAATGCTTTTGCGTTATAAACAACTGCAAAAAGAATATCCTTTGGAAGATATGAATATGGATGAACTGTTGAAAAAAGCTCAGTCCATCACACAGGAATACCGTAAAATTCAAAAAGAATATTCCGAGCTGTTCCAATAAAAAAGTATCTCTTTTGTGCCGTCATTCCCCCGTGGGGGATGGCGGTATTTTTCGTTTATATAAAGCTATTATTCTATGGCAAAAAATATCTCCGACAGCAATTTTTACGCTGAAAATCAAATTTTTGTGAGGTTCGATCATGGAAAATCAATATCCTCCGGTAATCGCAAAATCTCTTGAAGTCATAAAACGCTTTGAGGAAAAATTTGGATGGTTCAGTATCCGGGTCTACCAGTTCCCGCAAATTGACGGATTCAGTACTTTCCTTGAATCGGTACAAAAAACGCTGTTACGCCACAGGACGATCGGGTGGTATATGTGGGCAAAAATCAGAGGGACAGACAGACTTTTGCTTATCTATTTCGGAAGAGGGCAATGGGGAGGACATTTTGAACATGAAACCGACGAGATCATTCCAAGGCTCTGGCAGCGGCAGTCTGATCAACCATATATGGTCGCAGATACCATTCCCGTCAATCAGCAGAACAAGGACGATGTTTCTGACTGGTTGGCTCGTTACCTCATCTCTATCGGTGCACAACAAACAGATGGTCCGGCAGTTAATGTCAACTGGCATAAAAAAACATTCGGAACAGCACAGATGACGCAGCTTGGAATAAAAAAACATCCCTCCGTAAAAAGAGGGATGAGTTTGGGATGCTAAAATTCGCATCCGCAGTCCCGGCAAATAAAACCATCCGCAAACTCAAGCACTTCATCAGATCCACAGTAGGGGCAACGCTTTTCCATCAGGCAACCCTCCACTCGTGACCATTTGGACACTGATAAATGCGAATGATATTTTCATCTATCAATTTCCCAACCGAGTTTCCGGCAACTCCTCCTGCGGCGGCTCCGATAAGGCAACCGAGGACACCGCCGAGCAATGTTCCAAGCCCCGGACAGATAGCTGTACCAATAGCCGCTCCGGTAGATGAGCCTGATACAGCGAGATACCCACCGGCTCCGACACCTGCGGCTGTGGTAACTTTACGAACTTTATTAACCAATGTTCCCGGCTGGTTACAAATAGGACAACGCATTTTTACCTCCTTACCACGATACAGCGATACAAAAGTCAACATCGCTCTGGTATTCAATGTGTTTCAACGTTTCTGCAAGCTGTTCAATTTCCTGAATAAAGCTCTGCAAAACAATCGGATCAATATCTTTTCTTATCGGGTAATGCAGTTCGTTTTTGCAAAGATCGAAAAATGCATCACTTCCTTTGACCGCTGAAATATCCCTGCAAACACGGCAAAGTTTCTGAAGCATATCAACAGAAATCACGTGTTCAGCACCATTGGATTCAAGCAGTTCCGGGACCTCTTTTTCCAACCATTTCCAAAGCCACCACGTTTTTGAACCGTGATAAATCTCCTCCGTCACGGAGGAAACCAATTCCTGTTTTATCGGAATCAGTTTGCCGTTGGAAAACAATTCTATCTTGCCGGTAATGACTCTTGAGCGGTACATTGCCCCGATGAAAACTCGTCGTGAAATATAAATATCAAGACCCATATTTTTCCTTTCATTTTTTAGTTAAAAGACCGGGAGGGATTGCTCCGCTCCCGGGATGACTTGTTACAGTACGGTTGCATCACTTCCGTACCGTTGGTGTTCCAGGCCTCCGGTTTACCGGACACTGCAAAGCAGTGCTGACGAGCCTCTGGCGAATTACCATATTGCAGGACGTTTACCGTCCAAGCCGAAACAGCGGTTGAGAGCCATGTAGGACTGATCAACTCTCAACGGCGTGTACTTTTTGATCGTTTCTGTGAAAGCGTTGAGCAGCGAATACCGTGTTGGTTCAGCAAAC
>JAZRGW010000011.1:0-103121 GCA_045644425.1 Victivallaceae bacterium | reverse complement strand
TACAATGAATGAGTCCGATCACTGCCCACATCATCAGAAATTCAGCCGGTCGTCCGTCTGCACTCCGGCTGCAAAACCACGCACTACCGCCCGCTGCCAGCATGAGAAAAAATATTGATAAAAGTTGTTTCATTTTTGTCGTCGGCATATCAATACTTCACTTTCAAATAATACCAGTTCGGGGCAAGTTTCCGGTAAACGGTTACTTTCTCTGCCATTGGAAACATCTCTTTTTGCGGCAAAGCATCATCAGAAATATAAACGATCCGGTTTTCATATCTTGTCAATATGGATTCCCCGTGCAGAAAGCCGATAACTGTGCGCTGTTCCGTCCTGGAAATAACATTTTCTTCTGCCGGATTTTTAATCACTTCCTGCCATTCATTACGGTTGCCAAGATAGGTGATTTGAGCGTTCCAGATGTGCCACGGCAAGGGAAAAAACTGCAATATGGCCGCAACGCAAACACAGAAAAGCGGAATAAAAGCAAGATAACGATTCCGTTCCTTTTTGCGAAATGATTTGACCAACAGAATAATCGCCCAAACTGCCCCAGCCAGCCATAGAATCACCAATAACGGCAGAAATATGAGCGTTGACAAAGAATCAAAGAGCAGTATTGCAATATTGCATAAAAGATAAAGAATGTAAACGATATTCCAAACGATCATTTTTCCTCCACAGAAAACACTAACCAGGCAGGAGCATAAATCAGTGTTCTATTTCCAGACATATCCTGTTCAAAACGGATATCTCCGACCACCTGTATCATTGGCACTTCTTCCCGGAAAAGCATTTTATTATCAGATTGCCGGTAAATATAAAGACATCCGGATTTATCGCTGCTGCTGCCCGGACTCATTGGCATCAATGACTCTCTGAAATAATAGTAATAATCGACTCTGTATTTCCCACAGGGGGAAACAATATTACCGCTGTAAACTTCTATCGTCCAAAGTTTATAAATCCCACAAACAAGCAACGCCAAAGTAACGGAGAATAACAGCAGCAATCTTTTACCGGTGAGTTTCATTTATTTTCGCTCCGATGGCGGATGATTTGTTGCAGAAAAGTTTTTTTCTGTTCATCATTTTTCAGGACTTTTTCACTGAGCATGACCTGGTCAAAAATGATGTGGTTTTTATTGGTATAGATTGGACTGGCGTAGGCGAGTATCCCTGCTAATTTTGTATAAACTTTATTTTGCAGCGGCGAAATTCCGCAAAGTTCAAGCGTCGACAATAACGTATCATCCTTCAAAAGCGATTCTTCATGCAAATATTCTGAAAAATCTATATCTTTGGGTGTGGTGATATTGCCAACCATAATGATCCGGTAAACCGTCCGGTTTGGGTTTGTGTGAAAGATAAAACATTTGAGAGTTTTTACGCCAAGCGTATCGAGAAGTTTCTGCATTTCGGATTGCGTTTCTTCCGCATAGAAATTTACCTTGGGCTTTTGCATTTCAAAATCGGTAATTTCTGTCTGATAAACCGGAACCCGTTCGCCTTGCAATGATTCATAAACAACTGCACTTATAGCCAAGAGCAGAAGAAGAGCAATACAGAATACTAACAATTTTTTACCGGTGATTTTCATGTTTTCCTCCCGTAGAATATCACTTCCCTGAATTTTGTTTTTTCTTTTCCGTTTCTGCCGGACGCATCCAAGGAAGAGTCCATTCGTCCGGAAATACCCGGACAAGATTGCGGCGATTCGGATTTTGCAGAGAGCAGCTAATCCCAATATAATTTTCAAGCCTAAAACAAAGTTTTCCTGCCCCCCAGAAACAGGGCAGAAAAAGGATTCCTCCAATAATCGTGTTGCAATATTTTATAACGAGAAAAGGCAGCACGCCGCCAAACAATACAAGGATGATAATACTGCCGGTAAAGCATACGATATACCATTTTATCTTTTTCCAAGTGGAGTCTTTTTCCGATACGATCATTTTTCCTCCCGTCCCATATCCCAGTTTACCAACGGCAGCCACGGGATGTAAGATTTGGGATTATAGTTCAATAAACCGAGCTGAAATGTTGCACTTTTACTGAAATTTGCCAGCCCGATTTGAATTTCATTGCTGAAATTAACCAACCCAAGAAACAATGTATCGGCAATATTTGCTCCCAGAAACTGAACTCTTTCGTTACTCTTTTCAATCGGTTCTCCGGCAAAACTGTGATTGATCACTCCGAGCTGGATACCGTAACACTTTTTACTGTAATTTTCCAACCCCACTGAAATACCGTAATTGACATCGGTCACCGCCCCCATGAATAACGGAAGCTGTACCCCGTAATTATATTGCAGCGTATTGGCAATCAGAGCTACTGACAGCACCGCAGATTTCTGCTGTAATACAAAAAGTCCGAAAGAAAAAAAGGTGTGCGAGGTTTCATCCACCAGTTTTTTCTCATTCACCAAACCGACATCGACTTGAACAGGAGCAAATTTCCAGCCGGAAATAACTCCTTTATCATCAAAATCACCGGCAAATGCCGATGAAATAAATATCACCGCCAACAATATCAAAATATATTTTTTATTCATCTCTTTTTCTCCGGTAATTTTTCTGTGGTAATATACTGCTTGGGCAGATAATTTTCAACCGGCAATTCCAATTTTTACTGTTTGCTGCGGAAACGGTCTATCAACAGTTTGACCGCACTCCCGATAAGCACAACTCCGATCAAAATAAAAGATCCGCTAAAAAGGATGGGGAACCAGTCTTGATTCCAGCTTTGCCAGGTTTGCAGATGGATAAAAAGACTCATACCCGTCCAGATCAAGCCGAATATCAGAGCAACCGGAGCAGCTTTCAAATTGGATAAACGGATTTTTTCTTCAAAATCATCTTCCGGCAATGGCAATCCGGTATAGTGTGCCAATAATTTTGCATCACGCATAAAAGCTTTCAACGAACCGTGATTGAGCAGAATATATTCATTTCCCCCCGGATAAACCAATCTCAGAGTATAGCAGGTATAGGAATTTTTGCTGCTCCGGACAACTCTTGAAGAAAGTTCTATTCTTTCTGCCTCGTTTAATGGCATCGCCGATCGCATATCCGGAAGCGTTCCTTCTGCTTTGCCAAGCGGATAAAATATCCTCTGCCGTAAATCTATATATGGATAGCGGCACATACAAGCCTTTGCCCAAAGTCCTGCTCCGACAGCAAAAAATATAAATCCGAAAATCACAACCGGCAAAATCGATTCATCCGGATCACTCTCTGCAAATAAAAAACAACATGGAAAACTCAAACCGATAATAATGAAAACTGCATAAAATACAAAGAGCCTTTTTGACGGTTTGACTTTGATATATTCCGGAGTAACCTCAAAATAGTGCGACTCAAAATTGGCACTGCCCGGATTAAATTGCTTTTTCTTGAATAATCCCATAAATCAAATCCCCTGTATTGACGATTTGACCTAAAGATACACCATACAAACCGAAAAATCAAATCAAATATAAAAAAAAGCCCCGGTGTTATAGCCGGGGCGATGAATCAATCGGAAAAAATCAATCAAAAAAGTTTTCCGCGATGTAGTTATAACTGTTGCGTAATTCATCGAAAGGATCAGCCTCATAGCTCTCATCCTGTTCGACGATGAAATATTCCACTCCGCAACGGGTACCGGCATCAATGATCGCTTTCCAATCCAGATTGCCGCTGCCGACAGAGAACATCCGGCGTTCATTCTTGACAATTCCGTACTCTTTAAGGTGCAAAAGCGGCTGTCTGCCGGGGAAACGGTTGATCCAATCAACCGGATTATGACCACCTGCCTGAATCCAGAAAGTATCGATTTCCGCCTGCAATGCCGGAGCATTTTTATAGATGGTATCAAGGATCAATTCACCATCAAAACGCTCAAATTCCAAAGCGTGATTGTGATAGCAGAGAGTGATCCCCTCTTTTGCCATAACTTCCGCAGCAGCATTGATTTTTGCAGCCACCTCAAGCACCACCTCACGGGAGGTAAACGGAGTATGCGGATAAGGATAAGCAGTATAGCGGCAATTGAGATTTTTCAATTTTTCAATGACTTTTTCCGGCTCATTGCAAATCTTTGAACCGGCTTCATGGGTGGCACAGATGATCAAACCGTTATCATCAGCTATCTTACGCAATTCAAGATCATCAATCGGTCCCATTCCGGAAACCTGAATAGCATCATAACCGATCGCTTTGACTTTCGGCAGGGTTTTCGCCACATCTGCCGGAGTTTTGATATATTCACGCAACGTGTAAAGCTGCGCAGCCAACTGTGATTTCTTCATTTTAATACTCCTTAACCTGATTATTTACCGAATTCATCAAACTTCTGGGCAAATGCAGGATTCTGCAATTTGATCTTTTCTGTCGCACGGACAACGGCAAATGCTTCTTCTGCCTTGACCGGGAAAGCTGTACCTTCACGCATGGCAAGGTAAATATGATGATAAATGCAATCAATAGTCCACTGATTGGCAGGTTCGACCATGATAGTTTTACGCACCCACTTCCAATTCGGATGCCAGCCGAAAGATCCGGTCAACGGCGGAGTATCAGCGGAAGCTTTGGCATCACTTCTTTCAAAATCCGGAGCCAGATAACGCAGACGGATATCCTGCTCATCTTCGCAAATAAGAGAACCACGGTCGCCGTAAACAGCATAAACCGGAGAAGCCAGAGCCACGGCACCGGAAATTTCAACATCAACAACTCTGCCGTTTTCGCCGCGGAAAATCATTTTCACGGTATCTTCGGCATCACCGAGACCGTTGATATTTTTCAAATCACTCCAGATGTCAGCAACCGGAGATTCCAGAAGCTGCAATGCATGGTCGATCAAATGCGGTCCCCAATTATTCAACTGACCGCCGCCGCATTCCACGATCGCCTGCCAATCGTTGCGGTACTGAAAGCTGTGACGGCAGAGTTTAATCTCATAGACTTTACCGAGAATTCCGCTGGCGATAATATCCCGCACATGGTTGAATGCCGGTTCAAAACGACGGTTATGACGGAAAAAAAGTTTTCCCGGATGAGCTTTCATCGCCGCTTCAAGTTTATCCAGAGCCGCACTGGAAAGAGCAACCGGTTTTTCAAGGAAAACATATTTTCCATGTTCCAAAGCTCTGATCGCATAATCGATATGCTGGGCAGAACGTACTGCGACACTAACCAATTCGACATCCGGATCATTCAAAAAAGCTTCGCCGTCGCTGTAAGCTTTGGCTCCCGGAAAACGCTCAGCGAGTTTTTCTGCACGACTGAAATCAACATCACAACCTGCTACAACTTCAAACTCATCCTTATACTGCTCAAGTTCCCCGGCATGCATCCCCCAACCGGCACGACCGATACCCCAGAGCCCGACTTTGATTTTTTTACCAGACATCTTTTTCTCCATTTTTCTGAATTTCCGTATTTGCAATACACTTCAGCCTGTGCTATAATATACTCTGTTCAACGCAATGTGTAAATAGACAAAAACAACAAAAAATGGATTTTTTGATCATAAAATGAATTATTTTGGCGGGATTGAATTCATTTGTCATGGTGATATTCCTGATCATAAAACGGTTTACAAAAACCGCTGCTTCGATGGATACTACGGGATTCAATACAATCATGCAGGCAATTGTCTTTTGCAGATCAACGGAAATCCTCCACTGAACCTCTCTGAAGGAAGCGGATTTTTTTCAGCTCCGGGACGCACCTATACCTACGGTCCTCAACACAATACAAGCCGTCATCACTCTTTCATCTGTTTCCGCGGTCCGCGAGTCAACTCGTTTATCGGGGGAAAACTTTTTGATCCTTACGCAGAAACTCCGGTTTTCAAAGTTCCCGACCCTGAACAATTTTATCGCCACTTGCTTGAACTGCATCATCTTTTGCTTTCTCCCAAAGCTTTCAGAATTGAACGTAAAATCCATCTGCTTGAGGGTCTGTTGCTTTTGATCAATGAAAGTGACTGCGATGCTGCAGCATTGAATCCATTTCTGCATAATTCTCTGGAATCTCTGCGGAAAAAGATTATGGAAAAACCGCAAAAAAAGTGGGATTTTGCCGAAGAAGCAAAAAAAATATCCGTTTCATATCCTCATTTCAGACGGATTTTCCGGCAACATACCGGCTTTGCTCCGAGACACTTTTTGATTGAATGCCGCCTTAACCGGGCTTCAAAAATGCTTCTTGAAAGCAACACTCCGATAAACGAGATCGCCCATATCTGCGGTTACGATGATGAATTTTATTTTTACCGACTTTTCAAACAGTATCGCTTCTGTACTGCATTGAATTACAGAAAAAAACTTGGTCAATAAAATATTCAATAATATTCAAGGGATAAATATATGCTCAAACTCATTCCGACTCCGAAAAAAATCAAGTCCGGGGTAAAAGAATTCACACTCTTTTCCATAGACAACATCATCATTCCGGAATCAACTTCCCCTGCTCTGCTCAATGGTATCATCGCATTGGCAGATGATTTTGAAACGGTTTACGGAAAACGTCTGCGTTTTTCAAAAACTGCAATTCCCGGCAATGCCATTGAACTGCAGTTTATTTCAGGTGATAAAAATACCGAAAGTTATTCAATTTGTGCAGACAAAAAGGGATTTCTGCTCAAATCTTCCGGAGAAAAAGGACTATTCTACGCCATACAGACGATCCGCCAGATCATCAATTCCGGAGACGGAGTTTATCCGGAAATGAATATTGAGGACTCTCCTGATTTTGCCGCCCGCGGTTTTTATCACGATATTACCAGAGGGGCTGTTCCGACCTTTGCCACGCTCTGTACTCTTGCTGATAAAATGGCGTATTACAAGCTCAATCAACTGCAGCTTTACATTGAACACACCTTTGCCTTTGCCCGTCACTGCGAAATCTGGGCAGGCAGTGATCCGATTACCGCCGAAGAAATAATCAAACTTGACAAATATTGCAAAGAACGCAATATCGACCTCGTACCATCTCTTTCCACATTCGGACACTGTTACATGCTATTGAGAAGTAAAAGACTGCGTTCTCTGAATGAATTGGATGAAGATGGCTCTCTTCTGCCGTTTTCTTTTTACGACCGGATGCGGCACTATACACTGAATTGTTCAGATGAAAATGCACTGAAACTGGTAGAAGAAATGCTGGAAGAGTTCATCCCGCTTTTTTCAAGCAAATACTTCAATATCTGCTGCGACGAAACCTTTGATCTCGGCAAAGGTAAAAATGCTGTCCTCGCAGAAAAAATCGGCGTCACTGCTCTTTACACCGACTTTCTCAAAAAAATCATCAATATCATCCGGAAACATGACCGAATTTCCATGTTCTGGGGGGATATTATCGCGGAGCAGCCGGATTTGATTTCCACCCTGCCCGAAGAAACGATCGCTCTTGAATGGGATTACAGTGCAAAAAGTGAATGGCGTGATACTGAAAAATTGGCAGCAGCAACCAAAAACTTCTACATTTGTCCCGGTACTTCTGTGTGGTACGGATGGTGTGCAAAAATCAATACCGCCAGAGAAAATATTCTCTCTTATGCTTCCAAAGGTAAAAAAGCCGGAGCCATTGGCTTACTCAATACCAACTGGGGAGATTTCGGCAATGTCAATTTATTTGCCCAATCTATCCACGGGATGCTCTATGGAGCCGCTGCCGCGTGGAATTGTGGTGCGGCTGGCGATATTGAATATTTCAATTCCGCGGTAGATAAACTCGAATTCAAGACCGACGGATTTGCTGATCTCTGGTATAAATTTGCAGAAATGCAAACGATTCACTGGCTGGGAATCGAATTGCTGATCGATCAATCAACCGCCTGCCGGGATGATATATTCTTAAAAAAACTGGAAAACTACGATGTCGGAAAGCTGGCAGCAGATATTGAGCAGATGGAAGAATTTTTCCGGCAGATTTCCATAAAACTGGCATCATCCCATGCTGCCGATCCTCTGGCTGTGCCGGAGTTGCTCTGCGGTTTTGAAATGGGTATTGTCATGCATAAAAGTGCATTGGCAATATTGAAAAAAGATACGGTTCTTGCCCGATTGGCAGCAGATAAGATCCGCTTGCTTGAAGAGCGTTTGTCATATCTCTGGC
This sequence comes from Victivallaceae bacterium, assembly GCA_045644425.1. Lineage (GTDB taxonomy): Bacteria > Verrucomicrobiota > Lentisphaeria > Victivallales > Victivallaceae > UBA1784. Next base: position 95,017 of record JAZRGW010000011.1, on the reverse strand, counting down.
ACAAACGCAATAAGCCATCCGAATATTTCCGGATCAAAGATGCCGTTTTAAAACTTGCAGATAAACTTGATTCACTGGAAAATTGATGATGAATGTCACATTTGAAGAATTGACAACTCCGGAAAGTTTACAGATCATCCGGAAACTTGCAGATGATATATGGCCGAAAACATTTGCTAAAATTTTATCATCTGAACAAATCAGCTACATGATGCAGATGATGTATGCTCCGGAAGTTATGGAAAAAGAGCTTGCTATGGAATATCATTTTGAGATTATAAAAATTGATGGTGTTCCTGCCGGATATTTCTCATGGTCAGCTTACAAATCACCGGAAACAGCCAAACTTCACAAAGTTTATTTACTGCAGAAATTTCACGGGATGGGGTTGGGAGCTGCGATGCTTGCCCAGGCAGAAAAACGGATCAGAAATGCCGGATTCAACAAAGTCAGGCTGAATGTAAATAAATACAACAGCAAAGCAATAAAAGCCTACCGGCGGAATAATTTTGAAAATATCCAATCCGTAAAAATCGACATCGGCAATGGTTTTTACATGGATGATTTTGTTATGGAAAAATCTTTATGACTATGAAAGCTTTTCCCTGCAGAGAAAAGTGCGGTGCGTGCTGTATCGCCCCATCAATATCTTCAACCATTCCCGGAATGCCGGATGGCAAACCGGCAGGAATTCCATGTGTCAATCTGGATGAGAAATTCCGTTGTAAAATTTTCACCTCTCCGGATCGTCCGGCAGTTTGCAGTTCATTGCAGCCCTCTGCTGAAATGTGCAAATCCTGCAGGGATGAAGCTATCAAATACCTTACCGAATTGGAAAATCTCACGACTCCTGATTGAGAATTTTTCCAAATTCTGTCATGCTCACCACACGGAAACCATTTTCTTTCAGATACATCATCTGTTTTTTGAAACTGTCAATATTTGTACTGCACCATGGGTGCGGTTCATCCGGAACTCCATGGTAGAGAATGACCACTGCAGCTTCCGGAAAATTTTCGGCGGCGGCAACTGCCTCATCAAAGAAGTGCAAATCCTTATCGCAAACAGCATAACACGGTATACGCATCAAATCTGTATTTTTATCCCAGATGCCGTGTTCAGTTGTCCGGGCATAACGCAAACCATATTCCCTTAAAACCGGTGCGGCATTTGCTGCATACGGTCCGCCCGGATACGCAAAACTGACTGCTCCGGGAATTCCGTATTCTGCGAGAAAACTATCTATTGCTCTTAATTCCTGCAATACTTCTTCTCTATTTTTACTCCGTAAATCCGGATGATTCATGGTATGATTACCAATCTCGAAACCCGCCTGATAAATTTCTGTGATCTCTTTTCCATCAAGAAAAGCTCCCGGAAAATTATCAAACCAGTTTGAAGGACGGGAAATGAAGAATGTCGCTCCGAATTCCAATTTTTTCAGGAACAGCACGACCGTAGAAAGATGCGATACACAGGCATCGTCGAAAGTCAATACGATAGTTTTCTGCGACATAATATTTCTCAATTTATCACATATTATCCAGAAGCCAGACAAAATCTTCAACCATTTCTTTCAGAGAAACGACCGGCATGATTCCTCCGCCGAGGGAAAAGAATCCGGAAAAGTTGTGACACCGCAAAATACTGATCAATTCCTTGATTTCGCCATTGCCCCTTGCCAGCGGCTGCGGGGTTCCATCCCACAAGGCGTCTACAACATCAAGCTGGGAAATAGTTTTGATAAATCTGCCGATCCGGTAAGAGCCGAGGAAAGGATGCTCACCAGCCAGAGCAAATCCGGCAGGGTTGAAACATACAGAGCGTCCTTCAAAATCAGAAACAGCGTTTGCCATCGCAACAGCGGTTTGATTCACATTACGGAACGAGACTTCTATGCCGGAAACTTTTGCAGTTTTTGCCTGTTCAACAGCTCCGGCGGGGATGATCAATCGTGAAATTCCGGCAGCCTTGGCAAGCTTTGCCAGTGTTTCCGGATCATCCGGAACCACGGCAGCACTCAAGGCACTGATTTCAATACCGGCTCCACGGAATTCTGCAACAACAGAAGCAAGTTTTTCCTCACTCATAAATGCACATGCTTTGCCCTGCACATAATCCAATTCCACAAAATTGATTCCGGCAGCCTGAAGATTTTCGATCATTTCCGGCACATAACGGCCTGCCAGACGGGAAGATGCTGTGAGCTTGAATGATTCTTTACTCATACGGTCGGAGAAAATTGCTGCACGCTGGACTACGCAATCGGCACACTCCGGATTATCGCAGAGAACGAATGCCGGATCTTCCGAACCGAGAGCCAGACCTATCTCAAAAAGGTCTTTTGATTTGATCAACCGCACCTGAGCATTGCCGATACGGGAAATTTTCATCACACCGGCTTCACGGAAATAACGGTCTATGCCGATAAAATCCCGATGCGGTCCGGGATAATATTTCCATGTTTTGGTAACAGATTCACCTTCCGGAGTATTGAATGTAGCTGTAGTTGATTGCAGATACGGCAGCTGCAAAAGTGCTTCGACTCCATGCAAAGAGGTGTTACGATCCTGATCACATCCCAGCAGACACACATAGCCATCCATATCGATCAAACGGGTAAAGGGGGTATTTTCACCATGCGCAGTATCAGCTTTCCAGTGGTCTTTACAGAGAGCTTCAGCATCTTTGCCAATAGCCGCCAAAGTACCTACCGGTGCAGAGCTGATCACAGCTCCGGGACGTTTTTTCAAAGTTTCAGTGATGATTCCCAAAGCACCGAAAACCGGCACCAGAAGTGTACCCTCACTGCCAAGAACTTCCAAAAATGCATCAATTGCCGCATCCGGACCGCCATCGACTTTGCCTAAACTGAAAAGTGAACTGTGAAGTAATACTTTATCTCCGTTTTTCAATCCCATTTCCCGAAGTCCGGCGATAATTTCCTGTTTCGTCATTTTTCTTTTCCTTTTTTGATATTATGATGAAAAAATAATTCTATTGTCAAAATTCTGCAACCACCCGGCAAGGCAATTGATAAACTTTCGGCATTTTTGGAAAAAGAGCGGTCAGTTTTACCTCTTTTGCTTTTATTTGGTGCAAGTTTACCGGCATACAGACAGTTACCACACCTGCTCCGAATAATTTCAGAAAAACACCATGCAATGCTTTGCTTTCATAGATATCAGATACCAGCATTTTACATCCGCAACCGATGATCCAATCAACGGCACTGTCATCCAGATAAACCGAACGACACTCGATATCTGTCGGCTCAAGATTTCCCAACGCGTTGATTATCAACGCCGGAGTCGTAATTTTTCCACCAAATGCCTTTTCCAGATCATCTGCAGTAACCGCACCATCACCACTGCAAAAATCAAGATGGATCACACTTGCCGGAACCCGGTAGAGATCTTCCAGAGGAAAATTATCAGCACTCTGACCGTTATCCGTCTCCGCGATATGACCGGGAAAATCAATGTAAGTACCGCTCATACCATCACAAGTCATACGGTAAACAACACCGGTATATTTGGTCAAACCTGATTCGAGCGGAATTTTTTCTTCAATGATTTCCGGAGCGAAACGTTCTCCGATGAAATCCCAGGTCAAATCAACCAACGGCATATACTCCTCCTCTGTAAACAATTATCAACGGATATTTTCAAAATCATCTCTTACGGCTTTACGGAATTCCGGTTCTGTCAAAAAACGGCAAATCACAGAAGCCTGGGAAACTGCGGCACGCATAGCATTTTCAAACGCAAAATCTTTTCCTGCCTCAACTGCGAAATCAACGGAATGTCCTGCCGGTTCAGAATTTTCAGAAACTGCAAAATAAGCATGGATCCCTGGTATCAGTTGAGAAAAGTTTCCAAAATCAGAAGATCCCCGCCCTGCCCTTTCCGGAATAAAAACCGTTACACCTTGATCCTTCATGCATCTGATGTATTCTTCATTCATCGTTCGGTTCGGCCGTCTTGATTTATAGGCAGGACGGAAATAGGAAACTTCTGCAGTTGCTCCGGTCATAAGTTCAGCACCTTTGACAATATCACGGAACCGCTTTTCCTGAACCGGAGCCCATGCTTCATCAGCTGTTCGCAGATAGAAACGGCAACGGGCATAATCCGGAATAACATTCGGAACGTGACCGCCATCAAGGATGACTCCATGGATACGCACATGCTCCGGCACATACTGACGGTAGGTATTCACGCCGGCAAAAAGCAGATTGACGGCATCAAGAGCATTGATACCATTTTCCGGAAATGATGCGGCATGTGCAGATTTCCCACGAAAAACAACTTCTATTCCGCAGTTCGCTGTAGATCCCATATCCGGAGTATTTCTGGTCGTCGGATGCACCATTATGACCGCATCGACACCTTCAAGACAACCAGACTCAGCCATCCTGACTTTTCCGCCGCCACCCTCTTCGGCAGGAGTTCCAAGCAAGATGATTTTACCGGGGATATCATTATCTTTCATAAATTGAACCGTTGCCAGAAATGCGGCAATACCGGCCACACAGATAAGATTATGACCGCAGCCATGGCCGATTTCAGGCAGAGCGTCATACTCTGACGCGACTGCAAATACCGGTCCAGCCCCATTGTCAAATTCACAACGGAATGCAGTATCAATTCCGCAATAAGGAACCGTTACAGAAAAACCATATTTTTTCAGCAATTCCGTAACTTTTTCTACAGCAAAAAATTCCTCAAAAGCAGTTTCCGGATTCCGCCAGATTTCATCAGAAAGTTTGTGAAGATCATTTTTACATATTTCGACATTCGAAATTATTTTTTCAAGCATACTTTTATTCTTTATGTGAAAAATTGTTATCGACAACGATATTGTGCCGTTGAAGCTCTCTTTTATCGTAATTAAAAAGCATACATTCAAAAGTACGGTTTGCCAAGGGGAAAAGCGAAATTTTATTTTTTCCCTGATTTTGAATCGCCAAACGGGTCAATGCAGGAAAATACTTTACAAAATTCACATTCTTTGCCGCAACCCGCAAAGATTTCAGCTTCCGGTTAGCGATTTTATGCCATCGGATACTATAATCCTTCGGTTCGGATGATTTATTGCCGATAATTTTCCACACTGCCAGATGTCTCAATGTCTGCAGCCGGCTGAAAAACATCTCCGGATCCGTATCGTTCCAGAAACAACTCAGCAATGCCAACTTTTCGACACGGGTACGCAAAAGAAATTTTTCAGGAACCACACCACCTTTTAATACAAACTCTTTCAATGGCAGATTTCCGCATTTCGACCAGGCATTTCCCCAATCACGCCGGTTGGAAAAAAGCCTCAATATTTCCAAAGGCATTCCACGCAGCAGTTCCGGAGAAAAATCATTTGATCCGGAAACCTCGATATCCAGATGATTCAGCTTCATTCCCCGCAAAAATTTCCACTGCGTAATACGGGATGATGATAGTTTCAATTTCTTCAATGGCAAATCTTGCAATATATCCAATTCGCCGGGGATCGACCGGAAACCGCTGAGTTTCAGCTCCTCTACCGGCATTCCCTGCAAAAATCCCATTTTACTGAAATCTCCGTGTATTTTAAGTTTTTTCACCGGTTTTCCCCGCAGAGAGTCAAAATTGAAATTTCCGGCAAATGATTGGATGGATACCTTTGACAATTCCGGCAATCTTTCAGGAAGCGATACTTTTCCCAGAGGAATCTGCCGGAAATCATCAATACGAAACTCCTGCAACGCCGGCAACTCGGCCTTTTCCAATCCGGAAACTTCTATATCATAAATCACCAGTTTTTTTAATTTCGGCAGTTTTATTCCACTGAAATCAACACTGCGGAAAGATTCTGTCCCAAAAATTTCCAGTATTTCCAAATCTGAAAAACTTTTGATCTTTTCTGTATCAAAATCTGCCGCTTCAAGGAATTTGCTTCGAGAATCACTTGAGTATTCAGTATTTGTTTTTTTCCAGAATATTTCAGTAAATCCGGAAAAATCCACCGACTGAGGCAGTACGGCATTTCTGCCGACTTTCAAATGAGTTATTTTCTTTTCTTCTTTCTTTTTTTCAACAACAGATGGCTTAACTGCTTTTTCCTGACGATTCCAGATGACTTTCTGACCGATTCTGATCTGATTTATTTTCCCCGGAAATTTTGGTATCCGGTGATAAATACGGTTATTTTTACCATATTCGGCAGTTCCGAAAAGAATAATGGCATCTCCGGAAACTTTGCCCCGCAATTCACTGATTCCCCAGGATTTTTCAAGATAATTGCCCTCGATTTCCAATGTACCCGAAGCAGTCAATTCAATCCTTCTGACGTTGAAATCATAACTTTTCAACTCCCGAGGCGAAAAACAGCCGCTCAAAAAAAACACAAGCAGAGCAAATATATAAAATCTCATCTGAATCATAAAAAAATATTCCGGATTGCAAAAGAATGTTACATTGATAATATAGTTCCGGAATAATGATTTTGCAAAGAAAATAACTATTATTTTTCGTGTAAAGAAGATCAGGATCGAACTGTATACCGTATAATACACAGACCGATCCTGAAACTCCTCACTTTTCTCTCTCTATTCCCACTGATAAACGATTCCGGGAAAAAAAACAAGTTGTATTTTGAAATAACAGCGATTTTTACAATTCCACGGCAGATAATTCAGCCATGTAACGGCGAATATTTTCCCGGAGTTGATCTGTAAGAGGAATTTTTGTCTGTTTAACAAAATCAAAGTGAACAATGACCTCGGTCCCGCTGACCGCCAGATCACCGGCTTCGTCATAAACCAGATGTTCCAAAACGATACTGGTATTTTTCACCTCTTTTACTGTCGTACACACAGTAACATTTCCCGGAAAGAAAAGCTGTTTGCGAAATTGGATCTGCGTGGCAGCTTCGATCGGTCCGGTTTTCATTCCTGGGAAAGCCGGCAGACCGATCTTTTCCATGAACATAACCCTGCCCGCCTGTAAATAACGGATGATCGATACATTATTTACATGACCGAGCAGATCCTGATCTCCCCAGTCGATTCTCAATGATAACTTCTGCATTTATTTTTGTTCTCCTCTGTATAAAACAATATACTCTTTATCCGCAATATGTCAATAAAGTAACTTTTTTACAGCTTTAATATAACTTGCATTGAAAAATTTTGCAATTTTTCTTGCAGAAAATATAAAAAATATTATTAAAACACGTTGAAAAATCATTCTTTACTGCTTATATTAACACAGCAAACAAATATATCTGAACATAAAAAAGGAGTTTTATCATGCTTAAAGGTGTTCCCGGTATCATATCTCCGGACTTATTGAGAATTCTCGCCCAGATGGGACATGGAGATGAAATAGTTATTTCCGATGCTCATTTTCCGGCATATACGATTTCTTCCAATGTTGTCCGCGCGGATGCATGCAAATCCCCGGAAATGATGGCAGCAATACTCAAACTCATGGAACTTGACCAGTATGTTGAAAAACCGGTAATGCTGATGGAACCGGTCCCCGGCGATGCCATCGACCCGGAATTGCTCGGCGAAATCAAATTTTTTCTGGGAAAAGATGCCGAACGCATCGAATATATTGAACGTTTTGCCTTTTATGAAAGAGCAAAGAAATCTTTTGCAGTGGTAGTAACCGGTGAAAGCCGTATATACGGAAATATCATCATAAAAAAAGGTGTTACCCAGCCGTAAAAATCAGATTAATAAAAACAGTCTTTCAATAAACATTTGCAGCTTTTTTATCTATCGAAGAAGGAGGAAAAAATGAGCGAAGCAAAAACAAACATCGGAGAAAAACGTTACTATGGCAATATGCCGTGCATCGGTATCCGTCCGACCATTGACGGTCGCCGCGGCGTACTGAAAGTGCGTGAATCTCTTGAAGAACAGACAATGAATATGGCGAAAAGTGCCGCAAAACTTTTCGAAGAAAATCTCCGTTATGCGGATGGCACACCGGTTAAAGTTGTTATCGCTGATACCACCATCGGCAGAGTCGGCGAAGCTGCCGCATGTGCAGATAAATTCCGTCGTGAAGGTGTGGATATCACTTTGACCGTGACCCCCTGCTGGTGCTACGGTGCTGAAACGATGGATATGGATCGCAATACCATCAAGGCGGTCTGGGGATTCAACGGAACAGAACGCCCCGGAGCTGTTTATCTTGCCTCTGTACTGGCAACCCATGCCCAGAAAGGTCTTCCTGCTTTCGGTATTTACGGTCACGATGTCAAAGATTGTGATGACACTGAAATTCCGGAAGATGTGCGGGAAAAACTTTTGCGTTTCGGCCGTGCCGCTGTAGCAGTTGCTTCAATGCGCGGCAAATCCTACTTGCAGATCGGCTCAATCTGCATGGGTATCGGCGGCTCAATCATCGACACAAACTTTATCGAAGATTATCTCGGCATGCGGGTTGAATCCGTTGACGAAGTCGAAGTCATCCGCCGTATGACCGAAGGGGTCTACGATCACGCTGAATTTGAAAAAGCTCTTGCCTGGACCAAAGCCAACTGTATCGAAGGTTTTGACAAAAATCCCGCAGAGCTTCAGCGTACCCGTGAAGAAAAAGATGCCGACTGGGAATTTGTGGTCAAGATGATGGTCATCATCAAAGATTTGATGAGCGGCAACAAAAACCTTCCCGCCGGATGCGAGGAAGAAATGGTCGGGCACAACGCTATCGCCGCCGGTTTCCAGGGACAGCGTCAGTGGACCGATTTCTATCCGAATTGCGACTTCCCCGAAGCTATGCTCAACTCTTCATTTGACTGGAACGGAGCCCGTGAGCCTTACATCCTTGCCACTGAAAACGATGTGCTTAACGGCGTAAGCATGCTCTTCATGAAGCTTCTGACCAACCGTGCCCAGATGTTTGCAGACGTCCGCACCTACTGGAGCGGAGATGCTGTCAAACGTGTAACCGGTTACGATATCGAAGGCAAGGCTAAAGATGCCGATGGTTTCATCCACCTGATCAACTCCGGAGCCTGCTGTCTGGATGCCAATGGTGCAGCTAAAGATGCCGATGGCAATGGCGTTATGAAACCGTGGTATGATGTTACCGAAGCTGACCAGAAAGCTATTCTGGAAAACTCCACCTGGAACTATGCCGATCTCGGCTACTTCCGTGGCGGCGGTTATTCTTCACGCTTCCTGACCACCGCGGAAATGCCGATGACCATGATCCGTCTCAATCTGGTCAAAGGTCTCGGTCCGGTGGTTCAAATCGCTGAAGGCTGGTCCGTGAATCTTCCTGAAAAAGTTTCCGATGCCCTCTGGAAACGTACTGACTACACCTGGCCATGCACCTGGTTCACTCCGCGGATCACCGGAAAAGGTGCATTTAAATCAGCCTATGAGGTCATGAATTGCTGGGGAGCCAACCACGGTGCGATCTCCTATGGCCATATTGGAGCGGATATCATCACCCTCTGTGCGATGCTCCGTATTCCGGTCTGCATGCACAATGTGGAAGATAAAGACATCTTCCGTCCGGCAGCATGGAATGCTTTCGGTATGGATCAGGAAGGTGCGGATTACCGTGCCTGTGAAAACTTCGGTCCGCTTTACCGCTGACCGTTGTAAAAAAAACAAATCAGGACTGCTGCTGTATTGCGGCAGTCCTTTTTTTGTTGATAAAACACATCCGGAATGTCATAAAAAAATACAATTATTCCATCGCTGCCGGTTGATATATGGTAAGTAACGATATATATTATTATAATGAAAGGATTTTTTGCTTAAAAGTGGGGGGATAAAAAATCTATGAAAAGAGAAGATTTTGCTCGACAATTTCATGCGGTCATACAGGATTCCGGCATAAGACAATCCATTATTGCTCAGGCTCTCGGATTGTCATCTGCTGCGATTTCCCAGTTTTCCCATGGTCTGGTTCTCCCCAAACCGGATCAGCTTGTTTCTATCCTTTCATTGCTTGGAATATCATCTCAACAGCAATTTTTTATGGTTCAGGCATTACTTGAATTGCGGGCAGAAGCCGATTTGGGTGATGATGACACTGAAGAAGTTGAAATGGATGCAGAGTTCCTCGAAAAATACAAGGATGAATACGATGATTATGAAGAATTCACCCTTGATGATAATCAGGATGAGGAATCCGATGATGAGGAAGATGAGGATCAGCAGAATGAGGACGAGGATGCTCTTGCATGGCGGAGTTCTGAATATGATTACTCCGATGATGAACTTCCTGACCCGATGATCACTTTTGCAGAACCGACCGACGGTGTTCCGGTAATCGATCTCAATGACCTTATGGATTACCGCAAGGGGATGAAACTGCAAATTCACGCCATTGCCTGCTGTGAAGAAACATCATTCCGGGATTACGGTTCCGTTTCAGCACCGGTGATTCTCAAGGTACTCGGTGATCAGGTCGGTTTGCGTTATCACGGAATGGTTCAACTGGCGATCACCGATGAGTTATCTCCGGAATCATCGTTGATGGATCTTGCTTTCGACAAACAGGGAAAATTCCATATTCTGGCAAATGATGCGATCGCCAAGCTCAACGGGTTGGATAAATTGCTGAAAAATACGGATACACCGAAAAATTTTGACAATTACAAATGGGTTCTTCCGGTTATAGAATTTACCATTCTGCCATTGAAACCGGAAGCATTCACGCCCTGGAAAGGTATCGAATAATGAGATGGTGTTGTGGAGTTTTTTGCGGATTCATTCTGGCACTCGCCATTGGAATCATCATCTTCTATTTTTCTTTTCTGAAAGAAAATCCCGATATTGCAGCAGAAGGTATGACCAGAGTTGAAGAAAAATGGCAGGAAACGAAAGACAGCGGCGACCGGGTCATAGAAACAATCAAACCGCTTGTACCGCAAAAAAGCCAAGGTATCAGCAGTGATGGGAATATGGGATCAAATACCATCCCGGAAAAAATTTATTGAGGTTTTCAAATGAATATCTGGTTAACGATCTTTATTCTTGCGGCAGTACAGGGAGTTACTGAGTTTCTGCCGGTAAGCTCATCCGGACATCTGGCTCTGATCAGTGCCATATCCGGCTTATCCACTGAATCTGGAGCGGCAATGAGTATCGTACTGCATGGCGGATCTCTTCTGGCTATCGCAATATTTTATTTCAAAACTTTGATTGGATTTTTCAGAAAAGATCAATTGAATCTGTTAAAAATGGTGGTCATCGCCACGATTCCGGCAGCTGTTGCCGGTTTGCTGCTCGAGAAAAGCGGCTTGATCGATGTTTTTTTCGGAGACATGCTTTCTGTAGCACTGGGGTTCCTGATCACAGCATCGATACTCCGTCTGACCGGCAAAGAAAAACTCCGTGCAAAAAGCGAAACGGATTTGAAAGAAATCTCTTTGCGTCAGGCTCTCTCCGTCGGTTTTGCCCAGGCAGTTGCGATCATTCCCGGCATTTCCCGCTCCGGAAGTACAATTGCCGCCGGAATACTTTCCGGAATCAAATTTGAAGCAGCTGCGACTTTTTCATTCCTGCTGGCACTCCCCGTGATCGCCGGAGCATTGCTTCTGGAGATTATCGACATGGCAAAAAGCGGATTCACCATTGAATCATTCACTCCGGTACAGCTTGGAGTCGCCTTTATTCTTTCTGCAGTCTGCAGTTTTGCTTCATTGGCATTCCTGATAAAAATTATTCGCAAAAAGAAGTTATCCGGATTTGCGTGGTATCTTTTTATCCTCGGTGCATCGGTTATGATCTGGCAAATAATCTCAATAAGCAAAGGTTGAGTTTCTTATGAAAAAATTATATTTTATCGGTGCCGGAAAAATGGCAACGGCAATAGCCGGAGGATTGACGGCGTCTCAAAAATTCTCTCCCGAAGAATTGGGGGCATTTGATCCCGATCCCAGTTCTGCAGAATCTTTCAACCGGGCATCCGCAATTCAGGTGGATACGAATTTCCCGGAAAATGGGATTTCTGAAACTTCAGCTGTTTTGCTGGCGGTAAAACCGCAAGTGATCGCTTCTCTTGCAATTTACCGGGATTTGATGAAAGATAAACTGATCATATCAATCGCAGCTGGAATCAGCATCGACCAATTAAAAGAGATAACTGGAAGTTCACGGATCATCCGGGTCATGCCCAACACCCCTGCCCTTGTCGGCAAAGGTGCTTCCGGATACGCATGCAGCGAAAATATTTCAGATGATGAAGAAAATTTTGCAAAAGAAATTCTCGGTGCCGTCGGCATCGCATTCAAATTCGATGAAACCGCACTGGATGCAGTGACCGCCCTTTCCGGAAGCGGTCCGGCATACGTCTTTGAATTCATTCAGGCTCTTGCTGATGGTGGTGTAGCAGAAGGTCTGCCCAGGAATACAGCTCAGATACTTGCTGCACAAACCCTGATCGGAGCGGCTGAAATGGTGCTGAAAACCGGAGAACATCCGTCAGCATTAAAAGATAAAGTAACCAGTCCGGCAGGAACCACCAGCCGGGCACTGGAAGTGCTTGCCGATCGCAGTTTTTCCGGAACTGTGATCAAAGCTGTCAGAGCGGCAGCGGCTCGTTCCAGAGAATTGGGGAAAAACAAATAATGAAAAATCTTCCGATACCCGATGGCTCACTTTCCGTAGTGATGCCGGTTTACAACGAAGAAGCCACTATCTGTAAAATCGTAAAAATGGTGCTTGACCGCCCCGAAGTCGGTGAATTACTCATCATTGATGATGCTTCAAAAGATAAAAGCTGGGAAGAGTTGCAAAAATTCAAAGACAATCCCCGGGTGAAACTTTTGCAGCAGGAAAAAAATCACGGCAAAGGTGCGGCGATCATCCGCGGTTTTGCAGCCGCAACAAAAGATTATGTGATCGTGCAGGATGCTGATTTTGAATACACTCCGGAAGATTACCCGATTGTGATCCAGCCGCTGGTCAATGGTAAAGCGGAAGCTGTTTACGGAGCAAGATTCATGAACTCTCCGGGACAGGTAAGATTTTTCCGGCACGAAATGGGAAATAAATTCCTCACATTCCTTTCCAATTTCTTTTCCGACATCCATCTCTCTGATATGGAAACCTGCTACAAAGCATTCCGCAGAGAGGTGATCCAGAATCTCAAGCTCTCCAGTGAAAGATTCGGGATCGAAGTTGAATTGACCGCAAAACTTGCCCGTTCCAGAAAGTTGCGGATCTGGGAAGTACCGATTTCCTATAATCCCCGCCGTTATGATGAAGGGAAAAAGATCGGTTGGAAAGATGGTTTTGCGGCTCTGTGGCACATCATCCGCTTCAACTGTTTCAATTCAGATGCAAAAAGTTTTTATCATCCGTGGGAAGAAGTATTGAAAAAAGCTGATAAAAACCTTGATTAATAAGCAAAATTGAGCTATTTTATAAAAATGATCAAATTTTGAATAAAATTCAACCCAAAATAAAAAAAAGGAAAAAGAAAATGAGTAAAATCTCTCCGTTGCAGCAGGCCAGAGCCGCCTATGCTCCGAAACTTCCCGCCGCTTTGCAGAATGGTGCAGCCGTCTGCGTTCAGGAAGGTGGAGCAACCACCGCAGTTGCTGATGTGGAAAAAATCCAGGCCCTTTTCAAAAGCACTTTCGGCAGTCCGGTGCTGACTTTTGCTCCCGGTTGCGGTGAGAAAAAAGCAGCTATCAATGTTGGTGTCATCCTTTCCGGCGGTCAGGCTCCCGGTGGTCACAACGTTATCGCCGGTCTTTTCGACGGTATCAAATCTCTTAACGAAAACAGCCGTCTTTTCGGTTTCCTCAAGGGACCTGACGGTCTGGTCAAAGGCGAATTCATGGAATTGACCGCCGATATCATCGACGCTTACCGCAACACCGGTGGTTTCGATATGATCGGTTCCGGCCGTACCAAACTGGAAACCGAAGAACAATTCCAGGCTGCCAAAGCCAACTGCGAAAAAGCCGGTATTTCCGCTCTCGTCATCATCGGCGGCGACGACTCCAACACCAACGCCTGTGTGCTTGCTGAATATTTCAAGAGCAACAACGTCGGCATTCAGGTCATCGGTTGCCCCAAAACCATCGACGGCGACCTCAAAAACGAATGGATCGAAGCCAGTTTCGGTTTTGACACCGCCTGCCGTGTATACAGCGAATTGATCGGCAATATCGGCCGTGATGCAAACTCTGCAAAAAAATATTGGCACTTCATCAAGTTGATGGGACGTTCTGCTTCTCACATCGCTCTTGAATGTGCATTGCAGACCCAGCCCAATGCAGCGATCATTTCCGAAGAAGTTGCAGAAAAGAAAATGACTCTCGGTCAGATCGTTGATGATCTGGCAGCAATCGTCGCCGGTCGTGCCGCCAACGGCATGAATTTCGGTGTTGCCCTGATTCCCGAAGGTCTGGTGGAATTCATCCGCGAAATCAAAGTTCTTATCGCGGAACTCAACGACCTGCTTGCAGCCAATGCGGAAGCAGTTGAAGTGATGGATAAAAATGAAAAAGTTGCCTTCGCTGCCGGAAAACTTTCTGCCGAATCTGCAAAAGTTTTTGCTTCTCTGCCCGCCGGTATCCAGATGCAGCTCTGCAACGATCGTGACCCCCACGGCAACGTGCAGGTTTCTCTGATCGAAACTGAAAAAATGCTCGCCGAAATGGTTGGAACCAAACTGAAAGCAATGAAAGCTGAAGGTACTTTCAAAGGCAAATTCTCAACTCAGACCCATTTCTTCGGCTATGAAGGACGTTGTGCAGCTCCTTCCAACTACGATGCCGATTACTGCTACAGTCTTGGTTACAACGCCGCTGCTTTGATCGGTGCCGGAAGAACCGGTTACATGTCAAGCGTCCGCAATACCATCAAACCTGCTGCGGAGTGGATCGCCGGAGGTATTCCGATTACCATGATGCTCAATATGGAACGCCGTCACGGTGCCGATAAACCGGTTATCCGCAAGGCTCTGGTTGAACTCGATGGTGCACCTTTTGCTGAATTTGCAGCCAAACGCGGCATCTGGGCTAAAGAAACCAGTTTTGTCTACCCCGGTCCCATTCAGTATTTCGGACCTTCCTGTGTCTGCGACTTGGTCACCAAGACCCTGACGCTTGAAAAAGGCGGCACGATCTGAAAATGAGTTCTGAAATCGACATCAAATATGTAGCCGATCTCGCACGTCTGGAGCTTTCCACCGAACAGGCGGAAAAGCTCCAGGGCGATCTTGCCAGAGTTGTCGAATATATTGCTGAACTCGGCGAAGTTGACGTAAACGGTGTTGAACCGACTGCTCATGCAGCTCAACTTACCAATGTCTGGCGCGAAGATCAAAAGCATGAATCATTCCCCCGGGAGGCGATGCTTGCCAATGCTCCCGGAGTGATCCACGGAGAATTGATCAAAGTTCCCCGGGTTCTGCCGAGCGAGGAGGAGTAAGCATTATGGAGCTGAAAAAAGCAACTATCCACGCTTTGAGCGAAGGTTTGAAGTCCGGAAAATTCACATCTGCCGAACTCTGCCGGGAATATCTGAAAGAGATTGATACCCGTGACGGAGAAATCGGAGCATTTCTGGAAATCGACCGTGAACATATGCTCTCTGCTGCCGAGGCAGCCGACAAACGCCGTGCAGAAAACAAGGCAATCAGTGATTTTGACGGTATCCCGATTGCTGTAAAAGACAATATCTGCGTCAAAGATGAGAGATGTTCTTGTGCATCAAAATTGTTGGAACCGGTAAAATCCCCCTATGATGCAACCGCAGTGGAAAAACTCAAAAATCTGGGTTTCATCCCTTTCGGCAGATTGAATATGGATGAATTTGCCATGGGTTCCAGCTGTGAAAACAGTGCATTTAAAACCACCCGCAATCCGCTCGATACCTCACGGGTTCCCGGTGGATCTTCCGGCGGTTCTGCGGCATGTGTTGCTGCCAATTTCTCCCCGGCAGCTCTGGGATCCGATACCGGTGGTTCCATCCGTCAGCCTGCGGCATTCTGCGGTGTCGTCGGTGTGAAACCGACCTACGGCAGAGTTTCCCGTTACGGGTTGGTCGCATTTGCTTCCAGTCTGGATCAGATCGGACCTTTGACCAACGATGCCGAAGATGCCGGAATCATCCTCGATGCGATCAGCGGTTTCGATCCTCATGATTCAACCTCTCTGCCCAATGCTGCCGGAGGATTTGCCGATGCTGCCCGTTTGGGAGCTGCATCCGGCTCTCTTGCCGGATTGAAATTCGGTCTGCCCAAAGAATATTTCACCGGCGGATTGGATTCCGGTGTGGCAAAAGTTATGGATGAAACCATTGCCAAGGTCAAAGCTCTCGGTGGTGAGATCGTTGATGTGTCATTGCCCCACACCAAATATGCGGTGGCGGTTTATTACATTATTGCCACGGCAGAAGCAAGTGCAAACCTCGCACGTTTCGATGGTATCCGTTACGGCAGTCGTCAGGATGCCAACGGTCTGGTTGATACTTACTACAAATCACGCGGTGCCGGCTTCGGTGATGAGGTAAAACGGCGTATACTTCTGGGAACTTATGTATTGTCCAGCGGTTATTATGATGCCTATTATCTGCGTGCCCAGCGGGTTCGTACTCTGATCCGGAAAGACTTTGAAGAAGCATTCAAGCATTGCGATCTTCTGTTGACTCCGGTCACACCGCAGACGGCATTCAAATTCAATGAAAAAAGTGATCCGCTGCAGATGTATCTTTCGGATATTTTCACCATTGCCCTCAATCTTTCCGGTCATTGCGGTATAAGCATTCCGGCAGGAATTGATCCGGCAACCAATATGCCGGTGGCGGCTCAGATAATGGCCCCTGCCCTCGGTGAAAAAACGATGCTTTCTGCGGCTGCAGCTTTCATGAAGTAAAATTATGATAATCCTCGGTATAGACCCGGCGATCCGGACAACCGGTTACGGAGTGATCAAAGCTGATCCCGATGCCGGTGACGGCATGGAAATAGTTGATTGCGGAGTTATCTGCAATAAACCTTCCATGCCGCATACCGAGTGTCTCCGCCGCCTTTACGGCGGTATTTCTGAATTGATCGACCTCTACCATCCCGATTGTGCTGTATTGGAAGAACCTTTTGTCGGTCGTAATGCAAAAACAGCTATCATCCTCGGAATGGCACGAGGTGGAATCCTTGCCGCATTGGCTCAGCACAATATACCTGCTTATGCTTATAATCCAAGTGTTGCGAAACGTGCTGCAACCGGCAGCGGCGGTGCAGAAAAGAGCCGTATCGCTTTCATACTTGCAGCAGAATTCGGTATTGAGGTTGAAAAAATCCCGCTGGACAGCACTGATGCTCTGGCACTGGCAATGTGTCATATCCAGCGTTTACGTTTCCCGACATTGAATGGTATTGGGAAACAGCTCTGATGGCAAGCGACTTTCATACACACTATACCGATACCCCATTTCGAGCATTGGTATCTTCACCTGTTCCGATAGAAGGACGCTTGACTTCTTTTGAATTTCACCCTTGGAATCTGCCGCAAAAATTTATTCCTGAATTGATTCCGCCGATTCCATATCTTTCTGAATTTGCCGCAATCGGAGAAATAGGTCTGGATAAATTACATTTACCGGATATGACAATACAGCAGCAATATCTGGAAAAACTTTTTGAATTATCCATTGAATTCCATAAACCGGTGGTGATCCACTGTGTTAAAGCTTTTGATGAACTATTTGCAATATTAAAGCGATTTCCGGTAAAAGCGATGTTTCACGGATTCCGTTCTTCACCGGAAATGCTTGATGAATTGTGGAAAATGAAAGTAACTGTTTCATTCCATCCGCAAATGGTGAATAATCCGGCTTTAATGCAGAAATTATCTGCTGCCAAAGGCAGTTTCGGTTTTGAAAGTGATGACAATAAAAATATTGATTTCAGAATTTTACTGGATAAAGCTGAATACAACAGTAAAGTTGCCGGTTTGGAAAAAATTACCGATCAGAATTTTGCTGATTTTCTGGAGTTGTGAGATATTATGAAAAATATTGATGAAAAATTTTCCCGCACATTTCTGCTGTTGAATGAAAAAGCAGAAAAACTTTGTGATAAAAAAGTTCTGATCGTCGGCGTAGGCGGAGTCGGCGGTTATGCAATGGAAAATATTATCCGGGCAGGAATCGGCTCGATAACTCTTGTCGACGGGGATACCGTGGATATAACCAATTGCAACCGGCAGATAATTGCCCTGACCGGTACAGTCGGCAAAACTAAAGTGGAAGTGGCTGCAGACAGATGCAGAGAAATCAATCCGGCAGGAAAAATCATTGCAAAAAACTGTTTTTTAAAAAATGCTGAAGATATTGCCTGCTTACTGGATGAAGGTTTTGATTTTGTGGTCGATGCCATTGATGATGTACCGGTCAAAGTTGAATTGATCCGTCAGCTCAAAGAAAAGAACATTCCTTTTGTTTCATCTATGGGAGCCGGCGGTAAACTTGATCCATCACAAATCAAATTGGCTGATATAAGCAAAACATCCGGCTGTCCATTGGCAAGGATCATGCGGAGTAAACTGAAAGAACACAATATTTTCAAGGGAGTTCCGACGGTGTTTTCACCTGAATTGCCGCAACGATCTTTTGAACACAAAAAAATCGGCAGCATCAGTTACATACCGGCGATATTCGGTTGTTTCTGTGCCGCCGCAGCAATATCGCATCTTTCCGGTTTTGAATTAAAATGAGGTCATCACCAGACCGCTGACAATCAGAAATATCCCGATGATTTTGGGAATCGAGCAGGATTCTTTCAATATAAATACTCCTGCCAGCATACCAATAGGCAAACTCATCTGCCGGAATGCCTGAATATAACAGACATTAGAGACCTGATTCATTGCAAGAAGCACCAGAATATATGCCGATGCGGTAAACACTCCGGCAATATATGGCGTCCATGAACGGGATATGCGTTTAAGTTCACTGCGTTCACGTTTACTGAAAATAACCGCCCAGAACATACCGGCAGAAATAAAAACATCGGCAATCCCCATGAAAAATATTGCACGCAGAAGTTCGCTGTTAAAATGTAATTCTTTCAGTATTTTCATATCCATACTGTCAAAAATAGTATAACCGGTCGTTCCGAAACTGATTAGAAGTATCCAGAAAAATATTTTGGAAAAATAGGTTTTCAGCTTAAAGTCACTCCACTTCTGCAGCGGCAGAATAACACAACCGATAAAAAGAATAAACATTCCGATCATTGCATTTGCGGATAACGGTTTGCCGCCGATATGCAGTACCTGGGTAACTATCGCGGTCAGAATCACCGGAAGGGAACGTCCAAGTGGATAAACAAGAGAAATATCCCCATGCCGGTATCCGCCGGCAAGAGATATAAAATAAGTAAGGTTGAATGCCAGACTGCAAAGCAAAATCAACCAGAACTTTGCAGGGATCGCAAAAATATCAACGCCGCTGAAAAACATGAAAGGCAAACAGAAAAGTGTTCCGCTGACTGCTGTCAAAAAGAAAAATGCCGAACTCGGACTCTCCTTTTTGCCGAGAAAATTCCATGCAGCATGCATAAAAACCGAAACCAGCAATAATAAAAATGCTGTTAAATTCATTTTTATCCCCCTTATTGAATCTTTCTAAAATATAAACGGATCAAACGATAAAATTTACTCAACCGGATAAAACTGTTTTGCGGATCTGGTCAGCTTCCACGGACTGATAAATTCCAGTGTCAACGGCTTACCTTTTTTGCCGAAATCTTCAACCGGAAAAACTTCAAACTTCAAAATCCTTCCCGGCATAAAAATATTTTCCGGCAGTTTCAGAGAAACTTCATTGGCACGGTGAGCTTCATACCTGTAGAAATCAGCGATATATTCCACCTCTTTAAGTACCGACCAGATTCCGTCAGCTTTCTTTTCCTGAATTTTCACAGTATACCCCAAGACCATCTGCGGATGCTTTGCCGCCGGAAAAAGCAGATACGCAAAACCAAAATCATGACGGATAAGCAGTTTTGCATCCGCCGGAAATTCAGGGGCGACAGCATCGGCATACCGTTTCGCCGCCGTTTTTTCTGCGGCTTCCCGGTTATACGGCACATCAACCACCCACAAATAATCCGGTTTTATCTCTTTTTTATCGTGGACATTATAACGGTGTATTTCCACCCGGTCATCAAAAACATCGATCACCATCGCCTGTTGAACCTCTCTGGCAAAAGGAATGATACAACCGCCGGTAACATTGAAAAAATTTCCGGAAACACAACCGTAACTTAAAGTAGCTGTGGTCAACGCCGTAAATTCCCCCTGCCAGAAGGCACGTTCCCAATTCAGCGGCACATGAGAGTGACCGGATAAGGAGATCACCTGAGGATACTTATTCAGCAAATTCCGGATATTTTTCTGGGCACTGTAACCGGTACTGGCATTCATCGTCTGCCACGGTGGATAATGAGTTACGAGAAAAACAGGCTTCTTATTATCCCTGGCAACCGCTTCATCAAGTTTTATTTTGAGCTTTTCTAAAAGTTCAGCAGGACATTCCCCCACCTTTTCCTGAGTAAGCGATATAAAATCATATCCTCCGATAACCTGACGGCAGGGATTTTCCCGGCTGATTTTCAAGCCATCGGCAAAAGTACGCCACATCGTATCAAATTCCACAGCACTGCTGCTCCAGAAATCATGATTTCCGCCGCAAGCAACCTGAACCGGTAATTTTTTACGGAAGTTGCGATAATAGCTTGCCATATAAAGATCATAAACATCCGGATAGAAACGATCAGCAAGATCGCCAGCCATCACCAGCACATCCGGCTTGAAAGGAGAAAGGAAACGGAATGCTTTTTCCGTATTGATAATTCCCCAGTGATTTTTGGAAACTGCAGCCTGAGCGTCACTGGTTACAGCAATACGCAGATTCGGAGTTCCGTTGCTGATACAACCGGCACAGATAAGTGTCAAAAATATAAAATGAATCTTTTTCACAGTTTATAACCATATAATTTTCCGGTGGATAAATTCAACGGTGAATGTCTATAACCATGCCGCTGAAAAGATCGACTGCTTCTTCCACAACCGGGTCATTTTTCAGCACATCGTGAAGTGCTTCCGGATGGTCGTTGGCAATACTGTGCTGCAATCGGTCGGGAGTCAGAGAATCTTTGGAACTCTTTTCCGGAAATGAATAGTTTGCCGGCATCTGATCTTCCATGACCAATATGGTATCTTCATCAATATCCCCGGAATAATCCTCAACCGGAGGCGTAAGAATATCAACAGCAACCACATTTGGGGTACACTCTGTTGAATTTTCAGCATCATTACGATCTCCGACCGTTTCCTGAGAAATTTCTTCATGTTCCTCTTCTTCTGCAATTTCCTCATCCGGTTCAGGAACTTCGTTTACAATGTTTTCTTCTACTGGAACTTCCTCAACAGCAATATTTTCTTCCGGCTCATAATCCACATCAGCGGTTGCCAGTACATTCTCAAGCGGAACGGCTTTTTCTTCAAGTGCTTCCGGTTCACTTACCATTTCCGGAGCTTTTTCTTCAACAATTTCCGGTTCTGCAGCAACCGGCTCAATGCAGCTTACAGCCGGAACAACCGCCGGAGGCAGAGAATCGGAAAAATTCTTTTCCACCGGAGGCAATTTATCAATAAACTGCAACTCTCCGGCTGTACGCAACTGATTCAATCGTGCCAGAATATCACTTATGCGGATTGCATGAGCTTCACGCATCGCTTTTAAAAGCAATGTTTCCAGATAAACCTGTTTATTAAGGGCATCGTGAAGAACTCTTCCAACCGGAGCAATATTTTCCAACAGGATCTGAACCGTATCCCGTGGTGCGATTTGAGCCAGCTGACGGAATCCGGCGATCGCTTCCGGCGATTCATCCAGAAGTGCCGACGGATCAGCCATAATCGTACACAACTGCACTGCCCGCAGTGAACGGAGTATATCATCAAAAAGTGTTTCCAGATTTTTACCCTTTCTGGCAAGCATTGCGATCCGGGTAACGACTTCTGCCGGATTATTCTGCAATACTGCCCGCAAAATCGCATCCATATCCGCTTTATCGGTCAATCCGAAAAGCGACAAAACCTGTTCTTCGGTGATCTGCGAACCATCTCCGGCTGCAAAAAATGCAATCATCTGATCCAGAAGCGACTGGGCATCACGCATACCGCCTTCAGCAGCACGGGCGATGGCGTTGATTGCTGCCGGATTGATGCTCACTTTTTCCGTTTCTGCAATCAACTGTAATCTATTGGCAATCAATCTGGTGGGTATAGGCATCAGATCAAAACGCTGACAACGGGAAATAATCGTCGGCAAAACCTGATGGACTTCGGTGGTGGCAAAAATAAACTTTACATGCGACGGGGGTTCTTCTACAGTTTTCAGAAGCACGTTCCACGCCTGTTTGCTGAGCATGTGAACTTCGTCGATAATGTATATCTTGTATTTTCCATTTACCGGACGGGTCAAAGCATTTTCAGCAAGTTCCCGCATATCAACAGTGGAATTCCGGCTGGCAGCGTCTATTTCCATCACATCCAAACTGCGTTCAGCTGCCAATTCCTGACAACTGGCACATTTACAGCATGGTTCACCATTTACCGGATTTTCACAATTCAACGCTTTGGCAAAAATACGTGCCAGCGTCGTTTTACCAATTCCACGGGGACCTACAAATAAATACGCGTGGGCGATCCTGCCGCTGCCAATTGCATTGCACAAAGTTCTTACCACATGCTCCTGGCCGACTACATCAGCAAAGCATTGCGGACGCCATTTGCGTGCGATGACCTGATATTCACCCATTGATCTTCTCCAGAATTTCCTGCTGACGGGCAAAAATCTGCTTCAATCCATATTCAGCGAGATCAATCAATTCGTTGAGCTGGGTTCTGGAAAAAGGAGCCCCCTCCGCCGTCCCCTGAACTTCAACCAATTTTCCGGATGCGGTCATAATCACATTCATATCAACTTCCGCCCGGGAATCTTCCTCGTAACACAGATCGAGCATCGGAACTCCATCAATGATTCCAACACTTACCGCTGCAACCAATTCTCTGAATGGATTTTCCTCCGCTGGAAAAAGCCTTTTGCAGCCGATTGCCAGTGCCAGTGCGGCACCGGAAATACTTGCACACCGGGTACCGCCATCGGCATCGACCACATCACAATCAAGATAAAGTGTACGTTCACCGAGCTTTTCCAAATCGACAGCCATCCGCAAAGAACGGCCAATCAAACGCTGTATCTCAACCGTTCTACCGCCCTGTTTACCGGCAGATGCCTCTCTGCGGCATCTTTCGGTGGTTGCTGACGGAAGCATTCCATATTCACAAGTTACCCAGCCACCGGGAACTTTCTGATTTTTCATCCATGACGGAACTTTATCTTCGCAGGATACAGCCGTAAGTACTCTGGTCTTGCCGCAGGAAATAAAAATCGATGATAACGGATGGCTGAGGTAATCATTTTCCAAAACAATCGGACGCAATTCATCACATCCACGCCCGTCAATTCTCAATGCACACATAACGGCATATCCCTTTCGGTTAAAAAAAACGCCGCTCGACAGATGACTCATGGCCTGTCAGAAATCGCGTAGGGCTGCTTGGTTCCCCACCTGACCCGGTTGGCACTTCAGACAACACACGAGGTCCGTCTTGCGGCATTACTTAATTTACATCTTTTTCTTGAAAATGTCAAGCAAAAATGCCAACTCTTTTCGCAAATTTTTTCGTTCAACAACCCGATCAATCAAACCGTGATTCAAAAGAAATTCAGCAGTCTGAAATCCTTCCGGCAATACCGATTTGGTTGTTTCCTGAACCACCCGCGGTCCGGCAAAACCGACCATGGCCCCCGGTTCAGAAAGAATGACATCACCAAGCGTGGCAAAACTGGCAGAAACACCACCATAAGTCGGATTAGTGATTATTACAATGTACCCTAAACGTTTTTCACGATGACGTGCCAATGCCCCGCTGGTCTTCGCCATCTGCATCAAACTGAGAATGCCTTCCTGCATACGGGCTCCGCCGGAAGCTGTAACCAATACCGCTGTCTCCTCATTGGCAGTGGCATTTTCAATCATCCGGGTAATCCTCTCACCGACGACCGATCCCATGGAAGCTCCCATAAAGTCAAAATTCATAACACCGATGGAAAACGGAATGTTATTCAAAGAAGCCCTTCCGCAGCAGACAGCTTCATTCATGGATGATTTTTTCTGATTCTCTTCCAGACGCACCGTATAACTTTTGGAATCAACAAACTGCAATGGATCAACCGAAGAAAGATTGGTATCAGATTCACGGAAACTGCCCTCATCAGTAAGCTGACGGATACGGTCAAGTACCGGCATCGGCATATGATAACCGCAACACCAGCAAACTTGCAGATTATCCTGCAAACGCTCGATATACAGCGTCTGACTGCATTTTTTGCACTTAACCCAGGAACCGTCAGGAATCACCATCTTACGCTGACCGGTGCTTTTTAAAGTTGAATATTTCCCTCTGCTGAATATAGCCATAACGCCGTCATCCTATTTTACTTGATAAGTTTGGATACCGCCTTGAAATGAGGATTGCCAGAATCTCTCATCAACATGAAAAGTACAGATTCACTGCTCAATACCGCCGCTCCGGCGGCTCTTGCCATTTCCAGAGCCAGATCCCGATCGGAATCTTTACGGCTGCCGACTGCATCGGCAACCACGATAACCTCATACCCTGCCGCCCTTGCATCCAAAACACTCTGCAAAAGGCAAACATGCATTTCAACACCGGCAAAAATCAGAACTTCACGCTTGCGTTTGCTCAAAAAGGTATTGAATTCAGGAGAACCGAAAACAGAAAAACATCTTTTTTCAATCACCGGAGCATTGTCAGGAAGCCATGTGGAAATTTCAGGAAGCGTGGAACCCAGCCCTTGGGGATACTGCTCGGAAACAGCAATATCCAATCCAAGTTCCGCCGCCCCCCGAACTATTATTTCGGTACGGTTGATGATAGATTCCGTATGACTCATCGCCGGCATAAGTTTTGCCTGTAGGTCGACAACCACCAGCAATGCATTTTCAACAGTCGGAAAAATCATTTCCGCACCTCCACTATTGTTTTATTAAAATTCACCACAAAGCTTTTTCACAGCTGCCAATTTCACACAGACACAGAAAAGTTTCATAGCTGTCTGCAGTTCTTCATCAGCAGGGAATGTTGGAGCAATACGGATATTGCGGTCACGGGGATCATTTTTATACGGGAATGTCGCTCCGGCACCGGTCATGGTAACACCGGCATTTTTTGCCAGTTCAAGAGTTTTCTTTGCACAACCGTCAAGAGTATCCAGCGACACAAAATAACCGCCGCGGGGCTTGATCCAACTGGCAAATTTTCCGATGCTCAATTCGTCCTCAAGAGTATTGAGTACAATATCAAATTTCGGCCGCAGAATATCTGCCAATTCAGCCATGTGCTTTTTCAACGTCGGAGCATCTTTCAAAGTCCGCAGAGTACGCAGCTGATTAAGCTTATCACTGCCGATGGTTTGAATTCCCATACGTTTCAAAATTTCTTTGCGTTCAGCAAAAGATGCCGCCATCATTGCCACACCGGCACCGGGGAAGGTGATTTTGCTGGTGGAAAAGAAGTAATATGCCCGGTCGGGATTGCCACCGGCTTCACAGGCAGAAAAAATATCCGCAAGTTTCACTTCTTCGTAAATATGGTGAACACCATAAGCATTATCCCAGAAAATCTTGAAATCTTTTGCTGCAGTTTTCATCTTACCCAGACGGGCAACAGTTTCATCACTATAGCAGACACCCTGCGGATTACTGTAAAGCGGCACACACCAGATACCTTTGACCGCTTCATCATTGGCAGCCAGTTCCTCGACGACATCCATATCCGGACCATTTTCCGTCATCGGAACAGTGATCATTTCTATACCGAATTCCTGTGTGATCGCAAAATGACGGTCATAACCGGGACTGGGGCAGAGAAATTTCAATTTCGGCAGAGTTCCCCATGCCGGATTGCCGCATGTACCGAACATCATCAAACGGGCAATTGAGTCATACATCAGCGTCAGGCTTGAATTGCCTCCGACAATGATCCTTTCCGGATCAAGATTCAATACTTCTCCGAAAAAGTTACGCATTTCCGGAAGACCTTCCAGAATTCCGTAATTACGGGCATCTGTACCATCTTCTGTAAAGTAATCATCAAGTTTTTCCAGCACACAGTTATTGTGATCAAGCAATTTGCCGGACGGCTTTCCACGAGCCATATTCAGTGCCAGATTCCGGGAAGCATATTCCGAATATTCTGCTTCCAGCTTATTCTTGAGAGCCGTCAACTCTGACTGCGGTAATTCAGTTACCGGATTCTCCATAATTTTCCATTTCTCCTAAAAAAATGACAGTTCAGGATAAAGACACACAAAACTTTTGTATAATATACCACTGATTCAATGATTTTTCAATATTTTGCAATTTAAAAAAGTTCACCTTGAATCTCTTCCGGCTCATTATCGACTTTTATTTCATTTTTTTGAGCAGCGGCAAAGGCGAAAAGATCTCCGAAAAATTCTTCTTCAGCAACTTCCGGTTCGGGTAATTCCTCTTCGATTTCCGGAAGTTCTTTCAAAATACTTTTGAATTGATTTTCCTGACAAATCCGGGTAATTTTTTTCCAATCAGGTTCCCTGCGAACCGGCGGCTCATTCCGATCCAGAGTTTCCGGCAATTCAGTATGCAGCCGGATCAACTCCCGGTTACGGCGGATTGTTTCCAATTCCGGCAGAAGCTTTTTACCAGCTGTCGAAACCGGATCTATTACCGATGGATCATTGAGCCAAACATCCGCAGAACCGAGCGAGGAAAGGAAATCCACTGCCCTTTTGGAACCGACTCCGGGAACTCCGGGAATATTATCTGATGCATCACCGATCAACGCCAGATAGTCGATTATCATTTCCGGAGCAACTCCGAACTTTGCCTTGACAGCTGCTGCATCACGGATATCAAAACCGCCGGAACTTCCTGACGGTATAAGCATGGAAATCCTCTCATTTATCAACTGAGACAAATCTTTATCACTGCTGACGATTTCCACCGGCAAGTCACTGTATTTACATGCCATACCGCCGATAAGATCATCAGCCTCAAAGCCTTCGTGCTGAATCAATTCCCAGCCGAATGCTTCTGCAATTTCCCGAATAAGCGGAATTTGCTGTTTCAAAGGATCCGGCATCGGCGGACGGTTCGCCTTGTATTCCGGATTCAATGCCAAACGGAAAGGCACTTTACCACAATCAAAAAGCATTGCACCGTAAACCGATGGATGGCTTTTTTCCAACTGCAGCATAAATTTTGTAAATACAAATGCAGCATTGACCGGCTCACCACGGGAATTGGTCAACATCCTTATCGCATAAAATGCCCGGTATATCTGACTGTAGGCATCCACCAGAACCAAAGATTTTTTCTTATCCATTTTCAACTCCTGAAAAATAAAATGTTCAAGACCGGAAATCGCTGTACGCCAGTGAGGAGTAATTTTTAGAGGAGAATTTACGTACAGGCGTTCAGTACCCCCGATCTTGAACACGCCATACTATAATTCTACTTTTTCCGCTTGTCAAATATTCATCAAAAATTTTTTCACAGTTTATCCAACTGCCACATGGTAAAACCATGTTTTTCTTTCCACCCGAGTTTACGGTAGAAATCCTCCGTTCCCGGTTCTCCGACCAGAGCTATCCAATCAACACCTTTACTTTTCAATCCGTCAACAAGCGTTTCAATCAAACGTCTGCCAATCCCCTGCCCCCGATAATCCGGAGAAACGACCACATCCTGAATATATGCGTCAGAACAGCCGTCAGATAACGCTCTGGCTATACCTGCAATTTCTCCATTGACAAATGCTCCGGCAACCAACGCCGAACCTTGCAACGCCGGAAGCAGGAATGAGGTATCATCCCCCTCTGCTATCCAGTTTGCGGAAATATAAAGCCCGGCAATATGCTCAAGCATATCACCGGGAAATTGATTGATCAAACGGATTTCCACCATCAGAGCAATCCGGCTGCTTCATCCAGACCGAAGCGGATATTCATACACTGGATCGCCTGACCGGCAGCACCTTTGGTAAGGTTGTCGATACAGCTGGTAAGAATCACTTTATTGGTATGCTCATCAAAGAAATAACCGATCTCGCAGCAATTGGTCATGAAAACATATTTGGTATCGGCACATTTTTTTGCCGGCAACACCCGGACAAATTGCTCTTTTCCATAAGCGGCTTCCAGAACTTCACCAACTTTTTCCAGCGTGCATCCGGGCATCGCATTCATCAGAATCGTGGAATTGATACCTCTATTCATCGGAGCAAGATGGGGAATAAAGTTGATTTTCACCTCTTTCACGCCGGCGGCAAAAGCCATTTCCTGTTCAATTTCCGGCAGGTGACGGTGACCGACAGGTGCGTATGCCTTGATACTTTCATTACATTCAGGGAAAATATAAGGCAGATCGACTTTTCTTCCGGCTCCGGTACAACCGGAACAACTGGCAACTACAATTCCTTCCGGAGAAACGATCCCCGCTTTCAAAAGCGGTGCGGTCGGCAGGATACTGCTGGTAGGATAACACCCTGCACAAGCAACCAGATCTGCTTTTTTCAACTCTTCACGATAAAGTTCCGGCTGACCGTAAACCGCCTGACCGAGCAGCTGCGGTGCCGGATGATCAGCTTTATAGTATTCTTTATATTTTTCAGTGCTTTTCAAGCGGAAGTCTGCAGAAATATCAAAAACTTTCACGCCCTTTTCCAGAAGCGGTACGGCAAACTCCGTTGCCAAACCATGAGGAAGAGCCAGAATAGCCGCATCAAAATAACAATTTTTCATCGCTTCATCCGGAGCAACAAAATTCAACGGCAATCCGGTAAAACGGGGAAACACATTGGATACCGGTTCTCCGGCATTTTTCCGGGATGTGATCGCTGCGATTTCAACCTGACCGTGACGCAAAAGCAAACGAAGCAACTCCTCCCCGGCATATCCGGATGCTCCGAAAACGGCAACTCTGATTTTATTCATTTTTCTCACCTTTATTTATAAATTATTGTTCCATAAAAAGATTCCGGCTGGTAAAGACCGGTTCACTGGTCAGATTTATTCCCAGTTTACGCAAACTGGACTCATCCCCGGCTGGCGGGATATGACTGATATGCATTTCACAGCCGCGTAATTTTTCCAACTGCGAAAGTGCCAACGCCGCAACCGGGTTGGAAGGCGTGATCACACTCAACGCCGTCAATGTTTCGCTCAATGCCAGAGAGATCTGCTTTTCTGCAAAAATCTCATGTTTGAGCCTGCCGACAGATTCAATAATCTGCGGTGAAAGCAAATGCAGATCATTGGGCAAACCGGCAAGATGTTTGATTGCATTAATGATACAACTTGATGCCGCATGAAGCAACGGACTGTTTTTTCCGGTAATGATCGTACCGTCATGCAATTCGATCGCCGCCCCGCAGAAAATATTATCATGACCGTATTTTGACGGCCGTTTCATCGCCGCTGCTGCTGCAGCCCGGGCAGGAGCGACCACCAGACGATCCATTTCACTGATCCCCTGCTCATCCATCAGAAGTTTGATCCTTTCCGGCACACAGGCATCAACTTCACCCTCTGCATAGTTCCGCATCGCCCGGAAGTGACGGCGGATTATCTCCTGACGTGCCGCCACCTGAACCGCTTCATCATCAGTGATGGCAAAGCCGATACGGTTGACTCCCATATCTGTCGGGGATACATAAAGCTGCTCCGGCTCCATGATCCTTGCACAAATCCTCCGGACAACCGGAAAAATCTCAACATCCCGGTTATAATTCACAGAAGTTACTCCACGGGCTTCAAGATGAAAGGGATCGACCATATTTATATCGCCCAGATCCGCAGTGGCTGCTTCATACGCCACATTGACCGGGTGTCGCAAAGGCAGATTCCATACCGGAAATGTTTCAAACTTGGCGTATCCGGCTTTAATTCCGCGTTGAAAATCGTGATAAACCTGAGATAAACAGGTTCCCATTTTTCCGGAGTTGGGACCGGGACCGGTTACGACCACGATCGGACGCTCGGTTTCGATATATTCATTTGCCCCGTACCCACGCTCACTGACAATAGTTTCCACATCAGTAGGATAACCTTCGATCGGACGATGGGTATAAACTTTTATTCCACGGCGGGACAGGCGTTTGACAAATGATTTCACCGACGGCTGATCACGGTAACGGGTGACTACCACCGCTTTTACATCCAGTCCCCAATAACGTAAATCATCAATGGTACGCATGGTATCGGCATCATAGGAAAGACCGAAATCGGCACGCATTTTCTTTTCTTCGATCGCCCCGGCATAAATACAGATAATGATATCCACCTTATCTTTGAGCCGCTGAAGAAGTTTTATTTTCGCATCCGGATCAAATCCGGGCAAAACCCGTGCTGCATGGAAATCGCAAATGAGTTTGCCGCCGAACTCCAGATAGAGCTTATCACCGAACTTTCCCGCACGCTCCAATATGGCGGCAGACTGTTCCGCCAGATACTTTTCACTGTCAAAGCCGATTTTCAACATAATTAACACCTGATTTTTACATTTTTATTAACATATCACCTCAACACTGTTAAATCAATACCGGAAATAAAAAAGGCGGCGGGATTTTTCCCGCCGCTGTAAAAACCATAAGGTTTTCAACTCATTTGGCTTCTGCCTCAAGAGTATCGTTATCATCTCTGACAACTGAACCGTTATCGGATTCATCGATTCTGGCACTGGCAAGAGCTTTGAAAAGACCGACCACGTCGACAACACCGCCGATAAGGAACCATGCAGTACAACCGACACCCAAAATCAGAGAGATGTAGATCTTCACATGCCACAATGCGAGCCAGTCATCGTTGGTCAAAGCACCGGCAAAATGCAAAGAGGTGTAAACGATGAACACCGCAAACCATGCAATCGTCCAGAGAATGGTGGTTGCATAGATGATTTTATCACCGATAGTGAATTCCGGAGTGATTCCGAAAATCTTTTCGATTTTGCTGACTTCACTCTGCTCAACATGCTCGTTGTTGGTATCATATTTACCGCGATGAAGCATTTTATCCAGATTAAAGTCGGGATTGCCCATCTTATGCTCGATAAGGGAGATAACCACATAGAGAAGAGTACAGGTCACCATGTTGATAAAACTGATGTACTGACCATGAACCGGGAAGGAATTCATGTTGTTGGCAACCCACTGCCAGCCGGTGTTTTCCAACACCCACTGGGCAAGACCTTTGGGCCAGGTCTGCTGCAGCACGATACCGAGAACCGCAAGAGATGCACCCCAGATGTAGCTGACCCATGCAGCGATGGTTCCGCCGCGTTTCCAGTAAAGACCGCCGATGATCGCCGGACCGGCACCGGAAACGATAGCACCTGTCAAACTGAAGAAGAGGTAAACCGGGGTTTCCTGACTCCAGAAGTAACTGAAAAACCAGCCGAAAAGACCGACGAACATGATCGCAAAACGCAAAGCCCAGATGTGCTGTTTCGGAGTAAAGGGTTTTTTCTTGAAGGGCATGACAATATCCTGAATAAGGATCGAACCCCAGCTGTGCATATAGGTATCATCAGTAGAAAGCATCGCGGCAAACATAACTGCCACAAAAAGACCGAGCAGACCGGTGGGCATCACCAGAGAAAGTGCGATCGGAACCATATCCTGACCACGCTGGGTGGCATTGGAAACCAGAGCAAGTTTCTCATTAACCAACATGCGGACTGATTCAAATTCAGGAACTTTATCGCTCATAATGGCGATGACCGCCAAGGGGAAGAGCATCAGGATAAGGGTCTGGGCAATACCACGCCACGTACCCATCACACCAGCCATTTTACGCTCGTGCGGATTCTTGGCAGCAGCAGCATAACCGGCAGAACCCTGCCAACCGCCACGGCTGTAAACCAGTGACATGAAACCGATGAGATAGTACCAGATATTGAAGTCGGAAAGCTTATTGCTGTTGAACGGGTCGATGTGGGAATAACCATCATCTTTACAGAGAGCGTCGGCGATCTGATCCCAACCGACCAAGCCGCCGGAAACGTCCCAATCACCAAGTTTAAAGATAAAGAAAATAAAGACCACAAAAGCAATGTTGCAGATAACCCCCTGCATAAAGTCGGTAACCATAATGGCGATCTGACCGCCGAATGCGGCAAAGAAAACGCCCAGACCGATACAGAATGCAAGCAGAATACCGTAGATATCCCAGTTGATTCCCAGCCACATCGCCTTTTCCGGCAGTTTGCAGAAAGCCATCAGGAACTTCACAGAGACCATCGGAAAAATACCATAGTTGACCACACCGCTCAAGAAGGTGATCATACCGGCACCCAGACGGAATTTGCGGCTGTAACGCATTTCATAGAACTGGGCAAGAGTAAAACAGCGGGTTTCACGCATACGGTAAGTGACCCATGCAACCAGAGCCAGAATCAATGAAAACGGTGACTGCAAAAAGCTCCACCAGGTGGCGGCAAAACCGTTTTTCATAAATGCTTCCCAGATGGCAACGGCACTGATGAGGCCGAATCCGGCGATACCTTCAGAGATACTCATCACATAACGGCCGGCACAACGGTTCGCTGCCAGAAAGTCTGCTGCACTATTCATGTATTTATTGCAATAGAGCAAAACTCCCGTCAGCACAACGATCATACCAATCACGATCGCCCAGTCAAGCGTTTGCATGCCGGCTGTGTTGATCTCGACCTGCCGCAGAGCGGCACCAAATAAAGACATCATAATTTTTCTTCCCTTTCTTTTTTATGGTTGTCTTGTATTTTATGTATCAAATGAACGCATTTTAATGCAGTCCCCCTGTCAGACGCACAAAATCCGGATAAAAAATGTTAAGTTCCCTTTACAATACCATCGTTTCTGGATTTTTTCAAGTATTCTCGATAAAATTCAGCTCATTTTTGTAGACAAAACTCCTTTTATGGAGTATATTAATTATTATTATGAAAGAAAACAACGAAAAAAAACATCTCGCTCCGGAAAAATTCCGGGCACAACTCAATCTGCTCAATGATGCAGCAAGAAAAGTTTTGAGTACCGGCTTCGGCAGAAAAATGCCCGCCGACCGGATCCTTGCTGCTTATTTCCGGGAAAACCGCCGCTGCGGTTCCCGTGACCGTGCCTTCATTTCTGAAACTGTCTATTCTGCTTTGCGTTACTGGGGTTTCATCCGGGAATATCTGCCGGAAGAAAGACGCAGCGAAGTCGAATCCGGTTCAGTAAAAATGACTGCCAGAGAACTTTCCGCCCTGCTCATGTCGGCTTGTTTTATCGCCGGAGATTTGGATAATGCTTATGCGATCGTCACTTCTGCCGGATTACCCTCCCTGCCCCGTGCATTGGCAAATCCGTGTGCCAGAGCAAATCAGATGGCAGGATATTTCAACTGCGATGTGCGGTTGACCGATGATATGCTCATTCCGGAGTGGATAAAAGAATTGCTTCCGGAAAACCTTGACCGTGAAAATTTTCTGAAACTTCTTTCAGCCCGTCCTCCGGTGTGGATACGGCTGCAATGCCGCAATCATGAAGATGTACTGAATGAATTGCGGAGCATTGATGCGGAAGCAATTGCACACCCGGTTCTGAAAGATGCGGTCAGAGTGCGTTCAAAAGTAAATCTCTACTCCCTGCAGAGTTTTAAAGACGGCAAATTTGAAATTCAGGATCTGGCAAGTCAGTGTGTCAGTATCACCGCCGCACCGAAACCGGGTGAAAGATGGCTCGATCCATGTGCCGGTGCCGGAGGAAAAACTCTTCATCTTGCCCAGTTGATGATGAGAAAAGGCACTGTCGTTGCCGGAGATATCCGTGAAGAAAAACTCAATGACCTGCGGCTGCGTGCCAGACGTGCCGGTTTTCCGAATATAACGGCCAAAGCTCACAATGGCGGAGTATGGAAAGGGAAACATCTTTTTGACGGAATTCTGGTCGATGCCCCCTGCAGCTGCTCCGGAGTATGGCGTCGCAATCCCGGAGCCCAGTGGAAACTTACTCCGGAAGATCTGGATGATTTATTCTCGACCCAGCTGCAGATACTTGAAAATTACGCTTCGGCACTCCGTACCGGTGGAGTGATGGTATATGCCACATGTTCACTTTTCGACCGGGAAAATTCAGCTGTTGTCAAAGAGTTTCTTGCCCGTCACGATGAATACAAACTTGATCCATTCGAGCATCCATTGACCGGAAAAATCGTTCCGGGCATGCTCCGCATCGACAGTGTCGATGGCGACTGCGATGCTCTTTTTATGGCAAAAATGCGTAAGGTCAAATAAACATGGCAGCATTCAATATCGTTCTTTTTCAGCCGGAAATACCGCAGAATACCGGAACTATCGGACGTTTGGCGGTATCAACGAACTGCCGTCTGCACCTGATCGAACCACTGGGATTTTCTCTGGAAGATAAATTTCTCAAACGTGCCGGTCTGGATTACTGGCAGCACTTGTCGCCCTCTATCCACGCCAGTTGGGAAGCTTTTCTGGAAGCAGAAAAACCGGAAAGAATGTTTTTCATTTCCACCCATGGCGAAAAAAGTTATTTTGATGCAGAATATCAATTAGGGGATTATCTGGTTTTCGGCAGGGAATCCGCCGGATTGCCGCAGGAATTTTACGAGAAATATCAGGATAATATGTGGCTGATTCCGATGCCGGGTGAATTCAGTCGCAGTTTGAATCTCGCAAATGCAGTAAGTATCACTCTTTACGAGGCGATGAGGCAGAATAGAGAGCTTTTGAAAATTTGAAAAAATTAACTTTTTGTGTTACATTATGTAAATAAACACCTCATAACGAAAAAGGAGTAATTTTTATGTGCAAAAAACTTGAAGGAAAAGTCGCCATCGTGACCGGTGGTGCCCGTGGTATCGGCAAAGCTATCTGTGCCCGTCTGGCTGCAGAGGGTGCAAAACTCGCCATTGTCGATATTCTGCTTGAAACCGCCCAGCAGACTGTTGATGAATTCGCTGCTGCCGGTATCGAGGCGAAAGCCTATGCCGCCAACGTTGCAAAATTTGAAGAAGCCGAAGCGACCGTTGCCGCTGTGGTCAACGATTTCGGCAGACTGGATATTCTGGTCAACAATGCCGGCATCACCAAAGATACCCTGATGCTGAAAATGACCGAAGATCAGTGGGATGCGGTTATTGCGGTCAACCTCAAAGGTACTTTCAACTTCACTAAAGCCGCTGTCCGCCCGATGATGAAAGCCCGTGCCGGCAAAATCGTCAATATCGCTTCTGTGGTCGGCAGAATGGGTAACGTCGGTCAGGCGAACTACTCCGCAAGTAAAGCCGGTGTGATCGCTCTGGCAAAAACCACCGCCAAAGAATTCGGTGCCCGCAATATTCAGGTCAATGCCGTCGCCCCCGGTTATATCGAAACCGATATGACCGCCCAGCTGCCGCAGGCTGCCCGCGATGCCTTTTTGACCATTATTCCCGCAAAACGCGGCGGCAAACCGGAAGATGTTGCCAATGTGGTCTGCTTCCTCTGCTCACCTGATTCAGATTATGTGACCGGTCAGGTGATCAATGTTGACGGCGGTATGCTGATGTAATTTCAGTTTATTGACGTTCAGCCCCGGACTGCCGGGGCTTTTTTTATTCTTCCGAAAAAGTGGCTGCAAAATTAAATATTCTGCAGTCACTTCGGGTATCGGATAATCAGAAAGAATATTTTTTCCGGAACCAGAATTTAGCAATCACAAGCATTGCCAGAAGCAAAACTGCCGTAACAGGAAATACCACGAACCAATTCTGAATAAATCCGGCAAGCAGGAAACCGACTGCGGAAAAAAATGCAACTGTCACTGCATAAGGAAGCTGAGTTGACACATGATTGATCAGATCACATTGAGCACCGGCAGCAGACATGATGGTCGTATCCGAAATCGGCGAACAGTGATCTCCACAGACAGCACCGGCAAGACATGCTGAAATACCGATATAGAGCAGCTGACTGCTTGGCGGAAAAATTGCTGCCACGATAGGAATAAGTATTCCGAATGTTCCCCAGGCTGTACCGGTTGAAAATGAAAGAAAACAGGCAACTATGAATATCACCACCGGCAGAAACTGAGCCAATCCCGGAGCAGCATTTCCCATTACAGTGGATATATAATCGCTCAATTTCAGCAGTGATGTAGTATTTTTCAAAGCTGTCGCCAGAGTCAATATCAAAATAGCTGGAACCATCGCGTTGAATCCCCGGGGAAGACACTCTACTGCCTTGCGGAAAGTAATCACCTTGCGGGATGACAGATAGAAAATCGAAAGGATCAGAACCAGCAACGCTCCCCAGGGCAATGCGACCGATGCATCCGTAGCACTGAATGCCGCCACAAAGCTTTTTCCCTCACGGAGCCAACCGCCATTATGAAGCAATGAAAAAGTACAGAGCGTAATCAAAAGCAATGTGGGAATAACGATATCGCAAACCCTGCCTTTTGAAGAAACAACTGATTCACAGCTGTTTACTTCCTGCGGTTTGGATGTGAAAAGATCTCCGTTTTTCAAAGCATTGTATTCATGCCGTGCCATCGGACCGTAGTCAAGTTTGAGCAGCGTTATACAGAATACAAAAAACAATGTCAGCAGCGAGTAGAAATTATACGGTATTGCCGCAATAAAAAGTTCCAGACCGGATTGACCGGGATCATTGGCGTATTGGGAAACGGCAGCTGCCCATGATGAAACCGGAGCAATCATGCAGATCGGCGCGGCTGTTGCATCAATAACATAAGCAAGTTTTGCCCGGGATACTCTCTTGGCATCGGAAACAGGAGTCATAACACTGCCAACAGTAAGACAATTGAAATAATCATCCACAAAAATCAATATACCGAGCAATATAGTAGCAAGGATCGCTCCAACGCGGGTCTTCACATGCTTCTGAGCCCAGTTTCCGAAAGCTGCAGCGGCACCGGTCTGCTGAATCAGTGCCACAAGAGTTCCAAGGATCACCAGAAAAACAAAGATTCCGGAAGTTGCCTTAACCGCCTCTATAATTCCATCTTTGACCACGATATCCAATATTTTCAAAGGTGCAAAATCAGCCGCAAGACAGCCACCGAGCAGCACTCCGGCAAAAAGCGAAGAATAGACTTCTTTGGTGATCAATGCCAGTGTTATTGCAGCGACCGGCGGCAGCAACGCCCCCC
This sequence comes from Victivallaceae bacterium, assembly GCA_045644425.1. GTDB lineage: Bacteria > Verrucomicrobiota > Lentisphaeria > Victivallales > Victivallaceae > UBA1784. The sequence continues at coordinate 57,712 of JAZRGW010000011.1, read as the reverse complement.
ATGATGCAGAAAAAGAACTTGTTTCAACACCTTTTTCTGCGGCGAAAACCATCACCGGTAAAAAAAACACAACAGACAACAGCAAAATGATTTTACGCATAATAACTTTCCACTTTAATTAATGAATCTTTCAGAACTGTATTAATATAACACCAGCTTAAACTCTTTGCAAGAATTCATGATATTATCCGTGACATGCCGCAAAAAATACAATCCGTTTCTGTGATTTTTTCAAATTTTTTCTCATCTGCTATTGCATTTTTCAAAATCCTGACTATATTTATTGATTGAACAATGAAATCAAATATCAATCACCGGGGGATTTCCTGTGCCAGCAACCATAAAAAGTATCGCCGCCGAAGCCGGCGTATCTTATCAGGCAGTTTCTGCTGTGTTGAACGGCAAGACCAACTGCCGGGTCTCTCCTCAGCGGCGGGATGAAATTCTGCGGATCGCCAGAGAAAGCGGCTACAGTCCGAATTTCGGTTACAAGCTGATGCGGGGAAAAGCCACTCATACGGTTGCGATTGTTTCCGGAATGCAGCAAATTGAAAGCGATGAGCATGTACGGGAACTGCTTTTGAAATTGATGCAGGAACTCAATTTCCGCGGATATTCCACCTATTTCAATAATATGATGACTTCAGATGCAGAAAACAATATCCGGGAAATCCGGGATCTGATCACCCGCGGTGCTGAACATTTTATTTTTATAGGAAGTCCGGTCGGGCATTCGGAAATTGAAGCTGAATTACTCCGTAACAACCGTACTTTCATCGGTTGGAATTCTTATTTTTCCCGCAGTTTGCAGTCCGGATCACAGGAGGCATCGAAAGATCTCCTGAAGTTTTTAATAGCACAAACAGGCGAAATTCCGCTTTTGATACTGCCGATACCGAACAGTATAAACAGTGCCAGGCATCAGGCTCTGCAAACAATTCTGGAAGAAAACAACATTTCAAGTTCCATAGATAACTACACTATAGGGACATCTCAGCTTGAATGGAAGGAAAAAGATTTCAGTGCAAAAGCCTTTGAACTTGGCTACAAAGGTACTGAAATGGCTTTTTCACGTAAGAAGAGACCAAAAGCTTTGGCGTATTTCACCGACAACTTCGCTTTGGGCGGTGTAGTGTGGTGTTACGAGCATAATATAAAAATCGGCAAAGATGTTTTTCTGTCAGGATTCAACAATATTGAGGCGATACGCACCTCCCCCTTTCCCGTCGCTTCTGCAGAGCATCCGGTCGCTGATGCAATAGAAATACTGCTTGAACAAATGGATAAAAATCAGCCGTTTATTCAAAATTTGACTTTAAAAATTCATTTAAGACCCGAAAATAAAACAACAACCCCTAACAAAGGAGAATAAAAACAATGAAACACATTTCACTTTCCTGTCGGAAAGTGAAGCCTGCAGGCTTCACTTTGATCGAACTCTTGGTCGTCATCGCGATCATCGCTATTTTAGCAGCGATCCTGCTCCCTGCTCTCAATTCTGCAAGAGAAAGAGGCCGTGCGGCAAGCTGTATCAATAATCTTAAACAGCTGGGCAGTGCACTTGGTCAATACAACACAGATAATGATGACTATAACCCTTACTCGCAATACTTTGGAGGAGCTAACAGTTATAAAAACGCAGCATGGAACCTTTCTTTAATGCAATATGTTGGTGTTTCTTCTTACAGTCCCTACCGTGGAAATCCCAAGCCGGTAACAGTTGAAGTATTTTTATGTCCATCAATGATTCAGGAAAATTACAATAATCTTGCGGGATATTATTGTTCTTATGTAGTTAATGGCAGAGTCCCAAACAGCTCTGGCACCAGCAATGGAGCAAACCGAATCTTTGGCTGGGCATTGGATAACCAAAATTATCCTCCTATAAAAATTACAAGTCTGCAAAAACCATCAAATACATTGGGAATTGTTGACGGAGCAGGTCCGGCTACCGACAGAAATATCGCTGTTTTATGGTCTTGGGCTCCTACGGAAGCAAACAACATTGAAGAAATGAAAGCTAATGCAAAAATTGATTGCCGTCACAATAAAGCTTGCAACATAACATACCTGGATGGACATGTCAGTGCATTTCAGCCTTCTTATCCATTTAGTTACAGCCATGACATTTGGGGTACTAATGACGAAAAATAAATTGAACTTTATCATAAAAGGAATAAAAAAATGAAAATCAACAAACTTCTCACTTTCGTTGCAGCGGCAACTGCTTTTACTGCATCCGCTGATTTCCACCACAACTTTGAACGCGGTACCGGCGGCTGGGTAACATACAACTATTGGGGCGGAAAAACGACCCGTTCCACGGAAGCTGCCCGTAACGGCAAAGGTTCAATGAAAATGGTTGCCACAGAAAAATACAAAAAAGTTTATGCTCTGGCAATTTGTCCGCTTACTGCCAAAAATCTTACCGGAACCAAAGTCAGACTTACCTTTTATGCAAAAGGTTCCGGCAATATCAAGGCAGGAATCCTCAATTATACCCGCAACGGCAAAGGCGGAGAAAAAATGGAGTTCGTTTACAATGAACCGGTAACACTTTCTGATCAGTGGCAGAAAGTGGAATATATCGCCGATTATACGACCTCTTTTGTCGAAAAATGTTCTCCTGCGATCCGTATCGAGGGTGAAGGAACTGCTTACATTGATGACCTTGACATCGTTTTTGAAAAACCCAAAAATGTGGCAATGAAAGCTCTTGACGGTCATAAAATCATCCGTGAAGGTGCTGCACTGCCGAAAATCAAATTCAACTACACCACTCCAGATGAAACCATCACCTTTTTCGCCATTTCAGGCGACACCAAAAAACTGCCGGTTATCACGACCGCCATCAATGATGAAAAGGGAAATATAACCTATGAGGGAGCTGCCAATCTGCCTGTGGGTGAAGTTACACTGATCGCGGCAGCCGGCGGACGCAATGCTGTGACTTACGGTTATGTGATGCCTGCAGCTGAATATGATGAGCTGGATAAAGTTGCAGCTTCCATCAAACTTGCCAAACCGCTTCACATCCTCTATCTCGGCGACAGTGTTACCGACTTTGAACGTGACAACAACCACGCCGACAAACTTTCTTTCTGGCTCAATAAACACAATCCCGGCAAAGCATCTTTCCAGAATCTTGCTGTCGGCGGTGACTTTATCACCCGTGTCGAAGGACGTATGGATAAAAAAGCAAATCTGCCCGGTTCCAAAAATCAGTGGAAACAGTATGTGTATAATGACCTTTTCAACCGTCCTTATGACCTCATTCTGATCTTCCTCGGTCACAATGATTGTGCCGCATTCAACAAAACACAGTACAAAGTTCCGCAAGTTTCTATTGACAATGCAGCAGCTTCCTACAAACGTGTGATTGAAAAACTCCGTGCAAAAAGCAAAGCGAAAATCGTTTTGATCGGACCGGTTGCCAACAATGTTGCCGCCAGCAAAAAACAGGCAGACAATATGGTAAGATACGGTCACCTCGGTGCAATTTTCGGTATGCCTGAACATGTTGAGCCGTTTAACGCCATGCTGAAAAAAGTTGCTGCTGAAAACAACTGCTATTTCATCGACCTTTACTCCGCTATGAAAGGTAGTGCCGATATTCCGAAATGGTTCGTCAAAGACGGTATCCACTTCACCCCTGCCGGTAATCAGCAGGTCGCCGGATTGATCCTCAAAGCTCTGGCAGCAAAAGGTTCACCTTTGAAATGAAAAGCTGCAGAGAATTGATTCTTGTACTACTCACCATCGGCGGACTTTTTACCGCCGGTGGTTCGGTACTGCAATTCATGTCTGAGCAAGACAAACAAGTGACATGTGCAAGTCACTTGAAAGAATTGGCTAAAATGGGATTCATGTATCAGGAAGAGCATGACGGTCAATTCCAGCCGATGATCGTGCGTAAACGCACATGGGAATACTGGCCGCAATATTTGAAACCTTATGCAAAAGACTTCATACACTTTTCCTGCCCATCAGATTCATTACGGGGAGCCGGTGCATTTGAAATCGATGAATTGCTTCCCCGTTTTTACAACGCCGGTTATATCAGTTACGGGATGAACTACTATTTGAGCGATTCCGGCGAAAAACATATGAAAAGCTGGCCCTGCAATATCAAAAAAGTAGTCAATCCGTCTTATGTTGTTTATTTCGGTGATGCCAGAACAATTCAACTGCGGCCCACAAGCTGCTGGGATCAGGATCACAATCCGATTCACCAGAATAAATCTGCAAATTATGCAATGCTTGATGGTCACGTAGAAAACCATTCACAAAAAACCCTCGGTCTCGTTGTTCCGGTAAAAGGCTGGAAATATGATAAACTCCGTTGGGTGAACTGGAAAAAGAAATAATCAATACAAATCATATATAACAAGGAGACTCAATGAAACACATTGTTACAGCGTTGCTGCTTTTCTGCACGGCAGCTCTCTACGCTTCGATTGCTACCCGTACTGCCGAATTGTCGGTCAACGGCAAAAATCTTATTCTGAAAAATAAACTTTCCGGAGATTGGAAATCAGCTCCGCTTTCGATCGCCCTTTTTGACGGGAAAACAAAAAAATTCATTGATCTCCCGGCTCCGGCAGTTTCTGAAAAAGACGGAAAAATCACCATCTCTTACAATATGCCGGAATTGACCTGGAATTTGGTATTTTCCATCCGCAACCGGGTCATTTTCGGAGAATCAACCTTTGTCAACAAAGGTAAAAAAGAACTTTTCCTCGAACAGATATTTTCGCTTACGCCAGATTGGAAAAATAATAAACTTATGTTCTGGGATGGCTTCGGCAGCAGCCGGGAAATCGGTAAAGAACGGATTTCCAGAGAAGGTATCAAAGGTGCTGTGCTGAAACATGTGGCTTCCAGTGCGATTGCGTTTGCGGCAAGTGCAGTTTACAGCGAAAAAGATGCTCTTTCCATCGGTCATGTTACTTTCGATCCGGTCAGCTACACTGCCGTTGAATATATCCCGGCAGAAAAAAAATACAGTTACAGTCAACGTTTCGTGATCTCTGCCGGAGAAAAACTTCCTTTGCGTCACGTAATAGCAGTTTCCGAAAGTGCCTACGGTGCACCGGAACGCATTATTCAGCAGCACTATGACTCCTTCCCCGAAGTCTGGGCAGTCGTTGGTGGTCAGGATAATCCCTATGCCTGGGGTAATTGTGCCCACTACCGCAACTGGTGGAGTACTCCCCGCCCCGAAGAATCCCGTCGCCTTTATTACACTCACGAATGGGCTTACGCCCCTTATTTCCGTGCAGGTGACATGGTCATAAAAGATGAGCTGATGAAATACACCCCGGATAACCCGATCCAGGATAAAAATCGTACAAAGTTTGGCGGAGTGTCAACTAATTATAAACGCAATACCGCAGAAGAATACCGCAAGATCCGCAAAGAAAATTATCTCAAACACGGCAAACGCTACGGTTGGATGTTCTATAACAGCTGTTCAGGCACATGGTGCGAAAAACAGCTTGCTGAAAAATATTACCCTGATTCACTTACGAAAGATAAAAAGACTGTAACCTTGATTAAAGGCTGGAGTACGGGCCATGACTGGGAAGTTCGCGTATTCCCGATGGGAACGAGCTGGGCAAAAGTTTTTGAAGAAGATATGAAATTTCTGGCAGAAGAGCTGGATTTGCCCGGATTTGCTCTGGATTGCGGCGGAGGCGGTGCCTACTATCGCGGTCCGGCAGTAAAGAAACAACTTCCCGGAAGAGCGTGGGATGATGAAGGGGTATTTATTGACCAGAGCGTGGCAGTAAATCACGTGGTGGATTATATTCACTCTCTGCGTCCTGCCCCGAATCAGCTCACGGTTCACAATAACGGCAGTTTGAAAGGTGACATCTGCATGCTTGAACGCCCGTTCCTCAATGTTGCCGCTCATCGTTCGATGATGCCGCTTTACCGCTGGTTCATCGGTCCTCGCCCAGGCAATGTCCATGGTCACGGATTCCTTTTCAAAGAGATGATGCCCGACTGGCGTAACCGTACCACTCCGGAATTTATCGACCTGATCCAGCGGCTTTCCGATTATCAGATCATGAATCAATTCAAATGGGGCTTGAATCAGACATTTGTCACATTCTACGGCAACCCCCAGCAGGTTTACATCATTCCGGAATCTTTGGAATTGATCCGTGCCGGATGGCAGAGTTCAACTCCGGTGGAAGTCGATAAAGATTTCTACATCCCCTACCGTTCACGTTATGGAAAAGGAGCAAATACTTTCTTCTTTTTCGGCAACACCTCCAAAAAAGATTCCAAAGGTACACTCAAAATCGACAATATCGACTTGACTGCCGACGGCAAAGCCCGCTTTGTATTCCTGAAAAAACTCCGTAATAAATCTGAAACGGTCAACAATATGGTTGAAAATTTCACCAATATCGATGCGGTTCTGCCGTCGCGGGTTCCGGTTCTTTATGAAACGGTTTGCGGCATTGCCAATGCTCCGAAAAAATTGACCGCCGTTGCTGCCGGAGATAAAAAACTTGAGAAAATGACTTTCAGCGTCAAAGTTGATAAAAACTTCACCAGTGATATATCGCTGCGTAAAATCCGCTTCTTCCATCTGGCAGATATAACCATTGACGGGAAACCGGTATCATTCAAAGATAACGGCAATGAATATACCGCAGAAAAAGTTGCTTTTAAATCCGGAACTATTTTAACAATACGCTACAAATCAGATTTTTTCAATATCACACAGGATGAGATTGTCAACTTCCCCTATACCAATGCCGATAAAAAAGTCGTATTCCGTCTGCATGTGCCTAAAAATGATAATGCAGCAATGGCAATGACTCAGAGATTCAATGAATATTTTGATTTCTGCTACAAATACAAGGTTCTTCCGCAGGGTATCCATCCGCCGGTCTCCAGAAATGCCAGCAGTCTGAACCGCAAAGATGTGATCTCGCTGCAAATCGTGCCGGATAAGGAAAATTCCATTGAAAAACTTGCCAACGGCGGCATCCTCATCCGGGCGAAAAATGCAAAAACACTGGAAGAAATGGTCAGACAATTCGCCTTTGTCATGGATATCCGGTTCCCGCATATTTTCAAATTCTACGGAAGTATGGGTATCTATGGAGATCAGCTTGCCCACTTCGGAATGAATGGTAAATATATCCCTGAAAGGAGATATTTTGAATGAAGAATTTTGCATTATCTCTTTTTTGTGTTATTTTGCTTACTGGTTGTGCCGTTCCATCGTTAAGTTCTTTGACAAAACGGGAGCTTAACGATGGATATACTGCTTATAACTTCAACAACGGTTTGATAAGTTTTGATATTTTACCGAAACTGGGTGCTGTTACAGCAGAGTTTAAATATCTGCCCAAAAAACGGTCGATAATGGAGCCGTTGGTGCTAAAAGTTGAAACAGATGATCTGCTTCCGCCAAACTGTATACCAGAGGGAGGAATGATAAACGATTTTCTCTGGAATGTAACAACTTTCGGGAAACTTCCTGCCAAAATCACCAACTTGAAAAATGATTCAGAAAAATCTTTTATTCAGGTAAATGATCGCTGGTATAGAATGCAGAATTTGGAGTATACCAAAACGGTATCGTTGAAAAAGAATTCAACAGCATTTCAAGTTGAAATAGAACTTTTCAACCATGCAAAAAAGACATTCAGTGCAGCAGTGTGGCAAAATGTGATTCAGTGTCTCAGTAAGGAACCTGCGATAGATACAATCATAATGCCCATAAAAGGCGGTATCAGGCTTGTTGGCAGACGCGGAGTCAAGTTTGTTGAAAAAGATATGGTATTCCCTGAAAAAGATCTTGCTGACCGGGAAGTTTTCGCCGTTCCAGCCCGTCCTTGGATAGCTGCCAGAAATGACAGTGAAGCTGGATTGTTTGTCTTATTGACAACCGATGATCTTGCGGCACAGGGAGCCCTTTTTTATACCTACAAAGTAATAGGCAGACATACGATGGAATTTATTGCCGCGGCAAAAGAAATCCCGTATAAAAAAAGTGCAAAGTTTAACTTTGACTACATATACTTTTCCGGCTTGACCAATCTTTCGGAAGTTTTCAAAGTGGGGGATATTCCGGTCGGATTCTATGCAGAAGTAAGTTCGGCTCCCAGAAAATTCACTTTTATCATGCAAAGTTCAGCTCCGGTACCGGCAAAAGAGTGGGAATTTTTCCTGACCGGCAGTGACGGTAAAAAATATACTCTGGGCAAATGGCAGTTCCCTGAACTTGAACCGACAGAAACTGTAACAAAGGAAATTGCGGTCCGCAGTGCAATCCCCGGAGGAGAATATAAAATTTCTGCAGTTTCCGGTAATGATAAATTTTCATTGATAGATACATTTAGAATATTGTAGAGAAAGGAAAAATTTCATGGTAAAAAGAATTTTATGCTCAACAGCTGTTATCGCTGGTTTGATGCTCTCTGCCGGAGAAGCGTGGAGCAGCTCAAACCCTGAACGTTACAGCAAAACAAATTTTAAAAATGCCATCTGGCATGAAAGTTTTGAGGGTAATGACATACCCTATGATGTTCAATTTCACGGTGGAGCCAAAGGAAAAGTCGAAATCATCGACTCCAATGCCCGTACCGGAAAAAAAGCTCTGCGTACCATAAAGAGCAACAATAAAGGTTTTATCGTCATCAAATTCAAAAAAACAATTGAGGTAAAAGAGGGCGAAAAACTGCAATTCAACAGCTTTTATCAGGGAAAAAAGAATTTCCCGCTTTACTCCAAAGCGATGCTCCGGATTCAAACTCCCGGTCAGAAAAATTTCAAAGTTTTCAGCTTTTATCCCGGTCTCAACGGTGGAGATAGAATGCAGGAGATCATCACTACTCCGAAAGATACCTGGGAACGGAAATTCACCCAGCGGAAAGTTGAAAAAGGTATGACCGTTTTTGAGCCGACACTGATCCTCGCCGGAGCTGCCTCGGTCGCCGTCTGGGATGACTTTTATATTGAAGATGACAATATTTCCGCTGAAAACTGGAACAACAATCTCAACCGCCGCCCTCCCCTCGACCGCAGCAAAGAGATGATTTCCAATGAAGAACTGGATAAAATCCTCGAAAAATCCATCGATCATACCGGTAAAGTCGTTTCAATCAACGGTAAAAGCCGTCTGCTGATCGACGGCAAAATAACGGCTCCTGTGATAGATGGTCCTTACGGAGCGTTTGTCCTCGGAAAAACCTATTCCAATGTCAAAGATTTCGGAGCTGTCGGTGTTAATTTGAGCAAAGTCGCGATCCGTCTCGGTCAGGGATATCCTGAAAATACCTATCGCGGATGCTGGACTGGAAAAGATAAATTCAATCTGGATGGTGCCATTGAGCAAATCCGTAATTCTCTGCGGCTCAACCCGGATGCAAAAATCATTATCTCTATCGGTCTGCATCCTTACTGGCAGTTTACTCAAGATTATCCGGAAGAAACCTGGATCGGTAAAAACGGCAAACCGGTATACGGAACCGGCATCCATATCAACGAAAGTCTCGGTCCTGATAAACGCAGTACCCGTTACAGCTGGCCTTCTTATCAGTCAGAAATATTAAAAGCTCACTACAAAGAACAGATCACCAATATCATCAACGGTTTGAAAAAAGCTAAATTGAGCAAAGCTATTGTCGGTATACATATTGCCGGCGGTCATGACAACCAGATGGTCGTCACCCACTTTGACTACAGCAAACCGGCATTGAAAGCATTCCGGAAATTCCTCAAAGAAGAATACAAAACCGTTGAAGCTCTGCGTAAAGCGTGGAATAATCCGACAGTAACTTTTGAAAATGCCGAGCCTCCGGTGTTTGCCGGCAATGATGACTGCCTGAATCCGGAAAAAGAAAAGAATTACATCGACTTTTTCAAATTCAACAAATTCGCCGGTTGGCGTATGGCTGATGAAATGGGTGAACATGCCCGGAAAATGATGGGCAAAGATGTATTCACCATGCGTTGGTGCATGGGACCGTACAGCGGTAATCCCGGTTCATCGCTGGATATTTACGATTTTCTGACTAAACAGAAGTTCGATATTCTGGTAGCACAGGCTCCGTATAATCTCCGTCCGCCATCATCACCCACGGTGCCGAGAGTACCGATGGACTCATTCCATCTGCATGGAAAAATGTATACTGATGAATTTGATATCCGCACCTGGTGCGCCGCCCCGTCATGGGAAAAAGAGATCATGAGTATCGGCTGGGGATTGATGATCGACTTCCAGATGTGGCAGGCTGCCAACCGCAAACTTGCCGGAAGCATGTTTGCCAATAATATGGGATTCTGGTATCTTGATATGGCTCCGGGCTGGTTCAATCATCCGCAGATACTTGAGGATATCAAACAGGTAAACGCAGTTGGAAATCAGCTTGCAAATATGAAACCTTCCAGTTGGAAACCGGATACCGCATTCGTCGTTGATGATGATCAGATGTTTTTGCGGAATCTGCCATCTCCGGAATGGATGTTTGATATGACCCAACTGGTAGCTGAGCAGCAGAATAAACTCGGTTCATCAAGTGTGCCTTATGCCTGCTACTCTCTCAACGACCTGATCAAAAATCCGGAATTGGCACAATCATTCAAAGTACTGATTTTTGCATCAATGTATTACATCGACCCGGCACGCCAGAAGCTGCTTGATTCACTGAAAAACAACAACCGCACCTTGATCTTCCTTTCAGGAACCGGCAGGCTTGGAGGAGCGGAAAAAGGCAGTGAATTCAAAGTCGTTGCCACTAACCGCACGGCAAAACATCAGATATATACCATGCCCGGAGTGGATCATCTGCTGATTTCTGCATATGCCAATTTGAAAGATCCTCATCCGGAAGTAAAGCCGGATTGGTATGATTATATGAAAAAAGTTTATGCCATTCCCCGTAAAGGCGATAAAGTTCTTGCCCGGTTTGAATTCAATAAAGAAGCAGCTATCGTAGAGCGTAAAAATAAAAACTGGAAATCGGTCTATATCGGTGAACCCGGCAGCTTGAGTCCGGATTACTTCAACCATCTGGTGCGGGAAGCTGGTGCATACGCCGTTTCAACGCCCGGATTCCAGTGTGTAACTGACGGTAATTTCATGATGCTGCACAGTATGGTCAATGGAAAAAGAGAACTCCGCCTGCCCGGCAAAGTCAATGTGAAAAATGTTTTCAACGGTAAGGAATATAAAAATATTGACCGTCTGACGATCAATGCGGAAGCTGGTTCTACTTACTGGTTCATTTTCACTCCGGCAGATAAATAATTAATTTTTATCTTGGCATTTATGCGGGAAATCTCTTGAAAAGTACCGCATTTATGCTAAATTAAGCGGAAACGAGTTTACTTTTTCTATGGAGGAATAAAAAATGAATCAGGTAAAATTTCTGGTCTTTGCCGACTTGCACCACTATCCCGGAGTCTTCTTTACTGATGCCCGTAAAAAACTTGCCGTAATCATGAAGCGTGCAGAAGAAGAAAAAGTTGATTTTGCAGTAAGTCTTGGTGACTTCAATCACTCTGTCGGTACTTTTACAGAAATCATGGAGGATGTAAAAAAATATTCCATCCCCCTTTATCATGTAATGGGCAACCACGATACCGATGGTGCAGCTTTGAGTGAAGTGCTTAAAGCATACAATATGCCGAAAGAATATTATTACTTTGATGTCAAAGGTTTCCGCTTTATTGTAGTCGATACCAATTACTACGGTCATGCCGGCGGTCAGACCCACTTCCAGTACCGGAACTATTTTGATTTCCCCCGTACCAGAGAAACTCTGCCGCAGGAAGAAATGGATTTTATTGAAGATGCAATAAATTCAGCTCCCGGTCAATGCGTACTTTTCAGCCACGCCTCACTGGAACGGCACCCGCTTGGCGGAGCCGGTATTTTCAATCAGCCGGAACTGCGGGAAATCATCCGCAAAGCCAACGAAAACGGTCGGAAAGTGATTCTTTCATGCAATGGTCACCACCACCGGGATAATATCCGGATTCTGGATAATGTGGCTTACTTTGACGTCAATTCAGCAAGTTTCGATTGGCTCAATCAGCCGCATAATCACTTCCCGAAAGAGTTGTGCGAAGCTTACGAACTTGCCGACCATGAAGCAATTTTTGAAGCTCCTCTGAGTGCGGTCGTCACCCTCTGCGATGATGGAACTGTCAAAATCGACGGCAGCAAAAGTACATTCCTTCACGGAGTCACCCGTGAAATGAGTCCCAATGCTGTTTGTGACGGAGCCGGACGTCCCTGTGTGGCGGAAATTCAATCTGCCTGCTTCAAATTGATGTAAAATATATACCGTATTACATAAACGGCTGCTGTCAGATATTACTCTTTGACAGCAGCCGTATTTTTAGCAGAATAAAGCCAAATTGATTTTTACGATATCGGTGAATAAATAATTGTTTCTGTAAAAAAATACCGCCTGAAACAGTTTCCTGTTTCAGGCGAACTTATCATTACTGCAAATGTTTTTTACAAAGAAGATTTGACCATCGGCCAAACTCTTTTCCAGAATCCGGCAGGAACTTTTTTATCTGACGGCCGTTTACCGTGAAACAAATCACAATAAAATTCAGAATTATTTATTTTTAACATCTGAGTCAGCATCACAAATAACGTATCTCTTGTTCTTGGAATAAGTTTATCATAGTCCAAAACAACGTCACGATGTTTGGCATTATCCCGGTAAATCAACTCACCTGGTTTCATGGCGATCAAAGGAGCAGATCCACGGGCAAGATATACCCGGATCCGGCTTTTTTCATTTATTGCCTTGAATTTATCAAAAATCACACCGAGTTTTTTCTTTTCACTTTCCATTAAATTCACATCCTGAGTAAATTGACGGAGCATTTTTACTTCAGCAGCATTAAATGAGGGAGCCGTTCTGGAGAATATTTTTGCCGCAGTTACCGCATCTTTAAATGCCTGATCCTTACCGGTGGACAAAGACTCCAGCATCAGAACAATACATTTACTTGTATGTTTATTCAATTCAGCGGTCAATGCCGCCAGACGTTCCTTATCACGCTTTGCATCTTCCTGACGGGAACGGGCATTTTCACGAGCCTGCTTTTCAAACTCCTGACGCTTCAACTCTCTTTCTGCCTGTGCTTTTGCCTCTTTTTCCTTCTGTTCGGCATAAGCTCTTTCTGCGGCTGCCAAATCATCAATATGTTTCTGACGCAGGCGGTTACGATCCACAGAACAGCGGAGCAATTCATCAGAAGCTGAAAACATGATCTTTATCTTGTTCAATGCTTCTTTTTCTTTCGGGAATATCGGAGAGGAAAGAATTCCCCATGCCGCATCAACTTTTTTCAAAAACTCTTCATTTGATTCCAGATTTTTCTGACGCCACTGGAAAATTTCATCAAATGCGGTCAAAAATTCCTCTCTGCCGGTAACTTCAAAGGTTTCCAATGTAGCTGCTGATGTCGGTAAATTATCCGGGATCTTTTCCTCTTCCACGACAGCGGCTGTTTCTTCACCACTATTTTCTTCAGTAGAAATTCCATCAGACTCAGATGCCGCAACAGGAATAACTTTTGCAATATATGGAGTTACTGTCGGAGAAATTATCTCAAATTTTTCCAATCCGAAAAGAACTCCGACTGCAACAACTGCCAGAAGCAAAACTCCTGCAACTGCCAATGATGAAATCAGTGCGACTTTTTTTACCGGAAAACTTTTCTTTTCCCCATCTTCCTTCTTTTCATCAGATGTCGATGCCGGAGATGCCGGAACAACCGGAATAACCTCTTCCGCAGCCTTTGTTGAAGCTGCCGGAACTGGAGCCGTAGCGGGAACTGCCGGTTTGACCGGAATCACAGGTTTCGCCTGAACCGCTGCCGGAGATGCCGGTTCCGCAGCTTTCGCCGGAGTTACCGGAACCGGATTCGCCGGAATCACAGGTTTGACCGGAACTACCGGTTTGGCAGGTACAACCGGTTTGGCGGCAATAACCGGTTTTGAAACTTTGGGAACTATTTTCGGAGCAATCCGGGGTGCTGCAACACCGCTTTTACTATCTTCCGATACAGATTTTTTTCCGGAATCAATAAACTTTTTCAAATCGGCGACCAAATCAGCCGGAGTTTGATAACGTTTTTCAATATCACGGGCCATCATCTTGACAATAATGCGGTTTATTTCATCCGGAACATTTTGTTTCACCTCTTTAGGAGGAGTCAGATTACCGGAATTATGCATTTGTGCCAATTCCATCATGTCATTGGTTCGATATGGAAGCTGCCCGGTAATAATGTGATAAAAAGTCGCTCCCAAACTGTATAGGTCACTGCGGACATCTGTAGTAACACCGGTCAACTGTTCCGGACTGATATACTGAGGAGTTCCCATTACCTCATCGGAATCTTCTGAATTGTTTTCTTTAACCGTTGCTGTCTTTGCCAATCCAAGGTCAGCAAGTTTAGCGACCCCTTCGTTATTGACCATTATATTATCAGGCTTGATATCCTGATGAACCAGCTTCTGCTCACGCCATGCCACATCCAACGCAGAGGCAATATCACGAATTATTTCAGCAGCTCTGGCAGGATCCAACGCACCTTTATCCCGGATGATCTTTTTCAAAGTTTCACCACGGACAAGTTCCATTGCCAGATAAAAATGCCCCTCATCACTGCCAACAGCATAAGCCTGCACAATATTCGGGTGATTTATCCGTGCTGCAGCCCTCGCTTCACGGAAAAGACTGTCGATGTACTCCTGATCATTGGTAAATTCACTCTGCAGTACTTTCAATGCAACCGGCCGGTCAAGGGATATCTGATTGGCGAGAAAGACTTCTCCCATACCTCCCTTATTCAGACTTTTTTCGATAACAAAGTCACCAATTACCACCCCGGAACTCAAACCGGAAGCCGGACGCGGCACTTCATTGCCGCAAAAAGAACAATTCACCGTGGAAGAATCCCCCGGTTCCACCGTAAATATTTTACTGCATTTCTTACAAAATAATTTCATAATACATCTATTCCACTGATGCTTATCATAAAAAATACTCAATCACCGCATCACTGCGGAGACGCTGAATGTAATCTGCCAATATTTTTTCTCGTTTTTTACGTTCCAAATCGGACTTTATCTTATTTTCGACCAGAGAATAAACAGCTTTTTGAGCCGGTTGATAAGAGGTTATTTTCAACCAGACCACTCCATCATACACTTTTATCGGTCCGGCGGTCAAACCAACCTTGAACTCTTTAAAAGCGGAGGCAAATTCCGGTCTCAAAAGTTTACTATCGATAGCACCGAGTTCAACATTGCCCAATTCCGGGTTATAACGTTTTACCAAAGCAGAAAAACGCTCCGGAGAAGATTTCAATTCAGCACTGATTTCCGCTGAAACTTTTTCCAGATCAACGCGGGATGAATCCAGTTTCAACATCGCCAAACCGACCTTTTCGGGCGAGGCATATTCTGATTGATGCGTTTTAAAATATTCAAAAACCTCTTTTGGAGAAACCGGATCAGCAATACGGAACTGACGGAAAAGCATAATTTGAACCATCAGATTTTTACGCACACGCAGCTGCAGCTCTTCCATTGTTGAGCCATCCTTATTCAATCGCTTGAGCAGCTGCTCCCTTGAACGGCAGCCGATACGTACACCGAACCGGTCAATTTCCCTCTCGATCTCCTGCCGGGAAAGCGGATACTTGAAACGATCGAATTCCGATTGAACCAATATATTATCAATCAACTCATTGACAACTTCTTTGCGATAATCGTAAATCACTTTGGATAAACGTTCTCCGGAATAAACCGCCCTCGCCTGTTTTTCCCGGTTGCTGGTCAGCGGCAAAACATCTGATTCAGTAATAACTTTACCGTTGACAGAAGCCAAAATCAAATTTCCGATCCGATTATCTGATTTTGCTTCAACAGATTTTCCAAAACTCATGACCGGAATAAAAATAGACAGAAGCAATAATATAACCGCAATTTGTTTCAAAATGACTTCTCCTAAAATATATACCACATTAAGATAATATAACCCCTCAAAGCCATTTCTGCAAGTCTACCGGCCCCTGACGGAGAATTTTTATTTGTTCTCCGGAAGCATCCACCACCGTTGAACCGCAAATATTTCCACAAATAGCTCCACCGTCAACAGCCATATCCACTTCACCATTCAATTGTTTCAGAGCCTCTTCGCAATCCCTGGCATCCGGTTCTCCGGAAGCATTGGCACTGGTTTGGATCAGAACTCCATCGATTTTTTTCAGCAATTTCAATAAAAACGGCGTATCCGGCATCCGGAATCCCTGAGTGGTTCCATCAACACATTTAGCTATCACTGTCAACGCTCCGGGAAAATATTCCGCAGCAAGTTTTTCCGGCAAACCATCCAGAATCACTCCGTAATCAGATAACTTACGCCAATTGCCGGTGAACCATCCCAGAACTTTGGAAACATTCCGCTTTTTTAAAGCAAAAATCCTCTCTTCGGCAACTTTATCACCTGCTCTCGCAATCAACCCGTACACCGTTTCTGTAGGAACCAGTGCCACGGCACCGGGTGATTGCAGAATTTTACTCAATATGTCAACTGTCTCATCGAGATTTTCCGGAGTCAGCATCACTTTTATCATCTTCTTCTCCCGCAATAATTTCCCCCACATAACAACAGATAAAAGTCAGCAGGGCAGAAGCAAATCCGTAAACCGCTCCACAAGTAATCGAACGGTCAAATCCATCACTGGCAAGCAAATCCATCATATTCATACCACTGCCGCAGCTGGAAATAAAAGTATATCCCAACCAGACCACGGTACCGACAATCATAGTCGCCCATGCAGTATGCCGGGTCGCCCGCGGAACATACAAAGCAATGATCACCGGCAGAAAAATTATCACCAACTGCGATATCCAGCTGTTGATCATCAAACTGTAAATACTTTTCACCCAAATCGCCAACACCAGTGCAATCACAGTCAGCAATACAGTGGCAATACGTGTACTCATCAAAAGATATTTTTCCCGCATTTTCGGGAAAAGCGGAGCCAGAACATTATTGCAGAGCAATGATGCACCGGCAAGCAGTGAACTATCGGCAGAACTCATTATCGCTGCTGTCAATGCCGCTATAAAAATGGTCAACATGATCGGAGCACTCTTCCCCAGAACCAGGATCGCGATCCGGGGCAATACCTGATTTTCCAGATTTTCACCCAGTACGTCAGCAGAAATACCGAGTTTCGGAAAAATCACTCTGGCAGCAATACCGATAACAACCGGAATAAAAGCAATCACAACGTAAGAAAATCCTGAAATCACACTGCTGGCAACCGCCACATTGGAATTTTTACTTGACAGTGAACGCTGAACCAGATCCTGCCCAACCATGCATCCCAAGCCCATGATAATCCAACTGCCTACGTAATAAACATAGTCATTGAAGCATACAGCTCCAATCGGTAAAAGAGTATCATTGGCATTCAAAGCCTGAATAACAGCGGCACTGCCTCCGGCAAGTTCAACTGTTCCCGGCAGAAGCACGATCAAACCGATGACCATGATACCGACCTGAACAACATCAGTTAAAGTTACAGCCCACATGCCCCCGGCACAGGTATAAAGCAAAACCACCACTGTTCCTATTAAGGTACCGGTAACCAGCGGAACACCGACAATAAGATTCAGAATCGTACCCAAGCCCAGCAACTGGGCTCCGAGCCAGCCGACATAAACGGGAATCATCCACAATGAAGCGTAAACCCCGGCAGCTTTACCAAAACGGCGTTCAATGATGTCAGTAACAGTCATGCATCCGTTTTTTCTCAAAAGACCGACAATAAAAACACCGGCAAAAATCAAGCTCAATGCCGCCCCGAAAGGATCTGCAAGCACGCCATTGATACCATCTGAATACACCGTCGCGGCGACTCCCATGCTGGAACCGGCACCGAACCATGTGGCAAGCAGTGTCGCAGTAGCCATCCACAACGGCAAACGCCTGCCGGCAACCAGAAAGTCGCTCATCCCGCTGACTTTGCGGCTGGAAATCCAGCCGATAAGCAGCATCATAAGAATATACACGATCACTCCGATAAACAAAAACGTCATCGTTTCAGAACCGAGTCCGATACCAATTGCTGAAGCTGACCCTAAAAACATCGTAATTCACAGCCTTTCTGTAAAAAAAACTAAAAAACAGTAGCTTTCCCAATAAACTCTTACAATAAAAAAACATGTTTTAAAATATAATACACTCACAAAAGATTACAACTTGTTATTTAAAAAAAACAGGATATTTTTTATATTTTCTCACTGAAATACAATTTCAAAAACAAATATTGAATATCGGGAAATGTTTTATTAGACTGTTAGGATTGGTATTCCACAAGCCGAATTGAATCCCCGGTGCATCAGAATAGTTGATTACGCCGGCCTGTACTCCGAATTTTTTCCGATCCATTTCCGGCTTCATATCGTACTCTACAAGCAAATCTTTTTCTTCCTGATTGATCAGACCGATCTGAAATCCCTGATTACACTCGGTCATATTCAAAACTCCCAGCGAGACCCCCCGGTTAGCCTGCATTCCACCGGCAAAGAAAAGATTGAATCCATTGGAAATACCGGAGTATTCCAGCAACGACATACTGAAACCGCTTTTTTCCACATTGTAAGCCTGGATCAACGCCAAACTGACACCATTGACCTTTCTCTGCGGCAGATAATAACCGAGAGCCAAACCATTTACTTCCTGATCATGGCCGGTAACATAATATCCTTCCGACGGCAGGAACTGCCATTGAAAAAAAACCGGTTTTTTTTCATTTTTCCGGATTCCGGCACGCTCTTTGGATTTGTCTGATTTTTCCGGAACAACGATATTTTCCTCTCTTTGCGGAGCCGGAGAAAAATCAAAACTTGCCGATGAACACAAGAAAACTGCTGCCGCTGCAGAAAATACACTCCACAACCGGAATATTTTTTTGTGTTTCATTTTCTTTTTCTTCCTGAGCAATTTTTATACATGATACACTTGACAAAACCTTACTTGGATAATATATTGCATAATAGAAAAATATGCAAGCATCATGAGAAAAATAATGGATATAAAAAGAGATACTCTGCTGACAATGGATGAAACTGAATTGTCGGCTTTATGTAAAATAACTTTTTCCTGCGGTTCAGGTCCCGGCGGACAGAAACGGAATAAAACTTCTTCGGCAGTAAAAGTGGAGTTGAGCGATTGGAATATTTCTGCAGGTGATTGTACCGAAAGAAGTCAATTCCGCAACCGCAGTAAAGCTCTGAAAAAATTAAAAATGCTTCTGGCACTCAAATTCAGAGAAAATCGTTCAATACCTCCGGATCATCCGGAAACCTCGGTAAATTCAGCGAACTACCCGCTTTTTGCAGCTCAACTGCTGGATATTATCCATTCCTGCGGCTTCGACCACCGTGCTGCTGCAGAAATATGCGGTATTTCGCAAACTGCTTTACTGAAAAAAATTTCCCGTGATCCGGATTTGTGGCAGTTTTTTCAACAGCAGCGCCGGAATCTCGGATTGCAACAGCTTCATGCCCCCGGCAAATAAGTACTACTGGCAAAAAAAAGGCTTGCTGAAAAAACTTCAACAAGCCCTTTGAATTCAAAAGAAATTATTTATTCTGCTCCGGAAATATCTCTGTCATTTCGGGAACCAGATTCCAGACTTTCAACTCACTGAGCAGACAGCTGTCGCTCCATTTGTTGAAAGAGTGGATATATTTATCTTTGAATGGTCCGATAAAAAGATCATTGAACTTCACTTTTGCCAGCGGGATATCTCCCTCTCCGAGAAGTTTACCATCCAGATATATCTGGAATTTGCCATCTTTCCAAATAGCGGCGATCTGATACTCTTTATCAAATTCAAGTCCCTTGTTTACAGAGAAGATTTTTCCTTTTTTCGAGGAGGGATTGTAGAAACCTGCCACGATAACAGGAGATGCTTTGCCGGAAACTGAAACAGAGAGTGATGCCAGACTTGCCGGACGCAGGTGAATCACCGGCAAACTGAATTTGACATCTTCTGCAGGTTTGGTTATTTTGAAACGGAGTGCAACTGCACCTTCTTCACCTGTGATCATATCCGCAGACATTTTGATTCCGGTACCATCGGAACCGAAACGCAATGCTCCATTTTCGATCTTTCCGTTGACTTTCGCAAATTTTCCCCGAACTGGAATATCTTTGTCGCGGTTGAAATTCACATCGAGCGTTTTACCGGAAGGTTTGATGCGGCAATATGCCACGCCCAGCCACGGCACATTGCCGTAAGGACCTTTATCCGTATTGGTGATTTTAACGGTGTAAGTACCCGGTTCCAGTTTATCCACGCCCAGCGGAAATTCTTTTACTGCCCAGAGGAAATCAGGATAAGGAGCTTTGCCGGTGAAAATAGTTTTGCCGTTGAATTCAATTTTGATCTTGGCACGGCTGTTGCGTATATCATCACAGGTGGCTCCCATTTCCAAAATCGGCTTGATCATGGTTTTATCGATTTTGAAAGTCACGCTCATTTCAGTTTTTCCGCTGCGGTCGCCATAGATAGTGCGGATCGGCTGATTCAACACCCATTCTTTACGGATAGCACCGCCGGTAAAGGCATCACTGTCAGAGAAAACAGTGACGGCTTCCGGATTGCGCGGTGCGGCAAGTGCCGGCAGATTTTCAATGAGAAGCGATTTAGCTGCAGGCAAATCTTTAACGATTTTTCTGCCCGGCAGGGCAAATGCTTTATCGCTGCCGTTGCTGCAATAAACCACCAGATGACGGTGAAGTTCAGGAACTTCAACTTTGACCCGGTCGCCGTCGCGGGTAAACTTCCAATCGACAACATCATCAAAATCCACGCTGAAAAGGTAAACTTTTTTCGTGCCGGGAGCGTAAATATCCAGAGTCATCGGAGCATTTTTATCCGGACGGTTCCGGTAAACCGACGGGAAATCATAGTTACGCAGCTGCGGCTGGAATCCTTCTTTGACCCGGTTGGATTGGAAGTTGAGAAGCGTCAGCATCGTGCCGGAAGTTCCGCCGTTTTTATGCTTGAGAGCTTCGATAACAACTCCTTTGGGGAAGTTTTTCGCTTCAAAAACCACTTTGTTATTATACGCTTTGACGATTTTTGCCCACAGATTGCTCCAGGGAGGATTGCGGAAATCTTTCCACACCTTTCCGGGAACGACCTTATTGGTGTTGTAGAAGTAGAAGAAGGTACTTCTTTCCGGAGTACCGGCGAAATAGATGATTCTTCCTTTACCAACTTCTCGAACCAGAATACCGGGATAGGATTTCCCCTCTTTGTCAATGAATGAACCGTAGACTTTTACATCGGAAGCGATATTTTTCAGCTTGATTATCCGTTTGTCATAATCAATTTTGCCGGTAAAATCTCCGGTAACCGGATTTTTTGCAGGCACTTCCATAGCAGCACCGGATTTGATTTCGCCATCGTAGTTGAATCCGAGCAGTTTGGCAGCGGCAAAATCGGTGAACTTATTATAATTGTCATCCGCCATTGAGAAATTGCCGGAAGTGATGAATGTGCCGCCATCGCGGACAAATTTTTCCATTTCAGCCAGAGTGGATTTATTCCACACCGCCGCATTCATCGCCACTACAGTATCGGCTTTATTACGCAGGGCAAGGCCATCTTTGAAATCTTCATCAACGACCACCCGGTAAGGTATCTGCTCATCACTCAAGGCATTGCAGAGACCGGAAAATCCGAGTTCCCATTCGGTACTGTTCAATGGATTGTGACCGCGATTCAAAGAGGAGAAGAAAACGGCGATATTTCCGGCATTTTCATTGGGAGTCACCAAGGCTTCGTGTTCGATTTCCCACTGCAGAAGCGGCCGCCACACATGCTCTTTTTTGCCGAGCAGATACCACCACTGACGGGTTCCGGTGGCAAAGGCGGTAAGGGAGGAAACGATGTCGCTGAAACTATCCCACGCATAGAAAAGCACCCACGGAGCATTGCCTTTTTTCTCGGAAATTCCCCGGAGCAGTTTCAATTCAAGAAGCACCTGCGGGTAATACTCCGGATAACGCAATTCGGCGGGCATACTTTCCAGACCGATGGAATCAGCATACTGCGGCAGATTGCTGATATCGCAGCCGAAAGCGTGACGGGTGTAGACAGTGAGGATATTGCAGAGATAGGCGGAAAACACCGCTTCGGTATTCAAACTTTTGAGAAGTTTGCGGCACTCATGCTGCCTATCCAGCACCTTTTCGATCCTCCAGTTTCTCCAGCGACGGAAAGCGGCAGGATTTTTGCCGATCCATGCGTTGAATTTACCATTTTCAGGCAGTTCCAATCCGGTATCTTTTTTGAATTTCTCGCGGCAGAATTTACAGCCGCAAAGATCCGGACCGAAAAACTGGATTTCATCAATCATCACCGCATCAGCCGGAGACTCTTTAAGCAGACGTGTCAGGCAGGCGAACCAGATTTTCCAGAAATCATCATTATTGATACAGGTATTTCCGGTACCATACCAATTCATTTTGGTTTTTCCGGTAGTCATGTAGACTGCCGCCCATTCCGGATGTTTCTGCAGCATTTTCATCGGTACTTGAGTACAGGTGACATGGTGCATGGTCTTGATGCCCTCTTTTTTCAAGGCATCAAAGATCATTTTGCTGTCTTTGATCGTATCACCGAGACTGCGAAGCTTGGCTGTCCTTTCGGATGCAGGCAGCAGATCCATCACCAGCATACGGCAATTTTCAGCCAGAATCATATTGAATCCGGCTTCTTTGAACCATTTTGCCTGTTTTGCCGCCGCCGCCGCACTCAAGCGGTGCGGAACAGAGTACGACGCCATACGGTAACTCTGCAGCTGTTCTTTGACTGTCGGCAGAGTTCTATTGGGCAGATTGCTTTTGAAGTTCTGAAAACCGGTAATGGTACTGCGGTTGGAATAATAAGCCGAATCATCAGCCGCAAAAGTCAGTGCAGAAGCAACAGCCATAAAACATAAAGACAATTTTTTTAACTTTCTCATGACCAAATCTCTCAAAACTCTCTTACTGATTAGTACTGAAATAGTTAAAAGTGGAAAATGTCTTGTAAGGATTTTTATCTGAAGAATACGCCATACGGTCAGCTCCGGCATCAGTTTTGATCGACTCGGCATGACCATCGACAAAAGAACAAATCACAGAACCGGCATGACGGGCATCAAGCTGCCCGGTATCCGCAGTTGAAAAGAGGTGAAAGAGAAGGTAACTACCGTTTGATTTGGCAGAACCACGGTAAGTATCAGCAAAACAAAGTACATGTGAAGGATTTTTGAGACGGGAGATCTTACCGCCGATCTTAGCACTGTCCGTGGAAGAAGCAAGGAAATTGTTACGTCCCATCTGGGAGTAGTAAGTTATTGCCGAACCATAACCGGAAACGCCGGTTTCCCAGTTGGTCTTCAAAGTCGCAGCACTTACGTTACATGCCTCCGCACCGGTTTTGTCAGTGATAAAACTTGGACATTTGACGATTTCCATGCCGACATTATTCGGCACCAGCAAACGATCCAGCCAAGTTACATTGAATCCGGAAGGTGCAGTACCTCCGTTAGGCGGCAACATATCGTCATTTCCACCCAAATACATAATATTATAGGTGGATACAGTTTTGAAGTGAGACATGCAGTCGGCACTTCTGCCGCGTTCACGGGCAGAGTTGAGTGCGGGGAGCAAAATTGCGGCAAGGATTGCGATTATTGCAATTACAACGAGCAACTCAATAAGAGTAAAGCATGAATGCTTTACTCCGGCATGCCGGAAACTGGATTTGGAAGTTGATTTTTTCATTTTCTTTTTCTCCTTTAAGTTAGGGTTTTATTAAAAATTTACGGGTTGATTCCGCTTCACAAAATAACGGTTTTATAATTTTTATTCCGGAAAGATAATTACTGGTGGTCAATTTTTTCAACGTCAGATCAGCAACTGATCCGTTGGGATAAGTTATGCAGCTTATATTATCATCGCCCTGCCCCTTTTTCAACATGACCAATGGCATTTCCATTTTTAAACTTTTCAGCACATCCTGCGCCTTAAGGGCAATCTGCGGATTTGCAGCAATGATCCCTTCAAATGGATAACGTTCCCGGGACCGGAGCATACACTTGAGTGTATTCCACCCGAAACCATTTTCTTTACTACCGTAAATGATCAATTCCGGCATAAAATCATCTTTCAAAACACGTCTCAATCCGACCTGATAAGGACTCAGGCAGTGATTGTCATTATCGATCAATACTGCCCTCTTAACTCCGCATTTCCGCAATTTATCCATCGCCAATTCCACTGCGGCACTCAAATCGTATTCAATCCGGAACCACTCTGACACCTGCTTCTCATAAAGAAAATCAAAACTCGCCGACATGGCAATAAAAACAATTTTACATTTTTTCGCACGTAATAGATCAAACAGTCCACTGTACCAATATCCGGGCAGAACAACATTCGCACCATCAGGCAGCTGGCTGAAAACTTCCAGATCCAACTCTTCCCGACGGTTGGTCAATGATGCAATCAGCGGAGTCAGGTGAATATTTTTTTCTTTCGCAAGATTTGAAAGTTCATCAAAAATATCTTTAACAAAAAAACCATTTTCAAACTCATCTTTGCGTTTTTCCAGAAACGGCAGCACGAAATACATCCGGCAGATATCTTTGACCGCAACAAACCTCCCTGCTCCGCGGCGGGAATAAAGAATCCCCTCGGCAACAAGATCGTTCAGTGCCCGGTTCAACGTCATCCGGGATATACCGAACTCCCGGCGAAGGGAACTTTCACTTGGAAAACGGCTCTCCGGAGACAAATGCCCCGCATAAGCACGCAGCGCTGAACTCAACAGCTGACGTGATGAGCAAACTTGCGGATCCAATTTTAACATCATTTATACCGTTCTCCATTTTGTTTTGTATAAATATAGTCAAAATAATAAGCAAAAGCAATAGTTTTTTTTCAAAAACTGATACCAATTTCTCTGCAAAAATCAAACTGGTATCTAATCGGCATTGAACATATTTTTTACCCGGCACTTTTCTGAACCGATCCCCGCTGTTTTTTATAATCAATGAATAGTAAAAAATTTCTATGATAAAGCAAAATTTGCTTAAATCAAAAATGGGTAGTATAGAGTTTGGCAAACTCGGATTTGCATTTGAGGGGGATTTTAGAGGGGGTCAAGTCCCCCTCTAAATCTGTAAAAGTTATAGGATTTGGCTGTTTTAGAGGTTTCGACTCATTTCAAGCGGGTCGGATTACAGGTTTCAGAAGTGGCGGTTGGCGAAACTTCTGCCACTGTGAGTTTTAAGATATGCTTCAAATGCGTAGGCTTTTTCCTTTGATGAAAACGCAATGGCAGTTTCAATTTTCCCCGGCTTGAATTTTGAGGTGTGGGGTACTTCACCCGCGTTATGTTTGGCAAGGCGGGATTTCAAATCTGCTGTACTGCCGATATAACGCTGTTCCGGCTGGGAAATACTGCGTAAAATGTAAGTATAGAACATTCGATTTCTCCAATTCTCTGCCGTTAGCCCTCCGTCGCCAAGGCTTTGGAGGGCATCCTTCGCCCGCTCCGTTGCACTCCGCTTATTTTTGCAAGCAAAAAAAATCTACGGGTAGCAAGACGGGCTTGCCATCCGTAGCTTTAGCGAAGGATGGTGGAGCAGAAGAGACTCGAACTCTCGACCCTCACACTGCCAGTGTGATGCTCTAGCCAACTGAGCTACTGCCCCATTTTTTCGGTATGCTACTTAATATATACCGTGATTTGCATTTTTGCAAGTCAAATTCGATAACTTCAGGAATTTTATTTTTTAAATGATCTTTCTCTGAAATATAAAAATCCCGAAACCTTTTACAAGATTCCGGGATCTTCAATCGTAACTGAACCTTTTTACAGGTTCCCACGCTCCGGTTAAGATTAACGGGCGTAGTACTCAATCACGCTCATGATCTTGACTGCCACAGGAATTTCTTCAACCTGGGGAGCACGAACCAGAGTGGCTTTCAGGTTATCAAGATCGACTTCCATATAAGCCGGTACAGTGGCGTTATTCTTTTTGGCAACTTCAGCCAGAGTCGGAGACTTCTCTGCATTAAGAGTAATGACCTGACCTTCTTTCAGCTGATAGCTGGAACGGTCAACGCGTTTGCCGTCAACATAGACGTGACCATGATTGACCATCTGCTTGGCAGCAAAAATGGTCGGAGCAAAACCGGCACGGTAGACCATCGCATCCAGACGCAATTCAAGGCTGCGGAAAAGTTTTTCATGGGTCTGACCTTCACCACTTTTTGCTTTTGCAAAAGCAATGCGAAGCTGTTTTTCGCTGATAGCATAATAGTTGCGGAGTTTCTGTTTTTCCATCAGCAACTCACCATAGGTGGAAAGCTTGCTGCGGCGGCCTTTGCCGTGAGGACCGGCGGCATAAGGACGTTTCACACTCGGACATTTCGGATCACCCCAGAGACACTGGCCGATCCGGCGGCAGAATTTGTGTTTTGCTCGACTTGCGGTTGGCATAACCAATCCCTTTCTGTAAAAATTATTTTTTCTGGCACTCCGGGTGTCAAGCCACAAAACAATAATGGGGCCCAGAATACCGTTACAATTCTTATAAAATAGCTCCAATCAGCCGTTTTTTCAAGTATAACGCCAGAGAAAAATCAATTTTTCTTTACAGCTGAATAAATATTTTTATAATATAGCACCAAAAAGTTCTTTTTACATTGAAAAAGTAAATTTTTATGGTAGATTATAGGCAGCAAACACAACAACAAGAGGTTTTAAAATTATCATGATCAAAAATTTAACAGAAAAATTCGGCGGCAAAGGTATCTCTTTTGAAGAATACAATGGATTCCCGGCAGTACGTTTGCAAAGTGAATTATCCACAGCTCTCATCTCTGTTTACGGAGCCCATGTGATCGAATTCACCCTGCCCGGAAGCGAAAACGTTTTGTGGATGAGTGAAAAATCTCTCTTTACTGCCGGTTCGCCCATTCGCGGCGGTGTACCGGTCTGCTTCCCGTGGTTCGGAGCCGCTCCGGAAGGTAAAAGCGGCAGTCACGGCTGTGTCCGCAATGCAATGTGGGATATCGCCGCTGCCGGAGTCGCTCCCGCCGGCGGAGCTTTTGTGACCTTGCAGTTTGCCAATGATGAGTTTGAATCATTCTACACTGTTACCGCAGGCAGAGAATTAACTCTTTCTCTGGAAATCAGCGGTAAAGGCGTGAGCGATTTCCACTTCGGCGGTGCTTTGCACACCTATTTCAACGTCAGTGACGCAGAAGCCATCACCGTGGAAGATCTCGACAGTCTGGTCTATCTGGATACGGTCAGCAATGAATACGGCATTCAATATGGCCCATTGAAAATCGACCGGGAAATCGACCGTATTTTCCGTACCTGCGGCAGCACCCGTATCGTCGACCCCGGTTTCAACCGGATCATCCATATCGACAAATACGGCAGCAACTCAACTGTTGTCTGGAATCCGTGGATCGAAAAATCCAAACGTATGCCCGACTTCGGTGATGATGAATATCACACCATGCTCTGTGTGGAAGCCGCCAAAGTTCCGAAATTCGATGATGAAGGCGTTGTTTCCAGCGGTGTGGTCTATGAACTGCGTCAGGTGATCCGGGTCGAGAATATCGAATAAACACCAAAAAAATTCAAATTCCGGGGGAGTTGAACTTCAATACTCAACTTCCCCTTTTTCATTCATTTTTTCCAGACGGCGGATACCATCACGGCAAAGCACGATCCGGTAACGTTCGGAAAAATCTTCCTCATTTTTTCTTCCGTAACGGACAACCATATTTACATGATAATCGCGGCGGGCATCCAGTTTCTGCACGTTCTTTCCGTCTGAAAGATAAATCGTTCTCGACGGGTTATCCATCTTATATGTCCAGTGCCTTACATTCAACCGCATAATATCAACAATTCCATCCACGTCAAATTCACGGAAAATATCCTGACGCGGATTGTCAAAAATATCTATCCTTTTCCGGAATGCCATCACATTTTCTTCCATCGAACCATTTTCCAACCGGCTCAAAGTGTGACGGTTGCGGGCGGCAATGATCTCCGGATCAAGTTCATTGGCATTGAAATAACAAAATCCCTCACGGCAGACTCCGATCTCATGCCCGAAACCATCACGTATCTTCTGCTTGAAATCGTAGGTGTAACGGTTCCGGTGCGATAAACAATAAAGCTGCAGCGAAGATTTTATCCGGTCTTTGAATACATAAGCAATCACCCAGATAACAAAAAATGAAATGGAAAATTCTTCAAGAAAAAGACCATTCCAGACAAATGATACCGCTGTGGCAAATGCCATGGCGATCGCTGCTGCCACTCCCAGAAAGATATTTTCCAACAGCACCCCTGCCCTGCGGGTTTCCACATCGAGAAAAAGTATTCCCGCCATCGCTTTTTTCAACGTACTTTCCCGATACAGCAATTCAGAATTATCCGCATTCTTATAAGGCATGGATGGGTAATTGCATTTTTTGCGGTATTCCAATTCCCTGCCGGTTATTTCAGCCGCCAGAGCGGTTATTTCCTGATTATCGTAAATATTGAAAAATTCCCAGATTTTATACCGGTAAGAATTTGAATTTATACTCAAAAACTCATCGACCAGATCAAAAAGTTCCAGATTTTCCGGATGCCCTTTCACCTTACGGCACGCCCGGAACTGCTGAAGCAGTTTTTCTGTATTACACAGAAATTCTTTTGCCATTTCAACTCTTTTCAGAGGATGGGCATTTTCCACGGAACTTTCTCCATCACGCATGGCACTTTTGGCAATGGAACAAAACATTTTCAATATTTTTCCATAGCTTTCCGGAGAATGGATATCTGCCTCACGCAACCGCTGCAATGGCAGACTCGATTTATTTACCAAAGCTGATAAATCAAACTGCGGAGTTTTGAAACGGATATGTTCATAAAAATCGTTGTAAAACATTTCCGTGCCGAAATTACTGTCGGAAACCTCCAGATTTCTCGGCATAAAAAAATACAATTCAATGTGATAATCACTGATCTTTTTTCCGCTCTTGATCGGACAGATGAATTTCAATTCGATCTGGAATTTATCATGGGTGGATACTTGTACCGATATATTTTTCATTTTACAGCAATATGGATTTTATTTTTATCTCTGCAGCGATTTCCAAACTTTTTTCCGGCAAAAAATCACCGGCAACAGCACTCAAACAATTTGCAGATGCTGCCGCCAATGCCATTTTGAACGCTTCTGCCGGATCTTTTTTATCTGCCAGCAATGCAGACATCACCGCCGAAGCCGTATCCCCTGCCCCCAACGGACTTATCACCCGGATCCGCGGAAGAATATATTCGTAAAAAACACCATCAGCTGAAAGTGTTGCATTTCCGGCACCATTGGTTACTGCAAATATTTTTCCGGAATAGGATTTTTGAGCTTGCCGATGTGCCGCTACAATATCTTTTTCACCGGTTATCTTGAAAAATTCTTCCTGATTCACTTTCAAAACTGCCATATTTTTCTGCGACAATACTCCATTGATTCCTACAAGTGCATCAATAAGAACCGGAATATTTTTCTCCGCTGCCAACTCTGCTGCCCGACAATACAATTCCGGATCACTGCCATCCGGTAGAGAACCGGTTATCGCCAACAGATCAACTTTATCAAGTTCACCTTTCAGTAAATTGATAAACTCATCAGCTTCTCCGGCTGTTACCTTGCCGGAAACGCCGATCAATTCACTCATATTTCCACAATCATCCAAACAGGTGATGCAATTTCTGGTTTCAGCTGATGCAGAAACCGTTTTATGACTGAAACCGGCGACATCAAGTCCGGCACAATGCAGTTTACCATTAGTTCCTCCGGCAAACTGCAGCAATACCGACTCCCCTAATCCGGAACAACGCAACGCACGGCAAAAATTCACTCCTTTTCCGGATGGATAATTTTCTTCACGATATGCCCGGTTAACCTTTCCGGGAATGAATTCCTTAAAAAAAAGTGTCTTCTGCCAAGCCGGATTTGCACCGATAACAACTATCAGTGGTTTCTTCATAATATCATAATCTCCTTTTTACACACCACTAAAAGTCATTTGCGGACGCTCTTTGGCAGAACAGTTTTTGACCTGTTCCATATTGGTCACTCCGCTTAAAACCAATGCCGATGTAATGGCATTGGCATTAGCTCCGGCAATATCAGACTTCAAGGAATCTCCCACCATTATAAGACGGGATGGTTCATCAAAACTCCGTCCAGGAAAAAGACGACGTAAAAACGGGAAAGCACATTGATATATCGGCGGATAAGGTTTACCAAGATATAATGGTTTCACCTCTTTTCCGGCATCTGCAAGCACCTGGCAGATAAATCTCGCAACTGCACCGGCACCGATTCCCATACCATTGAGCCGCAATGAGGGCCAGTAGCTGTCGGGATTGGCAACGATCATCGGATATTCCGGATGTTTCAAAAGCAGATTGAATGCAGCTTCGATTGCCGGCTGCCATTCGTAAATACCTTCACCGCACAACACTCCGCTGCATTCATTTATCCGTGCCGGATCGGTAGTAAACTTTATTCCGGCTGCTTCAATATACGAGGGGGTTCCAAATTTTCCATATTGAAAAAAAAGTCTTCCATCGTAATTTCCGGAACTAACCCACAATTCAAAAGCATTACCGGCAGACAACACTCTTTTTTCAGTGACCGGCAAACCGCCTTTTGCCAGATAAGCAGCTTTCTGCTGCTGAGAATTGCAAGCATCATTGGTCAAAAGCAGATAAGGAAAGTTGATCTCTTCAAGGAAAATCAAAAACTCTTTTATTCCCGGAAAAACAGCACGGCCGGATGCAAGGGTGCCATCCACATCAAAAAGAATAGCATCAAAATCCTCAATATGTTCCCTGAAATATTCAGAAAACTTTATCAGCCCGGCACCTTTCACAACAACGCCTGCATCTTATTCATCTGAGCTTCGATGGATTCAACCATTTTAAACTGCGTCCGGCAACGGTCAAGATTCTGATTGGAACGGCGGATTTTGAAGTAAACATCCCCCATAATAAAGTCAGTCAGAAAACGCAAACCGATTTCCAGCGTGATCAATTTTGCAGAAAATGGGAGCATCTCTTTTTCCGCCTCGGTCAGAAATCCACCGGCACTGCTGATGAAACCATCGTAAAGTGCCTCATACATATCAAACTTCATGCCGACCCGGTTGAGATCCTGCTCATCTTCCTCTGCCGGATTGGCTCCGCTGCGAACCATATCGCCGAAATCATAAAGTACCAATCCCGGCATAACGGTATCAAGGTCGATAACACATATCGCTTCTCCTGAAAGATCGTCGATCAATATATTATTGGCTTTGGTATCATTATGAGTGATTCGCTCCGGAATCGCTCCTTCAGCATTAAGTGCCAGAAGTTTACCGCACTCCTCTTTGCGGGAAAGAACAAAATCGATCTCTTTCTGAACCATCTTTACTCTGCCGCAGGCATCAGCTTTGATGGCAGCTTCCAGAGCATTGACACGTTTCGGAGTATTGTGAAAATCCGGAATCGTCTCATTAAGTCTGCCTTGCAGGTCGACCAGCTGCTTTTGGAACTCACCGAATCCCTGAGCCACACGGAACGCCTGCTCCGGAGAATCAAGTACTTCATACGCCCGGGCATGTTCAACGAAAATATATGCTCGCCAGCAGTTCCCTCTTGAATCAAATGCATACGGCTTGCCGTCGTGAGCATGAAGCAGACGGATGGTACGTTTGCGGGTCTGGGCATTGGCAGCTCGAATCTTGCAGAGAATATGGTCTGTAACACGGGCAACGTTTTCCATAACCGCTACCGGATCTTTGAAAACATTGGAATTGATCCGCTGCAAAACATAATGCAGACGGATTCCCCCCTGATCATAAGTCAATTGAAATGTATCATTGACATTGCCGTTACCAAATGGTGAAGCAACAAGAAAATCACCATAGATATCAAACATGCCGGCAAGCCGCCGGATCTCTGCCTGTGTATAGGGAACTGCCATGATATTTACCCCTTTTTCAGAAAAGCTTTTCCGGATATGCTCCGGATTTCACCAGATTCTGCAACGCCGCTTGAACCATCGGACGATCCTCTTTATAGGTCACACCAAACCAGCTGTCGCGGCTGTGAAGCATACCAATCTCAGCTTTTCCGGAATTGATAAGGGAATCGACCACAAACGGCAGATAAAATTCACTTTTCAACTCCTTGCCGTTTTTCTCAAGGAATGCACAGAAAAGATTTTCCAGCTCATCGACGATCTCCGGCATAAATCCCCATGAATTCATGGAAGCCGGCTCATTTCCGGTCAACTCGACTTCACTGCCATCATCCATCAGGGAAACTATTTTACCATCTTCACGACGATAGATTTTGGTATTTTCCACAACTTTGCTCAAGTGACCATTGCCATCATCAGAACAAATACCACGGGAAACAAAACCATTTTCACTCAATGTATTACTCAACTGGAATGAGGCAATACAACCGCGAACCTTGCCGGCAGCAGGAGGATTTTTCAGATAAGATGCCAACTGGGCATAACTGTCACGCCCGTAAAAATCATCGGCATTGATCACCGCAAAGGGTTCAGTAAGAAACTTTCTTGCCGCATACAGAGCATGACCGGTTCCCCACGGTTTCACACGGTCGGCAGGGGGAGTAAAATCTCCGGGCATATCAGAAAGATCCTGGAATGCGAATTCCATATTGATCTTACCGGCATAACGGGATGCTATAACTTTTTTGAATTCTTCTTCAAAATCCTTGCGGATAATAAAAATCACCCGGTCAAATCCGGCACGCATGGCATCAAAAACCGAATAGTCCATCACGGTTTCGCCGGAAGGTCCCATCTGATCAAGCTGCTTCAACCCGCCGTAACGACTTCCCATACCGGCTGCCAGAATAACCAATGAAAGTCCCATTTTTCAATCCTCCATATGAAGTTTCAGTAAAATCACAATAATGTTGTCATCAGAATAATATAATACATACTGACACTTATTGCAACTTTTTATTGCATTTTGCTGAAAAATCCATCAACTATGATAAACTTTTACTGGCGAAAATCATTTTTTCTGTTATATTTAATAACAGCAGGAAAAATTATGTGATTAAAAAACATAACCAATAACAACAAAAAAAGGGAATACAATGTTTACCTTAATCGAAAACTGCCGAATTGTTTCACCGGATGTGGAAATTGCCGAAGGTTCCATCCTCATTGAAAACAACCGGATCATCCGGGTTGCTCCGGGTAAAATTTCCGCTCCAGCCGGAAGTAAAGTCATTGATGCTGCCGGTTTGACTGCAGTACCGGGATTCATCGACCTGCACTGCCATGGCCGCAACAGTTTTGATTTCTGTGATGGTTCAGCCGAAGGAGCAAAAGCTATCGCAGAAAATAAACTTGCCGAAGGTGTGACAACCTTACTGCCGACTACCCTTACCGTCAGTGAAGCCGATTTGGCAGATTCTCTTGCCGCTGTCGCCGCTTATGATCAGAAAAGCGGATGCCGTATCCCCGGTGTGCATCTGGAAGGACCTTTTATCAATGTAAAAGCTGCCGGTGCCCAGAACCCCGCCTTTGTCCGGGTTCCTGATGCTGCTGAAGTTGACCGGCTCAATGCCGTTTTTCCGGTAAAAAAGATCACATTTGCCATTGAAGAAGCAAACGGCATTGAATTTGTCGGAGAAATGCTCAAACGTGGAATCGTACCTTCATGCACTCACAGTCAGGCAAAATACGAAGTTTTCAAAATGGCTCATGATGCCGGTTTGCGTAACTTATCCCACTTCTGCAATCAGATGACTCCGCTTCATCACCGGGATATAGGTCTGGTCGGTGCCGGTTTGCTCCACAAAGATGTCTTTGCCGAACTCATCTGCGATAAACTTCATATTTCCCCGGCTATGATCCAGCTGGTTTTCAGTGTCAAAGGAGCTGATAAAGTCATTCTGATTTCCGATGCTATGCGGGCATCCGGTATGCCGGATGGTGAATATGATCTCGGCGGTCTGCCGGTCATGGTCGCCGATGGTGCAGCCCGTTTGAAAGATGGCGGAGCATTGGCAGGCAGCACCCTGCAGTTGGCTGACGCATTCAAAAATATCTGCGAAGTTACCGGTTTGCCGGAAAAAGAGTTGATCAAAGCAACTTCTGCTTCTGCTGCGGCGGCAATGAACTGGACCGATCTCGGTGCATTGATGCCCGGATTTTTAGCAGATATCGTGCTTCTGGATAAGGATTTCTCCGTCTGCAAAACTTTTGTCGATGGCGAACTCCGTTACGAAAAGTAAGTTTCAAAATTCACACAAAACGCTCACCGCTGAATAAAACGGTGAGCGTTTTGTTTATTGCTTAAAAGATTCCGGAATGATCTCCTGGAAGTTTTCCGGATCCAGACAGGATTCCGGCAATAATAAACCGGATGATGCTTTCAATCCCCCGGTTATTCCGGAGGACTTCAACGCAAGATCGATCAATTCGGTACAGTAAATTTCCGTCTCATCATCTTTATTGAATTTCCAATCAAATGGTTTGCCGATATATTTCACTGCAGAACGGCAAAATTTTTCCGGATCTCCCTTTTTCAGACGGCTTATTCCGACGGCATTTGAAAATTTTACAAAACCATCTAACTTTTCCTGCTTGACAACACCTTTTCCTGAATAGTCATCAGCTTCAGCATGAATGACCAGAAAATCCCCATCTCTTTTTTTTACAATCACTCCGACATGGGAAAAACGTTTATCCTGATCATTGGCATTACGGAATAATTCCGACCAGAATCCTATACCTGAACGTAAAATTATATCCCCATGCTTCAAATGCGATTTTATTTTACTGCAATCCGGTGCCTCATCGTTTTTTCTGACTTGATTTGCCTTTATAAAACAAAACACCAACCCTGATGCAGCCAGCAAAATAACGGCAAAAAGAAAGCCGTGTTTCCACAGCTTTCTTTTCTTAACCGCATTCGCAGAAATTATGGTATTATTTTTGGGCATCAACTTTCCACTCACCATCGACCTGCTTCAATGTCATCGGCTTGGATTCATCCCCTTCAGTATAGATTTTTGCAACATCGCCCTCAATGACGACCTTGGCAGTTTCAACTTTTTTTACCCCTTCTTCAAATTTTTCACGGGCGGAGTTCACCTTTTCAGAATCACCATCAAGCAAACTGATAACGAATGCATTAATGGTACGGGTTTTTTCTGTGGAATAATGATTGGCTGTTTTCAAATCACCTTTCAAAATCGCCTCGCCCCACTTTCCGGCAACATCCTGAGGTGACTCGCTGCAACCGGTCAGAATAAATAATCCAGCCATCACCGAAAGTACAAATACAATCCTGCTCATTTTTAATCCTCACGTTATTATAACATCCGGCTTATTCCCGGAAACTGTTTTTAATTTAGCACAATAAGCCGCAATTACAAGCGGATTTTTCCCGACAAACCAAACTATGCCGGAATTTTTCAATCTTTTTTACCTGCCAACCGGATACCATTCAATGTAAAATATTCATCTGCCATGATCGCTTCCGGAAAAGCAGGCTTCAAAAATCCGGCATCTCCACCGGTAAGGATCACCGTTAAGCCGGAATACCTTTTACGCAGCAATGTCAGCCATTCCCGCACCATTCCGACGATTCCGGCATCCACTCCGAAATGGATCGCATCAACTGTATTGCATCCGATTTCTCCGGGGATCCCATCGGCAAGAGGAATTTCCGGAAGCTGTGCAGTGCCGGAAGCAAGAGCTTTGCGGAGCAATTTCCTGCCGGGAGCTATAGCTCCGCCGGCAAACCGGTACTGCTCATCAACAACTTCCAAAGTAACTGCCGTTCCGCAATCAATCACTGCCGCCGGCAGCGGATACAACTCCGCTGCAGCAATGGCATTTGCGACCCGATCCGCCCCCAACGTGGAACAATCCACCAGAGAAAAATCTACTTTTGAATATTGTTCCAATGCCGAAATAAACTCTATTCCGGAATCTTTCAACCGCTCTTTTTCTTCCGGAAAAACACAACCGGCGATCCGGCGGCAATCCCCTTTTCCCGCAGGAAATTCTCCGGTAGGCAAACGGCGGAGATCAACAAATTCCCCGCCGTCCCATTTGGCAATACGGGTAAAGGTATTGCCGATATCCAATATTTCCAACATAGCTCTAACCGGACATCTTTTCAATGATCTTGGTCAAAGGCAGGAAAAGTGCGATAACAATCGTACCAACAATACCTGCCAAACCGACAATCATCAACGGTTCAATAAGTGATGTCAATGCACTGACCGAGTTATCCACCTCTTCATCAAAGGTATTGGCAATCTTATCAAGCATTTCAGGAAGTTTACCGGTCTCTTCTCCCACTTCTACCATACTGATCACCATTTCAGGGAACACCTTGGTTTTGCCCAGCGGAACTGAAATACCATCACCCT
The DNA here is from genome assembly GCA_045644425.1 of Victivallaceae bacterium. Lineage (GTDB taxonomy): Bacteria > Verrucomicrobiota > Lentisphaeria > Victivallales > Victivallaceae > UBA1784. The sequence goes on along the minus strand of JAZRGW010000011.1, from coordinate 21,118 downwards.
CTTTTACCGCAGAATAGACTTCCTGCACCGCTTTTGCCACCACTTCATTACCGCTGGTCTCTTTCACGATCGCCAATGCACTGAGTACCGGCACACCGGAACTCATCAATGTACCAAGTGTACGGCTGAAGCGGGAAACCGCCGTTTTCATCACAATCGGTCCGAATAACGGCATATTATAAGTACACCAGTCAATACAAAATTTACCGGCAGGAATTTTGCTGGCAATCTTGAAAATAATCACGATCGCCACCACTCCGATCAACCAGTAATACCAAGTCTGCACCATAGAGTCGGAAACTGCAATCAAAAACTCCGTAATGCCGGGCAACGGTTCATCCGGACCAAGCAAGTCGGAAAATATTTTACGGAAGTTCGGCACGATAAAGATCATCAAACCGACCACAGCCAGAATAGCGATACTCATGATCACGCACGGATAAATCATCGCTGACTTGACTTTTCCGGTAATTCTTGCTGCTTTTTCCATAAATCCGGCAAGACGGTCAAGAATGGTTTCCATTGCACCGGATGCTTCTCCGGCACGAACCATATTCAAATAAAGTTTATCAAACGATTTCGGACTTTGTGCCAATGCTTCAGCAAAAGTAGCACCACCTTCCACGATGTCAGATGTTTTTCCAAGCACCCCCTGCACTGCCGGATTTTTTGCCTGTTTTTCCAATGTTCTCAAAGAACGGATCAAAGGCAGTCCGGCTTCAAGCAGAATCGCCAACTGACGGGTAACCACCGTCAATTCTTTACGTTTGATAACCATCGGGCCGAGATTCATATTCATCCCGCCTTTACCCTTGGCTTTATTTTTATTTTTCTGAACCTTGACCGCAACGCGTAACGAAGTTACATAAAGTCCCTTCGTACGCAACTCAAAAGTTGCGGCATCTTCGCTGGCAGCTTCTATCTTGCCCTTGCGCTCCTTACCGGAGTTATCCATAGCTGTATATAAATACTGTGGCATCGGATCCTCTCTCCTTTTTTATCAATCCACGTTAACACACATCAGGTATAACGGACAACCTCGTCAACCGTTGTTTCTCCATTGAAAATAGCCAGCAAACCATCTTCACGCAAAGTACGCATACCGAACTCCGCCGCTTTTGCACCGAGAATATTTGCCGGAGTACAATTGGCAATCATTTCACGCAATTCATCATTTATGACCATCAATTCCGTCAGAGCTTTCCGTCCTTTATATCCGGTATTACTGCATGTATCACAGCCCCTGCCGTAACAGAACTGCTTACCTTCCACCTGAGCCCGCTCAAGATTGAGCCGGTCAAGGTCTTCATCTGTCGGCGTATAGAACGTTTTACACATCGGACAAACCCGGCGGATAAGACGCTGACCCAACACCCCTGCCAGAGATGAAGCAATCAAAAACGGTTCAACCCCCATATCCATCAAACGGGTAATGGTACTGGCAGCATCGTTGGTATGCAGAGTACTGAATACAAAGTGTCCGGTAAGTGATGCTTCAATAGCAATCTGAGCAGTTTCAAAGTCTCGAATCTCACCAACGAGAATCCGGTCGGGGTCCTGACGCAAAAATGCACGGAGTGCTTTCTGAAAGGTCATACCAACTGCATCATTGATCGGACACTGCACCAACCCTTCAATATCATACTCAACCGGGTCTTCCGCTGTAAGAATCTTATCTTCTACCTTATTGATCTCACTGAGAGCAGAATACAGCGTTGTGGTTTTTCCGGAACCGGTCGGACCGGTAACCAGAAGAATACCATTGGGCAGATGGATCATCTCACGCAAATTTGCCAGCACATCAGTACCGATACCGAGAGCATCAAGTTCAAGGTTCACCACAGAACGGTCAAGCACACGAAGCACCACGGATTCCCCGTGACTGGTTGGCAGACAGGATACACGCAAATCCACCGGACGGCCATTATACTTCAACTGGATACGACCATCCTGAGGACGGCGGCGTTCGGAAATATTCAATCCGGAAATAATTTTAATACGGCTGATCACCGGTACCGCAAGACTGCGGGGCGGTTCAGGCATCTCATAAAGAGCTCCATCCACACGGTAACGGATACGGAAGTTTTTTTCAAACGGTTCAAAGTGAATGTCTGATGCTTTATCTTTAATCGCCTGATGAATGATCACATCCACAAATTTGATAATCGGCATCTCATTTGCACGATCCTCATCACTGACATCTTCCTCCTCGACCTCCATCACGCCCAATTCAGCAACAATGTCGTCAACAGTATCTTCTTTTTCCGGAAAATAACGGTCAAGCTCGCTGGCAAACTGATCAGGATCACAAACCACCGGCATAATATTTCTGCCGATAACAAAACGGAGTGTTTCTACTGCCTGAAAATCCAACGGATGACGCATCGCCATATGCAGACAATCACCATCATCCTGCACAGGAATCACACCATAGGTCCGGGCTGTATCTACATCAATCAGTTTGATAAGATCCCGTGACAAATCCGATGCTTTCGGATTCCAGATGTATGATCCGAGGTTTTCTGCAATCGCTTCCAGAATTTCAACACGGGTGAACAAACCGAAATTTTCAATCACTTCCAACGCACTTTTGCCGGAAGATTCACATGCCTCTGCCACCTCGTCAAGGTGTGCTGAAAGCTGGGCATTACCTGACACACGCTCATTGCGGAGCAAATCAATTAACGCAGAACTGTTTATATCCAACATATCAAAACGATCGCTCCTCTCTTAGTTCTCATCCCGCAAGGTTACGAAAATAACCTCTTCCAGCGTGGAAATACCTGCCTCCGCTTTACGGATAGCATCATCTCGCAAACTTCTCATTCCGTTGCGGCGGGCAAATGAACGCAAGGTTCCGCTGGTCTCGTTGGCGAAAATCAACCGGGCGATTTCCTCGGTGATCAAAAATATTTCATAAATACCGACACGACCGCGGTAACCGGTATAGCCGCAATGGCGACACCCTTTACCTTTCAGGAACTTGTGATTGGCAAGATATTCCGGAGTAAGCCCCAGAATCCGCTGTTCAGCTTTGGAAGGGGTATACTCCTCTGCACATTCCTTACATACACGCCGGAGCAGACGCTGGGCCATCACCGCCCGGAGAGCAGTTGCCACCAGAAACGGTTTGACTCCCATATCCACCAGACGGGCCACCGCACCGGGAGCGTCGTTGGTATGCAATGTACTGAAAACCAAGTGACCGGTAAGAGCCGCATTGATTGCAATTTCAGCAGTTTCAAGGTCTCGGATCTCACCAACCATGATGATATTCGGTGCCTGACGCAGCATACTGCGGAGTGCTGCGGCAAAAGTCATATCCACATAACGGTCGACCTGCACCTGATTGATACCGGGAAGCTGATACTCGATCGGGTCTTCTACTGTGATCAATTTGCGGGCTGTCGTGTTGATGGTATTCAAAAACGCATAAAGAGAGGTCGTTTTACCCGAACCGGTAGGTCCGGTGACCAGAAAGATACCATCCGGATAATTGATGATCTTTGTAACCATTTCAAGGTCATCAGCATAGAAACCGAGCCGGGGAATATCAAGCTGGATACTGCTTTTATCCAGAATACGCATAACGATACTTTCACCGAAAACTGTCGGAATGGAAGATACACGCAAGTCGATATCTTTATCTCCAACTGACAACTGGATACGACCATCCTGGGGTATACGTTTTTCTGTAATATCCAGATGAGCCATAATCTTGAGACGGCTGGTGAAGTTTGACTGCAGATATTTAGGCGGTCCGTCAACTTCCCGGAGTGCACCGTCGATACGGTAACGGACCCGGTAACGTTTTTCCATCGGTTCAAGGTGAATATCCGATGCCCGCATTTTGTAAGCGTCGATGATCAGTTTTGAAACCAAACGGATAATTGGTGCTGAATCATCTTCCCCGTCAAGATTGGTATCATCCCCCCGGTCTTCAATGATCATTTCAGCAGAATCAATATCCACGTCTTTATTCACACTGCCGCTGACTTCAGCAGTTTCCGGATAATATTTATCCAACGCAGCCAGAATCTGATCAGAGGGCGCGATCACAGCATCCACATCACTGCCGAGGAGATAACGCAGAGTATCAAGTTTTTCAACATCGGTCGGGTCATCCATTGCCACAGTCAGCCACGAACCGTCATTGGATACCGGAAGCACCTGATAGTAACGGGCATAATCACCACGCAATGCTTCCAGAACTTCTTCCGGAATATCAAAATCTTCCAGACTTACGACTTCCATTCCGTACTGCTGTGCCAACATTGCAATCAATTCGTCATTATTGACAACACCGGCTTTTACCAATTCACCGATAACATCGGATGAACCGATATCAATAGCAGCAGTTCGGGCAGCATCCAGCTGTGCCATATCAATAACTTTTGATTCACGCAAAAGCTTGAGCACAAATTCCTGATCCTTAATCAATCCTCTGCTCCTTACATTTCCAAAACTGTTTCAAAACACAAAAAATATGATCATTAACAAAATTAACCCCAATAATGGTTTTTGTCAAGCATCAATTTCAATATCGTTGATAATTTTTTCAAGTATTGCAGCATATCCTGGAATTTTCGCTTCCTCTTTCAATGCCAGATCCACCGGAACTGACGTCGCCGGACTTGACGGGGCAAAGACGGTGCAGCTATCCGGAACCTGCACACTTGACTGTTTCATCGTGCCGATTTTTTCTGCAACGGCAATCGTTTCAAGCTTATCCGCACCGACAAGTGGACGCAGAACAAGCATATCTATCGAACGGTTGATCGTATCCATATTTGCCACCGTCTGACTTGCAACCTGACCGAGAGCCTCACCGGTAACCAGAGCTTTACAATCTTCCCTGCGGGCTACGGCTTCGGCAATGCGGAACATCGCTCTGCGGTAAAGAACAGTCCGCATTCTTTCTGCACAATTATCCCGAACCGCTTTCTGAAATTCAGCCAGATTTACAATAAAAAGTCTGCCATGACGCTGAAAGGTATTGAGTTTTGCCGCCAATCCCCGTACTTTATCCACTGTTTCCGGCGGAGTATAAGGTGAACTGTGAAACGTGATAAAATCTGTCGGCGATCCCCGCTTCATGATCTGCCATGCCGCCACCGGAGAATCGATACCGCCGGAAAGCAGCGTCAAAACCCTGGGATTACTGCCAACGGGCAAACCACCGGCACAACGGTAGGTATCAAAGAAAAGTGCCGAAAATTCATCCCGCACTTCACAGCCGAGGGTTATATCGGCATTTTTCAAGTCGATATCAAAACTGTTTTCTCCGATTTTTTCCGCGATCGCAGTAACCAGATCTATTTCTATTTGTTGGGAAGTCAAGGGAAAACGCTTATTGCTTCTTCTGGCCCGGACTCTGAATGATGGTTTTTCTCTGGAAGTACAAGCAGCAAAGGCTCCCGGAGCAAGTTCAACAGCTGTACTGCGGATCACATCCATATCCACCGGCAGCAGCACCGCCGGAGAAAATGACTCCAGACCGAATACCTCCGGAAGATTTTCAATAATAAACTGCAGTGCATCCGTCGAAAAAGTCTCACGCATTTCCGGCTCGATCCACACCCTGCCGCGGATACGGCGTACCCGGCACTCCGGAGCCCCTTTTTTCAACATATGGCGGATATTTTCCACCAGACACTTTTCAAACACATTCCGGTTGTTGCCCTTGGTGGCGATCTCATGATACCGGCAAATAACACAATTATACATCTTTCCCCCCGAGTAATCAATTTTTAAACAATTTTCATATAATATAGTGTACATTTGACAGTTTCACAAACTTTTTAACCATGAAAAAGAAACTTTTTGCAATTTTTCCATTTATCCCACTTGATAAAAACTCTTATTACACTGCCGGATAAGCCTGCATAAAACATTTCATTTCAGGAATACTATTCTGATCTTACTCTTGATTTTAAGGGGTTTTCAGTGTATATTATATAACTTGATTTTTCTTCATATTTTCCGGAGAGTAAACTTGAAGCAGCTGAAAGAGTATTTTTATTTTATTTTTCATCATACTTCTGCGGGTGTTGCAGCAACCGCAGCAGTATTGTGGTTGCTTCTGGCATGTTCCACAGGGTATATTCTGCAGGAAAACACCAGCGAACTTCCGTGTACAGTATCTGCTGAAAATGATTTTGATACTCTTCCGTCACCGGGATACTATTCACTGCGTTCATCAATAAAAACAAATTCTTTTCAATCACTCAGGCGTCAGGAATCGGCTCTTCCTGTGCCATTTATTTTATCAACGGTTCGCAAGTTATCATGCGGTGCTGACAAATCAGCAAAAATCACCCCTGTCCCGCAAATCGTTGCGAATCCGGCTAACTATGTAAGGGCCGGACCGGAATCTGATTGTTTTTTGTAATTTGATATATTGATAATAAAAAAATTTCAAGGAGTAATTGTAAATGCAGGAAATTATGACAGTTATCGGTGGTTTGGCGATATTCATCTTCGGAATGAAAATGATGAGTGACGGTCTGCACCATGTAGCGGGCGAAAAAATGCGTTCCATTCTCCGGGCTTTTTCCGCCAACCGTTTTGTCGCAATAGCTTCCGGAGCAGCTGTCACATGTGCAGTGCAGTCATCCAGTGCCACAACAGTAATGGTTGTCGGTTTTATCAATGCCGGTCTGCTCAACCTCGCACAAGGTATCGGTTTGATGTTCGGAGCCCACGTCGGTACGACGATTACCGCCCAGCTGGTTGCATTCAAAATTTCCTGGATCATCATGCCGGCGATCACCCTCGGTTTACTTTTGAGTTTTATTCCCCGGCAGCGGATCGCCAGATGGAGTGAAACGATTCTCGGCTTCGGTTTTCTTTTCCTCGGCATGGAAACGATGGGAAGTACTTTAAAAACCCTGGCAAACAACAGTGCTGCAATCAAAAATGCATTTCTCCGTTTCCAGTGTTCACCAGACAGCAACGGTATGCTGCTCAGTTTCGCCGTCATCGGAGCGATCCTGGTCGGTATGATCGCTACTATGATCATCCAGAGTTCCTCTGCCAGCACCGGTATCATCATCGCATTGGGTGCAAGCGGACTACTCAATGTCTACACCGCAGTTGCCCTTGTGCTGGGCTGCAATATCGGCACGACCATAACTGCCCAGCTTGCTGCGATGACCGCCAACCGGGTGGCAAAACAGGCAGCACTGGCAAATACATTATCAATGTTTTTTGGTGCATTGCTGATGTATATTTCCTTTATGATCCCGATCAATGATCAACCGGCATTTTTCACTCTGCTCGGCAAACTCGGTGGAGATATTCCCCGGCAGATCGCCAATGCTCACACGGTTTTCAACGTGCTTAATACACTGATCCTTCTGCCTTTCATTCCGCTTCTGGCAAAACTCTGCGAAAAGCTCATTCCGGTCAAAAACTCCAAAGTCAAATATCAGAAATTGGAACCGCATTTGCTCGATACTCCGCCGATCGCTCTTGCCCAGACCACCAGCAGTTTGCGGCAGATGTTGAAAAAAGCGTGGAAAATGATCGATTGTTCGCTTAAAATCTACATCGCTAACGATGAAAAAAATCAGGCTATCGTAAAACAGCTCGAAAAACGCGAAGCGGATATCGACGAAAGGCAGAAAGATATTACTGAATATCTCTCTCAACTCATGCGGCGCGATCTTACCCAGAAAGAAGCCGAACAGATCCCGATGCTGCTGCACTGTACCAACGACGTTGAACGTATCGGTGACCACACCGAATTGATCCGTGCCATCACTGAAAAACTCAATGCTGATAAAATCCGTTTCAGTCCGGAAGCAGAGGAAGAGTTTAAACGTCTGCACGACTCTCTTACCGATCTGGCAGAGTCATCCATTGAATTGTTGGAAAAAAACACCTCTGCCTGCCATGAAAAAGCTAAAGAAATCCAGGAACGGCTTTTCAATATGCTTGACCGCTCTGAAGCAGAACATATTTCCCGTATCAATAATGGAGAATGCCGTCCGCAGGTAGGGATTCTCTATCTGGAACTGCTTGAAGAGATCCGCAAAATTTCACGGCATCTGGAAAATATCAACGACCGTGCCGGAATGTTTTACGAAAAAATACCATCAACACGTTGATAAAAAGAACAAAAAGGAATTTACATGAACTATTTACAAACAGCGTTATCTGTTCTCGGAGGTTTAGCTATATTCATATTCGGAATGAATATGATGAGCGATGGACTTCACCATGCCGCAGGAGAAAGAATGCGTTCTATTCTCCGGGTATTTTCACAGAACCGCTTTGTAGCGGTCTTATCTGGAGCATTGGTAACTTGCGTGATCCAATCATCAAGTGCCAGTACCGTTATGGTGATCGGCTTTATCAATGCCGGTCTATTGACACTGGCTCAGGCGGTCGGATTGATTTTCGGAGCCAATATCGGTACTACCATCACCGCCCAGCTGGTAGCATTTGATATCGGCTGGATCATCATGCCGGCAATTATCATCGGTCTGGGTTTGAGTTTTATCCCCAAACAGAAAATTGCCAGCTGGAGCGGCACGATTCTCGGTTTCGGCTTCCTTTTTCTCGGAATGGAAATGATGAGCGGGGCTCTTAAAGAACTTTCAAAAAATCCGGCATTCATGCAGGCATTTCAACTTTTCAAATGCGAAGCTGTCAATGGAGTTATTCCATTCGGGGCTTTGATGGGAGCAATTCTGGTCGGCATGATCGCCACGCTCATTATTCAAAGTTCCTCCGCATGTACCGGTATAATCATTGCTCTTGGTGCCAGCAACCTGGTCGGCATTTACACCGCTGTCGCCCTCGTACTCGGATCAAATATCGGTACAACCGTAACTGCTCAGTTGGCAGCATTGACCGCAAACCGGGTGGCGAAACAGGCAGCTCTGGCCCACACTTTATTCAACGTGACCGGCGTGGTCATCATCATACTGACGTTTCTCATCCCGGTTGGCGGAGAACCGGTATTTTTTGCTCTGATCAACAAAATGGGGGGAGAATTACCCCGACAGATCGCCAATGCCCATACGGTATTCAATGTATTCACCACATTGCTGCTTTTGCCATTTTCCAATTATTTTGCCCTGGTCTGTGAAAAAATCATTCCGGTCAAAAACTCCAAAGTCAAATATCAGAAACTGGAACCGCATTTGCTTGATACTCCGCCGATCGCTCTTGCCCAGACCACCAGCAGTTTGCGGCAGATGTTGAAAAAAGCGTGGAAAATGATCGATTGTTCGCTTAAAATCTACATCGACAACGATGAAAAAAATCAGGCTATCGTAAAACAGCTCGAAAAACGCGAAGCTGATATCGATGAAAGACAGAAAGATATTACTGAATATCTCTCTCAACTCATGCGGCGTGATCTCACCCAGAAAGAAGCCGAACAGATCCCGATGCTGCTGCACTGTACCAACGACGTTGAACGTATCGGTGACCATGCAGACTTGATCCGGAACATCACCGAAAAACTCAATGCTGATAAAATCCGTTTCAGTCCGGAAGCCGAAGAGGAATTCAAACATCTGCATGATTCTCTTACCGATCTGGCAGAGTCCTCAATGGAATTGCTGGAAAAAAACACCTCCGCCTGCCATGAAAAAGCCAAGGAAATCCAGGGACGGCTTTTCAATATGCTTGACCGCTCGGAAGCAGAACATCTTTCCCGTATCAATAATGGAGAATGCCGTCCGCAGGTAGGAATTCTCTATCTGGAACTGCTCGAAGAGATCCGCAAAATTTCCCGGCATCTGGAAAATATCAACGACCGTTCCGGGATGTTTTATGAAAAACTTCCCAATGCAGTAAAATAATATCAAAAAAGTTTAAGGATAATTATGAATACTCTTTTTCAAATCGCCGGTGGTATCGCCGGTATCGCTCTGCTCTATTACGGTGCCGAATTTCTCATTAAAGGCGGTGTCAGTATCGCTCTCAAACTCAAAGTACCTGCTCTGATAATCGGTTTGACTCTGGTTGCATTCGGAACCAGTGCTCCGGAATTGGTAGTCAGTGTGGATGCCGCATTAAAAGGCAGCGGTGATATAAGTATCGGCAATGTGGTTGGCTCAAATATCTGCAATATCGCCTTGATACTTGGATTAAGTGCATTGATTGCCCCGCTTGCAGTTCAAAAAAAACTTCTCAAGTTCGATCTGCCGCTTTTAACGGTTGCCAGTATATTGATGGCGTTATTCTGTTTCCTTTCCAAAGGCATCTCCCGCTGGCAGGGCGGAATATTCTTTGCCGGGATCATCGCCTACACGCTTTACAGCATCTACTCCGGAAAAAAAGATGGAGCAGATGCGGATGATGAAGTAAGCAGCAGCAAAATTTACCCCTATTATCTTGCGGCAATTTTTGTTGTCGGCGGTTTACTGGGCTTGGTTGCCGGAGCTAAACTTTTTGTCAATGCCGCCATATTCATCGCCAGAGCCGGAGGTATTTCCGATGCGGTGATCGGTCTGACTGTAGTTGCTCTCGGTACAAGTCTGCCGGAATTGGCAACTTCCGTGGTTGCAGCGATCAAAGGCGAACAGGATATTGCCATCGGTAATGTGATCGGTTCAAATATTTTCAACATCCTCGGCATCCTCGGCATTGCTCCTTTGATTTCTCCGATCCACGCTCCGCAAATCGACTGGATCGACCTCGGTACGATGCTTTTTGCCACTCTGGCACTTTTCCCGGTAATGCGAACCGGTTGGAAAATAAGCCGGATTGAGGGTGCATTTTTTCTGCTGATCTACATCGCTTACACCGCATACTTATTCATAAAGTAAACCATTGATAAGAAGCCGGGTCAATTGCAAAATGTTGATATTTGCAATTGACCCGTTTTTTATGAACAAAATGAATAATCGTTGACAATGATCCGGGATATCAACGGGAAATACAAAACGTCTTTATTTTCTTGAAGCTTTTCCTTACTTATAAAATCCATTGTTGTAATCACGGATGAACTCACTTACACATTTGATTAATGCGAATTTTGCCGCCATTCTGTCACAGTACCAGGAACGTACCTTATCATTTATCAAACCTGATAAAGGGAGTCCGAAGCCGGAGGTATAGTAAGTTTCGGTTGCGCAGTATTCCTTGAGCCGTTTGCCATTAGTATTGTAGACAATCAATCTCACATCATTTTCCCGTTCACGGGTGATTACCATGCCGAGGGTACAGACCGAAACGATGAAAACCGGTGCATCCCGATACCACATTGCCGGAGAATCCCACATAAAATGACCATCGCCGATCCTGCCTTCAATTTTCAGTTGCGGTTTATCGCATCTGATATTGGCTCCGGCGGACTCAAAAATATCTTTTACGATTCCCGGAAACTTATCATCAAGCATCCGTTCATAAGTTGTTCCGGAATAAGATTCACTCCCCAGAAGCCAACTGTCCGTTCTGAAATTATATGCCGTAAAGTAAGAGTTTCCGGTATGGTACTGCTTTTCTCGCTCGCTGTAAAGTTGAAAGCCCTCCAGATGCAGTTGAATATCGCCGGAGAATTTCTCTGTCAATGCGGGAGCTTGCGGTTCATTGACGGACATACATCCGGTCAAAACAAGCAGACATACGCTTGCTGTCAAAATCAAAAAAAGTTTCATTTTTCTCTCGTCCCTTTATGCCAAAGTTCCCTTGTCGTTATCCTCAAAAATATTCTGACTGGCAAATTCTCCACAGCCGCCACCGGCAAAGATGTTTTCAAATTGATTGCACTGATGTCCAAACATCAATTCACATTTTTTGAAATAAACCGTAATGGAGCTGTTTTCTGCACCATCAACAGTTATACGCAGACAGTCACCGTTTCGATCAGTCTGAAGTTCAAGCTCTTCCTGTTCAAAAAACAACTGAACGCCGTTTTCATCCCCCGGCAGCTGATAGATGATATCATTTCCCCAGGTTGACGGGTCGCCGTAAGCGAACAAATCTTTTCCCCCGCCGCCGAATATAACATCATCACCGGCTCCGCCGATAAAACAATCATCAGAACCGGATCCGATCAGACAATCATCACCACGGTCGCCATAAAGGTAGCTGGAGGAATCTTTGCCTGTCCAGACAACATCATCACCATCGCCGCCGTAAATTTTAACTTCTTTCCCGGCAAAATTGAATTTGTCACTAGTCAGATCAATGATGTCATCGCCACCGCCGGCATAAATGGAGGTGATGTAGGAAAGTCGCTCACATTTTTCTGAATCCGGGAATGCGGAATAAACATCATCAAGGAACAGTGCGTCACCATTTTCGGAATCAGAGAGATAGAGCAGTGCAGAGTCATTTTTTACGCCATTGAAAATATCGGCATAGCGGTTTTTTCCGTTCAAATTGACCTCTGTACAAATTTCGCTGTGCTTCTTCCACTCTTGCGGAAGTTCCACATGTCTTGCCAGATATCCTTCGCCCCAAATGCCGGAACTTTCTGCAATAAATATATCAACGACTTCATCGTTTTCTCCGGCATCGAATAAAGAGGAACCGGTATTTTCTGCTTTCGTTTCATCGATAGAGAAATCCCCGCCTTCACGATATTCTGTTTCCAGTTCCGGAGCAATAGCCTGCCATTCATATTCGCCGGCAGCAGCCGTGACGATATTCAAAGCGTTTTGTGCGGAGAAAATCTCTATGACTCCATTTTTGTCACTCCGGGATATATTCACAAAATACCCGGTTGCAGCGGCAGGTTTGTGCCAGGCAAGTTCAATGGAACCATCTTCCTTAACAGCGGTTTGGAATGCGGACTCAATGACAAAACTCAAAGATTTTTGATTTTCATCATAGACCAATGAGTAATGTTTGTCACCGAAAGAAAATCCTTTTTCATCCTCGCCATCCTTAAATGTGCCCAGCGTATATTTTCCGGCGGTTACGGTGATTGTGGAACTGCAACACCATTCAGTTACATTTTGTGCCAGAATATAACAACCTTCCGCCTGATCAAGTGCCGTTTTTATAGAAAAATGGAATGTTCCGTTGATTCCGTCGAAATTATTGATGGTGCAGCTTTGGTTTTCTTCTGACATGGCACTTATATCAAAAATAAACTCTGCACCCGTCATAACTTTGACTTCGCCGTCTTCAGCGATCGACAAAGATCCGGTGGCAATACTGCCATCCTGAAAAAGCCATTGCTCTTCTGCCCCGACAGCCCCATTGGTAAGAATTTCTCCGGCTCCAATGATTTTGTCTGGCATATCATCCTCTTCTTCTGCCTCGGTGGTATAGCCGTCATTGGCACTCCACCGGATCGAACCGTCATCTGCAGTAATTATCCCGCCTTCGCCATTGATCACCAATTTTGCCAGCAGAGTTTCCAGATTGCCTGTGTTGAAAAGGATATATTCTTCCATTTCTGCATCGGTTGCATCAATGGTGATGGACGTGATATTTTCAAATGTACCGGCGGCATCACCGGTAATATTGAACAATACCTCTTCCGTCTCACCGGTCAGCGTTATGCAGAGTTCTGTTTCATCCGATAAATTGCCGTGGATGGAAGAACCGGCAGAGATTTTTATCATATTGTCACCGCTGCCCATATCGATATCACCGTAAACAGTGGAATTTCCGGAAACGGCCAAACTGTCGTGTCCGGCATCCAGCTCTATATTTCCGATGACGATGGTTTCATCATCCAGAGTGACCTGATCATCACCTTCAGACCCGACAACGGCAACTTTTTTCTGAACGTTTTCCAGAAGTTCATCCACATCTCCGGAGCTCATTTTGTCAAGGATGTCAGCATGTTCGAACTGTGAAACTCCCGCATAGATATTGGCATTGTCAGTGGAAATGGTCAACTGGACAGCCTCTGAAAAATTGAAAGCGGCACAATTCATTTTCTGAGCAGAGTTGACTATGATATTGCCTTTGAAATCTGTAAACTCCGTCTGACTGCCTTGTTCGCCGCTAAAAGCAACAACAATGCCCGTATTTTCTTCTTCCTCTTCACTTCCGTCATCGCTGCCGTCTTCATCTTCATTTACGGTTTCCGCATTTTCCCCGTCAACATCATTTTCTCCGGCAAAAATGGTCATATTGAATCCGGAGATGGTGGTTTTATCTTTCAATGCAAGGTGTATTGGCAGTTCCAGTGCATCAGCTTGTTCCAGAGCATCATCAAAAGTGATGATATTTGCACCCTGCATCGCTATCGCCTGCTGAATTGCCCGGTATAAAGTTCCACTGCCGAAAACACGGTTGTCTGTAACGGTGAAAAATTCCTGGAATACCGGAGAAGCATCAATAACGAACCCAACTGTGCCCAATTGTCTGAACTCTTCACGGGTATACCATCTGGTACCTTTTTTATCTTCAGGTTGGCTGTTTTCCGGACCCCAGCCGTAGTTCAGGTGAAACAAATCTGCTTCGTCGTTATATCCATCAAGCACGATTGCATGACCGGGGATCGTATATGTAACAGGTGCGCCATTTTTCACATTTTCAATCAAAATCTCAATGGCTTCATCGGTTAACTGCAAGTTGTGGAACTCCTCGCTTTGAGTTATCCACAAAGAAGCTTCTGCGTCGTACATTTCGTTAAAGTTGACCTCATAGGCACTTTTAAATCCGAATCTCAGGAATGGCTCTGCAGAATAAACAGCAGCGGTTCCCCAAACAGAAGAATAAGCGGCTTTGAGCATGACTCCTACAGAGAAATTCAATGCGGCAATGTACTCTGCAGCTTTAAGAGAATTCAAATTGTAATCACCGGCAGCAGGAGTTGTCGGTACGGGGACAAAGGCGGAAAGTTTGCTATTGATTTCCGCAAAGGACAAAGTCTCGCCATCCCCGCCGCCATTGGCAGAAATATATACTGTCGCTTCAGGGATATCAGCATGACTGACATAAGCATCCTGCTCTGTGAGTACATCCAGTTTGAGCTTATAGCCAAGATCATTCTGAAAATTATTCAGCAAATGATAGTAAATTATTTGAGAGGTCGCGGTAGCAGTACAGCCGGTGTAGGAGTTATCTTCAGAAAAATTCTTGTCAAACGGTGCATACTCATTGTAATCGAGCCCGTCTTCCAGATTATCATTATTTCCACAGGAAATAACTTTACCGTACTGCGTCCAAAGCGTTGAAAGTAAATATCTTTTTTCGACACTCATAAATAACCTCTGGCTATATATTTTATTAAATAAAAAGTTACTTATAAAATGCTGCGATCCGGAGTTTTCCATTCGCACGCAAATCGTAATAGAAAAAATTCAAGTCAAACATGTGGTAGACCCCGGCACCTATACTGCGGCTGTCGTACTTGCCCGGTTCTGCCGTTTCAACAACAAGTCCACCGCTTGCCGGATCGATTTTTGCTGAAACAAATGCTTTTTTATCAGTCGCTTTGCCGCTTTTGAAGTCAAAAAAACGACTGCCTTTATGTTCGATCCTTTCTGCAGCTTTGTCATCAATCCGCCAATTGACCGGATTTATGCAGTAAACATCGTGCTTTCCGGTAAAGGGCGACTTGACCTTGCCTGGAGCTTGTGAATTATAGGTGATTATAACGCCGGTATCATCGGCTTTCTTTGCAGTACGCAAATATGGATATTGCGAAAATGTTTTCGGCATATTAGGGTAACCGATAAGGTACGCTGCAACCAGTTTGGCACTGACTTTCGGGTCTGCCATTTCCGTTTTCATAACCTCAAGCAATGCAACCGCCCCCTGGCTGAATCCCAAAAGAATAAAGGGGCGACCTTTGTTGAGGTATTTCATATAATAACGGAATGCATTTTTTATGTCTTCGATGCCGAGATGGATAAAAGTCTGCTTTTCCACCGGCAAATTTATCTCTTTCAATGCTCTGCGGAACTCCGCCTGCCGATAGTACGGAGCAAATACCCGGCTGTATGGAGAAAATATTCCGGTATGCTGAACTGCGATCATTTGTGCTTTTGCTTGAATTGCTTTATTATCATGCCAAAGCATATAGGCATTATTTCTATCTGAAAAAATCGTTGGAAGTACATAAAATATATCGACTTCACAATTTTCTCTGACTTTATCTTCACAAATCACCCAGTTTACCGGATGGCTGTAATCCAGACTTTTCCATGCTGTCGCTTTTAACGGCAAAAACAGGCAGATCACACTCAACCATAAAATAAATTTTTTCATAACGACACCAGAAAACCTTCTTTCGGGACATTATTTATCACTTTTTTTACCACGAAATCCCATTACAAATTTTTCAAGATTGCTGTAAGCAGTATAATATATCATTGGCAAATAATATTTCAATCTGCAAAAAATGAAAAATTTATTTATTGAATAATAACCGTTATATTCTGTTTTTAAGAGAACATATTATCTATTTTTTCAACTCGCAAGAGGAAACACATCCATCTGCCGCAGGCGGCAACTTCACCCGTCTTCGCTTTGCTACGACGTGGCAAGCAAGTGCAATGGAGTGATAGCGGAATGAAACGCCTTCACAAGCAAGTCGGAATGTTTTTAGTGAAGATGTGAAGAAAAGCCTACGGCTTTTGAGTGAAGAGCGGCTGTCGCCGCGTGAAGTGAAGCCTTGCGGCTTCGTTATTTTTTTGCCCAAAATTTGGGCAAAAAAATGGGGTGGAAATTTTCGTTCCCGCACCTCGAACTTACCAGAGAAAGTTCAAATCTCTTTTATGCGGATGCAATTAACTGCGGAATTACTGATTTTATGACATTTTCCCTCAAAAACAGGTAGTCGTTACTAAGACTATATCAACATTGAGCGGATTGTTTTTTCATAACAGGTCAATGCTTCGGCAATAGTATCATCCATATCCAAATAACGATAGAGTCCCAATCTTCCGCCGAAAATGACATTTGGAGTTTCATTTTTTGCAAACTCAAATTTTTTGTAGAGCTGCTGATTTTTTTTGGTAAAAACAGGATAATACGGCTCATCACCGGGAGAGGCCAAACGTGAATATTCCTTAAAAATGATTGTTTTTCCGGTATCTTGACGTTCTGGATGGTAATGTTTGAATTCATGAATTCTGGTAAAGGGAACTTTTTCATCTGCATAATTCATTACAGATGTCCCTTGATAGTCAGAATAATCAAATCTTTCTACTTCAAAATCGACAGTTCTCCACTCCAATGTGCCGAATTTATAGTCAAAAAATTCATCGATCGCACCGGTATAAAGAACAATGTCCTGCTGTGATATTTGTGGTGCGATATCTTTATAGGAAGTATTCAAGAGAAGTTTTATTTTTGGCGAATCAAGCATTTTTGACAGCATTTTCCCATAACCATCAACAGGAATTCCTTCAAAACGGTCGGAAAAATAACGATTGTTGTAATTATAACGGACAGGCAGTCTGGTTATAATATCCGGCGACAACTCTTTGGGATCTTTTTCCCACTGCTTGATCGTATAACCTCTGACAAAGGCCTCATAGAGAGATCGTCCGATTAAAGATATTGCTTTTTCTTCCAAATTCTGCGGAGCAGAGATATTTTCTTTTTTTATCTCCTCTTTAATAAATTTTTTAGCTTCTTCCGGAGTCAACGCTTTTCTGAAATAAGAATTTATGGTGTCAAGATTTATCGGCATTGAGAAAATTTCATTGTGAAAGGATGTATAAACTCTATGACGATATTCATTAAATTCACCAAAACGATTAATATAGTTCCAGACATTTTCATCAGAAGTGTGAAAAATATGTGAGCCGTATTTATGATACTCAACTCCGGTTTCAGCATCAATTTCAGAATAGCAATTCCCCCCAATATGATTTCGTCTTTCGATGACAACAATCTCAACATCGCATTCTGCGGCACCCCGTTCTGCTATGACTGCACCAAAAAAACCACTGCCGACAACGAATAGTTTTTTCATTTTACGCTTCTCTCTTTACCGCTGATTTTTGAAAACGCATATAAGTATAATTTATCGTTCGTTACTTTGCTTGAAAATGACTTTTCCAAAACAAGATTTTCAGGAAGAGTATTGAATTTATACTTTGAAAAAATATAATCACATCCGATATTCTCTAACTGTTTATAATCAAAATCCGGAAGATTTATCTCGGAAGTAGTCGCTTTCATAGACGGCGAAAACAAATAAACACGTCCGCCCCAACAATTAAAATAATCTTCAAGATGGTCATCTTTGGCTATTTCCGCTGAAATAACTTTTCTCCATTCCTGTTTATAGGTCAATTTATAGTTAGTAGAATAACCATCTAAACAGAAAAAACCATTGTATAATGGAATTCCAGGGTTGTATCCAAATGAAACAACACGATAAGAGTCTTGAGGTTTTCCTATATACTCCTTTACTGCATTCATCATATCGGGCTGAAAGAATTTTTTCAACGAACTTTTCTCTCCGCCAATCCTTTTTTCAGCAAATATAGCTAAAGAGAATTCAACAATGAAGGTTATTGCGAGCAATATATATAGCACACATCTGCTTTTTCTATTATTGCCAAATATCGAAATAAAAAATTTGCACATCAATAAAATCAGCATAAATAAAAGAATGTGTTGGAGAGATAACAATAGAATTGTTGACCTGTTAAGTTGGAAAGACTTAAATATTCCACCAATGCATTCCCGTAAAATCATCCCACCCGGCGAACGCCAGAATGCTGCGATTAAACTGATAAAAACGATTGACCCTATATTGCCAAGCAAATACTTTTTTTCAGTGTAATCTTGCTTTGAAATAACGGTGAATAAAATCAGAAAGAATAAAAACGGATATATCAGCAGGTGATTGAGTGAATATACTTCGATATCACCAACTGTTAAATATCTTCTAATTGTACTTAAGAAATCGCAGGAAAAAAAACACAAATCCCAGTCGCTTCTGTAACTGATTTCTTTTATTGAGAGGAATGTGTATAAAAATGTAATGATATACCCGACCAGCAAAATGCTGCCGTGGATAAAAGATTTAATTGCTTTATTATATTCACGCTTAACCACAAATAGTATGAACAAAAAGAACAAAATCCCGCAAAAAATGAACCCCGAATATATTAGAGAACTGAAAATACTTATAAAAAATGTAACACAATACAGCCATTTGGCTTTGCCGCTGGTAAAGATATCGTAAACAATGACAAAAATCCATGGCAACGCAAACGCTGTTACCCCATGCAGTAATTGAGGCGTTATAGAATACAAAAAAGCGGATAAAGCAGCGATGACATAAAAACAGATTGTTTTATTGAAGCTATATAATCTGTCAAATAACAAATATATGCCGCTAAAGCCAAAAATAGACACTATTAATTTGGCGATAACAAGAAATGCAGCTCCTTGAATCATTTTGTACAAAAGGACATAAAATATTCCATGATGTTGGATGCTGCCGCGAAATGTTCCCCCGAATAACTCTCCTATTTCCAAAGTGCTTGGAGAATAGAAATATTTTGCATTAAGATGGATATTTACAAAATCTTGTTCGATATAGTCGTGTATTCTGAATTCTGTTTCATTAATATTGATAAATTGTGGCAAATAGTATAAAAATATAAGCGACATTCCGCAGAAATATAATATCGATCTCCATTTTTTGTGATTATTGTCATCACTTAAAAAAAAATTCTCACCTCTGAAGTTTTTTATGTTGTCAAGTAGTTTTGCAAAATTTATCGAATTCATTTCTCACCTCTGGAAAAGGAAAAAAGTATCGTTTGTTTGAAAGATTTCACTGCCGCTTTAAGCAGGTTCCATTTTTTTATGGATACTTCTCCTGTTTGTCGGTCACGTTGCGGGACAGGGATCTCAAAACAACGCATTTTCTTTCTGGCAGCCATTCCTGAAATTATGACATTTGGAGCGAAAGTATCCGCCGGAATATTTTTAAAGATGTCGGCAAATGCTGAAACACGCATCAAACGGTACGGGGTGTTGACATCCCAAACGCTTTTGCCATAAAAAATACGTACACATAATCTGGAAACAAAGCTGATCACTTTACGCGGAAGTAATTGTTTTCTGCCGTCTCTTATGCCCACCAGAAAATCATGATTTTTACGCTGATCCCAAAGCTTGTCAAAACTTTCCGGCCCCATTTCATCATCAGAGTCAATTTGAAATACCCAAGAGTATCCGGCATTTGCCGCATCGTTGTAACCTTTTAATATTGTGGGGCCATGACCGGAATTCGGTTTATTGCAAACGTTTATTTTTCCTAAAAATTCAGATGCACATTTTTCCAAAATTTCTGCAGTATGATCCTTGGAACCGTCATTATATGCGTTTATAGAATAAGCTATTTTCATGCTGTCAAGTTTGCAAACCCATTTCGACAAAACAGCCGCAATCGCACCCTCTTCATTGTATACAGGTATAACAATGGCTAATTTTTCTGAATTTGACATAATTTGCCTCCGTTGTTTTTTTTATTGCTTTTGAATGTAATAAACTTGTTAAGTAAAAACTGAAACACCGTTACTACAAAAATTGTGACTATTTTGGAAAAAACAGGATTTAAATGCAGCAATTCTATAAAAACAAAAAGAATTCCTGCTGTCACGGCAATTCCCAGTGATCCAACCACATAAAAACTGAACAAACGCAGCAGAGAGTGATCTTTTACCTTGAAATTGAAAAATGAGTTAAGAAAGTAATTATTTATAATGCCCAGTGATGTAGAAAAAATGTTAATGTATTGGTAATGAATATTGCTTTGAGTTACCAGTAATGTATACACAAGAAAATCTATACCGGCTCCAGTGCATCCTATAAGACAATATTTTATGAGATGTTCAAATCGATAGTACGTGCCGATAATAAATTCTTTCATCATTTTACTTTTCTATTTATTTGTTTATGCGGGGTGTTTAAAAATACAAAACAGCCGCGATAATCCATTTGGGGATTATCGCAGCTGTAAAAAACGGGATCGATAAAGTTTTCAAGGCACAAAAATTCTATGCCTTGAGAATCAGAAAAAAAGTGGAATTTGCGACCGAAAAGACTTCGGTCGGGTAGAAGCAAGCCTTTATTTATAAATAAAGGCTTGCTTGCTTGCTTGCTTGCTTGCTTGCTTGCTTGCTTGCTTGCTTGCTTGCTTGCTTGCTTGCTTGCTTGCTTGCTTGCTTGCTTGCTTGCTTGCTTGCTTGCTTGCTTGCTTGCTTGCTTGCTT